>PBSY01000076.1 GCA_002726915.1 Verrucomicrobiales bacterium | reverse complement strand
CTGTAGCTGTAGCTGTAGCTACAACTGGAAATCATAAATAGGCCGTTTTTGAATTGTATAATTCTCTTACTTTCCTGATTTGGCGGGTAGACGTCCGATTCTTGCAGATCTCAACAGTTTCAAAGGATAGTCGCCCGTAACCGCTCATTCCTATTCATCAACATGCAGTAACGGGACGGTATTAGTCCCAGGCGTGGATGGTATTTTGCTGACACTTACTATGGTTTTATCCGTCAGCTACTTCTACTAGGCAACCTTGTCGGGGCAATTGGCATGGCCCTTGCTTTTAAGCAAGGGGTAGTCCGTCGGGAGGCAAATGTTCCAAAACTATCAAATAGAAGATTTCTTTGATGAAATGTTTATCGGAGCTAATGGCTCCGTTTTTAACCACTATCGCAATCTAGTTGCTCGCTTCGAAGACCTCTCTCTAGAGGAGCTCGAGAAAAAACAACACCGTGTCAATCAGGGTTTTCTAGAGCAGGGAATTACCTTCACCGTTTATGGTGACGAGGAAGGCACTGAACGCATTTTTCCATTCGACCTCATACCGCGCATTATACCTGAAGCCGAATGGCATCTGATCGAACGTGGACTGACTCAGCGGATTATTGCCCTCAATCTTTTCCTAAACGACATCTATCACGAAGAAAAGATCATCAAAGATGGCATCATTCCGGAAAACATTGTCAAAACGGCGGCTCACTACCGGCCGGAGATGGTCGGCCTTGATGTGCCCAAAGACATTTATATTCACATCTGTGGCTCTGATCTGATCCGCGACTCTAACGGCGATTACCTCGTTCTTGAAGACAACGCAAGATGCCCTTCCGGAGTTTCCTATCTGCTAGAAAATCGTGAGGCCATGAAGCGAGCTTTCCCGGGGCTTTACCATAAGTGCGCAGTCCGATCGGTAGATAATTACCCTGACCTGCTCCTCAAAACACTTCAATACCTCTCGCCACGCCCTGGACAGGCGCCAGTCTGCGTACTTCTAACGCCCGGCGTTTACAACAGCGCTTACTTTGAACACACCCTTCTCGCCCACAAAATGGGGATCGAAATCGTTGAGGGACGAGACTTAATCACAGCAGATGGCTATGTTTACATGCGAACGACCAAGGGACTTGTTCAAGTCGACGTGATCTATCGCCGGCTCGATGACGACTTCCTTGATCCCACAGTTTTCCGCGAGGATACCTTTCTGGGTGTTCCTGGCCTGATGGACTGCTATCTGAGGGGCAATATTTCCCTTGCTAACGCAATTGGCACTGGCGTGGCTGACGACAAAGTCACTTATGCCTACGTCCCCGACATGATTCGCTATTATCTGGATCAAGAGCCTATCCTAAAAAACGTGACGACTTATCTGGGCTGGCGCGAAGAAGACCTGAAGTTTATCCTCGAGAATCTCGGGTCTCTCGTTATTAAGGCTGCTAATGAATCGGGTGGTTACGGGATGTTGATGGGGCCTTCGTCCACCAAAGAAGAACGCGAACAATTCGCCAGGAAGATCAAAGAACACCCAAGGAATTTCATCGGACAGCCGGTAGTCTCTCTTTCCCGCCATCCAACGATCTGCGAAAACCATAGTATCGAGGGGCGCCACGTCGACCTTCGACCATTCGTTCTCTACGGTGAAGATATTGAGATCATTCCCGGCGGACTCACCCGCGTGGCCCTTAAGAAAGGCTCACTCGTAGTCAACTCATCTCAAGGCGGCGGGAGTAAAGATACTTGGATTCTAAAATCCTGACCAACTTACCAAGATGTTATCTCGCGTTGCAAACAGCTTGTATTGGTTGAGCCGCTATGTGGAGCGGGCGGAAAACCTTGCACGGCTTGTTCATGTAAAAAGCGACAGCGTTCTCGAAGCCGGTGGAGACAGTTCCGAGGCGTGGCGCCCAGCTCTGTATGCCACCTGCACCGAAAAACTCTACGAGAGGGCCTGTGAAAACGAAGGTAGAGGCCTAGATGTCGGTCGATTCATCACATTTTCCCAGGGCAACCCAGATTCCATCCGCCAGTGCATCTCCCACGCTCGGGAGAACGCTCGCATGGTAAGAGACCAGATCTCAGAAGAAATGTATCTGGAACTAAACAGCGCTCACCTCTTCATGAAATCCGCCAGATCAGAGGCTCTTTGGCACCAGGAACCAGACGCTCTTTATCGCGAAATCATAAAGTTCTGCCTACTCTACGAGGGGCTGATCGAAGCCACCATTCTTCACGATGAGGGCTGGAATTTCATCCAGATTGGAAAGTTCCTCGAAAGGGCAGACAAGACAAGTAGGATTCTCGACATGCTCACCTATCAATCAGATCAGGGGCGAAGCAAGCTGACCTCAGTGCTGCGTTCGTGTTCGGGATTTGCGGCTTTCCGCTCAGAGTTCCGAGGCGAGGTTACTTTAAATAACGTCTCTTTATTTCTTCTCTTCTCGAATTCGTTTCCGCGATCCATTCGGTTCTGCCTTCGTCAAGTCGACGAACTGCTGCACAACATCTCAGGAGTACCTCGGGGGTCCTTTGCTAATGAAGCGGAGCGCCTCACGGGAAGCGTCCTTGCACAGATGAACTATTCGAAGGTAGATAACGTTCTAAATATCGGGCTTCATGAATACATCGACGATCTGCAGAGTCAGATAAACGATATCGGTCAGCGAGTATTTGAGAACTACGTTCTGCTACCTTCGGAAATACAAAATATTGCCGGGCCAGAAACCTGGCAGTTGCAATGGCAGCAACAGCAGCAGTAAGTGAAGGATCCCACCACCCCTACCAAGGATGCGTCTTCGCGTACATCATCGGACAGAATATCTTTACACGGCACCTGTCACTGACAGCGTTAACGAATTGCGCTTGAGCCCTCGCGACAACAGTTTCCAAAATTGCGAATCCAGCATTATCTCCGTTCTGCCAGCAACTCACCTCACGCACTACATCGACATGAACGGAAATAAGGTGGGGCACTTTGAAATAGCGGAACCCCACAGCCGCCTCACCATCGAAACCTGGGCAACAATTCGCACGAAGAATAAAATCGACTTCGAAAATCTACCCTTCGGGTTTCATCATGGACATCTAGGCAAGTGCAAGAGTCTCGAAGACTGCTACCCTTACATTCAAGACAGCACCTACGTGGAGAGGACGCCTGAAATTTGGAAGGAAGCGCTCGATATACAGGGTTTTTCAGAAGATGTCTTCCAGACAAGTTATTGCATCATGGAGTATATCTTCGAAAATTTCCAATATCGATCAGGTGCTACTAACGTTTCGACACATGCGTCGGAGGTAATCAAAACACAAGAAGGTGTCTGTCAGGATTTTTCTCATGCTATGGTGGCTTTTTGTCGTGCCATTGGCATTCCGGCCCGCTACGTGAGTGGTTACTTTTTTGATGCGACCCGCGATCAAAGTTTGCGAGGCTCCGAAGCCTCTCACGCGTGGGTGGAGGTCTACATTGGAGAGGCAGGCTGGGTGGGCCTCGACCCGACTAACAATAAAGTTATCGACGATACATACATTATCGTTGCGAGAGGCCGTGACTACCGGGAAGTTGCTCCGGTAACTGGAGTATACTCAGGCGCAGTGAAAAGCGGGCTACAGGTACAAGTTCGTATCGAGCAACTTCCTGATAAAGGGGCCCTTGGGGTTACCTTACCTGAAAATAAAAGGTAGCTATCGTTATCCAGAAAAGGAACTTCGCTTTGACATTGCAGAGCCAAAGGGATCGGCATCTTCTCTGCTTCGGGTAGAATGCTAAGTAACAATCTGAGGGTTCGTCACCGTCTCTCCCTCAAGGAACTCAGGAACAAACCGATAGTTCCGACCACTGCTGTTGTCCCCTTCTAATAGCTGAATTAACTGATGGAGAAAACATCGCTCGTAATCAAGCGTTGGACTGAGAAAACGAGTGATCGATGGGTGGATGAATGCCATCGTCGGAGAACTACCACAACTAATGACCGAAAGGTTCTTTGGTATTGAAACTCCCTGGTGAGTAAGGAAAGTCACTACTCGAATCGCATCGTGCGTACGCCAGCAAAGTAGCGCGGTAGGAGGATCTTTTTTTCCGAGCCTCTCGCGCAGTAGGTCGATCAAGTTCGCTTCGTCGTGAAGTAGGATACGCTTTTTTAAACTGGAAGTGTCCTTGAAGGTGCGCTGCCGAAGTTCTTCAACAAACAAGTCGCAAGCAGTCTGGTTCAACTTCCCCGGTTCACGGCGCATCAACATCATCACCCTGGAAAGGTCATGCCCCACTTTCTCAAGCCGGCTGACACTTCGGGAAATCACTTTCTCGGCGTCCATATCCACTGAAGTAAATGAAACCTCCGGATCGCTCACTCCGAGAACAAGGGCTCGTTCTCCACGATTTTGACACCAGCGCTGAACCGCGCCGGAGCAATCATGCAACAACCAGACAGAACGGGGAAACTGCTCCTTCAGTTGTCCCAGATTACGATCCAGCGCCTTTGCCGTCTTTACCTCCACCCGTCGCGGAACAAGTTGAATGCCCCGCTTACTCAATTCCTCGAAAGTGCGGTTAAAGAGAATTCGTGATTTTGTGATTCCCTGCTCTTCGGCATATGGGCTGAGTAACAAAACGTGGTCCGGTATTACCGATACAGAACTCGCTCTTGGATTATCAGTCAGAATCTGGCGAGGTTTTCCCGGGCTTTTCCCGATGATGCCTCTCTCTTCCAATCGCTGGAGGGCCGACCGAATCGATCTTCGTCCCACCCCATAGTGATTCGTCAACTGATGCTCGCCGGGCAGACTCCCCAACCAATGCCCGTCGGCGATATCGGCTTCAATGGCTTCGGCAACTTTACTCCAAAGCGGCTGGCGCGAAATGGTGTGATTAGCGACACTCACAATTTAATATTTTTACCCTGATCGGCTGCTTCCTGCGCCGCCAATACGATCCGAAGGCTGTTGAGAGCGTCTTCTACGTGACTGTTCATATCAGCCTCACCCCGAATCGCTTTAAGAAAGAGTTCCTGCTCCCGCAAACACAGTTCGTCGTGACCTGGCTCATCTTCGAGATCAATGTAGCGGTCCGGTTCGACGAACGAACCGTTCTCATCGAGCGCCCCTCGGTGGACGAGAAGGCTCTCGGTTCGAGTATGCGAATCCACACTATCACTCTCTTTCCCATCGCTTTTCTTGGGCGCGATACTGACGCAGCCTTTCGGACCGACCACGTCCTTCACAAAGTAAGCCGTTGTGCTCATCATAGGCCCCCAACCGGCTTCATACCAACCGACCGATCCATCTTCAAAAGTAATCTGCATCTGGCCGTAGTTGCAACGCTCTCCCACTTCGTCTGACAGCTTTGCCTGAATAGCACTCACCCGGATGGGTTTGGATTTAGTCATCTGACACATCACATCGACATAATGAACGCCGCAATCGACCATCGGGGCGAGCGAGGACATGATATTTTTGTGAGTTTGCCAATTATCACCGTGACTTTGCTGGTTCAAATTCATCCTCATCACTAGTGGCTTTCCGAGTTGTTGAGCCTGATTCACGAACTCCACCCATGATGGGTGAACCCGCAGGATATATCCAATCGTGAGAGCAAGTCCTGTTTCTCTTGAAACTCGAACGACTTCTTCTGCTTCCGCCACCGATTCAGCGATCGGCTTTTCGAGGAAAACGTGCGCTCCAGCTTTCATCGCCTTTATCGCATAATCCGCATGAGTGTCAGGAAAAGTATTGATCGAAACCGCATCAGGCTTCAGCTCTTGGAGCGCTGTCTCATAGCTGTCAAAACCGGGCCACCTTTCTCCAAGCTCCTCAAACATAGCCTCGCGACTTGCACTGGTGCGACTGACGACACCAACAATCTCAAATTCCTCGAGTTTTTGATAAGCTTTAGCGTGGGACTTCCCCATGTGGCCGCATCCGACCACGAGAACTCTTACGGGTTGTATTCTATCCATAGTATTTTGAACTCAGCTTTCCCAGTCAATAAGCCGTTGCTTGGTTTCCCCACGAAACCGATCAACCGCATCGAGCGCAAACTCACAGGCCGAAGCTGAGGGATCATTCAGCAAGGCTGACAAGTCTAGGGCCAGAGACGCCTGAGTGAATTTGTCGATCGAATGCGAATCGCCATACGTCGCATTAGCATGTCGGTGCCCAATTTCTCCCAGATCATAACGCTTACCGCCTGCGATCTGTGAGTCAAAAACTCCGATTAGGGCCTGGGCAAGATGCTCACGCCGTCCACTGTCGAGCGTCATCTTCTGAGTCGATGATAACCAGTCCAACTTACCCCATACTTCAGCGCCGATAAACGAGTCCGGCTGTTGCTTGTCTGGAAGTCTTCGCAAGGCCTCAAGCACGTGATAGAACACAGCGATGTGGGTAGGATGACGATCGAGGGGCTGATGAGATATCACTTCTCCAGCCTCGACCGCTTCAGCGATCTTTTTTAAATCACTTGCCAGCGACTCATTAATTCCGCCTTTGATTTCACTGCTCCGGTAATCAAGTTGAATCACGATTCCATAGTCGCCTAACATCGCAGCACGGATTTGTTCGCGACGTCGAATCTCCCGAATTTCTTCATTGGAATAATTTTCGTAGGGACCAGTTCTAGAGCTACCTCGCCCATCGGTCACCACAACTCCTGCGAACCACGCACCGCAATTTTCAAAGCAGTGCTCAATTGCTGGGTAGGCCGCTATTTCGAGATCATCGTGATGCGCCCCGACAGCTAAATGTGTCGTCCTTTTTAGCGCTTCTTCGATCGACACTCCATCCGGCACAAAAATGTCGGCACCAGGATTCGACAAACAACGATCGGTTAAAGTCACCATAGCTCTGCGACCTCCAGTCGGTGAAACACTTCCATCGCTTCGTATTCGGCTAGGCCAAGCTCATCGTAAGCGCCTGCCACCGCCCGGTCTTCTTTGAGGGCTTCCTCGTTACGAAGGTCCACCACTGCCCTGAGACGTTGGAGAGCGTTGGCCTTCAGCTCATGCTGTACCGGACTGATCGGGATCGCCATATCGATCTCGTGAGGCTTAAGCATCTCCTCACGATGGCGGTAGGTCCAAATATGATCGGTTGTGATCGGAAAAGAAATGATTGCTTTAGCTACGAGCTGGAAAGCAATCCCTTGGGGACTCATTGGGTCCGCAACTGAGCCAGCTAAAAAAACGAGATTAGGATTCAACTCCTCCAACACCGAAGCAACCTGCTCGTGATCATCCTCGGTGACATGAAACTGACGAAAGCGTCCCAAATCGTAAAAGGGCAAACCAAGAAACTTTAGCGATGATTCGCTGATGCCTAGTGCCGCAGCACTGTCCACAACCTCAGCGCGTAAGATTATGGATTTCAGATGTCTAACATCGGGATTGAGAGCCGCTTCAGCATCACCGTCGGCAAGGCTTCCAACGTGGTCACCCAAGCGCGGTGGGATTTGCCAGTCCAGTGACTTGGATTGCTCAACCGTCTGCAGACAACGAATCAACTTGAGCGCCTCCTGATCTCTAACCCTCAAATCGCCCGATGTAAGTGCCACTAGAGTCACAAGATGCCCCTGCTCTTTCAGTCGATTGATTGTTGCTCCCATCGAGACAAGTGCATCCTGCGGTTCGGCAGAAAAGATCACCGCACGCTTTGGGTGTGAATCTGACTTCTCAGGACGCGTTTCATCGTTCGCTCCCGGCTTCCCGCCAGGCCATCCGGTGACAGTGTTCTGGTAATCGTTAAAGGTCGCGATATTCAGCGAGTAGGAGTTTTCCCCTTCAGCGATCAATTCGCCAAGACCGGACTCGTTGTAGTCGTCATCAACCAATTTAAGAATAGGCTTTTCAGTTTTTCCTGATGCCCACGAAATCGCCTGCCGCTGCATTCTCGGCGTCCAGACAATCGAATCGACCAACCATGGATAGCGAATCCGGGTGAGGTCTCCGGCCGCCGCTTCGTCGAGAACGAATTCAGCATTGTCGTGACGTTGCAGGAAACTGGCGGTAACCGCCTCACTTTCCTGCTCTTCAACCGCGATTCGAACAACATCTGCTTTACCTTTACCCCATGCTAACAAAAACACTTTTTCGGCCTTAAGGATCGTGCTTACCCCCATCGTAACCGCGGTTCGGGGCACGTTGTGGAAACCCTGGAAGTCAGCGGATGCGTCCAGTCGGGTAATTCGGTCCAGTGTCACGACCCGGGTGGTTGAGGTTACCGGTGAACCAGGCTCATTGAATCCGATGTGACCACTTCGACCAATTCCCAGCAGTTGGATATCAATCCCACCTGCTTCACAGATCTTCTGCTCATACTCAGCACACCTCCTTTCCTTCTCTTCAGCGGAACTTCCCGTCGCATTGGGTATATTAGTGCACGAGGCTTCAATATCGACATGATCGAAAAGCTGCTCCTGCATGAAACGGGTGTAGCTCTCCGGATGATTAGCATCGAGTCCGCTGTATTCATCGAGGTTGAAGGTCGTGACATTGGCAAAGCTAAGCCCTTCCTCTCGGTGCAATCGAATCAATTCACGATAAACCGGAATGGGAGTCGAACCTGTCGCCAGACCCAACACCGCACCACGACCTTCATCCTCTCGTGATTGAATCAAATCAGCAATCTCAGCAGCCACGCGTCGGGTGGCCTCACCGGCTTCTGGATAAACTTGAACGGGAATTTTCTCGTAACGGTCGTGCATGACAACAACAGTCTGCTTGCAGCAGTCACCTCAGCAACGATGCGGAAGCTGTTACATAATGGGACACCCTGGGCAATAATGGAAGAGCCAAGTCTGATATTTAATCCATGTCCCGCACACCAATCGTGAGAAGAATATTGGCGAACTTTCTCTGATCACCTGTCTGAATCGTGAGGACCTGATTGGGCTTACCTGCCGCCTCATAGAAAGCAAAACGTTCGATCGTTCCGAAATCGAGATCCAGAGAGGCATCGCGACAAACCTTCCGATAATCTTCCCAAACAGAAGGTTCCTCCGCCAACGCATAGGGCCCCGTGGTCTGATACATCATCAAGTCAGCGGCCTCAATGGGAATGGCACTCACCAGAGCGGCAAGAACCTGGGCGCAGGTAGGGATTCCGGGGGACAGATTCAAACTCACCAACTCGGCCTTCGCCCCCAGAGCCGAGGAGGCCGGGTAGTTCCCGTCGGCAATCAATACCTTACTACCGTGACCGGCACGCCCCAGCACCTCGTTAATCTTCGGATGAATTAACTGATATTTCAGCATGGTTTTTCCTCACAATGCATACACTCGTTTGGCGTTCAGCCCCATAATGTGAGCCTGTTCGTCTGGAGACAGTTCACCAACGAGGGCCTCTACCGCTCCAACCCATCGTTCGTAATCCGACTTCAACAGACAGACCGGCCAATCACTCCCAAACAGCAGGCGCTGTGGCCCAAATGATTCGAGGGCAACCTCCCAGTAGGGCTTAATCAAATCAATTGACCATGCTTTATCCCTCACCTCGGTGACCACACCGGAAAATTTACACACTAAATTCTCCCGCTTGGCGATCTCTCGAAAACCAGTCGCCCACGGCTCATCGAAAGCCACTTCATGAATCACCGGCTTGGCGATATGATCCAACACCATCGGAAGATCAGGATGCTTATCGACAAACTGAATCGAGGGCGATAGCTGCTTACCAAAAATCAAGATATCATAAACCAGTCCATAGGCTGCCAGCGTTTCGATTCCCCGATTAAATTCCTTACCGAGAATAAAGTTGGGATCCGGTTCCCCCTGAACGGCATGGCGAATTCCTTTAAGCCAGGGTGATGACACCGCATCAAGAATCGAGCTCACCTCCGAATCAACCAATGGCACCCATCCCACGACACCTTTGATAAGCGGGCTTTCCTCAGCAAAGCCGCACAACCATTTAGTCTCTTCAACGCTCTGCCTGGCCTGGACCGAGACAAAGCCTTCCATCTTCGTTGCCTCAGCACAGGAAGCAAGGCCTGTCGGCCCGAAGTCCTTCTTGAGGACATCCATACCCTCTCCTATCCAGCCATACTCACTCGGATCGTAATTCCAAAAATGGTGATGGCTGTCGACTCTCATGGCTCACTCGGAATAGTCATTGCCTTCCCAGCTACCGTAAACCGAACTTTGCCAATCCTCGAGTCGTTTTAGCATTGCCTCCACCCGCTTAATCTCCGTTAAAGACAGGTCTTTCTCTTCCATGGGATCATTCTCAAGATGATAAAGTTCGAGGATCAACTCATCGCCCCTCTGAATTCGGTGTAGTTTCCAAGGCCACTCATTCCAGGCCGCATGGCCCTTGTAATAACCGCGCTCAAACGTCGGAAACTCCTCGACGTTCTTGAGTATTCGTTCCGGAAACGGAGACGATTCACCCGCCTGCTGGGCTTCCATCAATGCTTTGATAATTCGATCACTGTGAGTCGCCTGACCTAGAGTATGATCGTGCCAGAATCCCATCGGAGGATGATCTTGGTCTTTGCCGTCGAGACATGGCGAGAGATCCACTCCGTCGAGCAGAGGCTGATGCCTCACCTCGGCCCCAGTGATCGCCAACAGGGTGGGATAAATATCGGACGAAGACGCCGGCAATGACACGTGCTTGGGCTCCAACTTCGCCGGCCATTCGACGATTGAAGGGACCCTCAAGCCTCCTTCGTAAAGGCTGCCTTTTTTCTTTCGCCCGCCCGACGTCTCTTCAACAAGACCTCCATTGTCGCTCGTGTACCAGACGATCGTATTGTCAGCGATCCCCATTTCACGAAGACTCTCCCGCAGTCGCATGATCTGCTGATCGATCAGGGTTATCTCGAGGAAGTAGCCCCGGCTCTTCTTATTTTTGTAAAATGAGTCAACGCTGGAAAGTTCGACCGGGACTTCGACAAACGGACCGTGAGGAGCCGGGAACCAAGTTACGGTGAACATCGGCTTATCATCGTCTTTGTGTTTCTGGAGGAACTCAATCGTGGCATCCATCGCTATAACGCTACCTTGCCCCTTCGGATTCTCATACTGCCCGTTTCGGCTCAGGTAAGGATCGAGGTCAAAGAAGTTCAGCCCCGAAAACCACTCATCAAATCCCGCTCCACCGGGATTCGTAGGGCTTTCAGGCTGGACTGAACCAATATGCCATTTCCCAAAGTGACCCGTCACGTAACCGGAATCCCTGAGGGCCTCGGCGACCGTCACTTCATCAGGCCGCATGTAATGGCCGTGGTTCGGCACATTCGTTCGAAACGGATGGCGACCCGTCATCACGCTCGCCCTTGTCGGCGAGCATACCGGTGCCGAAGCATAAAAACGGTCAAACACCACGCTATTCTCTGCCATTGCATCCATACCCGGCGTTTGCACGAAAGGATGCCCGGTAAATCCTGCGTCACCATAGCCCTGGTCATCTGCCATGATCAGCATGATGTTAGGACGGTCTTTAGCGAAGAGACCGCCTATGGAAACAAGCAGTATTAGGTAACCCAACCAAATTCTCATCAGTTCTTTCCTTTTTGCTGCTTGAGAGCTGCTTCGATTTTCGACGCAACCTCTTCTCCCATCAATTCTGATCCTTCCTTATGGAAGTGAACATTCACAGGCTTCTGAAGCGTCTCCAGATCATCCACGACCAGCGCGTAAAGATCATTCACCTCAATTCCTTTAGCCTTCATGATTTTGAGAGCCGCCTTGTTATAGTTACTGGCATCCTCAGGCAAACGAAAGGGCTTTACCCCAGCGGGAAACGGAGTCGTTGTAGCAAAGATCAGCTTTGCGCTCGTCTCCTCCAACCGGGCCACAATCTTCTGCAAGTTGGCGGTATAAGTAGCGAGATCCGCCTGATAAGGATCATTGGGATCATTTGAATTATTCGAGGTTCCTGCCTCAGTAACTCTTTTGAGATCATGCAGACCGAAATTAAAGTGGATCAGAGCCCACTCTACCTCAGAGAGCCAGTCTTCCAGGTTTGCGAGACCAAATGTAGTTCCTTGAGCATTTCCACGATTATGCAGCACGTTGGCTCTACTGGCTAACTCCGCTCTTACGATAGGGGTGTAACCAATCGAAATCGAATCCCCAATAATGAGCACGGACGGCAACTCGGGATTGATTGTCACTTTCGCCTTGGCTCTCTCTTTTTTCTGGAACTCAACGGAGCCTTCCTCCCGCACATACTTTTTCTCTCCAGCGTGAAACGAAGGAGTAAAAAAGGCGGCCGAGACCAATAAGGGGAAAAACCAACCTGAGTATCTCATGAGACCAGTGTTTAAGAGGATTCCGCTGTCTATTCAAGACACTTCACAACGTATCGACGCCGGATTCGCTTGTCCTTCGGGGTTGTCATTCGGCTAAGTCACGGACACTCTGTTTTATCACGGCTTCCTATCAATGACTCCCGATACCGACACGTCGATCAAACCTATCTGGCATCAAACGACAGCGGCCGCATACATTGGGCCCTTCGTGGCTTTTCTTGTTTCCCTGACCATTATCCAGCAAATCGGGAGCGACGATCCATCCGCTGCCTGGTGGCTGAAATATCCGGAACACTGGGGCTACCCTCTTCAGGCTATCCTTTGCCTTGGTCTTCTCACATTCTGGCGCAAACACTATCCCAGGTTCTCGTGGGAGGGAAGCGGACTTGCTGTCCTGATGGGTATGGTTGGCATCGCCATCTGGCTGCTACCTCCTTGGATTCATGCGCAAACTGGTTTAGGTGAGAATGGACCAATCCACTGGCTCAAATGGTTGGGCTTCCGAACTCGGCTCGATGGATTCAATCCGTATCAATTCGGAGATAACACCTCTCCCCTGCTCTTCGGCGCGATCCTCTTCTTCCGCTTTCTTCGTCTCGTCATTGCCGTTTCTCTAGTCGAAGAAATCTTCTGGCGTGGTTTCCTCATGCCACTGCTAAGCGATCCCGATGGCGACTGGAAAAGTCGGCCGATCAACCAAAGCACGACCAAGGCACTCTTGCTGACTTCAGTCGCTTTTGGCTTAGCTCATCTCGGCCCAGACTTTGCCGTCGCGTTGGTCTATGGAACCCTGACCGGTTGGGTCACTCTCAAAACCGGCAACCTTTGGGCCGCAGTTCTCATGCATGCCGTATCCAATCTATGTCTTGGCCTGTTTATTCTCGGAACGCATTGGTGGGGGCTTTGGTGATAATCGAAATTCATAGCTTCCGATTCATCATCACGTTTCCCGGACTAAAAGGCCCTTTTCATTTCAATACGTCTGATCTTTCCCTCGCTTCTTTCGGCCGTTTAGCACCGCGCCGATAAAAGAATATCGGATCAGAAACTCGTAGGCAACGAGCAGAATAACAGTCGTAGCGGCGCAAACCAACGTGAACTTCGCTACTATAGGCCAATCCCAATCACTGACCCAGATTTGCAGCGCGAGAACTAATGGCAAATGAGCTAAGTAGAGCCAATAGGCGGAATCAGAGAGGTAGCGAACCCAACGGCTTTCGCCACTGAAAAAGCGACGAAAGAAACCCAGGTGAGCGTAAATCATCAGCCATGTAAAAATGGAAGCAGCGAAACTCCCGACCCAATGTTCCCAACCCCACCTTTCAATGCCCCGGCCTAGCCACATCGATGCGATCACAAACGCAGGTATCGCGAGAATCGCCCATAAGATCCAGAGCCTACCTGCGGTTGCCTCGAACTTAGCATTCCCATAGCAAAGAGCCCCAAAGCCAAAGAAAACGGCATAATAGAATAACTTAGGTGGCCACGGCAAGATACCGGGGGCGGTGTCTGCCCCAACGCCCTCTTTCATAAGCAACTGAAAGAAAAGAGTTCCCGGCAATACCCAGAACCAGCACCCCGGAGAATTCTTAATCCAACTAGGTAAAGGGAATCGAATCCACCTGCGAATTAAAGCCGCCGCCCCGAACATGAGAACGAGCCAACAAAGATAGTAAAGAAACCAAAGGTGTACAAACAAAGGGACCTGCGCGGCATATTCCCACAGATCAATTATCTGCTGCGTCTTTACATTTTGAATTCCTTTCTCTCCTCCGTTTGCGATGAGTAGCGCCTCTACATTCTTGCGACCCCTGTAAAGTTCCGCTCTACGGACCTCAACCCCTAACATATCACTGATCCAATTCACTGTTTCCATCCCGTGACGTTGAGCATCAAGCGGGGTCTCTCGGTCATTGTTTCTTGCATTGACGTCGGCTCCGGCAGCAAGTAGCAACTCCGCTTCCTTGGCTCGTCCAAAAAAGGAGGAGGCGTGGAGCGGAACATTACCTTCACCATCTCTGGCGTTGACGTCGGCCCCGGCGCGAATCAAAATCTCGGTCAATTCCGAGTTCCCCTTAATCACCGCCCAACTCAAAGCGGTCAACTGAAACCCTGCGTCCTTCGCCTCTAAATCAGCTCCTTCAGCAATCAGACTTAAAACCCCTTGGGCATCCTCCGCTCGCACTTCTTCGTGGATGCGGGCATATCCGTCACGTGATTCGGAATTCTTTACTTCAGCCCCGGTAGATATTCGTAAGTCTGACACTCTTTCCTTCTTGGCATTCCCCCAGATACTCAATGGCAACATGAATGCCCAGGTGACAATCGTCCCAACCACTAGAGGGATGAGAATACGGATGACCCGCTGTTTGCAGAGACCCCTTAGTCCCCGCCTTCGCCATAACATGGTTGTGAAGAATCCACTGATGAGGAAAAACAGAGGTAATCGAAACCCATGAATAAACATGGAAATCACCCCGATGAACTCAGTATTCTGGAAGCGATCTTGGGCCGCCCAGAAGGGGATCACCATGAATGACATCAATCCGTGCAAGACGATACCAAGCAGCATCGCGTAACCACGCAAGGCATCAAAATCGTGGAACCGTTTCTTGCGTTTATGGGTGGTTAGCATCATCTGGAAACACTCGATACTCAAACGAGTGATACTCTCGCCAGCCTTTCATAACACCTCATGGAGTGGCCCTTTCAAAAATTACAGCAGTCTCGATTCTCCTCCAAACCTGATACTCCGCAGTAAAATCGGCAGCTAGGCAGCGTAAGTAGCAGACTTCTTAGCATCGGCCTCACTTGAGCCACACGAACAGATAGCAGCGATAGCGCCACAACCGTGGCAGTATTCAAAACTGCCACCGCACTTAGCGGGAAGCCCCTGCAGGAGACGGTTAATCCGGCAATGGCAAGCGCCACATCCAGAACCAGCACCAGTTTGACGGATGATCGCTTCAACGGACTTTACGCCCCCCTTGCTGATGACCTCATAGACTGTGGATTCTGAAACTTTTGCACAATGACACAGATGCTCACCCTTACCGGTGGTGGTGGCGAAGCGACATGTCGGTTTGAGTGTGACAGAATCTTTTTTCATTCAGAAGTCGGGCGGCTTTAACCGCCACCATTTCCCATCTTCTGCGACAGGTATCGTTCCAATCCAACTCGATCGATAAGATCTAGCTGGACCTCAGCCCAATCGACGCTTTCCTCCGATTCGACTACCATGCGTTCCATGAGGTCGCGAGAGCCCGCATCTTTAACTTCGATGCAAAGCTGGATCGCTTCATTGTAGGTAGCGACACCTTTCGTCTCTAGGGAAAGGCTGTCCTTAATCTGCTGCTCAGGTGTTTCACCAACGAGGATCTTATCGTAGCGGGCTATCTGCGGCACCCCGTCGAGATAGAGGATACGATCAATCACCTCTTCGGAATGCTTCATTTCTTCGATAGACTCGTCGTAAAAATGCTTGGCGAGATCATTCAGACCCCAGTCCTTGCACATTTTTGAGCAGATAAAATATTGGTTGATGGCGGTCAGCTCAATTGTTAGACCGGCATTTAGGGCTTCGATGACTTGTGGGTTACCTTTCATTACGAATAAGTGTGATTCTACCAGGCGGTGAAATCAAGACATCAACACTTAAACGCTCGCTATGGTGAAGTTGATATTAAGTCGCATTATCAACAAGCTGCAAACTACTTTTTCGCGCAAAAACGCGACTGCTTCTTGAGACAGCCTGGAAGGGGAAATACACGCTCGGTTTCCCAGTGCACTTCGATCAAAACCACTATTCACTCACGCCGTCTCGCTAAGAAATACTTCCAATCTCAACAACCTTGCCTTCAACCGTTGCCTCGATTGGTATGAGTTGCCTGAGCGGAATAAGACCCCTCCCTACTTTTTCCCTTGTTAGGAACTCATCGAGGGATGGTCTAACGCCTTCTTGCCACTTTTTCCCTCGCTTTCGAGGGGTATGGGCCATACATCACGCGAAAATTAAAAAACGTTCCATCAACCAACAAGTTTCGACAACGAGCTGGCTAGGTCTGCGAAGGCAGCCGAAACCGAATTGTCTGAAGCATCCAGAGTGGCAACGGGTTGACCTTCATCGGCATGCTTCCGAGTCGGAGGATCAAGAGGGATTTGGCCGAGCAGAGGAACGCCCAGTCGATCCGCTTCCTTGCTGCCCCCCCCTTCTCCGAAGATGTAATAACGCTTACCCATGTCACATTGAAACCATGCCATATTTTCCACGATACCAGCAATGGGGACATTGACCTTGGCAAACATGCTGGCTGCCTTCCGAGCGTCGATCAGAGCCACTTCTTGCGGAGTTGTCACGATAACGGCCGCGTCCACAGCCACCGTTTGCGAAACGGTCAGCTGGATATCTCCAGTTCCGGGAGGCAGGTCAAGAATGAGGTAATCGAGTTCACCCCACAGACACTGCCGAAGAAACTGCTGAGTGTAACGGGTGGCGAGTGGGCCCCTCACAATTACCGGTGAATCATCACCGAGAAGAAAGCCCATCGAGATCGCCTTGATACCGTGAGCTTCGATCGGAATAATCTCGTTTTGCTCCGTAGCCATCGGTTGCTCGTCGACGGCCCCTAACATCAAGGCGATTGAGGGACCGTAGAGATCGCAGTCGCAGAGTCCAACTTTGGCGCCCGTTTTAGAGAGGGCAATGGCAAGATTGGTGGAAACAGTCGACTTGCCCACCCCTCCTTTCCCGCTGGCTACAGCGATGATTTTCTTTACTCCGGGAATACTCGATTGGCCAAGGGAAGGATCGCCGCCAGTGACAGGCTCCGGCGGATTTTGGATATCAAAATCGATCGAAATCTTACCAATCCCACCGATCGAATTAAGGGCAGCCTCGATCCCCTCGTGGATCCCCCGGGGAATATTAGGGTCGCGAGTCGCAAGTCTGATCTGGACCGCCACGTCAGCGCCGCTTACTGCTACCTCCTTAACAAGTCCAAAAGAAACGATGTCTCGGGTGAAGCCCGGATAAGCCACCTCACTGAGTTTTTCGCGGATGAGTTCTTCAGTAATCATACATTCCTTCTGCAAACGTCTATGCTATTACGGACAGAAGTCCAATTTTGAGGCATCGCATTTTACCGTGAGAACAAATTTATTCCCATGACAAGGATCCTTCAGTCGCCTGCGTAGCCAAATCCATCGCTCCACCGCTGTGAATCGAAAGCCCAGCCTCTCGAATTGCTTCTCAACTAAAAACGGGCAATCTCAACATATTTGCCCTACCGCGCGAAAACTCACCCGTGTTGAGACACTTCGGGCACTCAGCCACCTTCCCTCGCCGTCCCAAATTTAAGAAAACCTCTCTCCTAAAACACAGCAACTTGGCCTTTAAATGCCTCCACTGTTCGCAAGCTATCTGTCACTAAAATCTCTGCCGTATCAGATGCATGATCAAGTGCGACTCAAGTTACCGTCAAAGTTTGCCATGGACTTTATCGCGATGCAAAATCGAGTCACCAAGATGGCATAGGAGTTCAACTCATTGAAAATATAAGCCGCCTTAGATTTTTCTATACCGTTCCCTTGGGGATAGTCGCCTCTTAAACTTCTCTGCGGCCCTAGCACAATAACACACGGACCGAAAACCCAACCTCACCAAGAATGCGATCGCCTCGAGGAGGCCTACCCGCGCAGCGCAACCTCCTACGCAGAGCACCGTTTGCAGTTTTATCCGGCAATAGCGTCAATCTTGAGTCACAGGCGGCAAAACTGCTAAGTCTCTGATAAATTACCGATCGAAATATGAGGGAAAACCCCCGGTGAGTCTTACGACTAATCGATTAAAAGCGATGGAGTCAGCTCGACACCAAAAACCGAATTAGCGCAGGTCAAGACATTTGAGGTGGTCCTGACCACGCATGATGATACGCCCATTGCTTAGGGCCATCGGACTCCAGTATTTGAAGTCAGGCATCTTAATCACAGCGCGCCCTTCCTGCTTGGCAATTTGTTCATCCACCTCCGCCTTCTTGCCAAAGACGTCGTACAACGCCACCTCTTCGTAGCCTTCTGGAGACGGTTTCACGGAACGTAAATAGCCAACTTCACCGTCCTGAATGAGGAGATGACCATCGACGAGAATCATATTCCCACGGCCCATGAAGGGATCATCTCCGGTATGCCAGGCAATGTTGCCGTCAAAATCCATACACATAAGTCCACCCTTTTTGCGCGCTTCGCCTTTGTGATTAGAATTTTCATTAGCAAGAAAGAAGATGTGGTCTCCAATCAAAAAAGGAGGGTGAATCTGAGTGCCTTGGATCATGTCGAACACCTTCTCAACGTTCCAGTCACCGCCATCATTTCTAACCTTGAGCATGCAACTCCCGCAATCGTAGCCACCCGTGAGGAAGACCAACTCTTCGGTCACCTTGGTCGCGAAAGGGATAGGGATCTTATTGAAGTAAACGTCGGTATTCCAGAGAACTTCACCCGTCTCCGGGAGGACGCTGATGGTCGTGCCTGTTCCATCGTCTCCATCACGCAGAGTTGATACGAAAACAACCTGCTCGACACCGTGGAGACTCAACACGGTAGGAGTGGAGTGCGAGTCTCCAAATCCATCCGTTCTCCAGAGCTCTCGACCAGACTCTTTATCAAGTCCTATCAAGCCCACCTTTTCACTCATGGCAGGAACGATGATGACATTACCAACTGCCACCGGGCTTTGAGCCCAACCCCACTTCGGAGGAGGCGAACCGTAATCATCTTGGATCGAAACCATCCAGTCCTCTCGATGTGTCTCTCGATTGATACGAAAGACCTGGCCAAAGCCACTAACGTAGTAAACTGCATCATCCTCGACCAGTGGAGTGCCGCGACTGCCGTGAAAGGAGAGTTTACCCGCATAATCAAAGGTGAAGCGCCACTTTTCAGAACCATCTTCCAGCGAAAGACAGAGGACGTGATCACGCTCTCCAAGGTCACGATCCACAAGGAAGACTTCATTTCTGGAGATTGCTGCACCTCCAAAACCTTCATTTAGCTCCTTTTTCCAGAGAACAGAAGGGGGACTTCGATCCCAGCCCGAAAGTTTAAGCCCAATTTCCTTCGAAATGCCGTTTCGAGTTGGACCCTGGAAGTTTGGCCAATCATCGGCCTGAACAAGCGAGCTGAGGCCAAAGGCGAAACAAAGAAAAACAATCGGGTATTTCATGGGCCGGAACCTGCCAAAGCTGCCACACTTTTTCAATAGAAGAACCTCCAACAATTGCGCCAGCGACGCTTTCGGATATTTAGCAAATAATCAGTGTCAGTAACTCCGGCGCATATGACTGGGGAGGATGTTCAACTCTTCACGATATTTAGCCACAGTCCGCCTAGCGATCTTAATGCCCCTCTTTCCGAGTTCTTCCACGATCCTCTGATCGCTAAAGGGCTTCTTAACATCCTCATTACCAATCAATTCAGCCATTGACTGCTTTACACTGGTATTGCTCATCGACTCACCACCCTCGGTCTCGTAGCCAGAAGTAAAAAAATACTTCATCTCGAAAACACCATGAGGCGTCGCCATATATTTGCCCGAAACCGCACGACTAACGGTTGTCTCGTGAACGTTAACTTCATCGGCAACCTGCGCCATGTTCATTGGCTTGAGCTTAGAAGGGCCATACTCAAGAAACGCCTGCTGCCGCTTCACTATTTCCGAGGCAATTGACTGAATCGTCTGCTGGCGCTGATGGATACTCTTAATTAAAAATTTTCCGGCGCGGATCTTATCGCGAATATATGACCGCGCCTCACGCCCGTCTCCGCTCGCCATGAGATCCTTGTAGGCATTGCTGATGCGAAGTCGCGGGACCTGATCATTATTCATAGTTACGACCCACTCCCCTCCGATTCGCTCAACGGTCACGTCGGGATTGACGTAAGTATTGGTGTCTCCGCCAAACTTACTTCCGGGGCGCGGATCAAGCATCGCGATCAACTCCGCTGCTTTTGTAATTTGCTCTGGCGCCACACTCAGCCTCTTTGCTATCTGGGGGTAGCGCTTTCTTGCCAACTCATCGAGATGATGATCTACCACTTGGTATTCGAGGCTATGGTGTTTCCCCAGTCGCTCCAACTGAATTAAGAGGCATTCCCTTAAATCCAGGGCGCCGACTCCGACAGGATCAAAAGTCTGGATTAAATCACGAGATTTGATGAGATCATCATAGGAAATTCCCATATCAAGGCTCATATCCTCGAGATCCATCTGGAGAAATCCATTATCGTCGATGTTTCCAATCAGCGTAGCTGCCAACTCACGGCTCTCGCCACCGAAGTCCGAGGTGCTCAGCTGATTCAAGAGGTGCTCTTGGAGCGTGATCGGCTCAACGATAGAGTCCATCACAAACTGATGCTTCTCATCGGCGTCATCCCTGCGTGGTGCCGACATACGGGACTGAGCCATGTATTCGCGCCACTCCTCATCCAACTGCGAAAGCTGCGCGAATTCTTTTTCGAAATCATCGTCTTCAGAGGGCGTAGACGCTTCCTCGATCGAAATTTCGTTCGATTCCTCCTCCAAAGTGGGATTTTCTACCATCTCCTTTTGCACGAGGTGGCGCAGCTCCAAGGTAGGAGTCTGCAACAGCTGCAAACTTTGTTGCATCTGAGGTGCAATAGTCTGCTGCTGATGCAGCGACTGTGTTTGGTCAAATCGCTGATCGGCCATGCTAAGTGACCCGTCTTACGGAGGGAATCGTCCGACGCTAGCATATTTCAAGCCACCAGTGTTTATTTTATAAAGAAATTTTTGATTTCGATGCCGACGAGGTTTTTTTCTTTCAAGCTCAGGGCCCTTGAAAAGATCGCGACACCCTAAAAAACTTTAGAGTCAATGAGGTTGCTTATTATGATTTTTATAATAAATTTTACCTGATAATTTAGATAGGTGTAACATCGCCTTATGCACCGCATTTCATCATCTCTTCTGATCGCTGTGTTCCTGTGCCTCAGTCTGCTGGCCCAGGCTCAGGACCAGCGTCTGCGGAGCAAAACTCAAATTCTCTCACCGGCTGATTATTGGGAAGAGCTTTCCCCCATTGATCACCCTTCCGCATCCCCGCTTCCGCATCCCACCCCTTCCCAAAAACCCCTGCACCCGCACACATTACCGAAAAAGATCCCAGCATGGCAAACGCGCTATACTCTCGGTCCCGGTGACACACTTAATTTCTCCGTCTTTCTCCGACCAGACTTGAGCCGCGAAAACGTTCGCATAGCTCCGGACGGCGCCGTCAGCTTTCTTCAGGCCGTCGCCGTCCAGGCTAATGGCCTTACTCCGGATGAACTTCGCGACCGCATCGAAGAGGAGCTTTCTACCTACCATAATAACCTAAGGGTCATTATCACGCCGACCGATGTAGCAAGTAAAGAATTCTCCATTATTGGCCGGGTGCGTCGTCCCGGAAGCTACGTTCTGGACCGCCCCATCTCGATCCTTGAGGCCATCTCTCTCGCTCAAGGTATTGAGACCAATACTGTCCCTGGCTCTGCTTTCGAGCTAGCTGACTTTGAGCGGTCCTTTGTCGCCCGAAACGGACGTAAGCTTGATGTCGATCTCGCACGACTTTACTACCGCGGTGACCTCACTCAAAACGCCTACCTCGAACCTAACGACTATATCTTCGTCGCTTCTAAACTTAAAAACGAGATCTACGTTTTGGGTGCAGTGAGCCGCCCTGGTCGCTTGAAATTACCGGTTCGACTTACATTGGCCCAAGCCATCTCGGAAGCTGGTGGATTCACTCACCATGCTTACCGTATCAAAGTGCTCATCATTCGAGGCAGCATTCATGAACCCGAGACTCACACCGTTAACATAAAAGACATTCTTTCCGGACGCTCGCGCGACATTCCACTCCAAAACAAGGATATCGTATTTATAGCCGAACGCCCCTTCGAATTGGCCGAACGAGTGCTCGACAGTGCCATTTTTGCCTTCCTGCAGACGGTCACTACCGAAAGCATCGTAAGCAACTTAGTGCCGTTAGCTAACTAATTTACGCCACCCTCCTTACCCATGAAGATTTGTCTTTCGCTTCTTCCCCAACTCGGTGCGCTGCTGGCGTTCGCTGTTGGCACGACAAGTTGCGTTCAGACTTGGCCTGCTGATCGCGAGTTCGAGGCCCGCGGTTCTTTTATAGAGGAGAGTGACTCGGCAGAAGAAGCTCCCTCAGCGGAGGATAAATTGACCCAAATTCCCGCTGAACCTCACTTCAAGCAACTGCATTATCACCGCGCGATTGATCCCGCCTGCCTGCGCGCTCCCTCTGGCCCTTATCGAGTCGGACCAGGAGATAAACTGGATATCGAGGTGGCTGAAAACTTAGACACCCGTCGGGTTACTAAGGTGATGCCGGACGGAATGCTCTACTATGATGTCGCGGATGGCATCAACGTGAAGGGCATGTCCACCAGAGAAATTTCCGCCGCCCTCGCCACGCAACTAAAAGACGAATATGTTGGACCCGTTGTGAGCGTAAATGTCGCAAATGCCGACAGCCAGCGATTCTGGCTGCTCGGACAAATCAATAGTCCCGGTGCCTACCCCATCCAAAAGCCTACGACCGTGATCGATGCGATTTCTCAAGGGGGAGGTCTTCCTTCATTCGACGAAAATAACGAAGCTAGGAACTCGGAAGCCGCAGATCTCAAGCGCTCTATCCTGATCCGCAACAGCCACCTCATCCCGGTTAACTTTGACGCGCTTATCCGGGAGGGAGACATGTCACAAAACGTTTACATTCAGCCCGGAGACTACCTCTTCATTCCTTCACTTGCAGCCCGCTCGATCTACGTCCTTGGCGAGGTCGTTACCCCAGGGCCTGTTTTCTTTGAGGAAGGAGTTACTCTGCGAACTGCTGTAGCCGCCGCCGGAGGGTTCGACAGCAATGCGGTAAAGTCTAAGGCTCTCATCCTTCGGGGAGGCATCCGCGACCCGAAAGTGGCCGTCGTCAATATAGATGCCGTGATGCAAGGGAATGAACCGGACTTATTGCTTGAAGGCGGGGACCTCGTCTGGGTGCCACGTACTGTTTGGACCAAGCTTAGGGAATACGCGGAAGCGGTTCTCATCACCGCCGGCCAAGCCGTAGCAATTCAGGAAAGCATCACTTTTATCGGCGGAGAGGGTCGGACCGGGGTCACCATCCCAGTCCGAGGCGAAAACTAATTTTCTCCTGAAAAGAGCCTTCCCAGTTCTATCTTGTGATCTTCACTTTGATTGTCAGCGAGGTTTCCGTAATGCCAATTCTTCGCGGGCAGTGGCAATACGCTTAAAAGGAACAGATCGGAGTCAACACTCTCAGAACTCCAAATTAATTCCCATTTAAAGTCCTCAACCTCCCGAATCCAATTTCCCGATTTCGCGCTCATTTCTACATTGCAAGAAAGGACGCTCTGGCAAACACTACCGTGCTGCATGATTCGCCAACGGAAGGACAGGACCCCGCAGGGTTACCTCCAGCACCTGACTCGGTTAGGACCTATTCTCGGCTTTGCGCTACTCGTCATTGCGAGCGGATGTAGCAGAGAATCCAAGGTCGAAATCGCAACCCGCGAGAAAATCCTAATCATGGGTAACGGAGCGGAACCAAAAGCCCTCGACCCTCACATCGTGTCTTCTGTGGGGGATTCCAACATTCTCCGGGCCCTCTTCGAGGGTCTCGTCGCCTATCATCCCACCAACGACATGCTTCACGAACCCGGCGTCGCAGAACGCTGGGAGGCTAACGAAGATTTTTCCGAATGGACTTTCTACCTCAGGAAGAATGCTAAGTGGTCAAACGGGGATCCTGTGACGGCCCATGACTTTATCTATTCCTACAATCGCATCCTGCATCCCGAAATGGCCGCCCCGTATTCCTCGATGCTTTATTTTCTCAAGAACGCGGAAGAATTCAACAAAGGTGAAATTAAAGACTTCAGCAAAGTCGGCGTGAAAGCGGAAGGAGACTTCACACTCATCTGCAAACTGAAAGGACCCACTCCCTATTTTCCTGACGTCGTTAAACACACCACATGGCTGCCGGTTCACGGACCCACCATTGAGAAGTTCGGAAATATCACCGACCCCTACACCGAGTGGCAGAAGCCAGGAAACCATGTCAGCAACGGAGCCTTCATACTCACGGCTTGGCGCATCAACGCTTACGTAAAAGTGCGTCGCAATCCCAATTACTGGGACGGTGCCAATGTTAAGCCAAACGGCATCGATTTCAAGCCAATCGACAACGTCTTCACCGAGGAAAAAGCTTTCCGTAACGGCCTACTTCATTACACCTACGTTCTCCCAGAGAATTTAATCGCAAAGTACAAGGAAGCCAGCGACCCAAGGCTGCGCACTGAAACCTACGCAGGATCCTATTTCTATCGCTGTAACGTAGACCAAGCGCCCACCGACAACGTGAGCTTCCGCAGGGCTCTGGCCTATGCCATTGATCAGGAAACCATCGTGGAGTTTGTCACCCGTGGCGGTCAACAACCGGCCTATGGATTCACACCACCTTCAAAGGCAGGATACGATCCCCCCAAAATCATCGCCTTTGATCCCGAGAAAGCCCGTCTTCATCTCAAGGAAGCCGGATACGAGAGCGGATCCGATGTCCCGGAATTCACTGTCATTATCAACACCTCCGAAGCTCACAAATCCATCGCCGTCGCGATTCAGGACATGTGGAAAAAGCACCTTGGTATCGAGAAAGTGAAAATCGAAAACCAGGAATGGAAAGTCTTTCAGCAGACCGTTCACGACACCAACTACGAAGTCTCACGAGCCGGCTGGATCGGAGATTATGTCGACCCGAACACCTTCCTGAGCATGTGGGTATCCGGTGATTCTAACAACAACACCGGATGGTCCAATGCTGAATTTGACCGCCTTATGGAAGAAAGCGGCTTAATTAGCGATCCAGCGCAGCGCTACGCAACACTCAAAGAGGCCGAGCGAATCCTCCTCAATGACCTACCTATTCTACCCATATACTGGTACACGCGGACCTATTTGATTCATCCCGACGTGAAAAACTGGCATCCGCTTCTGCTGGATAACCATCCATACAAATACATCGACCTCGTTTCAGAAGAGGATAAGGAGGAAGTGAGGCCCTGATGGAATCAGTTCGCTTCGTCTTATTGCGTTTACTGCAGTCGTTCTTTGCCCTGCTCTGCATCATTACGCTGACGTTCTTTCTCGCTCGACTCGCTCCAGGCGGACCATTCCTCGATGAAAAGGCCGTGCCCGAGCATTTGCTTGAGCAAATGAATAAGAAATACGGATTTGATAAGCCGCTCGTCGTCCAATATGGACTTTATCTTGGCCAGTTAATTCAAGGTGATCTCGGTCCCTCACTGGGCAATAAGGGCTTTACCGTCAACGAAGTTATTTCTGAAGGGCTCCCCGTATCTTTCATCCTCGGGTTTGTTGGTCTCTTGATTGCTCTCGTCATCGGCGTGCCTATTGGCGTCTTTGCTGCAGCAAACCGAAACACACCAGTCGACTACGGACTCATGACCGTTGCCATGATTGGTATCTGTTTACCCACTTTCGTCATTGCCCCTATCCTCGGAGAAATATTTGCTCTAAAGCTGGGCTGGTTCGACGTCGCAGGGTGGGAAGGCAGCACAGCTTGGTTTCTCGGAGCCGTGACCCTTGGTCTTTACTACTCGGCCTACATCGCCCGGCTCACCCGTGGCAGTATGCTCGACGTATTAAGTCAGGATTTTGTCCGTACCGCACGCGCCAAGGGGCTCACTCCCAGCAAAATCCTTTTTAAACATGCGTTCCGAGGAGGCATCACTCCGGTGGTTGCTTATCTGGGGCCTGCCCTTGCTGGACTGATTGGTGGTTCCTTTGTCGTGGAAACCGTCTTTGGAATTCCCGGCCTCGGCCAGCATTTCATTAAGGCAGCCTCCAACCGCGATTACACGCTTATCAACGGAACGGTGACTGTATTCGCTATTCTTATTCTCATTATGAATTTCCTCGTCGACGTCCTCCAGGCGTGGCTCGACCCACGGACCAAGACCGGGAACTAAACCCATTTATGATTTCAGGAATCCATCAACGCGAATCGGAAGCAATTGAGAAGGGATCTTCTCTCGGCCGCGATTCTTGGTTGCGCCTGCGTAAGAATCGACTCGCCATGACGAGTCTGTGGTTTTTTGTCACCGTGGTCGTGATCTGTTTTCTGCTACCAATTTTTTCATTCGTTCCCGACCCCAATGTAACTTTCCCAGAGTTACAATCGGCGCCTGCTTTTTCGACGGCCACCTCGGTCGATGGCATTGAAGTCTATTACTTATTTGGTAGCGACCACCTTGGCCGTGATATCTTCTCACGTATTCTCTACGGTGGGCGCGTTTCACTGGCAGTTGGCTTCCTCGCCACCGCGGTCTCCCTCACTATCGGGGTAGCTTATGGAGCCCTGTCAGGCTACATTGGAGGCAAGGTTGACGCCGCCATGATGCGTATCGTGGATATCCTCTACGCGCTGCCCTTCATGATCATCGTGATCATTCTCACGACCTACTTCGGCAACAATCTCTGGCTATTGTTTGTCTGTATCGGCGCCGTCGAATGGCTCACTATGGCCCGAATCGTGCGCGGACAGGTCATTTCATTGAAGAATCAGGAATTCGTCGAAGCGGCTAGGAGCCTGGGTCTTTCCCAGTGGCGCATCATATTTCGTCACCTCATCCCCAACACGATTGGCCCGGTTATCGTCTACACAACCCTGACAGTTCCTGCGGTGATGAGACTTGAGGCGATCCTCTCTTTCCTTGGACTCGGCGTCCAACCACCCGATGCCAGTTGGGGCTCCTTAATTAAGGAGGGTGCTGACCGTATGGCCAGTGATCCCGGTCTACTTGTTTACCCCGCTATTATCTTCGCCCTGACCCTTTTTAGCTTAAATTTCCTCGGCGATGGCCTCCGCGATGCCCTCGACCCTAAGAGTTCTAAAGATTAGAAAGAAACCGAATGCATTCTCCTCTTTTCGTTCCCATCATTGACACGTTCGACTAAATCTTAATCATCTTCTGCTCAAGCGATTCATCATCTGGCGTTTCAGCAAACGTGCCTTACATCTGTCCCACCCCTCAACAGTAAAATCGTGTGATGGTATGGTTAAGAGTTCTCAAATGTGGCCGAAGATAATTTCGCGCAACTTGCGAAGTTGACGGATCGCCGAAACTTAAAGTCACAAAAGAGGACGAAGGCTCCGACAACGACCACCATTCCAACTACTGTGTCAGCACCTCTATCACCCTTGGTCGCCGGATAAAATCCGGTCTTTACGCCCATAGGGACAAAACGTTTGGCCCTTCCTAAAATAGGACCAAACTCTATTTCTTCACTTACCTTTGATTCGCTGAATTGCTTCTGCCGCCATGCGCTCTCCGAAAATCCTATAGCCTTTATCGCTGTAGTGAAGGTCATCTTTAATCTCCTTGCCCCTACGATTCTTACCGTCGTTCAAATCATCGGTGTCGACCCAGCTAAACCTTTTATCCGAGTCTGCTACCCTCACTTGAATCGCTCTGACTTCATCCCATTGTTCCGTTCCGACACCGTAATCGCTAAGTCGTCCTATCACAAAAATGACATCATCACGGCCAAGGTCATCACTCAATTGTTGATAAAGCCCCAGCAAACTTTTCTCGTAGACCGGAGCCCACCCCATCTTGGCATCGCGTTCACCCTGCATCCAAAAAAAGCTGACTGAGGCGGGGGCTTTGCCCTCGGTCTCCTGCTTCACTTTATCCAGAAGGCGATCATAAAGATCACCGGTCTTATCAGGAGCATTACTCGCCGGATCCTTCCACGCCTTGTACCACCGCTGAATCGGTTGTCCCCCCACAGCATCCTGAATTACAATCACGTTTTCTTTGCCGAAAGCTTCTTCGACAGCCGGAATGAAAGCCTCTTCAGGTCGATGACCGGCCATGTTGGATTGACCTGAAAGGATAAAAAGATGCTTTCCCTCATCGGCAGCAAAGAAAGTGTCCACCGGGACTAGGCTTAGTAGACCAATGGGAAGAAAAGTTGTGAAGAATTTCATAACGTAAGAACTAGCAGTAGTTTCATCACCCGATGAGAAAAAAGCTCCTTTATGCTCACCTTAATCGCGCCAAACAATCGGAACCCCATCAAGCGCCTATGATTGCTTCTAAAAAGCAACGATGAGTCGCAATTCGTTTCTCCAAGTTCGCCTCGCTGGGCGTCTCAAACGTGAACGAGTCCTTCACATGATTTAGATACAAGTAGACCCCCTCAGGCCAGCCATCGAGTTCCTCGTTAACCAACCGGCGCATCTCTATTTCACTAGTTTCGCGTTTCAACAGGCCATTCTCGAAATCAGAACCATCAACCACGTCAGCAGTTTCACGCGGAATGATCCCCTCACAGGCGGCCAGGCAGGCCTCGCCCCTCGACTCACTGCGGGTCAACTCGTAGAGATACACGCCTCCGGCATCATAGTCTTCGTGCAAATTGATACCCACATCAAAGCTGCGCCCCTCTAGAAACTCCTGCCAACTAGCGATCAGGGGAACTCCTACGTCTTGGAAACTGCGGTTTAAGTCAATCCCCTGCCCGTCCCGTCGTGTATTTCCGATTAGACCATAGGGATTCAGGCAAGGAAAGATCACCACTGGCGATGATTTCATATTGGCGAGATGGGCCTCGGCCCACTCCAGTAGTCCCCAAACGGGTGCACACTCATCGCCGTGAACTCCAGCCGAAAGGTAACACCCCCCTCCACGAGCTTCGGCGGCAGCCTCATTTTGAATAACCAAAACGGGGAGAGCACTTTCCTCGGACAAGAGGGAGCACTTCCACCCGATTCTTTTGATTAGACTTTCCCAACGGGCTAACAGCTTCTCGTAATCATGACCTGAGTGTTCCAGCACGCCACTCCTTTTACTTCCAGTTTTCATCAAAAAATCCGGAAGATTCAATTCGCCCAGAGGCGAGGTTATCTGGATCCTGATCCAGTCCAATAATAGCCCAGTCACCCAGCTTCGGATTCTGAAGCGAATTGGTCCGATCATGCCCCTCGCGAAAGGTCAGGCCGCTATTGATCACGACATAACGCTGGGGATTAAGCGGGTTGGGAAAGATCAAGACAGGCACATAATGGTTCGCGTCGTAAGTCTCACCTCGGAAGGTAAACTTTCCTCCGCGCCATTGAATGGGAAGCCCCTCCACCATCTCAGCAATAACAGGGTTAGAATCCGGATCACCCCAGAGAATCAAGTTCGCGTCTGCCACATCCCTTGAGTCCAAAGAACTCGCTCTCCTTTCGATCATTTTCCCCCTCATTAGAGCCGACCAGCGATCACGAAAATGCCCAATTTCAAACTCCACCCAGCGGGCCAACTTTGGTTGCAGAGGAACCTTTGTTGGTGAAACCACGACGAATCGACTCATGAAGGCATCATCAATCGGTCCCTGCAATCCGGGGCGTTTCATTAGCCCTGACCACTCACCCAACTGCCAATTACCATTCTCTCGAATTAATCCAATACCCTCCACTGGAAAGCCAGGCGCTTGCACTTCAATACTTTGTTCACCTATTTGGAGGCGGTAGCCAGTGAGAGACTTACCCTCGCTTCCAAGTATCTCAATCGCTCGGACATTTTCCAGATCGAGATCGATGACCTTTCTTTCTTTATCCCATCGCCCCTCAATCAACGCTCCTTCCCAGTGTTCGTCGAGGCCGGTGATTTGAAGCCATGAGTTACCTGGATAACGAAGGGTTGGCGTCTGCCAGATCACCCTAGGAGGCATGCGGTCTCTACCATGCTGCCACGCTTCCCGTAAAGAGGCCCAGATTTCAGCGACACACTCTTCATTATATTTGTGTCCCATACCCTCGCCGACAAAATGACGTAGTTCATAACCAACCTGTTTCATCTGCCGCGCCATTACGTCGGCCGCCTGCTTCTGCTTATCCTCACCTCCAGAGTAGGCGGTGACCGGGCCATTCAAAAAGTTCTGGGCGTATTTCGGAACATCATAGACCTGCCACAAAGTCTGCTCGATCACAGGTGGGTAGCCTTCAGGAGTCAATCCGTTGTATTCCTTTGTCTCCGCAAAACCGGCCCCAGCATGAACAGCACAGAAACGGTCACGATAGTGAGCCCCAATATGCCACGCCCCGGCCCCTCCCATCGAAAATCCAGCGAGGGCAATGCGATCATCATCAATCGGATAATCTATTTTTACCGCCTCAATCGCTTCGAATACATCGATTTCACCAGCATGTTTCCACCCGACGCACTGGCGACCGAAAGGGTAGAGAATGATGGCATCCTGCTGATCTTCAACAAATCCTCCGAAAGCCTGACTCTTGGTCAGGCAGCGCTTCAGGAAATGAAGGTCTGTTATCTTATCGCCACGGCCGTGTAACCAGACCAGCATCGAAACAGGTTTCGACAAATCGAGTTCCTCTGGGATAAAAAGTCCGTAAGGCTGGTAGGTATCATCGATCGATGAGCGATAACCCCTAATGATAGAACCCGATCGGGACAGCCAAGTCGGCTTCTCCTTATTCTCGGTTTCGAGTTCTTTGATTCGAGCCGCCGCCAAATCGAGCATCTCCGCGGCGACCGGAATTTCCTTCTCCGAATAAAATTCTCCGTGCTTCAGCGCGAATTCAACAGCTTTAACGAGAACGCCTGCGTCAGCAGTGTGTTGCTTGAAATCAATCTCCCAAACCTTGTCACCTAATTTGGTCGTCCGCTCCTGCAATTCAGCAAGCAGCACGGGGTCGAGAGACACTCCGTTTGTCGGCGGAATGCGACGCTCGACCGGAGCAATTTCCGGAAGCGCCAGCTTTTCCTGACCGAAGGTAATGCCGGCTACCGCCGTCAAAAAAACGAAGGTGGCCAGAGGTCGCATTAGATTCGGTCTTCGGTGATCGGATCAATCCAGCCAACTATCTGGCTACCTTTGAGCAATGCCTTATATTCGACCGGGAAATTTCCAAAAATAGTTTCCACTACGAAATTTACCGTCACGGTATCATAGGTCCCGGGGAGGGCGCCGCCGACTGTCTCGGATCCATTCCAGGCAAACGACTGCGCTTCTTCCGCCTTCACGCTGGCCACATCACCATTGATCAGGCTTCGTTTTACCGGCCCAAAACGTGGATCGCTGGCTGATGAAGCCGCCACAGCGGGTGGTCTCTCCCCCTTGAGAAGAGCAAGCTTGCCGGGATCTCCTTCGACCACCTGCTTCACCTTGGCGCGCATGTTTTCGATTTCCGAAGTCTTCATCTTCACAAAATTATCGTAGCGCCTCTTGATACGTTGTTTGAAATCAGTCTTATCCACATCCACCTGTTTGCTTTGGTTGGGATTACTAACGTTGGCGATTTGAAGCTGATTACCCACAAGGCCCACTGGCTTAAGTGGCGTTCCTGGGCCGACATTGCTGGACCCAAGGATCTGCCCGTTCACTACTAATTCGAACGCGACCGGCTCTGAACAAAAGACCTCAGGTGGGAACGCGTTGGGCGGAACATTTGCCCAGTTGTTCACGATCTCCATTAGCGGCTTAATATCCGGCATGGGATAACGTTTCTCAAGAAGCAGATCGACCTCCGACTTCGGTTTGGCGGTCGCGGCTTTCAGCCTAGATGCGGTTGAGGGAGAATCGACGGCAGGCCTGGCTGTTGCCGCACGTTTTGGGGCGATGGAAGAATCGTTCGCTTTGGAGGCTTCGCCCGTCCCGATAGCGGAGTTATCGCTCATACTGGGCTTATCGCCCTCTATCATCGGCTTGAGGAAGGGATCCCAAAGGAAATAGCCAGCGGCACCTAGTCCGCCGAGAATCAGAACAGTCAAAAAGAAACCTCTCATGGTATTTGCGAAGGAATGAAGGAAGCCATATAACTTTAGCCGGTCAAATGCAAGCTGCGTCGGTGTTTCACATTTCTTTTGACGATCCACCCATTCAGCGGTGAGTAACCCCTATGCGATTGATATTTATGGGAGCAGGAGAGATAGCTCTCCCATCATTACGCTGGCTCCTCGATCTAGAGGATCACGAGCTCGTCGGCGTTTACACCCAACCCGACAAAAAGGTAGGGAGAAAACAAATCCTGACACCCCCCGCCATAAAGGTAATGGCAGAGGAATCCGGGGTAGCAGTTTTCCAGCCTGAAACCTTCCGAAATAACGACACGGACATCGAGAAGCTAAAATCACTCGACTGCGATATTGCCCTTGTAATGGCTTATGGCCAGATTCTTCCTACATCCGTGATCGATGCCCCTAAGAAGGCCTGTATTAACTTGCACGCATCGATTCTACCTCGTCATCGTGGTGCCTCGCCCATTCAGGCAAGCATACGCGAGGGCGACTCCGAAACCGGGATCACGCTGATGCATATTGTCCCGCAGCTTGATGCGGGAGATATGATTCTAAATCAAATTACTCCTATCACTGCTGAAGACACCGGAGGTATTCTTCACGATCGGCTCGCCCAACTTGGGCCAACGCTTCTCAAAAAAGCGCTTCCTATTTTAGAGGGAGAAACCATCACAGCGGAACCTCAGTCAGAGAATTTGGTCACTTACTCGGGAAAACTCGAACGTGACGATGGTCATCTCGACTGGTCATGCTCTGCGGCCCATCTCGAACGTCTCATCCGTGCCTACGATCCGTGGCCTGGCACCTTCGCGACGTTGACCCTTGGTGGGGAGGTCCGAAAGCTAAAAATCTATCCCTACGCTGAAGTTGGTCCCGATCATCACTCTACCCCCGGCACGGTAATACTATCTGACACCCAGCTCGTCGTGTCTTGCGGTGAGGGTAGGCTCATTCTTAATGGAGACTTGCAGTTGGAGGGCCGAAAACGGATGAGTAGCGCTGACCTCCTCAGGGGTATTGAAATTCCAATCGGACTAATTCTCAGATGAGAATGACATTGGTCTTTGAAATTCAGCTTAGTTAGTCGAAGATGACCTGTTTATTCTAAACCCACTATGTCGAGAGAATTCAAGCGCATCGTCCTCAAACTCAGCGGAGAGGCTCTTCGCGAACCGGGTAGCCAAGACAACATCTCACCAGAGATTGTTGAAGGGATCGCCAATCAGATCAAAGCAGCACATCATACCGGCATGGAAATAGCCATTGTCGTCGGCGGAGGCAACTTCTGGCGCGGTGCTGCAGCTGCTGGAAGAGGGATGGATCGCGCCACTGCTGACTACGTCGGGATGCTGGCGACGGTAATGAATGCTCTTGCCGTCCAAAGCATGTTGGAAGCAGTGGGGGTGCCCTCGCGAGTCCAGACAGCCATCGAAATGAAAAATGTCGCTGAATCTTTCATTCGGCGCCTCGCCATTCGCCACTTGGAAAAAGGACGTGTCCTCATTCTTGGTGGCGGCACAGGCAATCCTTTCTTCACGACTGACACAACAGCTGCCCTGCGAGCCAGCGAAATCGGAGCCGACATAATTTTCAAGGCCACCAATGTTGACGGCATCTACGACAAGGATCCCCGTCAGCACGACGACGCCCAACGATTCGACACAATTACCTATAACGAGGCTCTCGCGCGCAACCTCAAGGTGATGGATGGAACGGCCTTTACCCTTTGCCAAGATAACAATATCCCAATCGTCGTCTTCAATATGAACCAAGGAGACAACATTCGTCGCGCTCTAAGCGGTGACGATATCGGTACGATCGTCAGCGGTTAACACAGTCTCCAGTTTCACCCCAGAGTTACGTCGACCATTTGATTTCAAGCCATTCTCCAGTTAACTAGTTCTTCAACCCTCAGATAAGACTTATGGATACCGAAACTTTTCTTCTCGAGATTGACGAACTGATGCAGAAGGCATCCGACTTCGTTTCTTCTGAAATGTCCAGCATCCGAACTGGAAAAGCGAGCCCAGCCCTGCTCGACAATATCAATGTTCATGTTGAAGCCTACGGATCCAGCATGCCCCTAAAGCAATTGGCCCTCGTCTCTGCTCCAGAGCCGCGACTGCTGACGGTGCAACCTCATGATCCCACTATCATGGCAGATGTCGAGCGTGCCCTGCGCGAGTCCAGGCTCGGTATTACCCCTGCTGCTGATGGACGGCTTATTCGCCTTCCCATTCCTGAACTTTCCGAAGAGCGGCGCCGAGACCTCGTCAAGATCATCAAGGACATGGCAGAGCAAGGTCGCGTCCGTGTCCGGGCCGCTCGTAAAGACGGCATGGATCAACTGAAATCTGCTCTCAAAGACAGCGACATCGCTGAGGACTCATTTCACGACATGGAGAAGGAAGTCCAAGAACTGACGAATAAGCACGTCAAATCCATCGATGAACACTTCGCCGCGAAGGAAGAGGATGTGATGACGGTTTAGTTTTACTTCCAGAACCCTTTTGCACCCATGTTCGAGCCCGGCAAATATCTCGACTTCAACCAAACCGATCACGCATCACTCTTTATCGAAGGGCAGCCTGTCTGGTTAGCGATAGGTGGAATAGCTCGCTACCTTGATCGCTTGATTGATTCGGTGGAGGGCGGCCTAGTCCAAGGGTCAATTCATGAGCGCGCTCTGATCGGTGATCGCGTCTACATCGCTCAAGGAGCCACCGTAGAAGCAAACGCCGTGATCAACGGACCTGCGTGGATTGGATCAGGTTCGACTGTAAGAAGCGGCGCTTACATCCGAGCCAATGTCATCGCGGGCAACGACTGCATCCTTGGGAACTCTTGTGAATTTAAAAACTGCCTGCTCTTCAACAATTGCGAGGTTCCTCATTTTAATTATGTGGGAGACTCCATCCTCGGCTTCAAATCCCACCTAGGAGCTGGCGTAATCTGTTCCAACGTCCGTCTCGATCGCGCCAATGTGAAGGTGCGTGATGGCGAAGGAAGCACCATCGACACTGACCTACGAAAATTCGGAGCTGTTGTCGGTAATTATACCGAAGTTGGCTGCAACACCGTCCTCAGCCCTGGCTCAGTCCTGGGAAACAATTGCGTTCTCTACCCTAGCACCAGCTGGCAGGGGGTGCTGCCAGCCAATTCAATCGTCAAGACCAGACAAGCGCATCAGATCGTTGAGAGACGCTCTCCAGATTGAAGTCTTTCATGATGCCAGCTCGCCTTACTGGCTTTTCCATCGCTTGTGCATCCAGATCCATTGCTCAGGATGTCGTAGAATAACTCTCTCAAGGACCTCATTAAATTGCCTCGTATTCTTCAGCATATTATCGCGGCTCCGCCCTGTCTTTGAAATTTCAATGGGCGAATTGAAGTGAATGACGTGACTACCGTCAGATTCCCTCCAACTCGATGCTGGAATGACCACCGCGTTAGTGCACTGAGCCAACACAGCAAGACTCTTAAATGTACTCGCGGGATGCCCGAAAAAATCAGACGTAATTCCGAACTTAGGAACTGCGTATTGGTCAAATATTGAGACAACAATGTTGTTTTTCTCCAGCTGATCCAAGATCTCATCAAGGGAACCCGACTTACCCAGAGTCCCGAATCCTGCTTTATGAAAGCGCCTCATCACAAGGTCATTAAACCACTTTGGCTTCAATGGGCGCCTGATAAAGTGAAAACGACCAAAGTATTCACGGAACTTAGCCAGTCCTACAACAGTTGAGAGTTCCCAGTTACCGAAGTGGCCAGTCAACAAAATGACTCCGTTCCCCTCCTTCAACGCTTCTGACAGGTTTTCACCACCCTCAATTTTGACCAACCGAGATTTCTGCCTAGAAGTCATAAACGGCATCTTTATCACCTCTAAAATATTCTTTAGGTGGTGCCCGTAGAAGGCCTTTGCAAGATCCTCGAGCTGCCGTGGCTCCATCGTTTTTCCGAAAACACGACCGAGATTTGCCATCACAACGGATCGACGCAGCGGAATGAGCCGATAGATCATTCGGCCGAACCAAGGAACCTGAATTTCATGCGGAACAGCTGAAGCAATCGCCGTAGCGCTGGTTTCAGTATGAGTCATCGAAAGTTGTATGCTCTTGATTCGATGGAGATTCATGACGGCCTCAGCTGCCTCGTTAGGCACTACCTCAGGATCGCCATAACCGCTCCGTTTCACCGCGAAATCGACAGGTTCAATTTTCCCCAGACAAATCTCCCGCGGGAACAGCTTGCTGCATGCTTCCTTCGCTGCAAAACGAGCCGCAAGGCGTTGAGCTCGGCCCTTACCTTTTCCCGCGTCCGCCAATTCCCATTCTGAAAAGAAGCGACCTAATCCTGCATCGTCCAAATCATTGAGTAACTTCTCGATGCGTGAGATCTCAACTGTATCTATGCCCTGACGTGACAATTCCATCAAATTTTACAATCACACGGCCACACAGTTCAGCGCCTTGCCCCTCTAACTGCCAGAACAACATTCAGTCCCCCAAACGCTCGGCAGATCACCAGAGCCACATCACCCTCCAGCTTGGTGTGTGTTCTTCCAACGGGAAAGTCAGCCAGCTGCGAATCAACTTCCGAGAAAGAGGAGACCCCAGGAACAATCCCTCTTTTCAGTGATTCCAAGGTCATGATCAAATCCACGATTCCAGCAGCTCCGATTAAATGTCCGTAAGCCCATTTAAATGCTGTCACAGGTGGAATATTTCCGCCAAAGACTGACTCAATTGCAAGGCCCTCCGTCAAATCGGATGCCTTCGTTCCGTTGCCGTGAGCACAAATCATTCCCACGTCTGATGGCACAAGTCCCGCATTTTCAAGCGCCTCTTCAATCGCTCTTCGCAACCCTTCTCCTGTCGGGTTCAGTTCGACAGTTCCGGTTGCCTCGCAGGTGCTCCCGAAACCTAGGAATTCGCCAATCACCTCAGCGCCCCTTTCCACGGCGTCAGATTGTTTTTCCAAAATGATTGCGCCTCCGCCTTCGCCAAAGACAGTCCCAGAGCGTGAGGCATCGAAAGGCTTCGGAATCTCGCGAGAAAGTAGCCCGAGGGTCTCATAATAGAGCATATGTTCCGGCTCCAGGACCGAATCATGTCCAACCGCAACAAAACGATCCGCTTCACCATTGATAATGGCCGAAGCGGATTCAGCGACCGCCATTGGGCTGCTCGCACACTGATTCGTGATGCAAGCGTTCGTTCCCTTCAGCTGCCACTGGATGCCCACGTGGCACAACACATTGTTGGGAAGATTTCGCAGTAACCACATTGGTGTCACCTGATTACTTAATTCTCTACCAAACCCAGTTAAATCCCCCTTCGCTTCGTGAATCAAAGGAAGGAAATCATAGTCGTCATGGTAATTCGCCCCGCCCGAACCAACGATGAGTCCTGTACGGTCATTGAATGAATTGCGGCTCGCATCGGTCATCGTCTCCCGACAAGTCAACACTCCTGATCCCTTAATGGCCTGCTCTGACGCGTAGATCCCATACATATCTTTACGCGAAATTGTCTTATGCAGTTTTCGGTCAGGCACTAACGTCCTGTTGTCTTCTTTTACTTCCGCCGCAATTCCACAAGGCCAGTTAGAACTGTCCCAATCATATCGTCGGACGCGGCCACGTTCCCAACGAAATTTATCGATCGACGATTCTCCGGACTCGATCCTCGCCCATACCTCTGACACAGTCGCGCCCGATCCACAGACGATGCCGCTCCCAGTGAATACAATTCTCTCAGAAGATGGATTCATTTTTCTCCTCTCTCCGGGTTAAGAAATACGAGTGAGCTGTTAGAACCGCCAAAGCCAAGCGAGTTGGAGAGAGCCGCACGAATTTTTACCGATTTTGACTCATTTACAACGAGGTTAACGTCACATTCAGGGTCACGATGCTGAAGGTTTGCATTGACCGGCGCAACACTGTCCCTAATTGCAAGGCAACATACTGCCGCCTCCACGGCGCCTGCAGCCGCAATTAAATGACCCATGCAACTCTTGGTGGAGCTAACGTTGACCTCGTCAATTCGAGACTCAAAAACCTTCCTAATCGCCGCACACTCACTTCGATCGTTCATCTGTGTTGATGTGCCGTGAGCATTCACGTAATCAATATCTTCAGCAGTGATACCCGCATCCTTTAACGCCTGTTCAATCGCCTGGATCGGGCCATCGCCATCCGGCGGCGAATCGGTGATTCGATAGCAACTTAAAGAATTTCCATCCCCACCCAGTTCGGCATAAATCGTGGCTCCCCGGTCTGTTGCATTGCTCCAATCCTCAAGAACGAGAAAACCGGCTCCTTCCCCCAAGAGAAATCCGTTTCTAGTCTCATCAAAGGGTCGGCTCGCGCCTGTTGGATTGTCATTGTCAGTCGACAAAGCCCCGAGAAGGCAGAAACCTGAAATCCCGATTGGATTCAGCATGGAGTCAAAGCCCCCCGCAAGAACTTTGTCACACTGGCCTCGTCGCAAAGCCTTTAGGGCGGACCCAATCGCCTGACCACCCGAGGCACAGGCAGTATGCACCGACGTGGCATACCCGCGAATCCCAAACGCTTTTGCAAGGACAGTGAGACCTGCGTTGGATTGCCATCGACAGAAGTTGATGGGGTCAGCAGGAAAATCGTCGCTCAGAAGTCTGTCTGGGCAAAACTGGCCCTCTTCTGTTGCATAGTCTTCGACGACTTTTAAATCGTCATAATCAACCGACATCATGCCCGCACCGACGGCAAGACCCCAGCGATGAGAGTCTGATTCATTCGGGGCGATACCAGCATCCTTCAAGGCTTCTTCAGCGGCCGCGAGGGCGTAGGCATGTGCGCGGGACGCTCCTTTGAGCAATTTTCGACACGGGCCAGCGTTTTCCCGATCAAAATCCTTCACTTCTGCTCCAATTGTCGTGGAGAAACCAGTCGCATCAAAGTTTTCAATTTGGGCTCCTCCACTCTTTCCTTTCTGAAGAGCACTCCAAGTGGATTCGCGGTCATTCCCTACCGGGGTAACCAAACCAATCCCCGTAACTGCAATTCGGCGTTTTCCCTCTCCATTCATAGAATTTTCTTCTCAAGCATGACTCGAGCGCTGCTGTTCCGGCGTTTTCCTTTACGGCTTTGCACGAGAATTGAAGCCTGTTCGCCATCAATCTTGTCTACTTTCCCGGAGAGTTCCAGTAGTTCTCCCGGTGGCATAAAGGAGCGTAATTTCACGTCTTGCATTCCCACGACCGTCCACGGTCCACCTTCAAGGTCAACGATTAGATCAGCAACAAATTTAAGTTTCAAATCCATCAACAAGGTGCCTGGAAACACGGGCCTTCGAGGAAAGTGGTCTCCGAAGAAAGCTGCTTCATGGGGAACCGTAAATTGCCCTTCCCGCTCTCCATCACTTTTCTCGACCGATTCGAAATCAACTGATTCCACACCTCCAAAAGCATCTGGTTCAGCGCCGGAATCAACGAGGAGTTGATACCTCTTCCTTACTGCCACGGGATTATCAAAATCTTCCATTAGGACCATTGGTCCCAGACAATTCGACAACTTGGCCACGGGTTTGTCGCCGACCCATGCTACCCCGCTGTAGGCAACAGCTTCTTCATCAGCTCTGGTCAGGCTCACCTCTAGCTTGAGAATATCCCCTGGACGAGCACAACCACAGAACTCGACAACCGAAGCAATACCTGCCACCGGGCGATGCTTGAAATTGACCGCAGCCATTGATGACATTGCCGCGCACTGGCCAATTGACTCGGCCACCAGAGACATGGGAAATTTCCTAATCAAATCCGGTATTTGATACTGTCCGACGATCGCTTTCCCCTGCTTATCGCTGAGAATCCGGTCAACAAACGAAAACGCGCGAAAATGGTCACTCATAAGACTACAAAAAACGGGAGACGGATTACCGCCTCCCGAGGTAACAAGGCGATCGCTAATTCGTTAACCTTTCTGCTCGCGCACGACCATTTTACAAAAGGTTTCAGTCGTGAAGAGCTTTGGTATCTCCGCTGATTTCAGGGGATCGGCGATGCGGTCCGCGGGAATCTCAGCCAAGTAAGTCTTAATCTTGGCAAGCCCGGCATCGGTAACAATCCCCCCTTGCTCAAATTCTTCTTCACTGAGTTCACCGCGAGCCTCCTCCATCGCTTTTCCGCGAGGAATCTTCACCTTAAATTCCTGTTCAAGGCGGAAGACAATGTCAAGAAAGTCAATTGATTCGGCATCCAAATCATTAATCAGAGACGAGTCAGGCTTTACTTCATCCTCATCACATCCGAGAGCGTCTGCTACAATCTCAGCGACCTGCGGATAAATGGCATCGATTTCTGCTTGGGATATTTCTGTGCTCATAAGTATTACATTTTAAATCCACCGTCCACGCTCAATACCTGACCTGTAATGTAGCTGGCCAAATCGGAACTGAGAAACCAAACGGCATTCGCAATTTCTGAGGGCAAACCATACCGTTTTAAAACGATTTGGGAAGTGATTTCCTCGCCGGCTATATCGCGAACGGCCTCTGAGAGCTCCGTTTCGATGACGCCGGGAGCAACAGCGTTCACGAGGATCTTGCGGCGCCCCAGCTCGACGGCTAATGACTTCGTAAAAGCGTTAATCGCACCTTTACTTGCTGCATAGTTAGTCTGACCCCGTCCGCCTTTTTCTCCCGAAACGGAACTGATATTGATGATCCTACCGGATCGTTTCGACATCATGTAGGGAACCACCGCACGACAAAAATTAAAGACACCCTCGATATTAGTTTCGAAAACCGCTTCCAAATCTTCGTCTTCCAGCATGGGAAGCAAATTGTCTCGAATAATTCCAGCATTGTTCACAAGGACATCGATTGTGCCAACCCGTTCAGCCATAACTTCGACACATTGGCGTGAAGCCTCCGAGTCCCTCACGTCTACCTTCACGGCGGTTATTTTTAAACCCTGATTCGCATCGATCACCGCATTCGCGGCTTCATCGTTGCTGACATAGGTCAAGGTAACATCCATGCCACTCGCAGCGAGACGCTCGACAATCGCCCGACCAATTCCCCGGCTACCGCCTGTAACCAATGCGTTCTTGCCCTCAAGGCCCGGATTGAGCTGTAAATCCATAGCACTCATCAAAAAATGGCTTTGCCGCCCTCAACAAAAAGTTCAGAGCCAGATCTCACTGCTGACTTGGACACGCAGTGGAAATCAGTCGAATGAGCGACGAGTTTCAAAGTCGGCTCGCGCCCCTCTTCTGAGGACATTCTAAATTTGGTAGCAAGGCCAAAGCCCCTAAAGCTACTGGAGTTAAAAGAAACTTTCCCTAGAATTACTTCCATCATGGTCCCGTGGCGAATCGATAAACCATGGGGGGATTAGGATCAACTGTGAAAAAGCGCCTCGAGTCTCTACTTGGCAGGACTGAGGCGCTTTTAAGGCCCACTTGTGACGTCGCCGATGGTGAAGTCACGTACCCGTCACTCAACAGGTTGGGTGCCGCTTATCGACTTTTGCCTTCCAGTGAAGGCCTGACAGCCGAGGATTCGCTTAGCTCCCATTAACGTATCAACGGTCCGGACTTATTTAAATCGGTCAGGGGCGTACACAGCAGGAAAGTATTTAAACTCAAATTATTTCTTACCTAAACTCTACGTCTAATCCAGATTTTAGGGAATCCAAAAGTTTCGCATGGGCTGCCTCGACTTCGACGGCCTCCAGCGTACGGTTCTCGCTACGGTAGTAAATAGAGTAAGCAAACGACTTTTTATCGGCGGGTAATTTTTCTCCATTGGGGTCCTGAAACACATCGAAAAGTTCGACCGACTCAAGCAGAGGCTCCTCGTGATTGGCAAAGAAATCCGCAACCGTTCCAGCGGCCATATCTGCCGAAACCAACATGGCAACATCGCGAGAACTGCCGGGAAACTTTGGTAACTCCTCGTAGTTGCGCTCGGAAGTCGACGCGGCTGCCAGCCGCTTAAGATTCATCTCGGCTACGAGAACAGGCGCCTCAAGGTCCAATTCACGAGCCCGAGCCGGCAGAACGATTCCTGCGAGACCGAGCTTGACCGCCTTTTTGCCCCGACCAATCTCAATGCTGCAGGCGCAGAGCATACGGTCATCGTCAACGGCCACTAAATTAAGTCCATTTGGACATACCTCTTCAAGTGCGGCACGCAGGTCGTGAATATCCAGATTGGAAGGCTTTGCGTCTGCCCAATTACGACTCCTCCGTCCGCCCATCATCAGCATCGCAAGATGCTCGTGCTCCACCTCGCCTCCCTTTGGAGTCGCCGTGAAGACACGCCCCATTTCAAAAAGGCGCAGATCAGCATTTCCAAAGCGCTGGTTTCGGGATGCCGTTGCAAGCAGTCCGGGAACCAATCCAGGACGAAGATAATCCTGCTCATCGTTGAGCGGATTTTTCAAGCGGATCGGGCTCATACCTCGGTGATTAGTGGCGAGATCATCCCTTAACTGCTGATCAGAGATCAGCTTGAGGTTGCGGACCTCAAAGAACCCTTGGCTGCTCAATCTGCTCTGAAGAATCGAAACATAATCGAAAGCTTGGTCTGCTTTGGAAGCCGGGGAAAACCATGCGCCATGGTTTGACGGAACATTGTCTAGACCATAAACGCGAGCAACCTCTTCGACAAGATCGACCGGCCGTATCAAGTCGAGTCGATAAGTGGGAATTTGCCAGCCATGATCACCTTTGCTCAAACCAAGCGAAGTGAGAATAGCTTCGATGCTATCGTCTTTAATGTCCGCTCCGATCACGGAGCGACAGTAATCATTGTTCAGAGAAACCGAAGCCGGAACCACCGGAATTTCACCACAGGTAACGATCTCTTCATCAGCCCTACCACCGGCCAGCTCCAGAATCAGCCTGGTCGCCAGATCGGAAGCTCCGTTCACCTGATGGGGATCCACACCACGCTCGAAACGGTAGCTAGAGTCGGAATGCAGGTTCAGTCGCCGCGCTGTACGACGGACCTTTGAGGTCACGAAGTAGGCAGACTCGAGCAAGACATCGGTCGTCGCCTCGGTCACGCCAGAGTCTTCGCCACCCATCACACCACCAATTGCGATGGCTTTGGCACTATCAGCGATGACCATGTCCTCTTCTGTCAGCGGATACACCTCTCCGTCGAGGGCTAGAAATTCTTCCCCCGCAGCTGCCTCCCGAACGTGAATACCACCATTGAGCATGGTCATATCGAAAGCGTGAAGCGGTTGCCCCATCTCCATCATTACATAGTTGGTGATGTCGACGATGTTGTTAATCGGACGCAGACCAATAGACTCTAGCTTTTCCTTCAACCAAGCTGGTGATTGACCTACTTTCACGCCACGAATGCTGCGCGCGGCGTAATAGGGGCACGATTCCGTTGAAATCTTGATCTCGTCTTCTTTCGCCTCCCGCGTCGCCGTCGAGGAATCACCATAGTGTCCCACTCCAGCCAGTTCTTTCTTTGCGAGGGCTGCCAACTCACGAGCTACACCGAGATGACTGAGGCAGTCGGGACGGTTTGGCGTGATCTCTAGTTGGAAAACTGCCGGATACACCTCAGAAAGCGGGGTCCCTGGCTCGAGAGCGGGTGACAGGAGCATCAGCCCGTCGACATCATCAGTCAGCCCAATTTCGGAAGCGGCACACATCATGCCAAGCGACTCGACACCACGCAGCTTGCCCTCCTTAATTTCGAAGGTCTCACCATCACCGGCATCAAGCAGACACCCAGGCAAGGCCAATGGCACTTTGTCGCCCACCTTGTAGTTCTTCGCACCGCAGACAATCTGGCGTGATTTGCCAGAACCATCATCAACCTGACAGATGGAAAGCTTATCAGCATCAGGATGCTTGTCCGAAGAAAGAACCTCAGCAACCACGAGGTTGTCGGGAAGACTCTGTATTCCTTCCACCTCAATCCCGGCAAAGGTCAACAGATCATCCAACTCTGCCATGGAGTATTCGGAGAAATCAACGTGATCAGAGAGCCATTTAAGAGAAACGTGCATGGTTTTGTAAAAAATTAGGTCAGATCACTTGGTAAACTGTCCGAGAAATCGAACGTCGTTTTCGATGAGCAGACGAAGGTCTGGAATTCCATACATAATCATGGCAAGACGATCGAGCCCCATGCCGAAGGCGAAGCCAGAAATATCTTCCGGATCGTAAGCCAGGTCACCGCGCTTGCCGGAGACTTCGCTGAAAACAGCGGGGTCAACGATACCGCATCCAGCGATTTCAATCCACTTAGCCGCTTTACCAGTCGCATGCAGTTTGAGGTCTACCTCAAAGCTCGGTTCGGTGAAAGGGAAGAAATGCGGTCGGAATCGCACTTCCGTCTTGGATCCGAAGAGCTCGCGGAAGAAATACTCCAGAGTACCCTTGAGATCAGCGAGGGTTACCTTCTTGTCGACATAGAGTCCTTCGAGCTGGTGGAACGCACTTAGGTGAGTCGCATCGATTTCATCGCGACGGAATGCACTTCCGGGAGCAATAATGCGTACCGGAGGCACCTCTTTTTCCATCGTACGAATTTGCACCGATGAGGTGTGCGTTCTCAGCAGTTTGCCATTCTCAAAATAGAAGGTGTCGCTCTCATTGCGGGCCGGATGATCTTCCGGCGTATTGAGGGCGTCGAAGCAATGCCATTCGGTCTCTATCTCCGGGCCTTCGGCTAAAGCAAAGCCCATCCGGCGGAGAATCGAAACCGCCTCATTGAGCACGTGAGTGAGTGGATGCAGGCCACCCTGAGGGAGGGAGCGACTCGGAAGAGTAGCATCAATTGAGGCGAAAGCAGCTGTATCTCTCGTAGCGGTGAGGGCCGCTCCTTTTTCGTCAAGTGCCGCAGTGATTGCAGTGCGAACTTCGTTCAGCTTCTGGCCAACATCCTTTTTTTGATCCTTAGGAACGTCGCGCATGCCGGCACTGGCGGCAGTGAGACGGCCTTTCTTACCAAGAAATCCCACACGGGCTTCTTCAAGGCCGGAATCGTCGTTGATCGCCTCGATGACGATGAGCGCGTCGCTCTTAATAGAATCCAGTTCTGCAAGCATGTCGATGTAACAGGGTTCAGTGCGGAGTTATTCCATCCGAGATTTAACAGGGTTTGATCGAAAATCAACGGTGGTTTCGGTGGCATTGCACCAAGAAAAAAGCCGGCAGTCCACTCAGGCGGACCTACCGGCTTTTCGGTAAAGGTTTTGACCCTGAGTTAAATCAGGCAGCTTGCTTAGCCTTTTCCTCCAGCGCTGCCTTCGATTTCGCAACGAGAGCTGCAAAAGCGGCTTCGTCATGAATAGCAAGGTCGGAAAGGACCTTACGATCTAGCTCGATACCAGCAGCAGAAAAACCCTCCATAAGACGGGAGTAATTCATACCGTTAATTTTGGCACCGGCGCTGATTCGGGAGATCCAGAGGCGACGAAAGGTGCGCTTGCGGTTCTTACGGTCTCGATAGGCCCACTGCTGAGCCTTGGTGACTGAATCTTTAGCAGTACGGTAGAGCTTCGAGCGGGAACCGCGGAAACCCTTTGCTTTTTTCAGGATGCGTTTTCTGCGCTTGCGGCTGGCAGGCGCGTTTGTTGCACGTGGCATTTTCTATTTTCCTCTGATCGGGCTGTTATTTTTAATGCAACTGGCTGACTCACCCTCTCTTTAGGTGGCGGTAGGCTTAACGCCGCGCCACCAGTCAACTCAGTTGTGGATCGATTAGGCCGATCCTTAGCGTAAGACGTCTCTCAAATCAATGGGAGAACGGAAGATCAGCTTTTATGTTCTTCTCGTCACACTTTGCCGCCAGAGTACTTTGACCCAAACGACGCATACGTTTCGCATTTTTCCGCCGATTCAGGTGCCTTTTGCCCTGTTTCCGACGAAGAACGCGTCCGCTTCCTGTCACCTTAAATCTTTTGGCGACGCCTTTTCGTGTTTTAGCTTTTCCAGCAACTCGTGCCATAGCGGGCCGACCCTACGCAGGAATCGGCGAAATGCAACGGAAATTGCCTGCCTTTTTCGCCAGCAGCCTGCTGATCTGCTGGATTCAAGGAAATTTAATATCATGACAACGGGACGCAAAACCGGACTAGTCCTTCTGATTATTTGGTTCACAGCAGGCGCGGGACCAGCTACATTCACGCTCCAGCTATGAGCGAAGATCACTCCTCCGACGACGCCAAGACCGAATCCGAAAGCAAAACTCAAGCGCCCCCACCCTCGAAATCAGCAGATCTGGAGCAGGAAATGGTTGAGAAGTTAGGCCAAGCCCGTGCCACAATCGGGAAAGAACTCAGGAAAGTCATTATCGGCCAAGACGATGTGGTCGACCAAATGCTCATTGCCCTTCTGTCCGGTGGACACTGCCTGATTACGGGGGCACCTGGACTCGCGAAAACTCTTCTCGTCAGCACCCTTGCCAAGGTTTTCGACCTTTCCTTCAATCGAATTCAATTCACTCCCGACCTAATGCCGTCGGATATCACCGGCACTGAAATCCTCGAAGAGTCCAATGAGGGCCATCGTGAGCTCGTCTTTAACCGCGGTCCGGTCTTCGCCAACCTGATTCTTGCTGACGAGATCAACCGAACCCCTCCCAAAACTCAGGCTGCCCTCTTGGAAGCAATGCAGGAAAAACAAGTGACCGCGGCTGGCCAGACAATGGAACTCGAAAAACCCTTTTTCGTTCTGGCAACGCAGAACCCGATCGAGATGGAAGGAACCTACCCCCTTCCCGAAGCACAACTGGATCGCTTCATGTTCAATATCGTCATCGATTATCTTTCTGAAGACGAGGAAGTCGCTGTGGTCTCACAAACAACGGGGACCGGTGGAGAACCCGTCCAGTCGGTCTTCAGCGGAGAAGATCTCCAAAAATGTCATGATGTGGTGCGACGAGTTCCTATTGCCGAGGAAGTGATCCGCTATGCGGTTCGTATCGCTGCCAACTCGCGCCCCGGCCAGAGTGATACAAGCGACTACATCAACGAATGGATCAATTGGGGTGCTGGGACCCGCGCAGGCCAGAACCTCGTGCTTGGCGCCAAGACAAAGGCACTTCTCGATGGTCGAACTCACGTTGGCTATGAAGATATCCGAGCCATGGCGGCTCCAGTTCTTCGTCATCGTATTCTCACAAACTACCGCGCCGAAGCCGAGGGTATCACGATCGATCAAGTCATCGATAAGCTCATTGATTTAACGCCAGAGCGCGTTTGAGCGCGCCCGCAGCTACCCGTCAAACCTGCGATAGGCTAAAGAGCTCCTCATGACTGCCAACTACATCGATCCCGGCGCCCTCATGCGGGTGAAGTCATTGGAGTTGCGTGCCCGCATGATCATGGAAGGATTCTGGAAGGGGCTGCACCGGTCCCCCTTCCACGGGTTTTCCGTCGAGTTCAGCGAGTATCGCCCCTACTCTCGCGGTGATGACCCCCGCTTCCTTGATTGGAAGGTGATGGCGCGGAGTGACCGGGCCTTTATCAAGAAATTCGAAGACGAAACCAATCTTCGCGCTCATTTCCTACTCGATCGAAGTCAGTCCATGACCTATGGCTCTGACGGCTACACCAAACAGGAATATGCCGCCACTCTCGCCGCCACTCTTTCCTTCTTTCTCATGGGGCAGAACGATGCCGTCGGCTTAACCACTTTTGACCGCAAAGTTGACCAGCACGTTCCGGCACGAAACCGCCCCGGACAATTGCGGCGACTCATGCTTCAACTGGAGAAAGCGCCTGCCGGAAAAAGTACTGACCTAGGGGCGGCGATGAAAGGACTGCACGAACTAATTCGCAAGCGCAGCCTTATTATCTTGATTTCCGATCTGCTCGCCCCCCTCGAGGAACTGGAGAAACAAATCGGCTACCTTGCTGCTGGCGGGCACGACCTCGTGATTTTCCAGATCATGGATCGACAGGAACTGGACTTTAATTTCGAAAAGGCCGCCCACTATCGCGATACCGAAACGGGGCGAGATCTCTTTATTGAACCCAATATCGCCAGAGCCAGCTACCTTGACCGGCTCAATGCCCACCTCGAGTCTGTTATAAATCTTGCCGGCCGACACGGAGTGAATTACCAATTAGTGCCCACCGATGAACCGCTGGAACGAGTTCTTTTCGATTTCGTCTCGCGGCGAACCAGCTAATCAGCCTGACGCTACCTCAAACTAAATTAAATGCTCACTGACGACCAGAAGGAAAGGCTCACCCAACTAGCCAGCGAGTTGATTAATCAGGAAAACGCCCTCGTTTTAGTGGAACCACAAGACCGAAGCACCGGTTTTTGGTTTGGGGGAGGAAACGTGATTAAAGATCGAGATGGCTCCATCCTCATTGCAGGTCGCTATCGCAATTACGGTGACTCTCGAAAGGGCGTTGGAGTTGGAGCTCGTGGTTTGGAATTAGCCATCTTCCGCGCCCCTGACATCCAAAGCGAATTTAAAAAGATCAAATCCTTTTCTAAAGCAGACTTGGCTCACAATGGCTTGGATATTGTCTCCATCGAAGGTGTGGCCCTGCACCTCATGGAAGACGGCATCGAACTGTTCATTTCGACCGAGAAAGATGCCAAGTATCCCGAACAGCTTGCCGGTTACCAGAAGCCAGGAGCCGGGGTCTGGAGCATTGATCGAATTCATGCCGACACGGTGGAGAATCTCAGCCCGGAAAACATCGAGGAAATAATTCCCTTTGGTTCTAGAGATCCCGGTCGGCTTCACTGCAAGGATCCATGGGTCTTCGATCTGCCGAACGGCGATTTAGCTCTTGGTTATTGTACTCATCCTTTCACCTGGTCCAGCAGCGGCACCGCCCTACTACTTCGCAAAGCGGGCTGCGACACCTACGAGAAGGTGACCGACAATCTCCTCCAACGCGGTCCGGTCTGGGATATCGCTGCCGCCCGAGCCACGGATAGGCTCGCCGTCCCGAAAGTGGGCGCTTTTGCTGATAGTCACAATCTCTCCGTTTACTTCTACGACAGTTGTGAAAGCCTTCGACAACTCGATGAAAACCCGACTGCCGTATCCCGACCACGCGGATGGTCATGCGAAGAAATTGGTGGAATCGCCGTGGGTGATGATCGTGATTTGGCTCAAATTGAGAGTATTTCCACGGAGGCACCTCTCTTCGTTTCACCATACGGCACAGGTTGCTCCCGATATATTGCGACGCTCGTGACTGATGAAGGTATCTTCGCTAACTGGCAGCAGAGCCAACCGGATCTCTGCCAGCCGCTCGTGGGTCACTTTTTACCCATGAATCGCGTGCACGAAATTCTAGGCTGACGCCATGCGCCTCTCGCTCAACGCCTCGACCATCAAGCCAACCCCTTTGTTGGAGAAGATTCGCGTAACTGGCGAAGCTGGTTACAAAGGTATCGAGCTCTGGGCCGTCGAAATCTACGAGTATATCGGTCGTGGCGGTGAAGTCCGCGATGTGGAATTAGCCCTCGAAGACCACGGACTTGAAGTTCCAGCCTTCATTGCTGTGCGCGGCTGGGGAGACGTTAGCGGGCTTGATTATAAGGTCGCCATGGAAGAAGCCCGTCGTCGCTTCGAACTTGCCGCACGCTTCAATGCCTCTTTAATGATCTGCACACCCCCGGTAGCTCAACCCGGCTTTGATCAGCTGCATGAAGGTTATCGAGACCTGCTACAGATCGGCAGGGAAACCGGGGTTCAGGCTGTGATGGAATACATCAGCTTTTTTAAAAGCCTCAACAATCTACCAGATACCGTAACTGTGCTGGATCGAACTGGCACTGATGGCTGCGTAACAATTCTCGACGCTTTCCATAACTGGAATAACAAAACAACACTCGAGGACATACGGTCCATTCCTCTGGAACGGATCAGTCACTATCATATCAATGATGCGCCTCAAGAGTTACCCAGCGGAGAGCAAAACGACAGTCATCGGGTCATGGTGGGCGACGGCATCATCGATTTAAAAACCGAACTCACCGTTCTCAAAGAGAAAGGCTACGACAAATGGCTCAGCCTTGAGCTCTTCAACGCTGAATGGTGGGCGAAAGACCCTGCGGAGACAGCCAAAGTTGGCATCGAACGCATGCAGGCAATCTGCGAAGAGGTTGGATTTGAAGTAGACCACTAGCGGCCATTCCCGCCACGACCTTCAAATTAATCACAAGCCCCGAGGCGACCATCACAAAGCTAGCGAGCGACATTTTCGAGCGTCTGCCCCAAAGATTGCAGATCCTTACCCAGCCCAACTGCCGTCGAACATGAAGAGGATAAGATCGAAACCGAAACGAGAGCGACAACAACAAAGATAGTTAAAAGCGACTTCATATTCCGGATTATACATTTTCATCGTGAATCCAAACCAAAATTTTCAATTTTTTTTGAGATAGGCTCGTCTTTCGCTGGCCACGACCGAAACTCGGCAAAGCAATTGCGTCGATATCGGCAAAAACCTGATCAATTCCAGATCCTATGGTTCCGGCCGCGTCCTTCCATAGTGGAGCTCAGTGACGAACAGCAATAGCAGTTCAAAAAGCTCCAAACTTGCACAGCCAATAGTTACAGCGATCTTTACCTAATGACCGGCAAGCGATGGAACACAGAATTTTTTTCGGATATTGGAGATCCTTCCCAGCTTGCCCCATTGTTCGATTCCTTGCCGGAGGTATTCTTCTTTGCGAAGGACCTGCAGGGTCGTTTCACTGCAATTAATAATCCTCTACTCGCGATGATTGGAGTCGCTCGTGAAGAGGTTCTTGGCGCAACTGACTACGATTTCTTCGACCGGGATTTGGCGGATGCGTATCGCAGTGAGGACATGACGGTGATGGAAACCGGCCAACCAGTCCTCAATGAACCGTGGTGGGTTCCAAATATAAAAACCGGCGACATCCACTGGTACTACTCGTCAAAAATATGCCTTCGATCAGTTGACGAGAGAGCCATTGGTATCGCCGGGATCATGCGCCCAATGGGGAACACCACAGAACTTACTTCAGACCATCGACAGATGACCTCGGTCGCGTCTTATATAGAGACACACTATGCCGAACGACTCACCGTCGAGAAAATGGCTGAAGTTGCCCAATGCTCGCCACGACATTTCCAGCGTGTCTTCAAGAGGGTCTTCAAGACAAGTGCCCTCGAACACCTCATGCGCACCAGAATAAGACATGCCGCCAGCGACCTCGTCGAAACCCGCGACAGCCTAGGCACGATCGCCCTAGGGTGCGGATTCTATGATCAAGCCCACTTTTCTAATCAATTCAAACGCCTCCGTGGCGTGACTCCATCCGCCTACCGAAAGCAATTTAAAGGGCTACCCTGACAACAACACTGAATCCTGTTTTCGGAACCCTCTGGGTGACTGCCCTTTGATTCGTTTAAACTGCGCATTGAAATTCGATAGATTGTTGAAACCGCAGGAGAACGCGATATCCGAAACTGTTCGATCCGTCTCGATCAACAACCTCGCTGCTCGACTGATGCGAAACTGAACGAGGTATTCCTGAAAACTCATGCCAAGGTGCTGTCCGAAGAATCGACTCAGTGATTGCGGATGAAGTGCGGCAACTCGGGCAACGTCATCTAGTTTGACAGTGTCATTCCAATGCTCTTCAAGAAAGCTAAGCACTCTCTGTAATCGCTCAACTTTTTGTCGATTCGCCGTCACTTGATACGCGACGCTGGCGATAGGCTTGCGATTTCGATCAGCACTCAAAAAGGAGAGTAATTCAATCAATCCTAGAAGACGCGCTGTCGCCCTCTTCTGCTCAAAGATCCCCTGCATCAAAGTAATGGCCTCCATCCTGACAGGCATCGAAAAGGACCACCCACGGGTTGCTCCGTCAAGGAAAGGAACTAAATCTGAAATCTCAGGTAGGGACAGAAAATCATCCCCTAGCATTTCACTCCGAAACTGGATGACTCGAGCCCGCGCTTTTCCTCGCTGCCAGTTTCGATACTGATGAGGCACCCATCGTCCAATCAAAACAAGATCGCCCGGACCAAATCCCTCAACTGAGTCCCCAATCAAACGCTGCCCTTCACTTTCCAGAATCCATGTGATTTCAAACTCAGGGTGATGGTGGTAGTGACGGTCAAACTCGGACTGGTCGATATCGAGACAGACAAACGAGCGACCGGCACCAGGCAGAATGGTCTCACGAGTAGGCTTCATTTAGCGTTATTATATCGTAAAATAAGCCGCAAATCTCTTTATAATGTGAAAATACCATTAGAACTGGTGATTCGCCCATTTTGCAGCAACCAACCAGAAGGATATCTTCACGCTTCCCCCATGAGCACTTCCTGCCCTCACGATCCTTTCAAGAAGTTCCGCGCCGATGGCCCTATCCTGAAGGCTCAGTTTGAAGGAGAAAAAATCGCGATGATCCTCGGCCACAAAAACATCCGGGCGGCTACTCGCGATTATCAAACCTTCAGCTCTGATGCTCCATTTCGCGTTCCTATCCCCTCTGAAGAGAAACTAAGGCGCGTGCGTCAACTTCCCATTGAAGTCGATCCACCTCAGCACTCCGCTTATCGCAAGATCGTAGAGCCGTTTTTCAAGCTTCCTAACACGCCCGAGTTCAAAGAGAACGTCGCCACTATGATCGAGGGCATGATCAAGAAGGCTTGCGAAACTGGTGAAGTCGAAGTCGTTCGCGATTTTTCTCTTCCCATCCAATCGCTGGCGCTGACCTACCTCTTAAAGATGCCAGAATCGGAGGCCAAACTCTGGATCGGCTGGGGCACTCATGTTTTTCATGACGGCAACGATGGAGAAACGAGAGGCAACATACTCGAGACCTACATCAACCAGCAATTCGACCGGGCCGAGGCCAACCCGGGAGAAGACTTTTTCTCCGCTTTAGGAAAGGCGACTTATGAGGAACGGCCGCTGAGCCGTGAAGAAAAAGTAGGCTTCGCCAATCTCACCTTTGCCGGCGGACGCGATACGGTTATTCACACTCTTTCCTTCATCATTGCCTACTTCGCCGAACATCCAAACGCCTATGCGAAGCTGAGAGAACACCCTCGCAGCATCATCATGGCCGCTGAAGAGTTCGTTCGAGTTGTGAGTCCTTTAACTCAAATCGGCCGCGTTTGCCCGGTATCGACAAATGTTCATGGCACCGCAGTCAAAGCCGGTCAGCGCGTCGGGCTATGCTGGGCATCAGCCAATTTTGACGAGACCGTTTTCGACGAACCGTTTGAGGTGAAACTCGATCGAAAGCCAAATCCCCACATTGCCTACGGCAGTGGTCCGCACACCTGCCTCGGAGCTCCCCACGCCCGCCTCATTATTCGGACCCTACTTGAGAAAATCCGTGATATTTCTCCAAAACTGACATTGATCGAAGCGATTGAAAATGTCGAGACAGAGGCGGACTACGAGCGCCGTTCCGGCTACGAAAAGCTAATCGTCAAATTTGAGGTCCCCTGATCGTGTGACGCGAATTTACAAATTTTACGCTATCACGCTCAATACATTTTCACTAAAGTCAAAGATGTTTCTCTTATGGCTTTCAGTCCCCGAGTTTCGACCTCGCTAACCGCATCGGTCTGTTTGGCCGTTGCCGGAATCGCCGTCGAGTCGCTTCGTGCCGCAGAAACGCTGTCCTTCAACCGCGACGTCCGCCCGATTCTTGCCGGCAATTGCTACGACTGCCACGGACCGGACGAAGAAACCATCGAGGGAGATCTGCGCCTCGACTCCCGTGAAGCCGCCTTAGAAGTCCTCGGTGTTGACGGTGAACTTTTTTACCGTATCACAGCCGATGATGACATCGACCTGATGCCACCGCCGGACTCTCACCGACATCTCACCGAGGGTCAGATCGAAACCATTCGCCTCTGGCTGGAACAAGGCGCCCCCTACGAAACCCACTGGGCATTTGTCGCTCCTGAAAAAGCCGACGTCCCTAAGATTCAAAACCCCGAGACAACGATCAACCCGATCGATCATTTCATTCGACGGCGCCTTGAAGAAGAAAATCTCAAGCCCTCTCCCGAAGCGGATCGACACACCCTAGTTCGTCGACTCTACCTCGATCTCATTGGGATTCCTCCCACTCCTGAACAGGCCGAGACCTTCATCAAAAACACCGATGCCAAGGCCTACGACAAACTGGTTGAGGAACTGCTGACTTCTCCCCGCTACGGCGAACGTTGGGCCCGCCCTTGGCTGGATCTTGCTCGGTATTCCGATACCAACGGCTACGAAAAAGATCGCCCTCGTTCCATCTGGCCCTATCGTGACTGGGTCGTCGACGCCATCAATGCAGACCTGCCTTTTGATCAGTTCACGATCGAACAGCTCGCCGGCGACATGCTTCCCAATCCAACCACCGAGCAACTCATTGCGACCGGCTTTCACCGCAATACCATGCTCAACGAAGAAGGCGGCATCGATCCGCTTGAGTATCGCTACTACGCCATGGTTGACCGCGTCGCCACGACCGGCACCGTCTGGATGGGGCTATCCACCGGATGTGCTCAGTGCCACACCCATAAGTATGATCCCATCACTCACACCGACTACTTCAGCCTCATGGCTCTGTTAGACAATGCGGACGAAGTTGCCATCCAAGTGCCTGATCCTAGCATTGAAGCGCGGCACGCTCTGATCAATCAACAGATCAAGGAAGCAGAAGCCGAACTGCTCACCAAGGTCGATCCCGCTCAGTATCAGACTTGGAAAAAAACTGAGAGCGCGAAGGTCGTTCCCTGGCACCAACTTGAGCCTACCGAACTCAAAGCTAACCTGCCGCTTCTCGAGCATGAAGGCGACGGCGTCATTTTCGCGAGCGGCGACTTCACCAAGCGCGATGTCTATGAACTGACCTACCAGTTACCGGACGAGCTCAGAGGTAAAACCATCACCGCACTTCGCCTCGAAGCCCTCCCTGATGAACGGCTACCCGCCGGAGGTCCTGGGGCTGCTTATTATGAAGGCAGAAGCGGCGACTTCTTTCTCAGCGAAGTTACCTTATCTCTTAACAATAAGCCCGTAGAAATCGAAGCAGCTACTCGTGACTTCGGGAGGATCTACATCGGCAAAGGCGACGCACCGGCTCAGGCCGTTTTTGATGGCAAAGGCTCCTCCGGTTGGTCCACTGCGTCCCGCGAAAACGAGCCCCACGAACTGGTCGTAAACTTAAAATCTCCACCCCAAGCGCACGGGGAATTGAAAGTTGAACTGCTTTTCGAGCGCCACTTCGTCGCTGCTCTTGGCAAACTTCGTATCTCTGTTACCACTTCGGAAAAAACCGCCGCCGCGCGGGCCTGGCCACAGGTCGACCCGGCCACAGCATCCGAGCAGGAGATGATGATCGCCTACGCCAGTTCTGCGAAAGAAATGACCAAGGCCAGGGCTGCTCTCGAAGCACTTAAAAAGAAGCGCCCCTCTCCTCCCACCACGATGGTGATGAGAGAACGTCCTCCCCAAAATCCACGCACCACTCGACGTCATCACCGCGGTGAATACCTCAACGCCGAAGAAGAAGTGCCCGCAGCCGTTCCTGCTGTCTTTCCCCAGTTACCTCAGGGTGAACCCGCCAACCGGCTCACCTTTGCTCGCTGGCTTGTGAGCAAAGACAACCCACTTGTCGCTCGCGTTGTCGTCAACCGTGCCTGGCAGGCCCTCTTCGGCCGCGGCATCATGGAGTCCGTCGACGAGTTCGGCACACAATCCGAGGCACCTTCGCATCCCGAGTTACTCGACTGGCTAGCCGTTGAATTCATGGAGAATGGCTGGTCTCGAAAGGAGTTGCACCGAGTGATCGTCAGCAGCGCCACCTATCGCCAAGATTCCGATATCCGCTCTGATCTACTCACCGCTGACCCTGACAATATCCTCTTAGCTCGCGGACCACGCTTCCGTCTCGACGGAGAAGTCGTGCGCGACATGATCCTGAAAGCGTCCGGTCTGCTTTCTGACAAGATGGGAGGTCCCGGCGTCTACCCACCGCAACCCGTCAGTGTCGCTGCTGCCGCTTACGGTAACACCAAGTGGCCGATTTCGGCGGGAGAAGATCGCTATCGACGCAGCCTCTACACCTGGTCGAAGCGCACCGCCCCCTTTGCCGCCTTTACAGTTTTTGACGCTCCTACCGGAGAAATCTGCGTTGCCAAAAGAGACCGCAGCAACTCTCCTCTTCAGGCTCTCACTTTGCTGAACGACGCCATGTTCGTTGAAATGGCCGAAGCCGCTGCCTCAAAAGCCATGGCAAAACACGAAGACAATGAAGCCATTGTCGCGGATCTCTTCCAACGCTTCCTGACACGCCCACCAAATAACGAAGAGCAGGACGCCCTTCTCAGCTATTTTGAAAACCAACGGCAGCGATTTGAGAAAGGCGAACTCAATGCCACCGAGTGGCTCGAAGAAGCCGATTCATCCCCTGACCTCGCCGCCTGGGCACTCGTGGCACGAGCCCTCATGAACCTCGATGAAACCATCACGAAAGGATGACACCATGAACTACGACCCTCTCCACGAACGCACCCGCCGCCATTTTTTCCGTGACTGTGGTCTTGGCGTCGGCAAGATCGCTCTCGCTTCTCTGCTTGCTGACAGCGGCTCTAAACTTTTCGGTGCGCCAGCGGCCTCAAAACTCACCGAAAGTCCCATAGCGCCGAAGCCTGGCCATTTCCATGGCACTGCCAAGCGGGTTATTTACCTCTTCATGGCCGGCGCACCGAGCCAGCTCGAATTGTTTGATTACAAGCCGAAACTCGCGGAACTCGACGGAAGCCCATTGCCTCCTTCCGTAATCGATGGCCAACGCTATGCCTTCATTCAACCGGATGCCGCCGTTCTCGCGCCGTGCTTCTCTTTTAACAAGCAAGGACAGTCCGGAGCTGAAATCTCTGAAGTCCTGCCCCACCTCTCCAAGGTCGTCGACGACATCGCGATCGTCCGTTCAATGACGACAGACAAATTCAACCACGCCCCGGCCCAGCTTTTCGTGAACACCGGCAACGGTATTCCCGGTCGTCCGGCCATGGGGTCTTGGCTCAGCTACGGTCTCGGCAGCGAAGCGAACGACCTTCCCTCATTTGTCGTACTGAAGAGTGGCGGCAACCTCAGCGGAGGAGCCTCTATGTGGAGTAGCGGTTTTCTCCCCTCCACCCACCAGGGAGTTCCTTTTCGCGAAAGCGGTGACGCCATTCTGCACACCTCGAATCCAAGCGGGCTCGATATGCAGAGTCAGCGCGACTCAATCGATCTGATCAAAAACTTGAATCAACAGCACGCCAGCTCAGCCGGAGATCCTGAAATTGACACGAGAGTTAACGCCTATGAAATGGCTTATCGTATGCAGTCGCGGGCTCCCGAACTGATGGACTTTGGAAGCGAGTCACAGGCCACCCTGGATCTCTACGGAGCCAAACCAGGAGATAAGAAGCACGCCTTCGCCAACAATGTTTTGCTCGCCCGCCGGCTGGCCGAGCGAGGCAGTCGATTCATTCAGGTCTATCACTCTGGTTGGGATCACCACAGCCAGGTAAAAAATGGGGTCACCACCCAGGCTAGAATAACCGACCAGGCCTGCGCCGCCCTCATCTTAGACCTGAAACAACGAGGTATGCTCGAAGACACCCTCGTCGTATGGGGTGGTGAATTTGGGCGAACCCCAATGGTGGAAGCCAGTGCTGCCCTTGGTCGCAGCCAAGGGCGTGATCACCATCCCCAAGCCTTCACTATGTGGATGGCCGGAGGCGGCATCAAACCGGGCATTCAATACGGCAAGACCGATGAGCTCGGTTTCAATGTCGTCGAGAACCCGGTTCACGTGCACGATCTCCAGGCAACGATCCTTCACTGCCTTGGCCTTGATCATAATCAGCTCAACTACCGAATGAACGGTTTGAACTTTAAATTGACCGGCGTAGAGCAACACAATCCCGTGACGGATTTACTCGCGTAGAGCCTCGAACTCCTATCGATTTAGTCGCCGGTTAAGAGCAAGCCAATCTTTGAGCGTCACCAGCCTACATTCCGAATAGGAGCGCCGCGCAAACTCTGCAAGGAGAGAAAAAGAAGGAATTTTCCGCTCCGAGAGGCCGGGGGATTCCTCTCGTTGATTACATCGCTCTCTTTCCGCAATCGCGCCCCGAAAATGATGTGATGAATTGTGATTCCAAAACACTTTGTTTTCACCTTACTCAACAGAACGAATTAAAAAATAATCACCCCTCCGAATAATTCGCTATTATGAAGCTCAAATTCATTCTCTTAGCAGCTCTGGCAGCCACCCTTGCCCTAATCTCGCCGAGTCAAGCCCGCTCGGCCGAAATCCTCGTTGAAGCGGAAGGCTTTGCCTCACACGGCGGCTGGAAGCTCGACACCCAGTTTATCGAAATCATGGGATCCCCTTATCTTATGGCACATGGCCTTGGTAAGCCAGTCGAAGATGCCACCACCACGATATCTATTGAGGAAAGCGGCACCTATCACGTGTGGGTGCGAACCAAAGACTGGGCGTCCACCTTCGATCGTGAAGGCTCCCCGGGTCGATTCAAACTCGCTATCGGTGGCACAGCACTCGACACCGAATTCGGTAATGAAAGCCCTGAATGGGCTTGGCAGAACGGCGGCACCGTCGATCTTAAGTCAGGAGATATCGAACTAACACTGAAGGACCTCACCGGTTTCTGCGGACGTTGCGATGCCATCGTTCTCACGACTAATCCCGATTTCACTCCCGATAACGGCAACACCCCTCTACCCGACTGGCGCCGCACCATGCTGGGCCTTGAGGCTGAGCCTGAAGACGCCGGCGACTTTGACCTAGTCGTCGTCGGGGGCGGCTACTCCGGCATGGGCGCCGCGGTTTCAGCAGCCCGCATGGGCATTAAAGTAGCTCTAATCCAGAACCGCGACGTGCTCGGTGGTAACGGAAGTTCTGAAATCAGGGTCTGGGCCAAAGGCAACACACCAGCTGGACTCTACCCTGTGGGTGACATCATTCGTGAACTCGAAGACTCGGCCTCTTCCTCCCCCGCCCCCTTTGATGAATGGGAAGACGACAAGAAAGAAAAGATCCTTCGCAACGAAAAGAACCTCTCGCTTTTCCTCGGCCACCACGCCTTTGACGTAGAAATGAACAGCAAAGATAAAATTGGTGCTGTGCTCGCGCTCGAAACCCGCACGAACAAGATTCGCAAATTCGAAGCCCCCTTCTTTGTCGACACCACCGGTCACGGCTTTATTGGCATGTGGGCGGGCGCTGATATCCAAATGCATCCCAAGGGCCGAATGGGCATGAGTAACATGTGGATGTGGGAGAACACCACCGAAGAGCAATCCTTCCCCGAAACTCCATGGGCTCACGATCTCACCGAGGAAGAATTCCCATATCCCCGTCGCTTTCACGCCGAGTGGTTCTGGGAAAGCGGCTATGACCTCGACCCTCTCAAGGACCTCGAGAAAATCCGTGACTGGAATCTGCTAGCCTCATTTGGTGCTTGGAACGGCATCAAGAACAAGGGCATGTTTGCCGACTATGATCCATTAGAAAAAGGTCACGCCAATGCCCAACTTAAGTGGCTTGCCTACATTGGTGGCACCCGTGAAACCCAACAGATAATCGGAGATGTCATCCTGAGTGAATCTGATATTGTCGCGAAAAAGGAATTTAAAGATGGCTGTGTGCTTACGACCTGGTCCGTTGACCTGCACTACCCAAAAGAAGAGTATCTCGGCAAATACAAAGGTAATCCCTTCATCTCTGTGGCCCATCACAACCGCGCCATCGATAGGCGCATCGGCTACCCTGTGCCCTACCGTTGCTTCTACTCACGCAATATTAGCAACCTCTTCACATCGGGGCGTAACATCAGCGTCAGCCACGAAGCTCTCGGAACTGTCCGCGTCATGAAAACCTGCGGGATGATGGGTGTAGTCGTCGGCAAAGCCGCTGCAATCTGCATTGAGGAAAACTGTGGTCCTCGTGACGTCTACGAAAAATACTGGCCTAAAATGGTAGAACTGCTTGAACTGCCCGGTAATATGCGCCGCGCAGATCTTTCCGGCGACTTTGAAGCGGATTCCACCCTCGCCGAGATGGCTCCGATCGCGTATTCCTTCATCTATCCTCAGGCTTTACCCGGTATCGTAGTTGATAACAATAAAGCCAAGAAGACCGGCGATTGGAAGAGCGGTCAAGGCCTCAAAAACTTCATTGGCACCGACTACGAGTATGCTGCCTCGGGCAAGCATTCAGCCACTGCCCGCTACGAATTCACACCGCCCAAAACCGGTAATTACGATTTGCGCATCTCCTGGCAACCCCACGAAAATCGCTCCCCCAACGCACTTGTTATCGTCGAGGGCGCCAAGAACGGTAAAGCCAAACAGCGTGTGAATCAGCAAGTCGCAGCTACTTTGGATAAAGGCTTCCATTCCCTCGGTATCTATGAATTCGAAGGTGCGATTCCTGCCGCTGTTGTATTATCAAACGAAGGAGCCACAGGAAACATTCACGCTGATGCCGTTCAAGTCCTTGTGATAGAGTCTTCTCAATGAATCGAACAGTCTGGCGGGGGCGACTGATCCAATGCTACCGGATGGCCATCCTCGTGGCCATTGTTTGGATTATTCGCTCTCAGCATGACTGGATACGCTCACAGGAGTCCGTTCCTGAGGTGACGATTAGCGAAGTCACGGAATGGCTTCCGAGTGCCTTCGCATTCGCAGAGAAACCGCAACCCGATGGGACCAAGTTCATTCTTGACGATGCAGGCGTACGCATTGGCTTCTCTGCGATCACATCTCCAACAAGTGATTGGATCATCGGCTACTCAGGTCCCACGACGACACTGCTCATTTTCGATGACTCGAGCACTTGCCTCGGTGCCCGAATTATCAAAAGCGGTGATACAGAAGATCATGTCGCCAAGATCATCGAAGAGCCCGAGTTTCTTGAGGTCTATACTGGAAAGACTTGGGAAGAAATCACACGACTTCGAGATATCGATGCCGTTACCGGGGCAACCCTGACCAGCCTCGCAGTGAACGAAGGAATCATCTACCGGCTCGCCGGGGAAGGACCGAACCTCAGATTCCCCGATCCAATTACCGTGAAGGAGGTTCAGTCGTTCTTCCCCGATGCTGCCAACCTAGTTGAGGTGAAAAGCTCACCACCGATGTTTAGTGTTCAATCCGATAACGGTACTGCGCTGGGCTGGACCCTCAACACAGCCCACCTCGCCAATCGGATCCAAGGCTATCAAGGACCCATTGATGTTCTCATCGCTCTGAAGCCTGACCAAAAATCGCTCGTCGGAGTGAAGATCCGAAAAAGCTACGATAACGCCCGCTACGTTGAGGACGTTATCTTTGAAAGATACTTTTTCCGAAAGTTTGAGAATCGCGACGTCACCAGCTTTCTCGGCATCGATTACCGGGAACATGGTATCGACGGCGTCAGTGGAGCCACAATGACGAGCTATGCCCTCGCAGAAGCAGTGACTCTCACACTCCAGGAGATAGAAACATCCAGTTTTTCAGACAGATTCTCTCTCTCCATCGACTGGAAGGCGAGGGATCTATTCCTCTTCATGCTGATTACCCTGGCCTGTCTTATGACCTTCACCCGCTTGAAGACAAAAAAGCGAGTTCGCATCACTTATCAATTGTTCCTCGTAATCTATGTCGGATTCATCAGCGGCGACATGGTAGCTCAGGCCGTTCTTCTGGGTTGGAGTCAGTCCGGCATCGCCTGGCTCATCAGCCCTGGGCTCGTATTTCTTGTCGCTGCTTCACTCCTACTTCCTGCTGTTACGGGTAAACAGGTCTATTGTCACCAGACCTGCCCTCACGGAGCAGCGCAACAACTCCTAATGCGATACCTCCCCAAGAGTTGGCGAATCCAAATTCCAAATCGAATCGAAGCCTGGTTCAAACCCATTCCCGTTGTCCTTATCGCCTGCGTTTGCCTTATTGGAATGCTTGCGCTCGACTTCAATGTAGCCTCACTTGAGCCCTTCGACGGCTACTCATGGAGAACAGCCAGCTGGATCACCAGCTCACTGCTTTTCGGAAGTCTGATCTTTTCAGCCTTTGTTCCGATGGGCTACTGCCGCTATGGTTGTCCCACCGGTAAGCTCCTCGACTTTGTGCGATTCCATCATCGAGGTGAGAAATTTGGAGGCAAAGAAATCGCAGGAACGGCCTTCCTCTTCGTTGGTCTGGCACTGTTTCTCTTGCGTCACCATCTAATCTGATGCCCACTGCTATTTCACCTGATTGCGTTGTTAACCTATCTGCCACAAAGCTAATAATCTCGACCTATGACTCGTCTTCTCATTTACCTGATGGCTCCTGCTTTCATTTTGCTGACTTCCTTTAGTGCCGAGGAGAAACAAAAACGCAAGAGGCCAATGCCAGTCGTTTCTCCAATTATTCATAAAAACGGTGACGTCACATTTCAGATTAAAGCTCCCAATGCAGTTCAGGTATCTGTTTCAGGGGAAATGATTCAGGGTAAGCCGGTTGGCATGGAACGCGGCGAAAACGACATCTGGTCGGTCACTCTCGAATCAGTTGAGCCGGGCATCTATGGCTACAGCCTCAATGTCGACGGACTGAAAATACTGGATCCGGGTAACCCCTCGAGTAAGCCCATGCGTACGCCAAAAACGAGCATCCTT
>PBSY01000075.1 GCA_002726915.1 Verrucomicrobiales bacterium | reverse complement strand
TTTATCCGATCATTCTTTACCTGCTGGAGATCCACCTTCCGTCGAATCAGGTCGTCGGCAAGCGGACTTGTGAATGATTAAGGATAAAAAAACAGGAGAAAAAGAAGCGGTTCTGAGGCGATAACTCTCATCTTCCCTGTTCTTGCCTTCGCACTCCAATAGGCTCATTCTTATTATTGCTTTTGGCTTCTGAGCCTTGTGACCCGGTCTTCCTCTAGCAAAATGACATTGAATCCTTCCATCCGATCAAGTGCAACAGTCATCGCCTTCGCAAGCGCGGTGTGGCTACTTATTTCGGCAGCACCCGCGCGCGCAGAAAACAGCCCTCGCTTCGCTCCAGAGGAGGCTGCCGAGGCAGTTGATTCAAGAATTGCCGGAAAATCAAATTTGACGGATTGGATGGTTTACACAGACGTTCCTCACGTGTTTTCCGAGGATGAAAATCCCTGGAAGCGAAGCGGCAATTGTTGGGGATCAGACCTTGATCTGACTGGCGTATCACCCTTCAACGATCCGGCACCCTACGGGCATGGCTTTGGAATGGCGCAAGCGGTCACCGTGCTCAGTCCTTGGCATGTGATCGGTTCGTCACACAGCTTCCCCAGCGTAGGAGAATACCTTGTCCTGATCGACAAAGATAACAATGTTATCACTCCCAAACCGGTCATTATCGCCTCCTATCACTTCAAAACTTCGGGCACCGTCTACCCCGATATTTCCATCGCTCTACTGGATTCTCCTTTGCCCGACTCCATCACTCCAGTCAAGGTGCTGCCAGACGATTGGAAAACCTACCTTGGCAATCCGAGGGGATTGCCGCTTTTAGCGTTCGACATCCATGAACGCGCGATCGTCACTGAAATTAGCGCTTTTGATTACGAGCATGAGCCGGGCATTTTCCGTAACTTCATGCAAGCCCCCTCCGATCGGCAGCGACGAGAATTCTATAAAGAGGTAGAAGCTAACGATTCCGCCAACCCCGTCTTTCTAATCCTGGACAATCAACTGGTTCTCATCAACCTCATGTCTTCGGGAGGTCCCGGTGCCGGCACCTCCCTTGTCAGGCATAAGCAGGAGATCAATGAAGCCATGAGTGAACTCTTCGACGAAAACTATCCCCTCGCCGCTGGGCTGTCGCCGACTCTCACGGAACTGGATCTGTCGAGTATCTACACACCGATTCAGTAAACTTGAAAGAGGTTAAAAATGTCGACAGAGAATGGCAGTGCCTTGGGGTTCAAACTAGTTGAGTGCGTGCGCTGCCAGCACTAAATAACCCCAGTCCTGTAATTTTCACTTAGAACCCGACTGATTCGTATTCGTCCTTCTTTCAGAAAAACCGAAATCCTAACAGAGTAGCTAAGATCCACTTGAATCAATACAAGGGCAGCAGCCGAACCGCGCAGGCCATAACTACCCTCCCTTCGCTAGATTCACACTTTCCTTCTCCTGTTCTCAGACTATAAACTTTTTTCATTCATGATGAAAACTCTCCCCCTCTTGGCGGCTATCACCTCTCTCTTGTTGTTCGCCCCGTTCTTATCAGCATCTCCTCCCAATATTATTTTTATCATGGTGGATGATATGGGGTATCACGACCTGGGGTGCTACGGATCCAAAACAATTCAGACTCCCAACCTAGATCAAATGGCCGCTGAAGGGCTTCGCTTCACTCACTGCTACTCTGGAGACACCGTCTGCGCCAGTGCTCGAAGCACCCTCATGACCGGCACCCACAAAGGTCACACCCCCGTGCGCGGTAACAGCGGCGGAATACCACTCTTTCCCGAAGACATCACCGTCGCCGAAGTTCTCAAAAAAGCAGGCTACACCACAGGTGGCTTCGGAAAGTGGGGACTCGGCAACCAAGGTAAGGGCGGAGCGGCGGAGCGGCAGGGATTTGACCAGTTCTTTGGCTACTACAATCAATGGCACGCCCACACCTATTATACCCATCTCTTTCGCAACAGCGAAAAAGTGGAACTAGACGGCCACTACACCCACCACGCCATTTTCGACGAGACGATGAGTTTTCTCCGTGAACATCTTGATGCCGCCACCAACAAAGAGAATCCCACCCCGTTCTTTCTCTATTGCCCGTGGACTCCACCGCATGCCGCCTACGAGATCCCCGAAGATGAACCCGCTTGGCAGATTTACAAGGATAGGCCCTGGAACCACGCTGCTAAATGCGCTGCGGCGATGGATACGATGATGGATCGACAGATCGGGGAGATGCTGGCGCTCCTCAAGGCGAAAGGCGCCGCCGACGACACCCTCATCTTCTTCACCTCTGACAACGGAGCCGCCAAAAGGTTCGAAGGCATTCATGATTCCTGTGGCATTATGCAGGGAAACAAGCGTTCACTTCACGAAGGAGGAATCCGCGTGCCCATGATTGTTCGCTGGCCCGGAAAAATCAAAGCGGGATCCGAAAGTGATTTCCCTTGGTATTTCCCAGATGTTCTGCCCACCCTTGCACAACTGGCTGGCGTTGAGAAGGAAGTGCCTGAAGCCGTCGACGGCATCTCTATTGTCCCGACCCTCACCGGAAAAGGCAAACAGGCCCAACGCGACTATCTCTACTGGCAGTTCGGCCCCCAAAGCCAAGCCGTGCGTTCAGGAAAATGGAAGCTTCTCGCCGATGGAACCCGCCTGCTACTTTTCGACCTCAGCGAAGACATGGGCGAGAGGAATAACCTCGCTGCAACCAACCCAGAAACGGTCCAACGCCTCAAAGGTTACATGAATGAGGCCTTTGTGGAACCGCGCAGCCAAGAGGATGACGGCAAGTATACTGGAAGGCCAGAAGCTAGGAATCCTTCGAAGAAGGCCAAGAAATAACGTGGTTTCCTTTGGAGGGTATTTCGATCAGGTAAAGCGAACGAATCTTAAAAGCCTTATCAAGTGCTCAATGCTTCAGTCGAGTCCCTTAGCTTGGCGGAGACCCATCCCGAAATCGCTGCTTCAATGAAGGATAAAGCGCTTTATTGAAAGGCGGAATTGCCTGAAAGAGCGATCAAAAAGTAAAGATCGTCACCCGTTTTGATGTCGAATGGCAAAAGGCTCACTGAGGCATGGCGCGATCATGCAGTAAGTGTGACGGCAGAATTACCGGCCAGTTGTGATTGAAGTATGAGTGCCAAAATGGCTACCTAGTCTACCCGTCACTTTCCAAATCTCTGAACTATGAAATCCCTCGTCAAATCCCTGATCGCCGTTTTCTTCGGCGGAGTCATGCTTCAGGCGACTGAAGCCAAACCTCCCAACGTCGTCCTAATTCTATCCGACGATCACAGCTACACTGATTACAGCTTCATGGGGCACCCCCACATTGAGACGCCTCATCTCGATCAACTCGCGTCAGAGAGTGCGCTTTTCAAGCGTGGCTATGTCCCAACTGCCCTCTGTCGTCCTGCCCTGATGACGCTTGCGACCGGACTCTACTCTCACCAGAACAGGATCACAGGCAACGACCCTGCAGCGACGCCCGAAAATAAGGCTCACGCCGAAAAAGCCGGCAAAAGCGCCAGAGAGTTACTCATCTCCAACGTCGACAGGATCGGTACCGTCGCCAAATGGCTCGGTGAGAAAGGTTATGTCAGCCACCAGAGCGGCAAGTGGTGGGAAGGTTCCTACCAGCGCGGTGGTTTCACTGAGGGCATGCCTCGTGGTTATCCCGACAAGGGTGGCCGCCACGGGGACGACGGTCTCAAGATCGGGCGCCAGGGAATGGAACCGATCTTCGACTTCATCGACCGCTCCGTCGAAGGCGAAAAACCTTTCTTTGTATGGTATGCCCCCTTCCTTCCTCACACCCCCCATGATCCGACCGAAGAACTAGCAGCCAAGTACGAGGCCAAAGGCGTTCACGAACGCGTCGCCAAGTACTACGCCAACGTCGAGCGCCTCGACGACACTGTGGGACTCTTGATGGAGAAACTTGATGACGCGGGTATCGCCCAAGATACCCTCGTTATTTACGTGACTGACAACGGCTGGATTCAGGCCGAGACCGGCAGCTACGCGGAACGCTCCAAGCGCAGCCCCAACGAAGGAGGCACGCGCAACCCTATTATGTTCCGCTGGCCAGGAACTATTCCTGCCGCCGATCGTCCCGAGCTTTGCTCTTCCATTGATATCGTCCCCACCATTCTCGCCGCCGCGGATACCGAAGGGCCCCACGATTTCCCAGGTCTCAATCTGCTACCTGAACTGGAGAGCGGTGACGCCATTGATCGCGATACCCTCTACGGTGAATCTTTCGCCCACGACATCGCTGACATCGAGAATCCTCAGGCCTCCCTTCTCTACCGTTGGGTAATCAAGGGCAACGACAAGTTGCTCCTCACTTACGACGGCGCTCCGGGCAAGATGAAATACCCACCACAAGGTGGCGAAGCTCAGCTCTACGATCTGAAAAAAGACCCAAACGAAGCGGCCAATCTTGCCAGCGCTCAGCCGGAGAAGGTCCGAGATCTCAGTGCCTTGCTCGACGAATGGTATGCCGCAGAACAACGCAAAGTCGGTAAAGTCTCGCAGGCGACTCCTCAAGAACGAACGCCGAAACAAAAAGGCAAAGCAAAGAAAAAGTCAGTCGTTTCATCCGTAAATCGCGATTCATCTCCTGACAAAGCACAAAGAAAAACCTCCGCAGAAACCGCGACGAGCAATAAAGCCGACGATCATCCCGACATCGTATTCATCATCGTCGATGACCTCAACGACTACCTCGGCTACCTCGGTGGACACCCCAATGCGGTTTCCCCGAGCATGGATGCGCTGGCTGAAAGCGGCATGGCCTTCCCCCACGCCTACTGCAACTCCCCGCAGTGCCGCCCCTCTCGCACCAGCCTGAACTACGGTAAATATGCTTCTAACACTGGCACCTACTTTAATGCCAAATTCAAGGATGAGACCAAGATTGAAACGCTGACCATGCAGCAGTTCTTCATGGAAAACGGCTACCGCGTCGCCAGCGGCGGCAAGGTTTTTCATGGCAACCCAGGGAATCACGGTGACGCCCTCCTCGCGCGCCCGAAGGATCCGAAGCCTCCAAAGGGCGAAGATACGTTCAACGCCTACGGTTCGCCGGCTGACGGCTATGCCCTCGATGCCGCCGATGAGGAAATGAGTGACTACAAAGTAGCGAGCTGGGCCATCGATGAGTGGAACACCGAGACGGACAAGCCCCTCTTCATGTCGGTCGGCTTTTTCCGCCCGCATCGTCCCCTTCAGGTTCCCGCCCCCTGGTTCAACAAGTTTCCCATCGATTCCATTCAGCGCCCAGCGGAACCCGCCGAAGGTGATGACTGGGATGACATGCCCGAGTTCGCCCACAAACTGGCTCGTTCCCACGCGCACAAAAATATGCACGATGGTCTGAGCGATCACGAGGACATCGTCAAGCGCGAACTGTGGGACGAGACGCTCCAAGCATACCTCGCATCCGTGGCATTCGTCGATGCCCAGATCGGACGCTTTCTGAAAGCGCTGGAGAAGAATCCCCGCAGTCGTGACACCGTCGTCATGCTGACGAGTGACCATGGCTGGCACCTCGGCGAAAAGAAACACTGGTGCAAGGGCGCCATCTGGGAGCAGACCTTGAAAGTGCCTTTCATTGTCAAGGCACCCGGCGTGGAAGCCGGAGCCATCAATCTTGAGCCAGTCAGCCTCATTGATGTGTATCCCTCACTTGTTGATCTCGCTGGGCTGGAAGTTCCGGCCTTCCTCGACGGAAATTCCATCAAGCCCCAGCTCTACGATCCTAAGGCTGAGCGGGAGCCTGCTGTCTCCCTCTATGGCGAGGCCAACACCTCGATCCGCTCCAAAGACTGGCGTTACATCCGCTATGAGGACGGCTCCGAGGAACTCTATCATCACAAAGAGGATCCCAACGAGTGGACCAACGAAGCTGACAATCCTGAGCATGCTTCAATCAAAAAACAGCTGTCCAAGTTCATCCCGAAGAACCCTCACCCGGGCATCAAGGTTCAGGAGTGGTTCGATAAATATCAGCCCTGAATTCGCCGACGATTTCCTACGGCCTCACTTAATTATGAAATCATTCACCCTCTCAATCGGGGCACTCCTTTTGATAGGGACGCTGCCGCTTCACGCCGAAGAAGCCAAACCCAACGTGCTCATGATCAGCATTGATGACCTCAATGACTGGACAGGCTATCTCGGCGGCTACCCCTCGGTGAGCACGCCTCATCTCGATGCACTTGCCGAACAGGGAAGGATTTTCTCTAATGCTCATTGCGCTATCCCCGTCTGCTCTTCGTCACGCGTCAGCGTCATGTCAGGACTGGCAGCCACCTCCCACGGCAGCTACGAGATTGGACCCTCTTACCAGCAGCTTCCGGCTTTAAACGAAGCCCCAACCCTGCATCGCTACTTCAAAGACAACGGCTACACCACCATCACCGGAGGCAAGGTCCTCCACCACAGTTTTGGAGACCGACTCAAAGAGGACATCGATCTCGATCTTGGTCGCCCCAAAACAGCCCGCCCGAAAGGTGGCCCTGTCAGTCTTCCTAAAGGCTGGAGTAAAGCCTGGGACTGGGGCCAGTTTCCCGAGAACGATGCCGACATGGGCGACTACCAGCTCGCCATCGATGCGGCGAAGGTAATCAAGGAGAACCACGATCAACCCTTCTTCATGTCGGTAGGATTCTACCGTCCCCACGTGCCACTCCTCGTTCCACCGAAATGGTTCGATCTCTACGACGTTGAAGCCATACCCCTTCCTAAGAGCCCGGAGTCTGACCTGACCGACCTCCCTCCAAACTTCCGCACCATCAATGACTACGCCGTCGCGCCCAAGCACTCCGAAGTCGTTTCCAGCGGCAAGCAGCGCAGCCTCACTCAAGCCTACCTCGCTTCGATCAGCTTCGTGGACCACTGCGTCGGCATCGTAATGGAAGCGCTCAAAAACAGCGCGCATGCTGACAACACCATTGTGGTGCTCTGGAGCGATCACGGTTTCCACCTCGGCGAAAAGCATCACTGGGCCAAGCGAACTCTCTGGGAAGAATCCACCCGCGTGCCCCTGCTCTTCGCTGGTCCCGGTATTGAGCCAGGTGACGCCTGCGTTGAGCCAGCCAGCCTCATTGATATCTATCCTACCCTGATCGAACTTTGCGAGCTGCCCGGGCACGAATCGCTCGACGGTATTTCCCTGACGCCTCAGCTCGATGAGCCGACCACTGAGCGCGACGAACCGGCCATCATCTCCTCTTACTACGGTAATCATGCTGCCCGTAGCCGGGACTGGCGCCTCATTGTTTACGAAGACGGAGCGAAGGAGCTCTATGACCACCGCAATGATCCTGAGGAATACACCAACCTTGCCAATGACCCCGATCATCAAGAGATTCTCGAAGAGTTGATGGCATGGATTCCGACCGAAGGTGAACCCGAATTCCGTGTGCCTTCCGAGCGTTTGAAAGGCCAGCGCCAGTAGAGAAAGTGGGAGCAAACACTCACGAGTGGACTTTCGATGCAATGGTCGATTAAATAGATAACGCGCTATTGCCGATGACCGTCTTCTACCGTTTAATAATATAATTCTGTGACTTGCACGAGTCGTTCAGCCCAACTGAACTCTTGTCGTTAGCACGAAGCAGTATCGGTAAACTTATTAATAAAATACTGACGCTCCCTAAGAATCCCAGCGCGTATCACAAAATAACATGAAATCACTTATTCTTCTCATTACTGTAATCATTTTTTCCTTTTCCTCTATAAGTACTGAAAAGGCAGCAGCACACTGTCAGGTCCCATGCGGTATCTTCTCCGACGAAGTCGAATTCGAAAAGATGCTAGAGGCGCAGACCACAATCGCAAAAGCCAACGTCGAGATGGCTAAGCTGATCGATAACAACTCCCCTCTGGCGGCAAATCAGGCAACCCGCTGGATCCTGACCAAGGAAAATCACTGCAAGAAGCTCATCACGACGGTGGCGGAGTATTTTATGGCCCAGCGAATCAAGCCTGACGCCGAGAATTATGAAGCACAGCTCCTGGCGGCTCACACGCTGATGCGTGCAGCGATGAAGGCAAAGCAGGATCCCAGCGACGAAGTCGCTGAGGCTGTAAAAACTGCGATTCTTGACCTCTACCGGGCCTACGAGGGCAAGGAGCCCAATTTTGCCAAGCATTGATCGCTACCACGATTTAGAACTCAACCATGGCCCGGTCGCGAAAGCGTCCGGGCTTTTTTGTCGCCCCTTCACTGTGGTCGGCCTCGGAAAATGATTCCTCGGAACCTGCCTGATTGAATAGAGCACCAATTAAGGGTTCTTCCGCTTCCCCGTGACGCGCTCGTAATCAATTTTAGCCCCCTTTTCCGGATAACTATCCAGAGCAGATTGAAGGCGCTCACGCACTGCTCTCAACTCCTCGACGTCGCCTAGGACATTCATTTCTCTCACATCATCGATTACGTCAAAGAAGCGACCGTCACGATAGAGTTTGTAGCGCTTGTCACGAGCCCAAGCGACTTCCCAGTGGGAATACATCATGTCGAACTTCTGTGAGAAGGGGCGAGGAAAATAATAGCCATAGATCCACTCACGTTGCTTCCCATCTCTTCCCAGGCATTGCGGCCAGAAGCTCCACCCATCCCCTTCCGAAATTTCTTTCGGGGGTAGTCCTGCTGCTTCAACGATGGTTGGAAAAATATCGGAAAAACAGGTCAAGTCTTCACTCACTTGACCGGGTTCGATACGACCAGGAAAGTTCATGATCAGGGGAACCTTGGTGCCATGGTCATGCGTGAAGCCTTTGCCTCCGTTAAGCTCATCCCCAAAGAAGTCGATCTTCAGTTTAGAGTTCGTGCCATTGTCCGCTGTGAAGATCATCAACGTATTCTCCCGCAGTCCGAGTTCGCTCAAGGTATCCTCGATCCGACCGACGCAATGGTCCATGTAGGCGACCATGTCGATAAAATTCTGCTTAGCATCTTTGCTCTGGCGATCCTTGCTGCGCGGCGTTGGGTCAAAAGGATTATGTGGCAGGTTCATCGGATAGTAAGCGAGGAATGGCTCACTCTGATTGGTTTTTATGAAGTCGATCAGGTAATCCGCGATGATGGTTGAGCCATAGTCATTCTCACCGTAATTAACGACCTCGCCGTCGTGCATTAGCGAAGGCTTCCAATAACGTGACCGCTCCGTCCCGGGAATATTCCAGACACAGTGCCGATCGAAACCCGCCTCTTCGGGCGAGGTGCCATCATTGGGAGTCATTAACTGCCACTTTCCGGCCACGGCCGTGACATAACCCTGGTCCTTAAAATAGTTGGCGAAGGTTGGCTCACCCTTGGGGAAGACCCCAAAATCGACATAGTTGAAGACATTCGACTTCCCGGTCATCAAGTTCACTCGACTAGGCGTGCAAAGCGGCGTCGAATGGCACTGATCGAAGCGCATGCCACCGGCAGCGAGCGCATCTAGTCGTGGTGTTGAGAACTCTTTACTACCGTATGCGCTGAAACACTCATAGCCGACGTCGTCGGCCATAATTAGTATAATGTTAGGTTTTGAAGCATCCTGAGCAGCGGTTGTGCTCAATGAGGCCGCACTAAAAAAAAGGATCGCTATGAGGCGTCTAATTTGTGAGTCCATGTGTCTTATTATTATTTTCGCTTCCCATGTAGGATAGCTTAAATTGAGAATAGCACCGTTATTTCCAGAGTTTTTCCCGAGTAATTATTAGCCATTAATAACGCCCTACACAGGATGAACCTTTGCGTCTCCCGCATCAACTCGGAATGAAGCTCTCGTCGTGGTCTTTCCTCCGGGCTTCAATACATCATTTACCACTCGGTAATGGCTGATCCAGCTCTCCGGCGTCACGTCGCAAATAATGTAACCACGCTCCGCATTATAGAATTTCACGCCTGGATTATTGGCGAGATAAAGATCGTGGTGAGAGCGTTTGGTCTCCCCGTTTCCGCCGCTACTCAATGAGGTCGCGACAAACTCGGTCGCGATCAGCGGCCCGTCAGGTTGAAGATCATCAGCACGAAGTTCGTTGACCCAGTTACTGTGAATATCACCCGTCAAAACCACCGGATTAGAGATATTACGTTCCTTCAGAAAGCGGACCAGTTTATTTCGCTCATTCGCATAACCGGGCCATTGGTCCATGGAGTAAATCGCCTCGTCGTTCTCCTTGGTCTGGCGATTGGCTATTCCCATCATAATTTGCTGGGCAAGCACATTCCATTGAGAATTCGACTGGATCATCGATTGCTGCAGCCAACCTCGCTGTTGGTGGCCAAGCATTGTATTCTCTGGGTTGAGTGCCGCTTCATTGAGCGGTTTATTGCGGTCGTCGTTAGGCTGATCCGTTCGATACTGCCGCGTGTCGAGAACGAAGAAATCAGCCAGTCGACCAAACTTTCCACTGCGGTAAAGTTTCATATCAGGACCCATAGGGCAGGCCGAAGCCCGAAGCGGCATCATTTCATAGTAAGCTTGGTAGGCCGCCGCCCGCCGCTTGAGGAATGAGACCTTATCAATGCCCTTCTGTTCCGAAATGTCGTTGGCGCAGTTATTATCAAACTCATGGTCGTCCCAAGTCACCCACCACGGGCAATGAGCATGCATCTTTTGGAGCAGCGGATCGGTCCGGTACTGATTGTAGCGTTGACGATATTGCTCGAGAGTTTCAATCTCCGGCCCCACATGCGTGCGAATTCGCTGGGGGTTACCGGCATACTCATAGATATAATCTCCTAGGTGGAACACTAGATCCGGCTCATCAGCCATCATCTGCTCGTATGCGGTGTAGAGACCCTGTTCAAAGTTCTGGCAGGATGTGACCGCAAAGCGCAGCTTCTCTGACAGCACGTGATCCTCCGGCATCGTCCGGGTTCGCCCGACAGGGCTAGCATATTCCCCAATATGGAAACGATAGAAATACCAGCGATCCGGCTCAAGCCCGTGTGTTTCAACATGGAGCGTATGCCCGAGATGCGGTGTTGCGAGGGCTGTGCCCGATTGCACGATATCGGTAATGGCTTCGTCGTTCGCCACTTCCCAGGTGACTTCGGTAAAGGCATCGAGAGGCATTCCACCGTTAAGTTCGAGGGGCTTCGGTGCTAGTTTAGTCCACAGAACCATGCCTTCGTGATCGGGGTCACCGGAAGCGACTCCAAGCGCGAAAGGATTACTCGAAAACTTGATCTTATTTGTTCCCTTATTCTGATTACTCAATCCAATCCAGGGGACAGAAGAAAGAGCGGCAACATACGAAGTGAAGAGACGGCGGCTGATGCCGCCTTCGTGCCGGGCGAGTTGATCGAGGCGGTTAAAATTCATGGGGTATCAAAGGATCTAACCAGTCATCCAACTCTGGAAAAAGAAAATAGCCAGCGGAGTCGCGCCATAACCTGCCGGGCGAATCCGCCAGCCGAAATGGATATCCTCAACCATTGACGCCCTGTGCAGATTTCGCTCTCATACCAGAAGATCAAATTCGTCATGAAAGGTGCTAATGAAGCGTCACATTCTGCTAGGCAAAATCGGAGACAGCATCTCGCCGTCTTGGGGACAACTTTGGCGACGCCTACTTTGTCCACATTCGCCCAACCCAAGGAGTCGCCTCTTTTTTCCTTCGGCCTCATGGCTGATTGCCAGTATGTCGATGCAGACAAAAAGGGATCGCGTTTTTACAGAGAAAGCCCTGCAAAGCTTGAGGCAGCTATCAGCACTCTAAACGGGCACAATCTAGACTTCACCTTCCATCTTGGAGACTTCATCGATCGCGATTTTAGGAGCTTTGATACTCTCAACCCTATCGCAGCGAAGCTGAAATCACCACTCTACCACGCGCTCGGAAACCATGACTTCGAGGTCGAAGAGAGCAAGAAGCAAGAAGTACTCAAAAAGCTGGGCCTAAAAAAGAGTTACTACAGTTTTCGCAGACGAGGATACCGGTTCCTCATCATCGACACCACTGAGGTCAGCACCTACCGACACCCCAAGGGTTCGGAAGAGCAAGCAAGCGCAGTGACGGAATTAGAGCGCCTTCGAAAAGCAGGCGTTGCTGGATCAAAACCGTGGAACGGTCGGCCAAGTGAGACCCAGTTAACTTGGCTCGAATCAGAGCTAGCGGCCGCTTCAGACGGACAAGAAACGGTTCTCCTTTTTGGGCACCACCCTATCCTCCCCGACGAATCACATGCTATCTGGAACTCCTCTTCAGTAGACGCAATTTTCCAGAAGCACACTTGCGCTAAGCTTTATATCAATGGTCACAACCATGCCGGGTATCATCTCGACTCTAAGGGACTACACTACCTGACACTCGACGGCATGGTGGAAACAGAAAACACCAATGCGTTTGCGGTCGCAGATCTCTATTCTAATCGACTTGAAATCACCGGATTTGGTCGCCAGGAATCACATGTGTTGAAGTTTCGGTAATGGCCTGCCCC
>PBSY01000074.1 GCA_002726915.1 Verrucomicrobiales bacterium | reverse complement strand
GAGGAAGCCCCTTCGGAGGAAGCCCCTTCGGAGGAAGCTGTCGCTGACGAGGCTAAGCCTTCTGTCGAGGAATCCTCTTCTCGGGTCGACGAGGTAATTCTTAAGACCGCTAGTGAACTGGCACAGCACTTTAAAGAAAATTTTGCTGAGTCGGCTATTCTAGAAACTCGCAACACGGTCGTGTCCGGAAGTATTCCAGCGGTGAATATTTCACGCGGACTCCTGGTCCATTTGAAGCAGGAGAGCGAAAAGCTTCGCCGTGGATTTCCACTGGCCATGATCCAAGCCTTATGTCGCGCTTTTGAAAACCAGGGTCTGAAGTTTTTTAAGCGGGGTAAGAAAGCGCTGCACGTTTCTGTGGTCCGTCCCCGAGCCATAGGTGAGGGCACTTCGTTGACAGAGCAGGTCCAGTTAATGGTTGATTACATCGTTGCCAATCCGCGTTCCAAGGTGGTCGATTTGCTGGATGCCCTCGCCGATGATTTTAACAAGCCTGAGCAGAAGAAGGGCGCAGTGACTGAGGAGTTAGAGATGACCGAAGGGGCTAAAAAAGTCCTAACGGATCTGCGTTGGTTGGCAGCAGAAGGGTATGTGATCGAGTTTCTGGATTCTTGTGTAGTGATCGGGAAACAGCCGAGAACTCCCGAAAAAGTTTTAACGCAGAAGAAGTGTGCCGTTAAAAAGTCTCCGGACGACAAAAAAGCAACCAAGACGTCGGCTGAAACTGAAGCAACTGAGGAGAGTAGGGCTTCCTCTCCCGATGAGGTGACAGAAGCCGAAAGATCAGTCGAGACAAAGGCCTTAGCCGATGACTTGCCTGCCGAGAAAGATCAGAGCAAAGCGATCTCGGAGGTTGAAGAGAATTCCGTGACTGAGGAATCTTCCGCAGAAGAATCGAATTCTGACGAAGAGTCTCCTGCTGGTAAATAGGATAAACCTGTTTCTGGCCTAAGGCAGGTGCTCCCAGCCTGATCGTCCCGATTTTAGGAAATAATGCGATGGGCTACCAGTATTCGGTGTACGGCGGCACGAAGTTCGCTCGGTGCGTAAGGCTTTGGCAGAACGTCCTTGAATCCATAGCTGGACGGATTGGACATGGCTGGGGCATCTGAGTAGCCGCTGGAAACAATTGCCAGCACCTCGGGGTCCATTTCGACCAATTGGCGCATGGTCTCGACGCCGCCCACTCCGTTCTCGATGGTGAGGTCGCAGATGAGAAGGTGAAACTTTTCGTCCTTCTCCATCGAGTCGCGGTAAATGGCGATCGTCTCTCGGCCGTCTTTGGTTTCCACAACTTCGTGACCGGCACGGCGCAGAGTGGCGGCCATGAGGCGACGAATGGGGGCGTCATCTTCTAGTATCAGGATTCGAGTGCCAACGAGAAGAGGCTCACTTGGAGTTTGGGTCGTTCTTTTCTCTTTGAGATTCGGAATATCAAAATTTGGGTAGCTGGCCCTGGGCGGTTTCTCGTCGGCGCGGCCAGCATCCTCTCCCAGAGGAGCACAGAAGGTAGCTATAGTACCCTTGCCTTCCTTGGATTGCAGCTGGATAAATCCACCATGCGCCTTGGCAATTGATTCGCAGACCGTGAGGCCGATGCCACTGGCATTGTCTTCTTTACGAGTGGTGAAGTATGGCTCAAAAACGCGACCCAGAGCGGTTTCGCTCATGCCGATGCCAGTGTCGATGACTTCGATCAGCAGGTGGTCTTCGTCTGCTGGAGTGTGAGACCCACGAATTTGGATGACTTGTTCTGCTTTAACCCTGTCGCAGCGTACGAGGAGGACACCCCCATTGGGCATAGCGATTGCCGAATTAGAAACCAGATTTTCAACAAGGCGTCCGATTTGAGCAGCATCGACATTGGCAACCAGATCGATGGTTGCAGCCCGGAATTGATAGCGGATGTCCGGGTGTTGCGGTCGCTGTTCGTTAAGGATGCGCCGGATCACTTCCGAGATGCGGGTTCGCTTGCGAATCGGGCTACCACCTCTCGCAAAAGTCATCAGTTGCTGAACTAAACCCGTGGCGCCGGTGGCGGCAGACTGAGCTTCTGATAGCATCTGTTGAAGCTCGGCGTCTTCTTGGTAACGCTCACGGGCGAGGCTGATGTTACCAGTGATCGCGGTCAGATGATTGTTGAAGTCGTGAGCAAAGCCACGAGCGAGCAGGCCAAGACCCTCGAGCCGCTGCTGGCGCACGGATTCTGCTGCTTCAAGTTTTGAAGAAGTGATGTCAGAGAACAGGGCAAGGATGCCGCCAGCAGTCTTGTAGTTTCGGACTTCGAACCAGCGTCCGCGGTTCGAGTCGTGAAAGTCGAATCGGTGCCGGCGACCATCCACGAGAGGGCGATCAATCTGATCCACGTAATTTTTTCGTTCCTGTTCAGAAAAGAAGCTCCAGAAGTCCTCGTTAACGATAGGTTTGCCGTCATTGAAAACGGTCCGGGCCTCAGCGTTGGCGTCGCTGATAATACCATCCTCTTTGATCCTGATCAGAGGATCACCAAAGTCATCGATAAGAGAGGCTCCGGCTGCGGTGAAGATACTCTCGGCCGACTCTGAGAAGACCGACGGCTGAGTAGGCTCGGGCGGCTTTGAAGTTTCGGATGCTACTGATAGCTGAGCAGTCTCGCGTTTTTTGATGAGGCTTCGAAAGGCGGGGTCACGTGAGAGTTCGGCGATCTTTTGAACCGCAGCAGAACGAGCGGGGGGCAGCATTTCGGCAGGGTTCGATTCTTTCTTAGCAGGTTCGGCTTCAGACTTGGTGGGCAAACCTCCAGAAACATCTTGCGCTGGGTTTTCCGGTAGGATTTCTACAACGGTAACCACCCCAAGCGCTTCGCCGTCATCGGCCTTTATGGGTTCAGACCGTTCCGCAATCACATGACTTATGCCGTCACGACTTTTGTACGAAGTTCGGTTGGGATTGGAGCGATCGATGGGCATGATGGTCGCGAGCGCAGCACCAATCGATTCTTCACGGCTCCATCCAGTCATCGATTCAGCGGCGGGATTGAGGTAAACTATTTTACCATCGAGATCGGTGGCGATCACGCCTTGGCTGACATGGGCAGAAACTTCCTCAATCGACGGGAGGCGTTCGCTGAGGCGTTCGTTTGCAATACTGTGTTCCACCACTGACTCCAGACAGGCAGCGAGTTCGGCATCACTGAAGGGCTTTCGGATGAAGCCGGCGGGTTTAGCTTCGCGAGCTTTTTCATAAAGGGTTTCTTCGGAGTATCCTGTGATAAAAATCACAGGAATGTCATGTTGTTCTGAGAGTTCTTTCGCGAGGGCAATGCCAGACGAAGCGTTGTCCAGATCAATATTAAGTAAGGCGATTTCAGGCTGCATCGAGCCTACGATTGCAGGGACCTCGGCGGCCGAATAGGCCACGCCGGCGATGATGAAACCTCGACGTTTCAAGGTTTCTTCGAGATCGCGCGCGGTGATCCGATCATCTTCAACGATCAGGACTCGCAATCGATTGGCGGGCAGGTCGTCCATGCAGGATTGGCAAAGGGAAGAAAGATGTCGAGACGCTAGCTTGGAATTGCTATAATTTACAGATTAAAAACCTATAATCACACTCTTTCTCTGCCCTAGGAAGCAGAAGAGTGGATCAAGATCGTTCGGCTGGGATCTTCAGTTCCCAGGCGAGGTTTGATTCAGAGGCGAGGGGAGCCAGTTCGCCGCCCATCTGGACGGTGAGAATCTCTAGAATTTCGATTTCGCTGTCCTCGTCGGTGAAAATAAAGCGGCGGTTTTCGCCGGGCTTCACACGGAGGTAAATGTTGCGTTCATCATCGCGATGAAAGCTCAGAGATAACTGGGGCCCGGATCCGTACTGGCGGTGGCCAAGAATCAGTCGCAAAATTTCGCCGATCATTAGGGCGAGAGGGTCGGAATTCACGCGGTTAATTCGGAGACCTTCGTCGCCGGTAATTTTAATTTCACGACTACCTGAAGCGTGACCGGTCAATGAACAGATTTCGTCAGCAATCGTTCGGGCCATTGGAACTACCTGCACTCCGGCATCGGGATCGCCATTCATCGTTTGAGCTACGGAGCGCAGGCGGATCTGCCATTTGAGAAAAGCGTCGCGTGCCGCGCTTCCTTGGGGTTCCAGGCTGAAAAGGCTGGTGACGAGTTGGAGCTGGTTTCGAAAGCGGTGTTGACTTTTATCCAGCTCTGCCTGCGCTTGTTTTAGAGGGGCAGCGGCATTGCGGACCAACCCAACGACGCAGGCGGGTGAGCCTTGCTCTGACACTGGCACGAAGTCTGTTATGACATTGAGTTCACGGCCAGTTTTTAGAATTAGGGGAAGCTCGCAACTCCACGGATTGGGGTGGGTTTGCAGGCTTGTAAGGCGTTCTTTGAGGCCTTGATCCGTGCGATAGAGTTCAGAAATAGAGTGCCCTATGATGTCGCTTGGTGATAGTCCTATCAGCTCGGCGAAGGCCAAATTGGCTTCGCGGATTTCACCATTAATATCGGCCACGATAATGGCTTGTGATGTCATTTGTAGAACCGGGGTTGACCATCCATTGACGCGGCCCTCGGATTTCTGGGAAAGACGTCGAATGACCGCAAGCATTTGGTCGTCGCCGCAAGAACATAAAGTGAAGTTAAAATCGAAGGGATTGACCCCGCAACCTTCAATATCTGCATGAATTGTCTGTCCTTGGGCAAAGACTGAGAGCAGCGACTGATCGACAATTTCTCCGAGGATCGGCCAGACTTCGTTGAGGGATTGGCCACGCCAACTGTCGTTGGGTTTGAGTTCCTTCCATGGTGACGGTGGGGGAGCAAAGTCCGCGACGGTCAGATCTTTGTTGATCAGAAGAACGAGATCAGGAACCGCCTTGAGAAGAGCTTGGGCCTTGATAGCTACTGTCTGCAACTTGCCGAGCAACTGTGCACGTGATTCGGCAGTTTCGCCGATCTGAAAAAGGTAGATGCCCATGGACGGATTCTGTTTGGAATCTCCGACGGGGCAGTAGGTGAGTTCAGCCCGCTTTTCCTTGGAGCGAGTCCGCAGCCAGACATCCTTGGTGATGGTCTCGGGAGCTTCAGGCGACTCATTCTCCCGCCAGACTCTCTGGGCATTTGCAAGTGTGGTGGCATCTTCGGGGTTAAGCAGGCTCGCTAGGGTCGATAGGTGGATTTCTTTTAGCGAAAGCTCAGCAAAGTTGAGAAAGGCCGGATTGGCGTCAATGACTCGACCTGTCCGATCGACGAGGACAGCTCCGTCCCCCGCATGGGCAAACATAGCCCGGAACTTGAGCTTATTGTGACGCTGAGTTTCTTCGGCACGGTGAAGATCAGTGATATCCTGCAGGGTGACGGTGAAGGTGCCGTCGGCATGGAGGGTGGCACGAAACTCGATTTCCCGAAGTTTTTGATCAGCTCCTCTCAAGGTGAAGCTGCGGGTTAGTTGGTTGCGCCAGATGTGATCTCGCCAAGAATTGATCACGCGGTCGCGATGCTCGTCATTAGGACAAGCTGAAGCTAACCAATCTTCGATCCCGCCTTTTTCCTGAATGGTAGAACCAAGTAAGTCGCGACAGACTGTGTTTTCGTACTGAAGATCCTGCCCTGGCCCGAGAACAATCAGTCCATAGGGGAGTTGATCAAGTATGGCGGTCCAATCGACTTTCGGAGGATTGAGCGCCTCTGATTGGCTCTCCTCAGGCATGGTTGGAGCGAGGTGATGAGAAGGATTTGAAGGTTCCGAACTGAGAGCTCCGGGCATGCAGAACACGTTGGAGGCGCGATTGGACAAATCACGGCTTCCAGGGCCGGGCACTTTGCCAGATGGGTGTTGTTCAGCCAAAAAGGTGCGAGAAACTGAGTGGGCAATTATTATTTAAGGAAACTTAACTAAAGCCTGCAAGCGATTTGTGCTTAAGGATGCCCATTTTTGCGCGATTTAACGGTGATTAACCCTGCTTTTTGGCAACTAATCCTCCGAATTCGACTCGTGAGGCTTAATTTTGGCCCTTTTACTGAAATGGATCATGGCGGCATAAACCAAAGCGCCGAGGGCCAGAGTTGTAATTCCCCAGCCAAATTCGACTGTCCTTTCTTTGATCTGAAACCACAGAACATACACGCTCGTCAGCGCAAAAATAGCCGGTGTGAGGGGATAACCCCAAGCTTTGTAGGGTCGCTTTATGTCAGGTCGTTTAACTCGAAGAAAGAAGATTCCTATAACGACCATCAACGAAGAAATCGTCAATAAGCTCTGCACGTAATTGATGAGTTGCTCAAAAGTGGCGGATAAGACCAGCACTGCTACGATGGCGCCTTGAATAAGAATGGCGACAGCTGGGACGCCATTATTGTTGGTGCGCTCAAGAAAACGAAGAACAGGGTAATCGCGACCGATTGCAGCGCTCACGCGAGGACCTGCCCAGACCATAGATGAAATTGAGGAAATGAGTCCAAAACTGATGAGGATACCCATGATCATTCCTCCCTTTGGACCAAGGATAGCCTGAGCCGCTATGAGCCCGACTTCAGGCTCTCCCTTAATGTTATCAATTGGAGTCGAGTATAGAAATGCGGCGTTAACGAAGATGTAGAGCACCGTGACAAAGAGAGTTCCGATGAGAAGGGCGAGGGGGACATTACGCTCCGGTTTTTTCACTTCGTCCATCATGTAGATGGCGGCATTCCAACCGGTGTAGGCGTAAAGTACATAGATCAGCGAAATGGCGAAGGCGCCGGAAGTGACCAGTTCCATGTCGCCTTCCTTGGGCAGAAAAGAAATGCCTTGCGAGTGTCCTACGGAAAATCCTAACACGCCAATAACTAAAATGAGCACAACTTTGGAGTAGGTGAAGAACTGTTGAAAGCTTCCGACAAAAGTGAGGCTTCCGAGATGGACCAGAGTTACCAGAATCACGGTTGGAAGAGAGAAGGCGAGATGATGAATACCGAAAATCGAACTGAGATAAGTTCCCATCAAGGTAGCGTTGAGTGCGATCGGTGCGGCAAAGCCAACAGTGACGGACAACCACCCCGCAAGAAAGCCAATAAAGGGATTCCACGTCTTGGTGAGGAGGTGGTATTCGCCTCCCGAACGCGGAAAGACCGAAGCAATCTCGGCGTAGCACACAGCGCCGCAGAATGAGATCACCCCACCGATTAGCCAAAGTAGAATGATGGGAAAGCCCGAAGGAATGCCTGCAACTTGGAACCCTAAGCTGCCGAATACACCGGTTCCAACCATGCTCGCCACAACGATCGCGATAGCGGTAAGGGGGCCGACCTTGGTTTTCGGAGTGGTGGAGTCAGTTTCCATGAATGCCGCTGGGAGGAACGATGATTGGTCGATGCCTAGGCCAGTTGACGAGGAACATCGTGGTAGTCGAGCGCCCATTCGCGCATGAAGCGGACCTGCTCGGGCTCGATTCGGTAAAGGACAAACTCCGGGTTCTCGGGTGATCCGAGATATTGCTTAAGAAGGGGATTGGAAGACCAGATAGCCTCAATCGTTTGAGGGTGAGTCTCAATATGTGCTATCCCGGTGATCCGAATCTGATCGTGGTCGGGCTCAAGGTAGGCGAGCTCTACCTTCGGATTGGCCTTGATCTCGCCAGTTTTCTGATAGCCTGCCAGATTAGCAACGTAAACCGTGAAGTCATCGTCGACTCGGACTGGCGAGACGGGGCGAAGTCGGGGCTGGGCGCTCTCGTCGACTGTAGCGAGCATTGGGAATTTCGCCTTTCTGATAACGTTGTGAGCGAGCTCGTGAAGTTTAGCGGGATCAACAGATTCCGGACGGGGTTTCATGAAAAAAAGTTAGCGCGCAGAAGGACGAATGGTAGTAAAAACGATCGCTCGTGGATATGAAGCGTCTCTTCATCTTTTTCGTCATCCTTGCACTGCTCGTCATTATCCCTTTCTTGATTTGGGGTGATTCGTTCGAGTCTGCCATGTCGTTGGAGAACACCGTGGTTTGGCTACGCTCCGCAGGTGCCTGGGCATGGGCGGCAGGGATCGGGCTTCTCGTGGTTGATCTGTTTCTTCCTGTCCTTGGGACGGTTGTCATGTCTGCCCTCGGGCTAGTCTATGGTTGGTTTTTCGGAGGACTCCTCTCAGCGGTGGGTTCGATTGGAGGAGGATTACTCGCTTATGGATTGGCAAGAAAGCTAGGTCGATCGGCCGCTTCATGGCTCACAGGGGAAAAGGGGCTTGAGGAGGGCGAGCGGCTCTTCGAGGGGGAGACGGGAGGGTGGCTAGTTGCGCTCTCGCGATGGATGCCGGTTCTTCCTGAGGTGATTACCTGCTTTGCTGGGATTGCAAAAATGCCATTTGGACGTTTTGCAGCGGCACTGTGCACGGGAAGTATCCCGATGGGATTCGTTTTTGCCTGGATTGGTCACACGGGTCAGGATCAACCGCTGCTGGCTCTAGGGCTGAGTGCAGGGTTGCCACCGCTGATATGGGGGGCGTTTCGATTGTTTTATGGGAGTGGTCAACAACGCGAACCAAATTAGGATTTTTTTCATTCACCATAATTTCAAAAGAATTTTTGCCGAAAGGGGGTGCAAAGAAGCGAAATATTTGGTAAAAACCAGCACCCGTGTGGATTAGTGGTGAGAGTCATTGGGTGAGGTGAGGAAACGAGTGGTGGGACTTTTTGGCATTTGGAAGGCCGTTTTTCCGCTTGGCTACTGCACGAAATCGTTGCATTGTCCCCTCGGGCTTCCCCGCCCCAAACCAACAATTATCATGAGACTCATATTCGGCCTTTTAACAAGACCGACCGCGATGGCTTTAGCCCTAGCGGTAGGGGTCTTTGTTGGTGCCGCTCATTCAGCAAGAGCACAGCAGGACCAGGCTTACTATCTTGACCCGTCTGATATTTGGTATCGGGCCTACCTGCTGATCCAGGCCGCAGAGGACTCAGAGGAGCAGGGTAAGTATCTTGATTCGCTCGCCAAACTTAACGAGGCTAAGCCTCTTTACGACCACCTCGCGCAGGCGTTTCCGGAATTTCAGCCGGAAGTAGTTCGCCACCGCCGCCAAATTATCGCGGAGAAGCGCGATGAACTTAAGCAGTTGGAGAGTTCTCGCTCCAATCCCGGAATGGCTTCCACGCCGGCTTCGGTGCCTTCTGGGCAGTTTCCCCGGACACCAAATCCCGGTAGCCCGGCCTCCGGTCCGATGCCCCCGAGTAGCGGAACGCCCGGGATCCCTTCGGTGCAGATTGCCCCGCCTCCTTTGCCGCCTCGCAACCGCGCGACCGACCGCACTTTTGAGCTTCAGTCTGGTAGTGGTGAATTTGCGCTTCCGTCGTGGGAAAGTGGAATCTCAAACTCGAATCTTCCTCGCGTCAAACCCACGGACGAAGGCATGTCGCCCGGGCAGTCGCAGGGAACTCGAAGCTCCGTCGGAGAAATTGCGTCTTCTATCTATGACCAGTTGGCTGAAAAAGACCGACTCATTGATTGGCTCAACAGCGAGAATTTGAAGCAGCGACGACTCATCGCGGAACGGGAAAACGAGATTAAGAACATGAACGCGGATTTGGCTAGAGCGCAGTCAAGCCGTTCCGAACTTGAGCGTCAGATCAATGCTGCTGAGAATGGTCCGGGTGGGGTTGAGGCTCAGCAGAAAATCGAACAACTTAAGAGCCTGCTTCGCGAAGCAACGCAGCAACTCGAGAAATCGACTGATCGCAATTCAAATTTAGTCGCCGAGCTGAGTCGCTCTCAGGGAGAAATTGACAAGCTTAAGGCTCGAGTTGCTTCCCTCGAGCGAGAGAGGGATAACCTCGCCGAAGTGGTGCAGGGGCAGGGAAATAGTGGGACGGCGCTTAAGGATCTAATGGAGCGTAATCGCGAGCTTACTGGTCAACTTGACCGCGCTGAGCAATTGGCGACGAGTTTGTCCGAACTGAACAAGGAAAAGGACAAAGATATCGCAATGCTTAAGTCAGAGATCACCAAGATTAAGTTTGAGCGCGACCGACTTCTCACAGATAACCAACGTCACCAGCAGAGTATCGATCAACTGCAGCGCAAACTCGAGATGCTTTCCGATGGGCTCTCGGCGGAAGATAAAAATGCACTCGCCAGTGCTTCGCCGATGGAGCGACAAGAAAATGAATTGCTTCGATCCATGGTCCTGAAGCAGTTGCGTCGCCAAGCTCAGATAAAACAAGCCAAGGAACTACTCATCCGGCAGCTCGATAGGGTGGGAGCTAGGTCCAACACGCTGCTTGGATTGATTGATGATATAGCCCGTGGTTCTCAACTGACCGATGAAGAGAAGGCGCTGTTCAAGGCTCCTCAGTTTCAGGAGATCGTGGAAGCGGCCGAAGATAATGGAGATTTTACGGTTCCTCCCAACGGTGGGGATACAGCCGTGGGAAGCATGTCAGGTACTTTCGTTGCTTCAGGCGGTGGTCCGGGATCCGTGGAGGTGGTGAAGGATCAGAAGATTGGGGTCGAACTTTCGCAGATTGAGAAAGCAGCCCGCCTTGATTTCAGCGAGGGTCGCCTCAGCGAGGCCGAAGCCGGATTCCTAAAATATCTTCATTACCGTCCCAAGAGTGTGCCGTGCCTCTGCAATCTCGGGGTGCTCAAGGTCTCAATGAAGAATTACTCCGAAGCAGAGTATTACCTCGAGAAAGCCCTTGCGATCGATGATTCTTCCGGCCTCGCGCATTACCTGCTGGGACGAGCTTACTTCCTCCAGAACAAGCTGGATGATGCGCTGGCAAGCCTAGAGCAGGGACTTTCCCATGATCCGAAAAATGCCAAGGGACATAACTGTGTTGGTGTGATTTCAACCCGCAAAGGTTGGGTGTCTCGTGCCGAGCGCGCCTTCACCAATGCGGTATCCATTGATCCTGAATACGGCGATGCACACTTCAACCTCGCGGTCCTCCACGCGACGAAGGATCAGCCCGATCCGAAAGCAGCTGAAGAGCACTATTTCAAGGCACTTCACCTCGGCGTTCCGCGCGACGCCGCCATCGAGGGATTTCTTAAAGAGTTTGAGACCAACGGTGGTCGCCTCGGAATGCGTTGATCTGAGCCTTTGAGCTTATTTGCCGGGTGTCGTGATATTGTGCTCGTCGAAGAACTCGATCATTTCATCGACGTCGAAGTCCGCCAGTAGCAAATCTCCGCAGGTGAGTGTCGGAGCGCAGGTTTGACCTGAGATTTTTTGCATGTAGCGATATTGCTCAGGATCAGAGATCACATCGACCTCCTCGAACGGGAAGCCTTCCTTTCTCAGGTAAGCAACAGCATCAACACACCAAGGGCAGCCGGGTTTGATATAGACGATAAGTTGGTTTTCAGAACTCATAGGAAGAGTGGGATCGGGATAAATTATTCACCACCAAGTTGAGTAAGGTTGAGCCCTTTTTGTTCGAGCAACTGGATCACACTGCACTTTCCGACAAGATGTGCGGCCCCGACTATGAACATGACGTTACTGTCGCCAGCTAGTTTTTTTTCAATTTCGGGAATCCAGTTTTTGTTCCGGTCGACGAGAAGGATTTCGAGGACGTCTGGTGTTTCGGCCATCTCCTCGTAAACGAGTTTCTCAAGGCCTTCTGCATCGCCCGTTCGCCAGGCATCAATAATCGCGTCAAGCGTCTCTTCGGTTTCGTTGGAGCCTTCGACAGTCTCTTTGATCAGTTCGTCAAGCGTATCGGTATCGAGTTCATTGAATCGAGACATCTGGTATTCTATCGTTTCCAATCCGCCGGCTGGTTTGCTATCCTTTTCCGCCTTATTGTGAAATTGCATCTCCATTCCGAGATCCGGCCGAGCACCAAGGCGGATTGCCTCCATCGACCCGAGGGTGAGATAAACCATACCCGGAGTAAATCTGTTAAACATACCACCGGGTAGATCATTCTTTCGCAGGTATTTTTTGAGGGCCTTCAACGTGTCCTCTCTGAGATGGTCTCTAAGGCTTTCGCCAGCGGAAAGTGTGCCGAGTTCGCGCATCTTCTTGGCAGTGCCGGGCGCGTTCATTTCCTTCATGTCGATCTCAAAGACCAACTCTTCGGAGTCTGCATAGACCGCATTGTAAATATCTGGGAATGGCAGGTCTTTCTCCCGCAGTAGATGAACGGAGCCAGCGAGATAGACCGTTGAGTCTTCGTCGGATAGTTTCCAGATGGAGGCTTTTTCAGCACTGTTGACCGAAGTGGCAGTCAGACCAACGATGAGGGTGAGAATAGTTTGGAGTTTCATGAGATTGGCGCAACCGGCGAAGCGGCAACTGCTTCGGGAGTGACACTGCAGATTCCGTATGGTTTGATGCAAAAGGAAGAAGAATTTTCCCAAGGTTTACAATGAAAAATACGCTCGGATTTATAATCGCTTTGCTGGCGTTCACTGGCCATGCAGCAGAAGCACGGGTTTGGAAGAAGCACCTGATCACGGAGAGTGGCCGAACAAGCACTGCTGTGGCGGCTGATTTTGATGGAGACGGCGACATGGATGTGATTTCAGGATATCCCGGAACAGTGAGCTTGTTTCTGGCCCCGGAGTGGGAAGAGTTCGTGCTGCATCGGTTCCCAAATCCCAAAGGAAACCTGATTCACAGCGAGGTAATCGATGTCGATGGCGATGGTGATATGGACTGGGCCGGCGCTCAGGCTAAAGAGAGTCCGTTCTGGTTGGAAAACCCGGGTGATGGCTCAGGAGCATGGGCCGCGAGAATCATAGATCACGACATTCAGGGGATTCATTGTTTGCTCAAGGCCGATATCGATAATGACGGGGAATCTGATTTGATCATTAATAATTTCCTGCCCGAGGGTCCTTTGGCTGATTCGGTAGCTTGGTTCAAGATACCTAAAAATCCAAGGATGGCAGACCATTGGGAACGCCATGTTTTTGCTGATGGAACGGCCCGCGGGGGTAGTCACTATTTCGGCTTTGGTGACTTGGACGGAGATGGTTGGGGCGAAATTGCAATAGGGGCCAAAGGGGCACCTTTCGAGGATGGGAACTGGTTTGCCTATTGGAAAAATCCGGGGCCGTCGGGGGTGAAGAAAGCGTGGGATAAAGTTGTAATTGCAAAGAATCAACTGGCTGCCACTAATATTCTACCAGGTGATTTGAACGGCGACGGCACGATAGACTTTCTGGCTTCACGGGGGCACAGCCAGGGTGTGATCTGGTTTGAAGGACCTAACTGGAAGTTACATGAAATTGATCGAACGATTAAAAGTCCCCATAGCCTAGTCCTTGCTGATTTGGATGGAGATGGTGATCTCGACGGGGCCACTTGTGGATTCGAGAGCCGGCGGGTTTCTTGGTATGAGAACGACGGGGAGGGTCGCTTTGTCGTTCATGTTATCGATGAAGCTCAGGAGTCGTATGACCTGCGTGCCGTTGATATGGATGGTGACGGCGACCTCGATTTGCTGAATGCGGGTAGAGCGTCGGCTAATGTGGCTTGGTATGAGAATCGCCTGCAATAAGTCTGGGAGGGAATTGAATTGATCGGAGAATGCTTCATGCGCGGCGTCATCACGGTCGTGATGACGATGTGATACAAGGGTCCTGCTCGTGACCAAGGCAGATTGCGGTAAACAGTAAACCCGTTTCGTAGAAGTGAGAGGTTGGCCTGATCCTCCTCATTCAAGTGGATTCGCCCTCGATTTTGGAAGGACTAGAGCTCGAGGAAGTTCTTGAGAATTACTTTACCAGAGGCGGTGAGAATGGACTCGGGATGGAATTGAACCCCGTGAACGGGGAAGTCCTTATGCTGCAACCCCATGATAATGCCGTCCTCGGTCTCAGCTGTTACCTGAAAACAATCGGGCAGGGTATCGCGTTTCACAATGAGCGAGTGATATCGCGTCGCTTCAAAAGGAGACTCTAGTCCGGCAAACACACTCTTGCCCTTGTGGTGAATTGGTGAGGTTTTGCCATGCATCAATACATCGGCGCGAACCACCTCCCCACCGAAAACCTGACCGATACTCTGATGCCCGAGGCAAACTCCAAATAGGGGAGTGTTGCGGCCGAACTCACGAATCACATCGCAGCTAATCCCAGCTTCGTTTGGCGTGCAAGGACCCGGTGAAACGCATATGTGAGACGGCGCTTTTTCACGAATCTCGTCGAGCGTGATCTGGTCATTGCGATAGATCTCCATCTCTGCACCCAGTTCTCCGAAATACTGGACGAGGTTATAGGTGAACGAATCGTAGTTGTCGATAACGAGCAACATCACCGCGAATGTATGGGTGAGCTCCCACCTGGTCAACCCGAACCCAGACTCAATAGAGGGATTGATTCAGGTGCCGGGTTGAGCCAAAGTGGGGGAGAAGGGAAATTCGCCTGCCCCCGTAAGATCCTCGAAACTTCTTCGTATTCGTCTCCGTGAAACTCTTGCAACATTCCCAATACCGATGGGTATCCTTGGCTATGGTCTGGGTGTTACTTTCAGTCTGCCCCCTTTCCGAAGCGCTTGATCTTAGTAAGTTGGAGAAGGTGAATCAGGTTATCCTGACCGCGATTGAGGAAGGTAAGATTCCAGGAGCTGTCCTCTGGGTGGAGTCGAAAGGGGAAGTCTTTCAGAAGGCCTACGGTAATCGCATGATCTGGCCTGATGAGGAGCAGATGACGGTCGAGACCGTGTTTGATGTGGCAAGCTTGACAAAAGTTCTGGCGGCGACACCCGCGATTTTGCTATTGGCCGAGGAGGGGCTTCTTGATCTCGCTGATCCGGTATCACATTACCTGCCTGAATTTCTGGAAGGTGGAGTCAGGGAAGGCTCTGAGGACGAAGCGGTGACTGAGGCACATCGGGAAGCCGTTACTGTCCACCACCTCCTAACCCATCAGAGCGGCCTCCCGCCCTCGCTCTATCTAGGCGAAAAAGATTTCTGGGGCTACCATGAAGGAGTTAAACGGGCGGCCACTATTGGCTTGCTGGAACGACCGGGGACCCGCTTTCGTTACAGCGACGTCAACTTTGTCCTGTTGGGCGAAATTGTAAGGCGGGTCTCCGAACAGCGGCTTGATGCGTTTGTCGATGAACACTTTTTTGGACCTCTCAACATGAGGGATACGGGATTTCTCCCGCTGGGCCCGATTGAAGAAAGGGTGGCTCCAACGACCGCGATCACCGGTTTTGGTTTAATTCGCGGAGAAGTGCATGATCCCACAGCGAGACGGATGCAAGGAGTGTCAGGACACGCAGGGCTCTTCTCCACAGCGAAGGATATGGCCCTGATGATGCGTATGTTGATGAATCGAGGCACGGTTGGAGATAGAATGATTCTCAAAGCGGAAACGGTGTCTGAGGCGACTCGTAACCAGTTGCCGGCGGAACTTGGAATTGAACGTGGATTGGGTTGGGACATCAGCTCTCCCTACGCTTACCAGAGGGGAGAGAAATTCCCGAAGGAAGGTTTTGGGCACACCGGTTGGACAGGCACCTCAATCTGGGTCGATCCCGCATCTGAGACTTTCGTTATTTTACTGACGAATCGGAATCACCCGGCAGAGGGCACCAGTGTGAAGCCTCTACGTATTGAGGTGGGAACCATAGTCGCCGAGGCGGTTGGCTATACAAAACTGATCCCACTCGCCGAAGAACTGAACTGCCCGACGACCTCAGAACAAGTCGCTGCAGGGGGAAATGAAGAAGTGTTGAACGGGATTGATGTTCTTGAGCGTGATGGATTTAGCGAGCTTGCTGGTATGAAAATCGGATTGATCACTAATCAGACCGGGATCAATCGACAGCGACGCTCCACCATAGACCTGCTCGCATCGGCTTCAGGAGTTGATCTGGTCACCTTGTTTTCTCCTGAGCATGGAATCCGAGGGGTTCTCGAAGAGGACTCCGTGGATGACGACACAGATGCGGCGACTGGTTTGCCGATCTACAGCCTCTACCAATCAGAGAACAGAAAGCCGACTCGAAAGCAGTTGGAAGGACTGGATCTACTGATCTTCGATATTCAGGACATCGGTTGTCGCTTCTACACCTACATATCTACGATGGGGCTTGCCATGGAAGCGGCGGCTGACGCCAAGGTGAAGTTTATCGTTCTCGATCGGATTAATCCTATTGGGGGGCAGGTCGTCGATGGGCCGATTCGGTCTGGAGAGGGGAACGATTTTGTCGCCTTTCATGACATCCCAGTGCAACACGGGATGACTGTTGGAGAGTTGGCGCGGCTGTTTCGCGCGGAACGTCAGATTGAGGTTGAGTTGCAGGTCATTCCGGTTGAGGGCTGGGATCCGTCGAAACGACTGGATGATTCGGGGCTACCTTGGATTAATCCTTCTCCGAATATTCGCAGTGTGACCGAGGCGATGCTTTACCCCGGTGTCGGTTTGATTGAGTTTACTAACGTATCGGTAGGGCGTGGCACGATCACCCCGTTTGAGCAGATCGGTGCCCCTTGGATTCATGAGGGAAGGCTGGTGGCGAGACTCCGCAAAGAAAACGTTCCCGGTATTCTGTTTCTTCCGACTCGGTTCACTCCAAATGCCAGCGTCTTTGATGGAGAAGACTGCGGGGGCGTGCGTTTTCTGATCACTGATCGAGACAAGTTGCGTCCGATGGAGCTTGGACTCGCCCTGATGCGCTCTCTTCACGATCTTCACCCAGATACCTTCACTCTCGCCGAAAAAGGAAATGTTCTCCTGAGACACGAAAAAACGCTCAAGGCGTTGTTGGATCAGGATTCAAAGAAAAAGATCCGCCAAGGCTGGAACCCTGAAACCGATCGTTTCTTGAAACGGCGTGAAGCTTTCTTATTGTATCCGCGGAACTAGATGATTAGAGGAATGTCATGGGTAGACGATCAATGAGCAGAAACGATGGGGGCGACGGCGATATGTCTCGGTTTTCCGTGGATACTTATGAGCGTCCTGTGCTTGAGACTCCGAACGGGGCTGAAAAGGTATTGATGCACTCGTGTTGTGCCCCATGCGCTGCCGAGGTCATGGATGCGCTGGCAGCTTCCAAGATTGAAACAACCATCTTTTTTTATAATCCTAACATCCACCCGCGGGACGAGTATGAAATTCGCAAGCAAGAGAATATTCGCTACGCGGAAAAGCTTGGGATGGATTTTATCGACTGGGACTACAATGCGAAGGATTGGTTTGCGCGAACCCAAGGCATGGAAGACGAGCCCGAGCGAGGGGTTCGCTGTACGGCCTGTTTTGACATGCGTTTCGAGGTGACGGCGGATTACGCTGCTGAGCATGGATTTAAGCTGATTTCCAGCACTCTCGGGATCTCTCGTTGGAAGAATATGGCCCAGATTAACGGCTGCGGTGAGCGAGCCGCCGCTCGTCACGACGGTATGACCTACTGGACTTTTAACTGGCGGAAGCAGGGTGGTGCGCAGCGTATGATCGAAATCTCTAAGAACGAAGAGTTTTATCAGCAGGAATACTGCGGCTGCGTTTACAGTCTCCGTGACACGAACGCTTGGCGAGAAACTAACGGACGCGAGAAAATCAAGCGCAAGATCAAGTTCTACGGTCGCGACGCGGTGGTGAGCGACGACGAGTAGACCCTCAAACTCAACTGTGAAAAAGCGGTAGTTGAAAGCGAGGCCAAACAGCATAGGGTTCTCCTCGTTCAGTTCGAAACGGAGAGATGGCTGAGTCTGGTTTAAGGCGCTCGATTCGAAATCGAGTGTAGGGCAACCTACCGTGGGTTCGAATCCCACTCTCTCTGCCACTCCAAATGCTCGGGCCCAGTTCGCTGGGTCCGGGCATTTGTACATCAAGAGTGAGGTTCAAACTGGAAGGTCGGTTCCGACGGTTCGACCGCAACAAGCGCTAAGCGAGGGAGGAGAGCCGCGACATCGAAGAACGTGAGCCCAGAGAGAGTCAGATAATTGAGCTTTCTGTCTTCTGAAAGCGTTACCTCTACTGATAAAGGGTCTATCTTGCGACAAAGACTATCGTCCTCTTGCGCTGCTAATTGGCCGTTTTGGGGATTTGTCATCCCAACCGTTTGCTGCAATACTTAATAATATCTAAATGAAGAATCTTGTCTTTCTCTGCTCCGCTATCCTGATCGTTCTTGGTTTTCTTGGCTACTTTGCCTGGGAGGCGCTGGGCGCTTCGAAACAGTCTATCACGGCCATGATACCAGCCTTCTTTGGGATTGGTATGATGATTGGGGCCATCATTGCCCTGAAGAATACCAAGGTAGGCATGCACATCGCCGTGCTTTTCTCCCTATTGGGAGCGCTCGCAGGCTTGGGACGACTGATTCCCGCAATGGCCAAAGGCTCCTTGGATTGGGGAGCGACTTCGACTTACCTCATCCTCATCATGACTGTGGTCACCTTTTTCTTCACAGTGATGGCGGTCCGCTCGTTCATCGCCGCTAGAAAGGCTCAGGCCCAGCCCTAAAATCTTGAGCCGATAACTCGGAGCGTTGTTTCATCTGGCCCGGCTCCGGAGACGTAAGTAGTTACGATGGACCGTCGTGAAATCATGGGGCGCTATCAGCACTATGTGTTGGAGCATGGAAAGCCTCCTCCTTCAGTGTATGCCTTTGCTAAGGAGTTGGGGATTGAGGAGCGTGAACTTTTCGAGCACTTTGGTTCCTTCGAATCTCTCGAGTCAAGCCTCTGGGAGGAAACTGTTCGCGAGACCATCGAATCCGTCAGGTCGGGCGAAGACTGGGCGGGGCTCAATGCCCACCAGTGTTTGCTGACATTTCTCTACGCTTATTGCGATCGGATCCTCGACCAACGTTCCTTCTTTCTGGCACGATTCCCAAGGTGGAAAAGGAGCAGCAGTCAACCCCCTGAGGGTCTCTGTGGCATGCGCACGGCTTTTACCGAGTTGGCTGATGAGATTCTGGAAAGGGGTATGTCGAACGGTGAGATCGCCTGTCGTGGGTCGTTGACGCGAACCTATCCGATCGTCCTTTTTGGTCACTTTTTATCTGTTATTGAATTTAATCTCGCTGACGCCAGTTCGGGATTTGAGCGCACTGACGCATATGTCGAAAAATCGGTGCGATTGGCGTTTGATGTGATCGGAACTCAGGCGGTGGATTCCGCGTTTGATCTCTTTCGTTTCCTGAGCGGTCGCAGTTGGGGCAGGCCTGAATGATTTATGGCTACAGAACAGCAATCAATTCCGGCCGGGCGTGCTTCCCGAATCACGGCACTTGCCGGAGCGGGGGCAAAGGTAGGGGTGAATTACCTCAAGCACTACAGCAAACGTGTCGTTGGAGCAGGAGCTGATAGTGAGGCACTGAACAAGGCCAACGCGGGAGCGATCTACGACACCTTTTCAAAGCTGAAGGGGGGGCCCTTGAAACTCGCCCAGATGCTCAGCATCGATCGAAATATCTTACCGGACGCCTATCGAAAACAGTTTGCTCAAGCACAATATTCGGCTCCGCCCTTGTCCTACCCTCTTGTGGTTCGCACGTTCAAGCGCGAGTTCGGTAAAGAGCCGCTTGCGATTTTTGATACCTTCACCCGGTCAGCGGTGCACGGGGCATCAATCGGACAGGTGCATCGCGCGACAATCGGGGAGGAGAGGTTTGCTGTAAAAGTGCAGTATCCCGGTGTGGCTGACAGCCTCGACAGTGACCTAGCAGTCGTGAAGCCGGTGGCTTTGCAGATCCTCGGGCTGAAGTCGGCAGAGGTGGCCCCCTACTTCGAGGAGGTGCGTGAGCGACTTCTGGAAGAGACCAATTACACCCTCGAACTGGAGCGATCCATGGCGCTTTCGAAGGCGACAGCGAAGCAGGTCAAAGGCATTCGCTTCCCCCGCTATTATTCAGAGTATTCAAACCGCCGCGTATTGACGATGGACTGGATAGACGGGCAACCGCTCGATCTCTACGCGGCGAATGAAACTGATCAGGATCGGCGCAACAAAGTGGGTCAGGCAATCTGGGATTTTTATCATTTCCAAATTCATCATCTGAAACGATTTCATGCGGATCCTCATCCGGGAAATTTTCTGGTCGATGATGAGGGAAAGGTGGTGGTCCTAGATTTTGGCTGCACCAAGCAGATTGGAGATGACTTTCATCGTGATTACTTTCGGTTCCTCGATCCTGAAGTCGTCGAGGATGAGGCAGCCTTCGCGGCGGCGCTCGAAACTTTAGAGGTCATTTCACCTGAGGATTCGTCCCGTGATCGTAGATTCATCATCGAGAGTGCGAGGCGCGGGACTCGTTTGCTTGGAAAACCGTTTCATGAAGGCAGCTTTGATTTTGCGGATGAGTCTTACATGGCGAGTATTTTTGAAATGGGCGAGGAGCAGCGTAGAAATCAAGATTTTCGAGAAGTGCGTCCGGCGCGGGGTGCTGCTGATTCCATCTACCTGAACCGTGCCTATTTTGGTATCTATTCATTGATGGGACTTTTGAAGGCGAAGATTGAGGCTCGTCGCGACGTGGTTTAATCAGTGGCTGAAGCGCCTCTTTTCCGCGTCTTGAATTTCGCAAGTATGTCCTGCAGGGTGACTAGTAGTCATTGTCATGTCGAAACCAGATCTCATTGCCTCACTCGCCGCTACTGTTGGCAAGAAATACGTTCTTACCAAGGAAAGTAAAACGGCTTACTACCGCTCGGGCTTCCGCTCGGGCGCCGGTGGGGCGGAGGCTGTCGTGTTTCCGGCTACTTTGCTCGAGCAGTGGCGAGTTATTCAAACCTGTGTCGAGGCAAACTGCGCCATAATCATGCAGGCGACTAAAACCGGCCTTACTGAAGGCTCCTGCCCCAGCGGCTTTAACTACGACCGGGAGGTTGTTATCGTGAATGTCACTCGCATCAAGAAGATCGTCCTGCTGGATGGTGGAAAACAGGTGCTCGCATTTCCTGGGTCTACCTTGCACGAATTAGAGCAACTCCTGAAGCCGTTGGGTCGCGCGCCGCATTCCGTCATTGGTTCGACGACCATTGGGGCCACGATCATAGGCGGGATTGCCAACAATGCCGGAGGGGCACTCTGCAAGCGAGGCTCCTCTTACACGGAACTCGCTCTCTTTGGTCAGGTCGATGCTGACGGCGATCTCAACCTTATCAATCACCTGAAGATTAAGAATCTTGGTGACACGCCCGAAGAAATATTTGCCAATCTCGAGAAAGGAGATATCCCGGACGAAGATCTTGAGGGAATGGACAAGCTGGCCTCTGACCGGGGTTACGGGGATCGCATTCGGAATCTCGATGCTGAAGTTCCGAATCGTTACAACGCTGACCCTGAGCGACTTTACGAGGTGAGTGGCAGTGCTGGGAAAGTAGCTGCGTTTGCAGTTAGGGTTGACACCTATCCGATCCCGAAGAGAAAGAAAGTCTTTATGTTAGGGAGTGACCGGGCGGAGGATTTTGTGGCGCTTCGCGATCACATCCTTAGCGATTTCAAGGAGCTTCCAGAAATGTGTGAATACATGAATCGTGGTATTTTCGACACGGCGGAACGATACGGCAAAGACGTTTTTTTATCGATCAAGCACCTTGGCACAGAGAGACTGCCGAAGGCCTATGCTTTTAAGTCGAGTGCCGAGTATTTTCTCAATAAGATCCCCTTTTTGCCAAAATTTCTGCCAGATCTCTTTCTTTACTGCGCGAGCCGGTTGTTTCCGCAGCATCTCCCGAAGCGACTTCTCAAATACCGGGATCGTTTTGAATATTATCTCATCCTTAGCATGGCCGATGAGGGGATTGATGAGGCTCGATCCTATCTTGAGGACGAATGGAGCCAGATCAAAGGAGTTGATTTCTTCGAGTGCAACGAAGAAGAGCAGGAGGCTGCCTTATTGCACCGGTTTGCGGCGGCCGGGGCGGCGATTCGCTACCAAAATCTCCATCAGAGAACTACTGAGGAGGTCCTCGCTCTAGACATTGCTTTGTTAGGTAACGATAGGGAATGGGTCGAAGAGTTACCCCATGAGATTACGGAGCATCTTGACCTAGCTCTTTATTACGGGCACTTCATGTGTCACGTTTTTCATCAGGATTATATCTTCAAGAAGGGCACTGATATTGAGGCGATGAAGAAAAAAATGCTGGAGTGCTTGGACGCCAAAGGAGCTAAGTATCCGGCAGAGCACAATGTCGGGCATATGTATGAAGCAGACCCCACTTTGAAAAACTTCTATGAGTCGCTTGATCCTACCAATACGTTCAATCCCGGGATTGGTAAGTCATCCAAGCGACGTCGGGTAGAGTTTACCTGACGATTTATTTTCCCAGCTTCGCGCCGTATTCGTTTGATGGATCGCGATACATCGAGTGAAGGTGGTTATGAGGATCTCCTCCCAGATTCTGTCCTGCGAATTCAATAATGAGGCTAGGTCCTTGAAGGCGGTAGGAGTAGTCACCGCCGTCTGTAGCTGGCCCCCACCAGCCGAAAGACATTTGGCTGACCTCCTTAGAGAGGCCATTGAGACGGCGCGAAGCGAATGGCTCAGGTAAATCACCGACATAGAGTTTCAGTAGCTTCATCATTGCTTCAGTCTGATCCTCGTTCAGGCCCTGACACGAAACTCCAACCGGCTCCGGAACCATGCCGTCACGGCCGGCACCGGCAACGAGGTTGCCGCGGTCGCTGCCGAGAGTGGCATCCTGTCGTTGGGAGTCACTCAAACTACGGAGGAAGTTCAAGGCGGCAGCATCTTTTCCTGCCATAGGCTCGATGGTCTTATCTTCGAGCTCAAATCCTCTTGGCTGAGTGCCGATGAAGGTGGGGGAAAGAGACATCCCGTCTCCGTGAAAGGCTAGGTTGATGGCAAGATGATGTCCATCGAACTGGAGTCCCCATGGTTCTGACTTGGATGGCGTGCCGAAAATGGCGAGCCAGTAGTCTTCGGCCCCAAAGCCAGGGCGACGTTCTCCGTTGCGGAGGAGCCGGTCATCGGCAAGGGGGATGTTGCGTGCTTTGCCGTAGCCCTGGGGACTGAGGACGGTGGCAAGTAGGTCGCTGGCCAGTTTGAGTTGGTTTTTATTGAGGTCGCCTAGTCGCACCCCGCCCTGAGGACCGCGTGGGGGAACATTGGTCCATTTGGATTTTTCCGGGCTGTCGAATGAGAGAGCCGCTTGACCTCGAAGTTCATCGTTTAAACTTCCAAGAAATTTTCTGGCTTGGTCGGCCATGACTTCCGGGGTCACGCTTTGGGGCGTCTTCGGGGAGTAGTTCGACAGGACCTCACTGGGTAGCGAGGGAAAGTTGGGGGAGTTCTGCGCAGAAGCTATGAGCGGAAAACAGATTAGCAGAACTGCCAGATGGAGTCGTAATTTCATGATGTTAGAGTGAGGGATTAGCTGGAAATTGTAAATGGAGAACCATCATACTTCCCGATTTTGAGACGAGAACGGGTTTGCTAAAGACGGCCACTGCGTGGAACCGTTTGCATGGCTAAAGAAGACCAGACAAGCGATGAACTGCTTTCCCGGCTTCGTGACGAGATTCTCGGAGCCCGGGCCCGTGTTTACGAGGTTGGTAAACCAACGCCACTGGAAACGATTGAAATCGAGGATGGGCCTACCATTTATCTGAAGCGCGAGGATCTGTCTCCGATGCACGCTTACAAGTGGCGTGGTGCATATAATCGCATGGCGATGCTCGATCCTGAAAAGACGCGAGGCGTGGTGGCCGCTTCCGCCGGAAACCATGCGCAAGGGGTGGCTATCGCTGCGGCCAAGTTTGGCGGTTGCTTTGAGACGAAAATCTTCATGCCACTGAATACCCCGCAAATGAAGCAGGATGCGGTAAGGCGCCTTGGCGGGGACGCAGTCACAATTGACTTGGTAGGTGACCGTTACGACGACTCGGTCGCCGCCGCGAAGCAGTGTGCGCTGGAGAACGACTTTGAAATTATTCATGCTTTCGATGACCTCGCTGTCATGGGGGGACAGGGCACGATCGCTGATGAGGTGGTCATGAGCGGGGAGGGACCATTTGACGCTGCCTTTCTTCAGATTGGTGGGGGAGGGATGGCCGCGGGTGTGGCGGCGTGGCTGAAATTTCATTACCCTGACATTACAATATACGGTGTCGAAGGGGTAGGGCAGGCATCGATGAAAGCGGCCATGGAAGCGGGGGAGCCGGTTCGCCTTGATAGTGTTGATGTCTTTTGTGATGGCACGGCAGTTGCGCTTGCCGGTGATGAGACCTTTAAGTTGTGTCGTGGTTTGGTCGACGAGTTTCTCACGGTGACGAATGAGGAAGTTTGTGCAGCTATGCAGTTCCTCTGGGAGAAGAAGCGCGTCATTCCGGAACCGGCTGGAGCAATGGGTTTGGCTGGTTGGTCGACCCACCGGGACCGACTTCCACCTCATCGTAGAGTTCTCGCCATTGTCTGCGGGGCGAACATGGATTTTGCACAACTGCAACGCGTGGTCAGGGCGGCCCGCATCGGGTCTCATACAAGGCGCTATCTCTGTTTCGAAATTGAAGAGCGGCCAGGAACGCTGTTCCAGTTGCTCAATGAGTTAAGAACGCGTGCCAGCATTGTTGAATTTCAATACGGCAAAACAGACTCGGAGAAAGCTTGGCCCGTGATCGGTTTTGATTCCGTAGAGGAGTCGTTTAATGAATTGGAATCTGCTTGGAAAGAACGAGGCCTGAAGTTTGAGGACATGACCGGAGAACCTGACATCGAATTTCGTGCTTTTAACCTCGATTCGGGGCTGCTTCATGAACCGCTGTTTCTCCAGATCGAATTCTCGGAGCGAGCCGGCGCTCTGGCAGCGTTCCTCGAAGGGGCTTCAAAATTGTCCGATTTTGTCTATTTCGATTATCAATATTCGGGAGAACGAGTCGGTCGGGCATTGATTGGTTTTGACTTCCCTGACAAGAAAGCGAAGGATCGATTTCTCAAATTTGCCGAAACCAGTCGTGACGCTACCCGTAACTATCTGTCCCTCAGCGAAGCGCAGATGAATCGAGTGCTTGGACGTCCCGGAGGCGGCTCTGACTTGTGAATTAAGAGCGGTTCTCAGGAAAGTACCGTGGAAGCGTCATTGCTGCTGGCAGTGGGTTCGCTGATAATACACTACACTTCGGCGATCAAACGTGAAACATGAAGCGAGCGGCCACAGCAGCGGTGTTGATCACTTATCTCGGTGATGGCCTCCTTGAACTGCACTGAGCCACCAGAATCCCAGCATTTTCTTCGTTCTAAAAAGCTGTTGATCGAATCAGCGTTTCTCTCTACCTTCCCTCCCCCTGTGATCTGCCTCAAGGCGCCGCAGGACAGAAAACTCTGCATCGATTCATGCTGACACAAATTCGCCACATTCAAAAGGGCACCCTTATCGTCGTTACGATCATCATCGTGATCGCTTTCGCATTCCTCTATTCGGACTTTGATTTTGGGGGAGGAGGGCGTCTAGGGACCCAGAACTGCGTGCTTAAAGTTTACGATCGCTGCCTGCGCGCTAAGGAGGTTCAGAAACTCGCCAGCTACTATGATGTGGCCCGGGATCTTGGAATGGGCGAATTCACTGTGTCCATGTTTGGTGAAAGTCGGGTGGATGACGATCGGGCCAATTTCGTCCGCAGCCTCACGATCCTGCGTAAGGAAGCCCAAGAACTAGGAATCGAGCCTTCGGCGGGAGAAATCAAAGCGGCCATTCCCACGCTCCCAATTTTCCAGCAGCCTTGGGTTAACGCAGCTTTCGTTGAAAATAATATTCTCGGGCCTAATGGCTTTACCGACGGGGATTTGGCTCAATTGGTGAAAGACTACCTCACCTTTCTGAGAGTCCGCGATCTCATTGGAGCGGGCCTGGCCACTGTCCCAAGTGAGACAAACAAACTCTACACGCGCGCTTTCCAAAATTACACCGCTTCCCTGATCAATTTTGACCGCGAAAAGGCTGCTGCTGGTATCGAGATAACCGAAGACGAAATCCGGACTTTTTATGATGAGAACTCGGAAAACCTGAAATCTGATGTCCACCGAGGTTATGACTACGCCAAGTTTTCTCCGAATACTCTCCCTGAAGATGCCACCTTGGAAGAGCAGGCCAAAGCGGAACAGGCTTTTCTGAATGCGATCAACTACGCTTACGCCGATCTCGCTGATCCTGTCGATGGGGAAAAATCCTTCAATGAGATAGCCAAGAACTACGCCGGCGAAAAGCCCGACTATGTCATGATTGCCGATACCTACGAGCCATTTAAGATGTCGGAGGCGCCAGATGACATAGCTGAAAATACAACGCTTCTGAATCAGCTTTTTAGCGAAGCTCTAACCGTTGGCAGTGTGACGGTTCCTATATCAACGGAGGCTGGTAGCTACTATGTGTTCGCCCTCACGTCACAGGAAGATCCTGAGCCTCTTTCCCGCAAAGAGGCGCGGCCTCTGATCGTTCAGGCGCTCACCGCCAAAAATTCAAACCGCGCGGTTAATGATGCTGCAAGTGCGGCGCGAGCGGCCATCAATGAAGCCCTTGAATCTGGTAAATCCTTCGTCGAAGCCGCTGAGGCAGCGAAGGTCGAAGTGGAAGCTCTCCCCGTTTTCTCGATCAACGAAATGCCCGAGAGCCTTGAAAACTCGAGCTCGATCGCTGTAGCTGTCGGTGAAATGGGTGAGAATAAACTCTCCGAGGTGATCCAAGCCCCCGGTGGAGAGGGATTCATGCTGGTTTATGTCGACAAGATCGAGCTTTACGAAAACGAAGAGGAGGAATCGACCAAACGTGCCATAGCTTCTTCAATGGAGACAGGGCTCCGCTACCGCATGTTCAATTCCTGGTTTAACCAACGGAAAAAGGAATCCAGTTACAGTCGATCCGGATCAAGCGGCCTCGTCAACGAGTAGCAAGAGGGGTGAGCGAAGACGTCCAGAATATTTTTGACGATGCCAATGGCGATCTAGCCGTTGGGGATCTGGAGAGTGCGGTAGTCAAATACCGCCGCTGTGTCGAAATCGACGCAGATTTTTTTGATGGCTGGCATGCACTGGCCATGGCCCTGATGAAAACGGGTAAAATCAAGGAGGCGATTGGAGCGGGCCTCCAGGCAACGATCCTCAAGCCGAATGACCTCCTTGCTTGGACCGCTTTGTCCCAAATGTATGTTCAAGATGGCCAGATCGGCGAGGCAGAAGATGCCAAGTCAAACGCCCGAATCCTTTCTCTTGGAGGCAAGGTTTTGAGAGACGCCGATTAATCGCGACGGTTGATTCAAGCCCAGAGTAGAAGTCCCTATATTTCTCAACGTGGCGAGATATTCTCACGTTTGACTATTGGCAGTGAGACGGATTGGTTGATCCGGATTCTACTTCTCTGCGGTCTTGTGATTTTTTGGAGTTAGCGATAAACCGCTCATAAAGAGCAGGTTAAGCCGATAGTAATTTCAAAAAATGTAGTGCTGAAACCCAAATAGAACGGGGGCCTGGTAAATTTTTCGGCATAAAAATTAAATTATCAGGAAGTTGGCACGGAGGGTGCTTTAAAAGGGGGAGAGAGCAGGAGGCGAAGAGCTGAGTGCAAACCAACTAAAAGAAAAATGAGATATACATTCAACCTGAAAACATTGTTGCTGGCTACCTGTCTGGTGGTGCCACTTTTGTTCGGAAACGTAAACGCCCAAGATGAGGCTCCTGAAGCTGCTCCTGCAGCCGAAGAAAGCCCCGTCCAAGAATACCTCGACCTTGTTGAAGCATCCGGTGGTGCAGATCTTGCCCCTGCCTTCGACTTCTTCACTGTCTCGATGCTGTGGACGGTCATCGCTGCTGCGATGGTATTCATCATGCACCTTGGCTTCGCTACCCTTGAGGCCGGTCTGACTCAATCTAAGAATACCGTTAACATCCTCTTCAAAAACGTCTGGATCATCAGTATTGGTCTTCTGACGTATGCAGCCATGGGTTTCAATACCCATTATCCGTGCGGTTCTTGGCAGATTGAGAACTGGATCGGTTTTAACGGACCTATATCCGGGCTCACCGGGGGTGAAAATGATACCTGGGGTTATGGTGGGCTTAGCCTCGCTATGACAGCTTACGGTGACTTCATCTTCCAGGCTATGTTCGCTGCTACAGCAGCCACGATCGTTTCGGGTGCTGTTGCTGAGCGAGTGAAGCTTTCAAGCTTCATGATTTTCTCCACAATCCTTGTCGCTGTCGGATACACCGTTGCTGGTTCGTGGCACTGGGGCGAGGGATGGCTCTATCAGATGGAGAATCCTTTCTATGACTTCGCAGGCTCAACGGTGGTGCACGGATTTGGCGGTGCTGCTGCTCTCGCCTGCGTCATGATTCTTGGGCCTCGTAAGGGCAAATACACCAAAGATGGCATCAAGCCAATAGTGGGGCATAGCATGCCACTTGCTGCGATCGGTGTCTTCCTGCTTTTCTTCGGATGGTTCGGTTTTAACGGAGGTTCAGTTCTTTCGGCCAATCCCGGTCCGCTTGGCCTCGTCTTCACGACAACGGCTCTCGCTGCTGCTGCGGGCGCAGTGACTTCCATTTTCACATCGATGATCGTGCTGAAGAAGCCAGATCTCTCCATGGCTCTCAACGGTCTTCTCGCCGGTCTTGTGAGTGTCACCGCTGGTGCTGACTCGGTATCGCCATGGGCAGCGGTGATTATGGGAGCTATCGGCGGGATCATCGTGGTGGGCTCCATTCTCTTCTTCGACAAAATCAAGATCGACGATCCGGTGGGTGCGATCTCGGTTCACGGAACGTGCGGTATCTGGGGAACGCTGGCCGTTGCCATCTTTGGCGGAGCCAATTTCATGTCTCAGCTTATCGGCGTGATCGGCGTTTACCTCTTCGCCTTCATTTTCTCTTTTGCTGTCTTCTTCTTGATCAAGTTGGTCATGGGAGTCCGAGTGAGCGAGGAAGAAGAAGCTGAGGGATTGGACGTGGCGGAGCATGGTTGTCCTGCTTACCACATCCAATAATCTAAAATTTCATAAAGAGGCTAAAGAGAGCGGTGGGGTGAATACCTCGCCGCTCTTTTTTGTGCCAAGGTGAAAATTTGATTTGCGCCACCTTTCTAGACTCGACAGTGGCTGCAGCGAATCATATAATTCCCGCGTGCAAGAATACGCCTACATCCACGACGAAGACGAGATCCCGGAAACTCTGATGGAAGTGCCTTTTCTCGAGGCCTTTTCTAAGGACCACCTCGATCAAGTCCTGCATGCATCCGCCTTTCTAGATTGCGACCCCGGTGATACAATCATTAATGAGGGTGACGCGGCTTCCCGAATTTTCATTCTTCTAGCTGGTGAAGTGGCTGTAATGAAAGGCGGTGAGCAACTCGTGACGATGGACCAGGTTGGGGACATTTTTGGCGAACTCGCGGCACTCGAAGACGAAGAGCGATCGGCTTCCGTAGTTGCGAACAAGACTTCCTTCTGCCTCGCCGTGGACCAGAAGTTCCTCGACCATCTTATGCCAAAGGACGATAATGCGCCGTTCTATGCCGCTCTTTATGAGTTCATCGCTAAGCTGACGACTAGGCGTCTCAAGGCAACCTCCGCTTACCTCGCCCAGCTCGATACTGAGGTGAAGGAGCTGCGAAAGAAATTGAAGGAATAAAAGCCTAAGGGTCAGGGCTAGTCGATCAGTTTAAAGGACGAGCAGAACGCTCGTCCTTTTCATTTTCGTACTACCAGCCCTGGCCGTTTAGGTCTTAACTTTCTCTTCCTTTTTCTCTTCGACCACGTGGCCGGCATTGAAGAGAAACTTGAGATCGTCCATCTCAAGGTTGCGGGTGAAGCCTTCCTCACCAAGCACGCTGGTCATCATAGCGCTCTTTTGTTGTTGGAGAACGCGAATCTTCTCTTCAACTGATTCACGTACGAGGAGACGGTAGGCGTTTACCTTGCTCTCTTGACCAATACGGTGACATCGGTCAATTGCCTGATTTTCCACTGCCGGGTTCCACCATGGGTCGTAGAGCACCACATAGCTGGCTGAGGTCAGATTTAGGCCGCTTCCGCCCGCTTTGAGAGAGAGTAAGAAGGTTTTAGGATCCTTACTTTCCTGGAAGTCACTGATGACCTCATGGCGGTTCTTGGTCTGACCCGTGAGATAGCTAAAGGGACGGTCACGTTCCTCTAGCTCATCGCGAATGATGTCAAGCATGCTTACGAATTGCGAGAAGACGAGCACTTTGTGGCCTTCCTCGTGGAGTTGATCCAGCAGATAGAAGAGTCCGTTCATTTTCGAACTCGGCTCACCCAAATACTTGGAATCTAAAAGGCCGGGGTGACAGCAGATCTGGCGCAGCCGCATCAGGCCCTGCAGAATAACGAAGCTGTTTTTGCGCAGGCTATCGTCGTTTTCAATGCCAAGCAGAACTTTCTGGATGCGCTCTAGTTCCTCTTGGTAAAGTCGCTGTTGGACGTCTTCCATTTCGCTGAAAACGTCCTCTTCGATCTTGGGCGGTAGGTCGAGAGCAACTTCTCCTTTGGTCCGGCGCAGCAGAAACGGACGCAGGCGGGCGGTGAGGCGCGTTTGTGACTGAGTGTCCTTTCGGCGGTCAAAGTGTTCGCGGAAATACTTGCGGTCACCAAGGATGCCGGGCATAGCGAAAGACATCAGGCTCCAGACATCAAGCAGGCGGTTTTCGATTGGAGTTCCAGTGAGAACAAGCCGGTTTTGGCCTGCAAGAGTGCGGGCTGACTTGGCTGCCTTTGAATCTGGGTTTTTAATCTGCTGTCCCTCATCGAGGATGATCCCGAGCCACTCCATGGAATGGAGTTCTTCGGCACAGGTTCGCAGTTGGCTGTAGTTAATAACGAGAAGATCAACGTCTTTACCGAGACGGGAAATGTCGAGTTCGGTGCGGTTGCGTAGAACCTGCACTCGAATTGCTGGGGCAGCCTTGATGACCTCGTCGCCCCAGACATCGAGCACTGACTTGGGACACACGACGAGGGATGGCGGTGGATTATCGCCGAATTGGTCACGCATCCATAGCAGCCAGGTGAGAGATTGGATCGTTTTACCCAGACCCATGTCGTCAGCGAGGATTCCGCCGAACTGATTGGTCGCCAGGTAGGAAAGGAAGTGGAAACCTTCGATCTGGTAAGGACGAAGATTCACGTTAAGACCAGGAGGTATTTCAGGCCGGACCTGCAGCTTGAGGTTGTTGGCACGATTGGAAATCTTTTCCCAGGCTGCGGCATCGAAAACTTCCCTGGCCATCGGCTCAGCGAGTTGGAGGGCGTGCATGCGATGCACTTCGCCGGTGAGGTCAAACGGATCGAGACCAATCCTCGAAACTGCCTGCTGCTGTTCCTCGCTGAGGTTCATCTTAAGTCTGAGCCAGCCGCCCCGCTCCATTCGAACGAATTCTCCGCGCGCCTGAACAAGAGCGCGAATTTCTTCCTGGGAGAGATCCATGCCTTCGACTTTGACGACGACCTTGAGATCAAACCAGTCGATATTCTCGTCGACGACCTCGAAGGAGACCTGAGCTTCGACCGGGTCAGACTCTAGCGTGGCGAGTTCTTTGTCGGCGCGAATCGTAATTCCTTCCGGCAAGTTCTCCAACCACTCAGCGTATTTTTCGGGAAAGTTTTTGGTTACCCGTGAGCGATAGCAACCAAGGTTGCCGTCATAAGTGGGCTGCATCGGGGCAATGAGAGATCCAACGCGACGTTGTAGGGTGCGGTCGTAGCGGTGGAGAATCTCCCCGGCAAATTGAGGACGCTTGGTAACGTCCCAACCTTCGCGGCCAAGAATTTCTTCGCGCGTCCCTGAACTATTCTCAGCAAGAATTTTCATCAGCATGTGCTCACTGCTGGCACCGGTGGCCTGAGATGAGATGCTCAAATCGAACGTGACATTAAGATCTTCCTCTTCGATGCGGCTCTCGAGAGACTCGGGGACTTTGGCACCGAGGCGGAAGAGAAAGGCGACGCCTGATTCACTCTCAACCACAGTGTTCGGAATGGTGACGCGGGGATCAATTAGCGTTTCAGACTTCACCCAGTGTTCAGGACCCTTGAAGACCCATTCGTCACTCATGTAGAGCGCTTCGTCGCCGGGAAGGAGACGCACGGTATGAGACACATCGCGGTCATCGCCTGTCACGAGTTGTAGCTCGTAGTCCTGAGAGCCCATTGAATCTTCGCGGCAAACCCAGTGCAGCGGCTTGTCGCTGATCTGGTAGGGAATCTCGTCCAGATTGACGATGAGGCCTTTCAACTCAGGTTGGTGGAACAAGCGATTAAGAAAGCGGCAGTTCTCAATGTTGTCGAGCGGAAGGCCTCCATCAGTGCCCTCTTCAGGATCGACCGCGAGGTTGAATTTACTCCAGAGAATCTCAGAGCCGGCATCCATGCGTAAGCCACCATTACTGTAGCGTTCCTGAATGTTCTCGTAGTCCTCCTTTTCGGAAATGCGAGAGAACTCGTCTTCGCTGGCGCGTTTTACCATGAGGCGAGCTTCGCGAGTGGTGATGCGCAGGTGAAACTCAATGCCTTCGACCCCGTCTTCGATGGGTCTTTTTTCGAAGACTTCGACTTGGTAGCGCCATTCGCTCTCTTCGCGACGGCGTTCCCATTCCTCCATGCGCTGGCGGGTCCATTCGCGATCGGTCACGATCTCGAGAAACTCGGGATATTCAAAGTTCCCTTTCTCAAAGGCATGGGCGATGTAGTTCCAAAATTCAAGAATATCGTTTGGCGGTGTGGGCCAAAGGGTGAGGGGATCGAAGTTATCGATCGGCCAGCGTGGGTTGAGACGCACCAGATCAGAATCAAAGATCTCGCGTTCGAGTTCGAAACGGCGGTAGCGGCGCTCGAGTTTTCCGAGGAACTCGTCCTCTTCTCCTGTCAGACCGCGGCCAAGTTTGTCTTCGATAACCTCGGTTAGCGACTGCTCACCCACCTCGTTGGGAGCCTCAGGTAGATCACCTTTGCGGGCCACTTTCTCCAGCATGGTGGCATAGAGGGCGGCACGCCCGGAGTCGCTTTTCTCATCAGCTTCGCCGACCCACTCGTTTCCTTGGAGTTGCAGGCGGGTGCGGCAAGACCAGTCGCCATCTTCAATCTTTCCCTGAATGAGGAGATGGTTTCCAAAAATTTGAACAACAGCACCCTCATCGTGGAGCTTCTGGCCTTCTCTCTTTTCATCGTCAGAAAAGGCATTGAGGAAGTCGAGCGTCGCGCGATCTACGTTCATATATGGACAGGAGAAAAATCGGTTTTAAAAGAGTGGGCCGTGGCCCGCGAGGAGTGGAATCGACAGCTGGAAGCTACTGTCGGGTAAGGAAAATTAGGGCGAGAAATATGGTCTCGTTTTTCCATCCTGTCGCCAAAAAAACCTCCAAAGGGAAGAAAACCTGAGGAGGTTGCTACGAAGGGCAGGGAAATCGATAAGATTTCCTTCTTCGTCAGGGCCGTCCGGCGAACCAGACGGTTAGAGGCGGCGGTAGTGTTGTAGCATCACCTGGTCGTTGAGTTTTAGGCGTGCTTCAACATTCTCGATAGCGGCAGGCTCAGCTTCGAACTGGAACTGAACGTAGTAGCCGTGGCTTTGTTTGGCGTGGTTAGTGTTGGCAAATTCCCTGCGGCCAAGGCGATCGATTTGCTCAAGAGCAGCGCCACTGGACTCGAGTTCCTTGGTGATGCTGCCCACCATTTCTTCGACGCCTTCTTCTTGTCCCTGCATTTTTAGGACATATACTCCTTCGTACTTACGTTTCATGAACTGTATCTGATTGATAATCCGACGGTTATGTTTCGCGATTTTCGCTTTATTCGGTCCGCCGGTTGAACTGGTTCATGGCCGCGTCCAACCCGTCGGAAAGCGCACAGTTTACTCCATCTACAGCAATGGCTAGGACTTTTTGCATTTTGTCCCATTCTTCTTCGTTAAATCGGCCCAAAACGTGCCCAACCATGGCATCTTGCCCCCCGGCGGAGCCAATTCCAATTTTCAATCGGGGAAAAGTGTCCGTCCCGAGGCATTCGATGATGGATTTGATGCCGTTGTGACCTCCTGCCGATCCACTGGCGCGGAAGCGAAGACGACCAATAGGTAGGTCGACGTCGTCATAGACGGCGAGAATCTGGTCTGGTTGAAGCTTGTGGAACCGCGCGAGGCGAGCCACCGCGTTACCACTTAGATTCATGTAGGTAATCGGTTTAGCCAGCACGAGGGAGGAGGTTGCTGAAGCAATTTTGGCGCGGAATTTTCGATCTCTTTTCCAACTCAAGTCCTTTGCTTTGGCCATTTTGTTGACGAGCTCAAAACCAATGTTGTGGCGGGTCGTGTCATACTCTGGCCCTGGATTGCCGAGACCGACGACAAGCCGGATGTGGCCATCGTCGGATTCACAGTTCTCAGGCAGTTGGGAAAAAATTTGATCGAGCAAACTCACGCTGTTCATTATGTCCCAAGCGGGACGACGGGCAAGCTATGGGTTGATCGAGATGCATTTTCTGGTTCTGGCTGCCCTTGCCTTATGACATCTAAACAATTGGCAGGATGTAGGAATCAGGGTTAGCTTTTCTGCCTCTCCGAATTTTTGATGAGTGAACTGCAACAGGTTGAAACCCAATTCCAAGTTATTGCGACTCCCGCGACTCCCTTTGAGTTTCGAAGCGGCAAGACTCTGGATCATGTTACGATCGCCTACGAAACCTACGGCACGCTGAATAAAGAGAAATCAAACGCGATCCTGCTCTTCCATGCCTTCTCAGGAAGCCAGCACGCGTCCGGATACAATCCTGAGGTCGAAGGCAATGATTTCTGGACTCAGGAATGCACTGGCGGTTGGTGGGAACTCTTCATCGGCCCCGGAAAAGCCCTCGATACAGAAAAGTATTTTATTATCTGCGCGAACTATCTGGGCGGATGCTATGGATCGACCGGCCCCTCGACGATCAACCCAGAAACACTTAAGGCCTACGGGTCAACGTTTCCTCACGTGGCGGTCAGCGATGTTGTGCGGAGCCAAACACTATTGCTTGATGCCCTTGGTATAGGCCAGTTGTTGGCAGTGGTGGGGCCCTCAACTGGAGGGCTCTGTGCCATAAACTTTGCGACCAGCTTTCCTGATCGTGTTCGTGTCGTCATTCCAATTGCGACCGGCGTCCGCACTACGGTATTGAATCGGATCATCCTTCTGGAGCAGATCCTCGCGATCGAAAATGATCCCAAGTTTCAGTCTGGTGAATATTACGAAACTGGTGTGCCGGAAACCGGACTTGGGCTGGCACGTATGATCAGCCACAAAACTTTTGTGCATCTCAACGCGATTGAACGTCGCGCAAGCAAAGATGTGGTTCAGCCTGAGGATCGTTTTTCGTGGTATCGGGCGCACGATCATGTTGAGAGTTACATGCTTCACCAAGGAAAAAAATTTACGGATCGTTTCGACGCAAATACTTACCTTCGCATCTGCGAAATGTGGAGCCGTCACGATCCGGTTGCAGAGGGTGAGGCGGCTGACCCAGTGGATCTCCTTTCTCGTTCCCATGAGGCTGGTCATCAATACCTTGTCTTCAGTATCGACGAGGATTACTGCTTCTATCCAGAAGAGCAAGCTGCACTGGTTCGCCAACTCAAGGCTGCAGGGGTATCTCACATTTACCTAACGGTGCACTCCGATAAGGGCCACGATTCCTTCCTTCTTGAGCCCGATCTTTACACGCCCCACATTCAGGCAGTCTTGCAGGGTGGAAGCTAAAAATTCCCAAAACGGCAGTAGCGCAAAAAATTCGTCAGTTAGCGAGTCGCTGGTTGATATTGCCAAATCGCTAATCTAGGCTCCGCAGCATGATTCGACACAGTGTCTTTTTTTGGCTTGATGACTCGCTTTGCGATGACGACAAAGCCGCGTTCGAGGGAGGTCTCGCGGCACTTTTCGAAATCGAAGTAGTGTCCGCAGGAAGTTTTGGCCGCGCGGCTGGAACACCGGAACGCACGGTCACTCACAATGGCTTTGATTACGCATTGGTTCTGGAATTCGAAAATATCGAGAAGCACAACGCTTACCAAGCACACCCGGAGCACAAGGTTTTTGTTGAAAAGTTTAGCCTGTGGTTCAAAGAGGTGCGTGTATTTGATATCCAGTTTTAATCAGTTACCTGTTCCTTCACCCTCTGTTTTCTATGAATTTTGAAATCCTCAACTCCTCCAAGGAAATCCTCGATTACGAGTTCCATGGGGATCCTACTGACTCGTCACTACTAGTGATTATTGGTCACGGTGTCACTGGCAATAAGGATCGACCCTGGTCGATTGCGTTGGCTGAGTCGCTTGCCGCTACCGGATTCAACGCGTTGCGGTTTTCCTTTGCTGGCAATGGTAACTCTGAGGGCAAGTTTGAAGCCTGCACCATTTCGAAGGAGGTGAAAGATCTGAGGGCGATCGTCGATGCAGCTGAGAATGAAGGTTACCATCGCATCTGTTATGTCGGACACAGTATGGGTGGCGCTGTCGGTGTTTTGGCGGCAGCTAAGGACCAGAGGATCGAACTGCTTATCTCCCTGGCTGGTATGGTTCACACCAAGAAATTCTGCGAAACCGAGTTCGGAGACGTCACTCCGGGGAAGGGTAATATGTGGGAAGAAGAAGGCTGCCCGCTTTCTAAGGCCTATGTCGATGACATGGCTAAGATCAATACTCTGGCTAATAAGACTGAAAAGATCGAAGTACCATGGTTGCTCGTGCACGGCGACAAGGATGATGTCGTTCCAGTGGAAGAAGGTCAGGAAATGTATGCGGCTGCTTATGAGCCAAAGGAGCTGGTAATCCTCGAAGGTGCCAATCATGTGTTCAGTGGCGACGCCGAGGGCCAGATGACTGAAGCTGTGATCTCCTGGCTGAAGACTCACCATAGCTGATGTCGGCGATTTCGAGCCATCAATTGGAAATCCTCGGACTGGGGATGTCCATGATGGACTCGATCCTGATGGTCGACGCCTTTCCGGAGATTTCCGGTGTAACCGAAGTGGTGGAATCGGTAATGATGGGTGGTGGCCCGGTGCCAACAGCCCTGTGTGCAGCCTCTCGACTTGGAGCCAAGGCAGGAATCATTGACCGTATCGGTTTGGACTGGGCCGGGGAATTGATTCGGGATGATTACCGTGACTACGGCGTCTCTACCCAGCACCTGCAACTCGAGCAAGGCTGTCGCAGTAGCTTCGGAACAGTGCTAGTGCGACGAAGCGATGGCGAACGCCATATCGTTTTTCGCGCGGGAGACTTCACACCTTTGGCGAAAGAGGAGTTGCCAGTAGAGGCACTGGAGCATTGTTCTATACTTCATCTAAACGGTCGGCATTGGCCAGCCTGCATTGATGCGTCTCGCCTCGTTCGTGAAAAGGGTGGGCGGGTCTCGTTCGATGGGGGAGCCCATCGATTCAATGAGAAGTTCCTCCGGCTGCTGCCACTCGTTGATATCCTCGTCGTGGCCTCTGACTTCGCCGCGAAACTCTCGGGATCAATTGAACGCGATGCCCAGTTGGAAGCGTTGGCTCAATGGAATGCCTCCGTTGTAGGAATCACCGATGGAGAATCAGGTAGCTGGTTTCTTGATAAAGAAGGGAACTATTTTCACCAGCCTACTTATCCCGTCGATTCCGTGGTTGATACTACGGGCTGCGGAGATGTTTTCCACGGGACGTTTTTATTTGCCGCAAATCGCGGGGATTCTTGGAAAAAATGCGCCAGCCTCGCGAGTGCTGCTGCTGCGTGCAATGCTGCGGCGCTTGGGGGACGTGGTCATCTCCCGACGATTTCTGAAGTGGAACGCTACCTTGCCTAGTAAGCGACTTTAAAAGACCTATGTTTTGCGACCGGTGATGAAGGAGAGGCCTGGTGCCACCGTAAAAGTAAGAATGAGACTCCGGCCTAAGCCTTGAAACCAAGCTTATTTAGGGGGGCGACAAGAGGGTTTATCTGAATTTGCTTAAGGCACATCGGAAAATACTGCGGGCAGGATCGTGGTAAGCTTCGAGGGGGCTAGGCACGACAAGGTTGGATTTTTAGCGGGGCTGTCTTTCTCCCTTAATCCCGATTCAGGTGAATAAATTCCACTGGTTGAACCCGTTTCATGATCAATTAAATCTGATACCTAGCCGCTTCTTTTTGGACATCAGTGAGAAGCCTTCTGATAAGAAGCGGCGCTCAAGATCGGGAAGGTGAGCAGCACCCCAGGGAACGTGGATCTCTTCGAAATCTCGATGCGCGGTTTCGAATATGGTCATGAGGTGTTCATTACGTTGACCGATGAGGCCTTCGAGGAGAAAGTCCTCCATCTCTTCAGAAGAAATCTGGATGCTGGAAGAGGCGATTAAGCTCTCGATCAGGTTTCCCGATTCCATGGTTTCAAGTAGGGTAATAAGTAGATTGAGATGCATGGGCTTGAGCTCTGAGATATCGATGTCGGCATTCATGAAAGTGACGCTGCCAAAAGTGACGCTGCCAAGGTCGGCGCCGCCTATTTCTGAATTGGCGTCATCTTGACCTGCAAAGCTCTTTTGCTCTTCGAGCCCAAGTTGTTTGGCGAAGCCTGCATAGGTGTTGCCCGACTTAAATCCTGCCGGAAGTATATTACCCTCATCGGTCACCCCTTCCGTAAGAACCAGTCGGTCTCCATCGATTGGTTGCTTAAAGGCGTTTTGGAGATCGCGGTAGAAATCGGATTCGCCAATATGAGCCAATCCGATGAGATGGACACGATGCTCATCTTTTTGAAAGATTTTTTCGGTAAAGAAGATACCTCTGGGGGTGATCTGAACAAAGCCACTAGAGATTTCATCCACGGTGGCAGCGACACCAAGTAACCCTGTAACAAAGGAGAGCGCGGTGATTCCCATCCATGAGACAAGGGAAACGGCACTATGCTGCCAGCGGAACCGAGGTCGTCCGTAGAAATGCGTTGGTCTCAGAAACAACCAGACAAGGTAGAGGGCAGCAATAGCTACGAGCAGGAAATTAAGGGCGTGGCAGGCCGCTTCGAGTCCGGTGGCGAGTGAGAGGGGCCAACCCAGCGAGGAGCGAAAAGTGAGGATCACAAAGGCAGTGATGAAGACGCGCTTAGGGAAATATGCAAGGATCAGTCCACCAAGAAACCAAGCCGACAGAAAGAGCCAAAGAAAACAAAGAGCGAAGGATGATTGCAGCAGGAGATGGGTGGTTAAGCGGGCATCAGCGACAAGATTCCAGATCGAGAGTAAAAGGAACATTGTGGCCACCACCACATTAAGGAAATGGGCGCCCTTGTGGGGTGGTCCGGAAGAGTAGGACATGGTGCTGATTATAACCGTAATGGGTAGCACCGCAAAAGGATTACAGGTAGAATCAATCCTCGGCGAACTGGATTCGATAAAGTCGTTGGTATTCTTCGCAGCGTTCTAGAAGAACGTCGTGAGGGGCAACGTCGAGAATGCCACCATCTTTCATTACCACGATCTCGTGTGAGTCGAGTACTGTAGAGAGTCGGTGCGCGATAGCGATGACGGTTTTACCGCGCGCGAGTTCCTCGATGGCCTTCTGAATTGCTTTTTCTGATTCCGAGTCGAGGGCAGAGGTCGCTTCATCAAGAAAAAGGATCGGGGCATCACGCAGAATTGCGCGTGCGATAGAGAGCCGTTGCTGTTGGCCGCCGGATAGGTTGCAGCCCTTGTCGCCTATGACCGATTCGTAACCGTTGACTTGATCGACGATGAATTCCTCAGCGTGAGCGAGGCGAGCTGCTTCGCGGACTTCTTCATCGTTGGCATCCAGTCGGCCATAACGAATATTGTTTTCGATCGTATCGTGAAAAAGGAAAGTGTCCTGACTGACCAGTCCAATTTGATCCCGCAGGGAAGACTGGGTGTAATCGCGAATGTTATGACCGTCGATTTTGACGGCACCAGAGTCGGTATCGTAAAAACGCATCATTAGCGACAGGATAGTTGACTTGCCGGAACCACTTTGTCCAACAAGGGCGTAGCGTTTGCCGGCTTCGAATCTTAGCGAAACGCTTTTGAGAGCGGCACGATCTTCGATGTAGGCGAAAGAGACTTCATCGAGTTCAATGTTGCCCCTGCAATCTTTTAATTCGGCAGCATCGGCTTTGTCTTTTACCTCAGGTTCAGCATCGATGTAGGCGAAAACCTTGAGAGCGGCGACGAAGCACTTCTGAACTTGAATCTGGATTCGGCTCAGTGCTTTGGCGTGCGGATAGAGGCTGATTAAACCAAGGTTTACGGCCATAAAATCCTTTGGTTGAACGTCGGTTAGCCAGGCGTAAATGAGCCCGACACAGATTCCCAAGGAAGCGACAATTTCTACAGAGGGGCTTGAAATCTCCATCGCTTTTCTCCAGCGAATAATAAATTTGGTGATCTGCTTATTACCAACGTTGAAACGCTTACTCTGGTAATCTTCTCGTCCGTGGGCTTTGACGAGGCGGATGCCACTGAAGCTCTCGTGGAGCGTGACCATGAGTCCCTCGGATTCTTTTTCTTCGCGTCCGCCTGCTTTCCGCACTTTTCGGCTGACCATGACGACTGGAAGAATGCAGATGGGAAATACCACGAGTGCACCAAAAGTATAGAGTGGATCGATTAAGGCGATCATTACGACAATGGCAAGGATTCCAGTGGGGTGCTGGATGATTCCGCTGAGAAGTTGGCTGCTCGCGTCGGCTGTCGTACGAGTTTGGTTGGCGACAGTTTGGATCAGTTCGCCCTGCTTTACCTTGTTAAAGAAGGAGAGGGATTGCTGGATGAGGCCACTGAAAGATTCATCCCGCAGGCGGTAGAGTACCTTCATATTGATCCACAACATGCAGTAAGCATGAAGGTAGTGAAAGATACCGCGAAGGAGGAGCAGCACTGGGATGCTGAGGCAAACCGCTGCCACGAAGGTCCAAGGGTTATCGGTCGCTGGGGGTCGAATCGCGAAATCGCTGAAAATCGGCATCCCTTCGAAAGGATAGTAAGCTTCGGCAACTTTTTCCGAAGTGTCGACCACCTCCAGCACCACGCGGATGACCAGAACGAGAAATCCGTTCACCGCACCGGCGAGGATCCCAAAGAAGATCCCCCACGCAAGGCGGCTGCGGTAGGGCAGGATATAGCCAAGGAGGCGGCGAAAGACCGCTTTGCGCTGTTCCGCCAGCTCATCAGGAGAGGCTGTGGCGATATCAATCGCCCGAATGGGAGCCTGCTTTTCTGGGTTTTTGGGCATTTTGGTTGATTCGACAGGAGCCTGCCGACGGGGATTGGTAAAGGAAAATCCCCGTTTGCGCAAGAATTCAAGGTTTACGAAATCTGTCGCCAGAAGTTAAAACAATCTTTCATCCCATCTGACTCGGAGTAGGCTTCCCCGTGACTCTAATGTAATTTTAAATTATGCCGGAACCCGTTGAGCAGCCCGAAAATGGCTGGTATTGCGTTCGAACGAAGCCAAAAAGTGAGTATTTAGCGGCCCGTCACCTGCAGGGTTTTGCAAACCTTGACGAGGTGTTTTGCCCTCGCATTCGCTTTGAGAAATCGACTCAACGCGGCAAGGTCTGGTTCGTTGAGGCCCTTTTTCCTGGTTACTTGTTTGCAAAGTTTAGTCTGACTCAGGAACTTCGGGCCGTTAATGCTACTACGAGCGTCACCGGGGTGCTTCGTTTTGCCGATCATTACCCTCAGATTTCGGATGTTTATATCCATGAATTGAAGCAGGAGTTTCCTGAAAAAGAAAATGAGATCCGCGTGATCGAGCCCAATATCTCCGAAGGAGACGATGTGGTCTTGACAGAAGGTCCCATGGCGGGCCTCAAAACGATCGTGACGCAATTGGTTTGCGGCCAGAACCGGATCAAGGTGCTGCTTGAATGGCTGGGACAGGAAAGAGAAGCCGAAGTATCATTAAAGTCGGTTACCCGTCCGGGGGAAATTAGGCATGGAATCCGAAGGTTATAATCGAACTTTGTCCGTTGGATCCTGATGCCTCGGCGGTTGCATTCACTCTTCAGAAGTCGTAGCTTGGCACCAAATATGGGAGAAACAATCTCACCGAAAGCTTTGCTTGAGCGCTTTTCGAAGCAGCGCATTCTCGTAGTCGGTGACGTTATGCTGGACTGGTTTATCTGGGGCAGCGTGTCGCGCATCTCACCTGAGGCCCCAGTCCCCGTCGTGGAGGTGCAGCGTGAATCACGCTACCCCGGCGGCGCGGCTAACGTAGCCCGAAACATGACTCCCTTTGAGACATCGCTCGAGTTGGCCGGATTATTTGGTCAGGATGCGAATGGGAGTCTGCTCACCGAAACGTTGGCAGAATGTGGTATCGGCGTCGGATGCTGCATCCAGAGCGCTGATTACCCTACTATCACTAAAACCCGCGTGGTGGCTCGTCACCAACAGGTCGTCAGAATCGATCGCGAGAAGCGTCGCACCACGAGCCCGGAGCAAGTCGCAGAACTGCTTAGCAAAGTGGAGCCGATTCTGCCTAACTTGGATGGCATCATCATTGAAGATTACGGGAAGGGTCTCATTACCCAGAGGTTGGTTAGTGGCATTCTCGCACTTGCCGGCAAGCATGACGTCGTTGTAACGGTTGATCCGAAGCCGGGCAATCTGATCGAATGGAAAGGAGTCACTGCGTTAAAACCGAATCGTTCTGAAGCTTTTGCCTGTGCTGGCGTTGAAGATAATAATCGTGACGAAGCAGTCGATCCCATGCAGGACGCCCCTTTACTTGCCGTTGGGCGATCACTACTAGACCGCTGGGCTTGTCAGCAAGTGCTCCTGACCCTCGGTGAGCAGGGCATGCTTGTTTTTATTGAAGGTAGTGAGCCTGTGCATATTGAGGCGAAGGCGAGGGAGGTGTTTGATGTGTCTGGTGCTGGAGACACAGCTATCGCGATCTACACGCTGGGTCTTTGTGCTGGCCTCAATCCTGTCGTTGCCGCTCAGATTTCAAACTTCGCCAGCAGCATCGTAGTGGGAAAGTTGGGTACGACACCTATCGGGAGAGAGGAGCTGCTGGTAGCCATGAAAGACGAATTTCCTGCTGGTGTTCCTGTCGCCTTATAATCTCTTAATACCGTTGATCCATGTCATCCAGTGAATTGATTCATCAGACTATTGCCGAGCACACTGTCACCGTGGCCAAGTTCGAAGAGGCCTGCTCCGATGCGATTGATGAGATGGGTGTCGAGGTGGTTGAGTGCCTCCGGCGGGGTGGCAAGATCTGCTTCTTCGGCAACGGGGGTAGCGCAGCAGATGCACAGCATTTTGCAGCTGAGTTCGTGGTGCGTTTTGTGGAAAACCGAAAGGGTCTTCCCTCGATGGCTTTCACTACAGACACCTCAATTATTACGGCCTGCGCCAACGATTTCGGTTATGAAGCTATCTACGCCCGCCAGATAGAAGCCCTTTGCGACAAGAACGATATCGCCGTTGGAATTTCCACATCAGGTAACAGTGGCAACGTGATTCGCGGGCTAGAATTCGCAAAAAGTTTAGGAATAAAGACTTTCGCTTTCACCGGTCAAAGTGGCGGTAAGTGTGGGGATATAGCCGATTGTCTTCTTGCAGTTCCTTCCCATATCACGGCAAGGGTTCAGGAATGCCATCTCATTGCCGGACACCTTATCTGTGACATCGCTGAAAAAGCATTTGTGGATCAGCCTTCACAGTCCGTTTGAATGCCGCCACTGCTGGATTGCTCTATTCGCGATCCGCTTATCTTTTTTTCTTGGCGCTGAGAGCTTTCTCTACGGGAGCGAGGATTTGTTCCAGCTGAGCCAGTGATTTCTCTGTTTCACGAATCACCTTGAGCTGGGGTTCATACTTGTCGCGATGCTCCTGACAGACGCTGCGCAGCGGGTTGAAGAGGGCTACGAAGTCTTTGTAGAATTCTGATGTACCCTTGGTGAACGCATCACGTTGTTTCTGGGCAACCATGCCTCGATGTTTCTTCAGCACACCCATGTAGTAGCCACGGATCTTCCGAACCGAGGAGGCTCCGGCTACCGCCCCAAGGGCTAGGCACCCACCAGCGACACCGAAGGCAATTGCGTTCCATGGATTGATTTGGAGCATCGATAGAATCACACCAGCAAGTATGAAAAGTATAGCGGTGAAAATGGCTCCCCATATGATCTTGCTGCGCCTCATAAAGAGGCGAGCCAGTTCATCCTTGAGGTGGAGTTCGCGTAGCGCTTGTTGTGTCGCGGTGGCGACTCCCTCGCCAATCCTCGCATGGGATTCTTTCCAGTTGGGGTCGCCATCTTCGCCAACGCTTAGTTCCAGTTTGAAGGCATCGCGCATTTCTTGCGAAACTCGTTCCCAAAGGTGCTGCACGTCTTCTTGGATGGCGTTGGCTCCGGCACCAACACTGCGGTGCACGGCTTTCATCGTCGTCGCAAAAATCAGTCCTTCAATTTCTTCGGCCGCGCTCTTTTTTGGAACGAGGGCGGAGATAATTCGAACCTCCGCGTCCAGGAGAGGTTCGGCCTGAAGGCCGGCGGCCATAAAGCTCTGGTCAAATGCTTCAAAGAGAGGCTCGCACTTTTTAAGGGTTCGCTTTTGCTGAACCTGACTGGCGGGTTCCAGCTCGCTAAGTAGTTCGTTGTCCGCCCGAATAATTTCAGCGGCGGCACCAAGGCGGTCCTTTACTTCGCCCAACACATAGCAGGCAGCGCGCCAAGCGTGGACGAGCTTGACGAGGCGAGGTTCCGAGGATTCAACCACACCGGAAATGTAGCCCTCGAGGCCTTGGATCTTGCTGGCTGCGGCCAACTCATCATTACCGGACTCCGATGTCTTGGCTAAAAAGGCTTGCTTAGCGGAAATGGCGAAAGTGGGGAAGTGCTGTCCGAAGCGATGATGCGCTGTCTTCTGCAGGTGCTCAAGAATGGCAGCGACCTCTTCTTCGGTTCGCAGGTCGCACTGCTGGAGAATAAAGACGATCTTTTTCTTCCACTGGTGATGAATACGGTCGAGGAAATCCCAAGTCGTCGCACCCCAGGGATTCGTGACTGAAAAAACAAACAGGGCGAGATCTGCCATTGGCAGGAATTGCTCCGTTATTTGCTGATGTTCGGATTCAATCGAGTTGGTTCCGGGCGTGTCGACAATATTGAAGTCACGCAGAAAAGCATTTGGTCGGAAGATCTCGACGATGTCTTTTGAAAAGTCGAAATCGTGAGCTTCTTCCCCGTATTTGAAGAATGCGATTCGCTCCGTGGTCGGGACGACGTCGGATTCGCAGAAGTCCTCGCCAAAAAGGGAATTCAGCAGCGTCGACTTGCCAGCGTTGACTTCTCCGACGACCACAAATAGGAACGGATCCTCCAGATTCGCCATGAGGTTGTCGAGCAGTGCGAGGCGACCTGGATCGATGCCACTGTCCTTGCCCATGACTTTGAGCGCCTTAATAGCTCCAGCCAGCTTCTCCCGAGTCTGGAAGTAGTTTTTTCCAAGCAGATCTGTGGATGCTTCGGACAACGTGGAACGGTGGGGGTGGGGTAGAATAGTAGGTTTCAGAGAATAAGCTTATTCCGGATAACCGGTGCTATTTAACCATGATCCTTATCTCCCAATGAAGCGAATTATTTCACTTTGCCAAACTATTTTACTGCTGGTTAGAGGGAAATTTCGTCTCATCCGGCCTTGGCATCTGGGAGTGGTCTTGCTTGTGGCAGGGACTTCCATGCGGACAATGGGCACAAACTGGTCTGGATCGACGAAGAGCATCTCGGGATCTGTGGGATTTCTGAAGAAGCCGGCAGAGAGAGCGGCGAGAGGAAGGGAAAGGCGGAACATGGTCAGTGATTTCTGATTGTTTGAATCTTCAAACAGATCGAGGGTCACTTTTTTCCGAGAAAACAGGTCCATTTCAGGCGGAATTTCAGCCACTCTCGGGGAATCTTGGAAGAAACGTCGCTAAACCAGCTAAAAAAGCGTTTTCATCCGTTGCGAATTGGTGCCGCAGATGCAAGAAGTCTAAACTTTTGGATCCCAAAAAAAGATGCCTCGCGACAACTCGATTAAGAAAATCCTCCTGATCGGTTCAGGGCCCATTGTTATCGGACAGGGCTGTGAGTTCGACTCCTCCGGCGTTCAAGCCTGTAAGGCACTGCAAGAGGAAGGATACATTGTGGTGCTCGTTAACTCGAACCCGGCCACGATCATGACCGATCCAGAGTTTGCAGCGAAAACATACATCGAGCCAATCACCCCGAGCGTGGTCGAGCGAATCATCGAAAAAGAGAAACCCGACGCCTTACTTCCGACTCTCGGTGGCCAGACGGCGCTAAACACGGCGATGGAGTTGTTTCGGTCCGGCTTCCTTGAAAAGTCTGGCGTTCGCATGATTGGTGCAAAAGCTGATGCGATCGAGAAAGGGGAAGATCGTTTGCTATTTAAGCAGGCCATGGAGAAAATCGGTCTCGACATGCCTCATTCCGGTGTTGCTCACACCATCGATGAAGGCTTTCAGATCGCCGAGGAGATTAGTACTTACCCGCTCATTATTCGTCCGGCTTACACTCTGGGTGGAACTGGTGGCGGCATTGCTTACAATCGGGAAGACTTTGAAACAATCGTGCGGCGCGGCCTCGACCTTTCGCCGGTGACGGAAGTGCTCATTGAAGAGTCCTTGCTTGGCTGGAAGGAATACGAGATTGAGGTCATGCGCGACAAGGCGGACAACTGTGTCGTGATCTGTTCCATCGAGAACTTTGACCCGATGGGCGTTCACACCGGTGACTCCATCACTGTGGCACCCGCACAAACTCTAACCGATCGGGAATACCAGATCATGCGGGATGCGTCTTTCGCCGTGATTCGTGAGATCGGCGTCGAGACTGGTGGATCTAATATCCAGTTTTCCGTGAATCCTGCTGACGGTCGGATGATCGTCATTGAGATGAACCCACGCGTGTCGCGGTCTTCCGCACTGGCCTCCAAGGCAACCGGTTTCCCCATCGCTAAGATCGCTGCCAAACTCGCCGTTGGCTACACACTCGACGAGATCCCTAATGATATCACTCGTGAGACTCCGGCCAGCTTTGAGCCCACGATCGATTACTGTGTGGTCAAGATCCCACGATTTACCTTCGAGAAGTTTCGTGACGCCGATGCGACCCTCACCACTCAGATGAAGAGTGTGGGCGAGGCCATGTCCATCGGAAGAACCTTCAAGGAGTCTCTCCAGAAAGCACTCCGATCTCTCGAGACCGGTCGTTTTGGCCTTGGTATGGACGGCAAGGACGGCACTCCGGACGTTGATTATATCCGCGAGCGTCTCGCCACTCCGAATGCCGAACGGATCTTCTTCCTGCGCCTTGCGTTTGAAGCTGGCCTCTCGCTTGAGAAGATTCACAAGCTCAGCGGCATTGATCCCTGGTTTTTAAAAAATATTGAGGATCTTCTCGAAGCTGAGAAAGAACTCGGGACCAATCTCGAAAAGATGGACTTCCGAGTCGCCAAGCGACTTGGATACTCTGACCACCAGCTCGCTGAGCTGACTAACAGCCATCCTGACGATGTCCGCGTTAAGCGAAAGGAAGCCGGGGTTGTTCCAACATACCGACTCGTCGATACATGCGCGGCAGAGTTCGAAGCTTACACGCCCTACTATTACTCCACCTACGGCATCGAGAACGAAGCCCGTGGCGGCGACAAGAAGAAGGTCATGATTCTCGGCGGTGGTCCCAACCGGATTGGTCAGGGGATCGAGTTTGACTACTGTTGTGTGCACGCCTCCTTCGCCCTCAAGGAACTGGGGTTCGAGACCATCATGGTGAACTCTAATCCTGAGACTGTCTCGACCGACTATGATACCAGCGACAAACTTTACTTTGAGCCGCTCACGCTAGAGGACGTGCTCAATATCTATGAGCAGGAGGAGTGCTGGGGCGTCATTGTCCAGTTTGGTGGTCAGACTCCACTCAACCTTGCTGCAGACCTTGAGCGCCATGGCTGCAACATCATTGGCACTTCGCCCGAGAGTATTGAGCTTGCGGAGGACCGAAAGTTTTTCTCTGCCCTACTCGACAAACTGCGCCTTCAACAGGCTCCGGCCGGCACGGCGGTGTCGCCTGACGAAGCTGTCGAGATCGCTGGTCGTATAGGTTACCCCGTGCTCGTTCGTCCGTCTTTCGTGCTGGGTGGTCGAGCCATGATGATCGTCTACAACGATGAGGAGTTGAAGACTTATATGCAGAACGCCGTCGATGTCAGTCCTAAGCGCCCTGTCCTTGTCGATCGCTTCCTCGAGGACGCTGTTGAGGTTGACGTGGATTGTATCTCTGACGGCGAGACCACCGTGGTTGGTGCCATTATGGAGCATATCGAAGAAGCAGGCATTCACTCCGGTGACAGTGCCTGCGTGATTCCCTCATTCTCGCTAAGCGATGACATGCGTTCGCAGATTTCTGCGGCAGCAAAAAGCCTCGCTGTTGAACTAAAAGTGCATGGCCTCATGAATATTCAGTTCGCGGTGAAGGATGAGGAACTTTATGTTATCGAAGTGAACCCAAGGGCTTCTCGGACCGTGCCGTTCGTTTCCAAGGCTATTGGCGTGCCGCTTGCTAAGATGGCAGCAAAAGTCATGGCTGGCGAAAAGTTGGCTGACATGGGCTTCACAGAGCCGATTCATCCGGAGCACTATTCCGTGAAGGAAGCCGTCTTCCCGTTTTCCAAGTTCCCTGGCATCGACATTAGTCTTGGGCCGGAAATGAAATCGACCGGAGAAGTCATGGGTATTGATGCAGACCTCGGCATGGCCTACGCCAAGTCGCAGATGGCCGCGTCTTCTCAGTTGCCGTTGGAGGGCAAGATCTTCTTCAGTGTTAAAGATCGTGATAAGGAAGCCTCCATCCCGCTTGCTCGCGAATTTGCCGAACTTGGGTTCGAAATTTACTCCACCTCCGGCACCGCGCGAACCTTTGAGGAAGCTGGGATAGAAGTAACCACCCTGCACAAGTTGGCTGAAGGGCGACCCAACGTGCTCGACATGGTCAAGAACGGTGAGATCGCCATGGTCATTAACACTCCGAGCGGTCGAATACCGCGTCGTGACGAGGTGAGGATCCGCAGCGGTGCGTTGGCTAACCGCGTGCCCATCATCACTACGATGCGGGGTGCGGAAGCTGCGATTCGATCGATTAAGTCGCTGAGGGCTTCTGATTTGGATGTTATGGCATTGCAGGAATACCACGCGTAGTGTCTGAGTCGTTTAGCGATTCGCTATTTCGATTTTTAGCCTCCAAACGGGCTCCCGATCTTTTTCCGGGAGGCGAGCGAGTCATGATGGCTCAAAAGCGATTGGCTAACCGCTTAGCGAAATACTGTTCAAAAAATCACATTTATTATTTTGAAATTTCTAAAAGCGACTTACAGTAGATACTGTTCAAATATCCAGCTTTTATGTTTTACGATAGTAGAGAAGAGGTGTTCCCAAACTGGTGGGACGCATTAGATGAAGCCAGTGAACTTGATCATGCTGATCGTGCACAGCATTCAAGAGGTAGTGACGATAGTGACTGTGACGGTATGGTCCTTGAGGCTGTAACGATTGGAGAAGATGAGGCCTTTCAAGATGAAGGTGTTCATGAAAAGCAGGCATACCACGGAAGCCACGGAAATTTTCATTATCCTATTAGCGAGATCAATGATCGGCGCCTCAGCGAAGCGAGTGATACTGCCAAGACCAAATGCTTAGATTTCTCGGGCTTGGCAGCAGCATACGACCGCGATGTGATTCGTAGTATCTGGGAATTTTCTGAGGTTGTGCCGGGAAACGATCCTGATCTCTGGCGCAAGGACGAGTTTGGCAACTGGATCTATCGCCTTGACTACGGCCGACGCTCCTCTGAGTTCGGCTGGGAGATTTTCGATCCCGGCGTGGGACGTCACTCCCAAGGTGTTTACGCGATGCGCCCGATGCAGTGGCAAAGTTTTGTCAGCCAGCACGAAGTCATGGGTTAGTGGCGTCTCGACTTGGAAGCCGGACTCAATCTATAAGTTTAAAAAAGCCTTTTACCGATGCCACAGTCGAGGCCAGCTAGCTTCCGGACTACGTTCTTTGCAGGATGAAGAACTCGAACAAGATGTTGGTGCCAACGGACATACCTGTGGCTCACTTCTAATGTTCTCATGATCCTTGAAGGCGATCGCCTGCCTTCTTCTGTGCTTGGCGCCGCTTCGCGTTGCCTTTCGAGGTTGAAAATGCGCATTCCTCCTCGTAGTTGCCCCTCTTCGCTGGACAATTTTTGAGCTGAAATTCGTAATAAACACAAGGCGTTCGGCGTAAAATCGGTGGATAGAGACTACCCCAATCTAATGATTTCAGGCGATTCAGAGAACACAGACGTTGCAGGTAAAGCGATTTCCAACCGTGAACGCTTCCTGAAGGCGTGCCGCTGCGAGCCCCTCGATTACCCACCCATGTGGATGATGCGCCAGGCTGGGCGTTCCCTACCGGAATACATGGCGGTGAAAGAGAAGCATAGTTTTGTCGAAATTGTGCAGACGCCGGAGCTGGCCACAGAAGTGACCCTGCAGCCGATTCGTCGGTTTGACTATGATGCTGCGATTCTTTTCAGCGATATTCTCGTGATATGCGAAGCGATGGGTCAGTCTTACGGCTTCAGTGATAAAGGGGGAATCGAGATGGCTTTCAAGGTTCAGTCTGAAGCGGACGTAAATCGACTCGAAACTGGCGCCATTCGTGAGCGTCTTGACTACGTGGCGCAGGCGCTTCCCTTGATCCGCGATGGCCTCGACGGTAAGACAGCCTTGATTGGCTTTGCCGGTTCGCCCTGGACGCTTGCCAACTACATGATGGAAGGTGGCAGCTCCCGTGAATTCGTCGCTGCTAAGAACTTGCTCTATACCGATCCCAAGATACTCAACTCTTTACTTGAGAAACTGACCGCTGCCTGCATCGAATATCTGCAGATGCAGATCGAGTGTGGGGTGGATGCCGTGCAGGTCTTCGACACCCAGGGGGGTGTGCTGGCGGATAATGTTTTTCACGAGGCTTCCGGTCGCTGGATGGGAGAAATCGTTTCTGCCCTGAGGGACCAAGTGCCGGTAATTATTTTTTCCAAGGGAGCGAGTGGTAATCGTGAGGCACTCGAAAAAACCGGAGCGACTGTGCTTAGTGCCGATTGGACCTGTGACCTCGCTGACTTTCGCCGGGCGCTGCCAGATAAGATGGCGGTGCAGGGGAATCTTGACCCAACTTTGTTGACGACCACGCCGGAAGCGGCGGCGGCAGAAACTCAGCGCCTTCTTCGACGCATGCGTGGTCTTTCTGGCCATGTTTTCAATCTGGGTCATGGGGTGACGCCACAAGCGAAGATTGATTGCATCGAGGCGGTGCGATCCACCGTTAGGAGTTTCAGATGAGAAATACCAGAACGGCCGCTGATTTAATCCCGAACGTTTCGGAGTCAGTATACATATCGCATTCTCAGAAGACTCATGCCATCGAAGGCATGTCGATGGATCTGTTGATCAAAAAGACTCTCAATAACAACGAGAGGACGGAATGCTGCTTACACCCTCGCTCTCATCTTCTGTTCCGATTGAGCTTGTGCCGAGACTCCCATAGCTCTTTGGTAATGAAGACAAAGCAGGACAAGATTGTTCGGTATTTTGACTGCGCGAAACGCTGGGAGAGCTACTTCAAATTTATATGAGCCGCGTTGCTGTCATTGGAGGGGGTATTACTGGCCTCACGGCTGCTTATCGCCTTGTGGAGCAGGGACACGAGGTGACTTTATTCGAAGCGGCTGATCGGGTAGGTGGCGTGATCCAGACAATTCGTCGGGATGGTTTCCTTGCCGAGTGCGGTCCCAACACGCTCCTTGAGACGTCTCCCAAAATATCCCAGTTACTGAAAGATCTCGATCTGGAGAAGCGGCGTCTCGATCCTAACCCAGATTCGGATGCCCGATATATCCTTCGTAACGGTGAACCGAACGCGATGGCTTCGAGCCCCATGGGCTTTTTTACAGGAAAGCTCTTTACGTGGCGAGCCAAGCTCGCTCTCTTGCGGGAACCTTTTATCAGGGCGTCGTCATCGAACGCAGAGGAAAGTTTGGCTGAATTCGTTAAACGACGCCTCGGTCAGGAGTTCCTCGACTACGCAATTAACCCGTTTGTTGCCGGTATCTATGCGGGCGACCCGCATCAGCTTTCGGTTAAGGAGGCTTTCCCAAAGATTTGGGAGCTGGAGCAGAAATATGGTTCTCTCATCAAGGGCCAGATCTGCGGGGCTAAGGAGCGAAAGAGATCAGGAACTGTGTCCAAGGATCGTGCACCAAAGTTATCTTTTGATGATGGACTGCAAGTGCTGACCGACCGTCTTGCTGAAACGCTCGGTGATCGGATTAGGCTTAAATCCTCTGTCAACGGATTGAATCGAGTCGGCGAGAACGAAATTGGGGTGAAAGTTGCGGAAGAGACCAAAACCTTTGACGGAGTGCTCCTCGCAATGCCCGCCTACCGTCTCGCCGAGCTTGAATTTCCCGGTGGAGAAAAGGCCCTTTCCGAATTGAGTGAGGTGATTTACCCCCCTGTTGCCAGCGTTGTCCTAGGGTTTAAGAGGGATGAAGTCGCTCATTCTCTTTCGGGCTTTGGAACCTTGAACCCTGAAGTTGAAAAGGTTAAGACCTTAGGGACGATTTTCTCCTCGTCTCTGTTCCCGGGCCGTGCCCCGGAGGGCTGTGTTACTTTAACAAGCTATGTGGGTGGAATGCGCTCTCCCGACTTAGCGATGCAATCATCCGAAGAGATTGTGGCGCTGACGGTTGAGGATCTTCGTGCCATCTACGGAATCAGCGGGGAACCTGTTTTTGAGCAAGTTTTTCCCTACCCAAAAGCGATTCCTCAGTATGTGGTTGGCTACAGACGTTTCCGTGATCTCATGACTCATTGCGAGGCGGCTCATCCGGGAATATTCGTGGCGGGGCATTGCCGAGATGGCATCTCATTAGCTGATTCAATCGTATCTGGTGCCGAGATTGCTGAAAGAATCGGAAGCTATTTCGATAAAATTTCTAAAGCTTAAAACGACTTACCAGACGACAATTTTCAAGATGAAGAAAAAGGGCGTATTACTTCTTAACCTTGGTTCTCCCAATTCAACTTCGGTGGCTGATGTTCGCAAGTATCTCCGGGAATTCCTGATGGATGGTCGCGTTCTGGATGCACCATTTCCAATCCGTTGGTTCGTTGTCCACGCCCTCATTCTGCCGACTCGGCCAAAAGAGTCGGCAGAAGCCTATAGCGAAGTCTGGCTCCCTGAAGGATCGCCTCTCATTGTTACGAGCCAGCATCAGGCTGACGCACTGCAGAAGCAGCTTGAAGATATTCCAGTGGAATTGGCGATGCGTTACCAGAATCCCTCGATCGAAAACGCAGTCGATAAACTGATCGCTGAGGGGGTGGAACAACTCGTCATTCTCCCGCTCTTTCCTCACTACGCGATGTCGAGTTACGAGAGCGCCTTGGTAAAAGCCCAGAACGTGTTGGCCAAAAAAGCTCCACAAGTCGAATTGGAGGTCGTGCCCCCTTTCTATGACGACGATGAGTTCGTCAACGCTATGGTAGCCTCATCGGCAGGCTATCTTAGTGAGGGTTACGATCATATTCTTTTTAGCTTCCACGGGTTACCAGAGCGTCACCTAAGGAAGTCAGATCCGACTGGTGAGCATTGTCTTTCGTGCGAGAATTGTTGCGAGGGAACCTATCCAGCCCACAAGACGTGCTACCGTTCCCAATGTTACAAGACGGTGGAGGCATTTGTTGAGAAAGCTGATGTGCCCGCAGATAAGCATTCTGTTTCGTTCCAGTCGCGTCTCGGCCGAGATCCGTGGTTAAAACCCTACACGGACTTTACGGTAAAAGAGCTAGCTGGTAAGGGAGTGAAAAAACTGCTCGTAATATGCCCTGCTTTCGTTGCTGACTGCCTTGAGACGATCGAGGAAATTGGCATGCGAGCGAAGGAAGATTTCGTTGAGGCTGGTGGAGACGATCTGATCCTCGTGCCTTGCGTCAATGAACATCCTCGCTGGCTTGAGGGAATCGAGACGCTAACGCGACGCCACCTCGAAAGACTGCCCGCGTAAGTCATGGTAGGAGAAGGCACGATCTTTCACCAAGTCTGGAAAGCTCGCTGTCGCAATTATAGTCGCAAATTTACCGCCCTTGAGGATTCCTGTTGAATAAGTGGGCCCGTTGCCGACTACAAAAAAGAGCGACCCTTTCGAGCCGCTCTTATTTGTTTTAATGATAACTCTTTCCTCTACTGGCAGGCCTCACATTCCTCTCCGCTCATTAGAGCTTCGAGCGAGCAGGCTTCTTTTTCGGCCTCGGTGTGTTCTTTCTTTGTCTCTTCATTTCCGATACGAACTTCTTTTTTCACCTTGGTTGTGGCTTTTTCGATATTGGAAGCCTGCAGAGTCCGGAGGTAGTATGTGGTCTTGAGACCCTTACGCCAGGCCGCTCGATACATGTGGGACAGGGTCTTCATGTCCGGGGTAGCCAGGAAGAGGTTCACAGACTGAGACTGGTCGATCCACTTTTGGCGTCGGGCTGCCGCGTCGATGAGCCAAGTGTAGTCGATGGAGAATGCGGTGGCATACTTCTCTTTGAGGTGTTGGGGGATCTCGTCGATATCGGCGAGTTCTCCATCGTAATACTTGAGACGATCTACCATTTCTTCACCCCAGAGATTGAGTTCTTTAAGATCGCGAACGAGATACTGATTTAGCACGATGAAGTCACCGGAAAGGTTACCTTTCACAAAAAGGTTTTTAAAGGTCGGCTCAATGCACGGAGTGCTCCCCATGATGTTGGAAATTGTCGCCGTCGGAGCAATGGCGAGCACGTTCGAGTTGCGCATACCCTGCTTTTGGATTTTTTCGCGCAGAGCATCCCAGTCCATTTTGCCACCACGGGTAACATCAATGGGCTCACCGCGTTGCTCTTCGAGCATGTCGACTGTATCGTGTGGCATGATGCCTCGGCTCCACTTGGAACCGTCGTAGGTAGAGTAACTGCCCCGCTCTGCGGCAAGATCGCTGGAAGCTTCATAGGCAAAATAGGCAATGGCCTCCATGAACTCATCGTTGAAGTCGATTGCCTCTTCGCTGGCGAACGACGTGTTGCGGAGGAAAAGTGCATTTTGGAGGCCCATAACCCCAAGGCCTACTGGTCGGTGGCGCTGGTTGGCGTTAGCAGCGGCATCAGTTGGGTAGAAATTAATATCGATGACGTTGTCTAGAGCACGGACAGCGGTGAAGATAGTTTCCTTGAGCTTGATCAGGTCGAGCTCGCCCTCGTCGGTGAGGTGAGAGTCGAGCACCACCGAGCCAAGGTTACACACGGCGGTCTCGTCGTGCGAAGTGTTCAAGGTAATCTCGGTGCAGAGGTTGGAGCTGTGGATGACACCTGTGTGGTCCTGAGGGCTGCGCACGTTGCAGGGGTCTTTAAAAGTTATCCATGGGTGACCGGTTTCGAAGATCATTTTCAGCATGCGCTTCCATAGATCGATCGCCGGGACTTCCTTACCATATATCTTGCCTTCACGGGCATCGACTTCGTATTGCTCGTAGCGTTCCTCGAAAGCTTTGCCGTAGAGGTCGTGGAGGTCTGCTGCCTCGTTGGCACGGAAGAGGGTCCAGCTGCCGCGAGCCTCCATGCGCTTCATGAACAAATCTGGAATCCAGTTTGCGGTATTCATGTCGTGAGCACGTCGACGCTCATCACCGGTGTTTTTGCGCAACTCAAGGAAGTCGTCGATATCATTGTGCCACGATTCAAGGTAGGCACAACCAGACCCGCGGCGCTTGCCGCCTTGGTTGACTGCGACGAGCTGGTCGTTGTGGAGCTTAAGGAAGGGGATTACGCCCTGACTTTCACCGTTGGTACCCTTGATGTAGCTGCCCGTTCCACGAACCGATGTCCACGAGCCACCAAGGCCGCCCGCCCACTTGGAGAGGTAGGCGTTGTCAGCGACACCTCGCTGCATAATGGACTCAATGCTGTCGTCAACCTTGTAAAGGTAACAGGATGACAGTTGGCTGTGCAGGGTGCCTGAGTTGAAAAGAGTTGGCGTAGACGAACAGAAACGACGGCTCGAGTAGAGGCGGTAGAGGTCAATAATACGGTTTTCGCGATCGTTCTTTTCGTCGATCATCAACCCCATGGAAACGCGCATCCAAAATAGCTGGGGCGTTTCAAGACGGCGGTGTTTTTCAGCGGTCTTGTCGACGATGAGATAGCGGTCGTAAAGGGTCTGGATACCGAGATAGTCAAAGTCAAGGTCAGCAGTCGGGTTCACTGCGTCGGCAAGACGGTCGAGATTATATTCGAGCAATCGTGGGTGGATGCGTTCAATCTCAGTGCCGCGAACAAGATTCTGCTTGAAGGCACGACGATGGAATTCTCCGAGAGAGCGGACGCCATCGCGAACGATGTCCCAATCAAGGACTTCCTCGTAGATATAAGTGAGAAGAATACGACCCGCAAACTTGGCGAAATCTCCATCCTTTTCGATGAGGCTCTTGGCGTTAAGAATGACGGTCTTTTTAAGATCGCTTTCGCTCATCTCGTTGAAGAAGGCACGACGAAGTTCCTGCTCGATCTCTTCAGCGTTGAGGCAGAGTTCAAGACCTGTTGAGGCGAATTCGATGCGTTTACGAAGGTCGAGGCCATCCCAGAGATCGCTGGATCCATCGGCGCGGTTGACCACGATCATCGACTCTTGGGTGGACTCTAGTTCGAGTGTTTGCTCTTCCTCGTCGACGGCACGCTCGGCTGCGCGGTGAGCACGGTAGAGTATGTAGGCTTCCGCGACCTTGAAGTGGCCTTGACGCATCAGTTCCTCCTGAACACAGTCTTGGAGTTCTTCGATACGAATAAATTCCTGACCGCTGTGAGCGAGGCGATCGGTTAAAGCTTCGGAGACTTCTTTGGCTGGAGAAGAGTCCATGCCCTGGGAGAGAAAGGCGCTTCGCACGGCGACTTCGATTTTATGGGGCAACCACGCCACGACCTCACCGTTGCGGCGGATCACTTTGCAAACTGGCTTTTCGTTATCAGAGATAAGATTGAACCCAGGTTCAGTTTTCTTACGACGAATGAGGAGACTTTTAGCCACATCATGAGCATTTTGTCTAACGAGGGCTTGCTCAATGATTGAGGTGAGTTCCTCCCCGGAAAGAAGAACTGGAGCATCGTTGTCTTCGCCGCTAACCTTGGCGTGAAGCATATCTGAAACCGAAGCTACGATGTTGGCTACAAGCTGCTGATTTGATTCGTTGAATATGTCGTCTTGTTTTCTCGAAAGTGCCAAGTCAGTGACTGCCTTACCCACCGTTTCCGCGATCTGCTCAACGCTAAGCTCTTCCTGACCGTTACCCGCTTCAACATGAATCCGTGGCGAAGGAAGCTCAGGCGCTTTCGCCATTTCGCCCCAGTTGAAGCGGGGTTTCATGTCCTCTGGCGTTTCTGCAGCACGCTGAAGTTCAATATCTTGTTCGATAAAATTGCGGGTTATCATGTGCGAATGGGAATGTGCGGTAAGTGGTTAGGCGTAGAGAATATAAACCGGGGAATTGTCTCAGTAAGTATTAGTCCGCAGGCACGACACGAGCAGGGATGAAACCTGCCCGTGTCGGCAAATGGGGACTAAAGCTCGTCGTCGTCGACGGTAGAAAGGGCGGAGGCTTTCTGATATTCCGTGACACGCTGCTCGAAGAAATTGGCTTCCTTCTTAATATCCATGGTCTCAGCGAGCCATGGGAAGGGATTCTGAACACCGGGGTTGAGAGGATTGAGTCCAACTCCCTCAAGACGTCGATCAGCGATGAAATCAATATATTGGCAGAATTCGTTAGCATTGAGACCAACCTGACTAACTGGGAGACAATCATTGATGAATTCTTTCTCCAACACAATAGCCTGTCTCATGGTGTCGACGAGCTCATTCTTAAATTCTTCAGTCCAAATTTCCATGTTCTCGCTGATCAAATCCATGAAGAGATTGCGGAGCAATTCGATGTGGTTGGATTCGTCACGCAGGGTGTAGCGAAACATTTGACCAATGCCGGGAAATTTGTTTTGGCGATAAAGGCTCAAAATCATTCCGAAGAGACCATAGAATTGAGTGCCCTCCATGCACTGGCCGAATAGAAACACGTTCTTGGCGAAGAGCCTTTTGTTCTCAGGGTCCGTCAGATCCATTTCGCGACGAACATCGTGAGAAATATTAGTGATAAACTCGTTCTTCTTCTTAATTGTTGGGATTTGCTCAAACATCGCTTCGCACTCATGCGGATTGATTCCAAGAGAGGAAATCATGTAGAGAAGGCTGTCAGCGTGAATGTTCTCTTCGTGGGCATGCCTACCGAGAACTAGTTTGAGTTCGGGCGCGGTTACTTTTTCACGGATAACGTGAAGCACGTTGTCACCTACAATACCTTCGGCAGCAGAAAAATAACCGATACCCATTCTAATGATCCAGCGTTCGCTGTCACTGAGATCGTTGCCTTGCCACTGCTCGATGTCCTTCTGCATCTGAATATCCTCTGGCTCCCAGTGGTTGGCCTTCATTTTGCCATACAAGTCATAGGCCCACGTGTATTTGAGGGGCAAAAGATTGAAAGCTTCTGTTTGTCGTCCGTTGATAACTCTTTTGGCAGAGAATGCTTCTTCTGCTTTTTCTTGATTCAGGACAAATTTACGATCTCCTATTTTGAAGCTTTTTTCCATATTGTGTCGGATAGGTATTGAGGTTCGGAATAACGGGTTATATGCGGTATCAGGGACTGATTACACTCCCTAAGTTTGGTAAATTTTTAATTTCCAGAGTTTTAATGACCACCTGTAAAAAAGGGTAATTATCCGGAAAAGAAACAATTTACATAGCGCACCGACGTTACGTCACAAACACCACATCTGGGTGCACGCAGATAAAAATGCACAATATGTAGTGGTTGTTCAAGACTAATTTGACAAATTTACTCATTTTCTTTTTTTCTACCCAACAAACAGTTAAATCGGCGCCAACTGATTACAAAATTGTTGAATATCAAAATACATTAAAAGTCAGCTAGATTCAGATATGACAGCCGAAATTCAGAGAAAAGGCCCAAAAAAAGGGGCGAATTCAGGTAGATTCGCCCCTTAAAATCGGTGTATGAAGCGGATCAGCCTGCGAAACGTGCTGCCACAGCGTCCCAGTCTACTACATTCCAGAATGCGTCGACGTAATCTGGACGGCGGTTTTGATAGTTGAGGTAGTAAGCATGTTCCCAGACGTCGAGGCCTAGCAGCGGTTGGCTGCCATCGCAACCGGCTGCGGCGCCCATGATCGGGTTGTCTTGGTTTGGGGTGCTGGTCACCGCAACGGTACCGTCATCTTTTCTCACGAGCCAAGCCCAGCCAGAACCGAAGCGTGTCAGAGCCGCTGCTTTAAATGCTGCTTTAAATTCGTCGAGAGAGCCGAAAGCTGCATCGATAGCATTGGCGAGATCCCCAGATGGGGTTCCGCCGCCGCTAGGGCTCATGCTGGACCAGAAAAGGGAGTGATTGGCGTGGCCACCCCCATTGTTGCGAACGGCTCCGCGAATTCCTTCGGGAACGGATTCGAGATTCGAAATGAGATCCTCAATTGATTTGGTCTCAAGTTCAGCATTGCCATCCAACGCTTTGTTGAGGTTAGCGATGTAGGTCGCGTGGTGCTTTCCGTGGTGGATGCCCATGGTAGCCGAGTCGATATGAGGTTCGAGGCCTTCTTGGGCGTAGGGTAGTTCGGGTAGTTCGTGTGCCATAGTCTTTTGTGCCTGGTGATAAATTTAGTTGGTTTTTAGAATGTAGATGGAATCATAAATCGCTGCCGTGCATCAAGGAGAAACACTCGCAGCAGATTGTCAAAACCGGTTACGTGCGGAAAAGCGTTTTTTTTCCGAAACTCGATCTTTTGGGCAGAAATAACGCAACTTGCCGCTGCTTCTTAGAACAAAAACACCGGTGGTGGCACAACTGAGAGGGTGCCGCCATTCCGGCTGAGATCGACACCCTCTGAATCCTCAATCGTGATGACGGTGTTATTTTCAAGTTCGATGGTAACGCGGCTGGACTCGACCTCTACGTAGGTAGTGGTGTTGTAGGGAACGCCAAAAGAGTCATAACCGACCACGGTTCGGGGAACCCTCTCATAGGCAATGAACTCAAGAGTATCGCTGCGCCCTTCCTCCGTCACCTTGGAACTCCGCTTGTCGGGGGGGCCTATCGACGCGATGACCTCGCTGAGCGTCATACCAAGAGCGACCTGATGATTGTCAATCAGGTCCTTGACTCCCACGTAGCGATCATAAAATGCGTGGAGATTGGTTTCGAAGCTCTCGTGCAGTCCAGCAACAGCCCCTTTGCTGATCCAGCCAGCGATTTGGCCTTGCTTGGCTTTGGCGCGGACCCGGTAAGCTTTTTCGCTAACGGCTAAGAGGATCGCATTTTGGTTGGGGAGCAAGGTCCCAAGCCATCGGTCGGCCGCGAGCGTCGAGTAAGCTGGCGCAGCGATGGAAATACGAACAACTACGTCATTGACGACCATGCCCTCGAGATAAATTACTCCGTCTTCTTTGACAAGTTGGCTGGACTTTCGGTCCTCTTTTTTAATCGTGACCACGCCGGGGCGTCGAAGTTGTGCCTGCAAAGCAGGGAGGAAGAAGAAAGATGTAATGAGCAGCGTCGTGTAGGCTCGAATGTTCATGATAGGCGAGATTGAGGATATAAAGGGGATACAACGAACAACGAACTTTCACAAGACTGACGAAGCGCGCGGGAAATCTAGTCAATTATTTCTCCCGGCTCCGGGCAGGCGGGGGAATCCAGACCGGCCTTAGGATACCCGGCCTGCTTTGGCCCGAGTCAGAGAGACAACTCTCGCCGCGAGTTTTTAAGAATTGCAGGCACCTCTGTCTCGCTTGGTCGCCGGCATAGCCCCAGCGAATCCTGACAGGACGCTGGTCTTCCCCCTCAAAAATCAGCTGAGAATCATCGAGACTGGTGTTGTTGACTTCGCTCGAGTGACGAAATAAGTCGATTTTGCCAAACGGGATGAGAGAAGAGACGCCACAGCCAATAGGCCAAACACATTCCTGAATAGCCTCTGCGTCATGGCCGAGTTAGTGGAGATCTAATCTCGAATTTCTTTCTGCGTTTTTGCGTCGGCGACGACGACTTGATCGCGATAGTAGGTCGCATCGCTGCGGAATGTGAGTCGGGCGTTGTGGCGACGCTCAAGTTCCACGAATAGTTCGCCATCGTGAGTACGAAGCCGTTCCATAACGTCTGGGTGAACGATTACGATGAGTTCTTTCTGGCTCTCGTTCTTGGCAAGAATGCCTTTGAGTTTCCGCTGTAATTCCACGCTCATGGATTCGGCGCTTTTGATCATGCCGCGCCCCTGACAGAAGTGGCAGGGTTCATTGATCGTGATGTTGAGGCTTTCGTGGAGGCGCTGGCGGGTCATTTCCATCAGACCGAGCTGCGAAATCTGAGTAACTTGGGTCTTTGCCTTATCTTTCTTAAGGCGCTCGCGCATCACCTTGTAGACAGCCATTTGATCACGGCGAGCCCTCATGTCGATGAAGTCGATCACGACAAGACCGCCGATGTTGCGGAGTCGCAATTGGCGGGCAACTGCTTCCGCAGCTTCGAGGTTAGTTTGCAGGATCATTTTGTCCTGATTCTTGGCCCGGCCAGTATTTACGTCGATAGCGATGAGCGCTTCGGTTTCGTCAATGACGAGGTAGCCGCCGCTGGGTAGCCAAACTTGGCGGAAGAATGCGTCATCGATCTGGCGCTGAATGCCCAGCTTTTCAAAAATCGGAATAGGCGTCTCAAAGTATTGGATTCTCTTTTTGGAACGACGTGAAATAACACCGATGAGCTCTTTCATCTGCTCAGCCGCTTCAGAATCGTCGCAAAGGACTTCGTCGATTTCGTCAGTCAGAAAATCACGGACGGTTCGCTCGATGAGGTCGGGTTCGCGAAAGACGCAGGCGGGCGCCTTGCTGTTGGCGGCCTCTTCTTCGATCTCATCCCACTGATCCAGGAGGATAGCGAGGTCACGGACAAAATAGCGAACTTTCTGGCCGGCAGAGACGGTGCGAAGAATCACCCCCATTTTGGCAGGGATGGTCAGCTTTTCACCCATGATCTTGCGAAGACGGGCACGTTCTTTGGGGTCGTCGATCTTGCGTGAGATGCCGAGTTGGTCATTGCGCGGCATTAGGACCATGTAGCGGCCTGGAAGAGAAATGTTGGTGGTGATTCGGGGGCCCTTCGTTCCGATGGGTCCCTTGGTCACTTGGACAAGCACCTCAGAACCGACCGGGTAGAGGTTGGGAATGTCTTTGGACTGGATCCGATTCTTACTACGGCCTTTCCCTTTTCCTTTTCCTTTGCCGCCGCCACCTTGCTGGGCCTTGCTGTGGCTTTTCCCTCCATTTCTCTGAATCTCTTCGAGGCTTGAGTCGAGAGCTTCGGGAATCGCGTCCCAGAAGTGGAGGAAGGCGTTCTTTTCGAGACCGATATCAACGAACATCGCGTTGAGGCCCGGCTCGATATTTCGGACGATTCCCTTGAAGATTGAGCCGACAATATTTTCTTCATTGGAGCGTTCTACTGTGTATTCCTCCAGCGAGCCGTTTTCTAGCAGTGCTACACGGGTTTCAAGTTTCTCACAGTTAACGACAATTTTATTTCCTTCGGCTAATTTCTTGGGACCAAAAAACTTACGAATTTTACTGAACATGATTTTTTTTAAAGGATGGTTAAAGGGTTTCGGGCCCTTGTGCCTGAGCGGTAGGGGCAAACGCGAAATCCCAGGGCAGAGTATTGAAGGTCGGCGAAACACGTGACTAGTTGCACATCCGCAGCCATTAAAGGAGGCGGAACTTAGGTTTGGGTTTTGAATTCATATTGCCTACTTGGCCACGTTGGTCAGAATTTTGTCTGATCGTGGGAGGAGCCAGTAAGCCTCCGAATGGACGAAAATAACGCCGCCACGGAGTCTCGGGCACGAATGCGGCCACGTCCACCACAGATTCTGAGTCAGCGCCGGCTTGATTCAAAGGTCATGAGGTCGTTGTTGTCAAACGGGGACGTTCATCACCTGACCAGTCTGTTCAGTGGCCAGGGTAGGGGCATGAAGTCGATTTTGTGGCCTTCATTATAATTGTGTCATTTTTATAAATGTGCTTCGCGATCGGGGTAGCGCTGCCGCCTCCGGAGTCACCGTTTTCGGGGAAAATATTTACATCGACAGGCGAAAATAAACTCCTGACTTTTTTATGGATTGGGCAACGTTCCTTCCGTGAGTGTCTACAACATGGAGAGAGGCGTGTTTTACCGTTGCCAGCGATGCTCCAACTGCTGTCAGTGGCCTGGAGAGGTGCCCTTGACCGACCGAGAGGTGAATCGCATTGCTGATTTCCTCGAGATGAACGTTTATGACTTCGTCGCAAAACATACTGCCCTGCGGTTGAACCGGGGTGGCTTGACGTTGCGAGAACAGCGAGGTGGAGCCTGCGAGTTCCTCGATGGAATTGATTGCCGAATTCAGGAAGTGAAGCCTGATCAATGTGCCGGGTTTCCGAACCAATGGAATTTTCCGGGATGGCAGGAAAAGTGTGAGGCAGTCCCTGAGCGTATGGATCACCGAGTCGATGATTGATCGCCAAGGTCAAAAAAAAACGCGGCAGTTTCCTGCCGCGTTTTTGAAGTGATAACTTTATGGTTTATCCTTAATCCGTTCTTACAAAGAATTTTTAAGAGCGGAGGAAGGCTTGAAACCAACCGTCTTCGAAGCGGCGATTTGGATAGTTTCGCCAGTCTTCGGGTTGCGGCCGGTGCGAGCGGAGCGATTGCGGACTTCGAAAGTACCGAAGCCGAGCAGCTGAACGCTACCGTCTTTTTTAACGCCAGAGGCGATGTTTTCGAGCACAGCTTTTACTGCTGCTTCGGCGCCCTTCTTGGAGGTTTCTTCGCCGAGGGTGGATTGTACTGCTTCAATGAGTTCTCCCTTGTTCATCGTAATTTTGGTAGTTTGGGTCAAACGAATAATATAGCCGTTTTTCACGGAGGAATCAGCCTGAATCCTCCGCGGATCAACGGTTCTAGCTTCTTATCACCTCTTTACTAAGAAGTAAAAATTAGTTTAGCAAGTTTAATTTTTAGGGTCTCTGTCTCTTTTAGTTGTAATATCACGCTTTCTCATGAGCTCCGAAACTATCTGTACTCACCTCCGTAATCAAACTAACATACACACAACTGCGTTCGTCGCGCCGGGAGCGGACGTTCTGGGCAATGTGACGTTGGAGGAGTTTTCTAGCGTCTGGTATGGATGTATTTTGCGAGGTGATATCGAGGCTATCCAAGTGGGTAAGGGCAGCAACATTCAGGACGGTACGGTAATCCACTTGGCGAGTGATCTCGGCACCAGAGTCGGGGAGTATGTCACGGTCGGACACAGGGCTTTGTTGCACGCTTGCGAGGTGGAAGACGAGGTCCTTATTGGGATGGGAGCGATCGTGATGGACGGCGCACGGATTGGGGCTCGCAGCATCGTCGCAGCTGGAACGGTGGTGACCCGTGGAGTGGAGGTGCCTCCGGGATCGCTCGTCGTAGGAACCCCAGGAAAAATCGTTAAGTCATTGAGTATCAATGAACAAAAAGGCATCAAAGAATGGGCTGAAAAGTATATAAAAGTCTCAGCTGAACATCGGGCCTTCCTCGCCGAGCAAGACCGAGCACCAATCCCGGAGTGAAGCTTCAAGCGCAAAGCGCTGATAAAGTCGCCGTTTGCCAAGCGAGGTATCGCTCGCGATAGTAGGAGATTAAGAAACGATGGATAAGTCGGTTGTTGAAGTTGAAGTGAAGAATGTGCTGGCTACCAGCGCAGGGTCTGCCGTGTTCCTCGGGAACGAAGAAAAAGTCTTCGTTATTTACGTAGACCACGCTGTGGGATCGGCCATTAACATGTTTATGCACGGAACTCCGAAGCCTCGCCCACAAACTCACGATTTGTTCGGCAATGTGCTCATCGCTTTGGGCGCTCGTGTGAGCCGGGTCGTGATCAACGATTTCTCAGATACGGTCTATTATGCCCGCCTGATCGTGGAGGCAGAAAATGAGCTGGAGGCGCGAAAAATTGTCGAAATTGATGCCCGTCCGAGCGATTCTATTGCCCTCGCAGTGCAGGCTGAAGCTCCGATTTTGGTCGCTTTACACGTCTGGGAGTCTGTTGAAGACATGTCGATTGTGCTGAAAAAAATGGAAGAAAATAACGAAGGAGGCGGGTTTCCCGAGACCTAATTCGTTGTTTTTTGGTCTGCTTTTATCAGCTTAAGGCGCTAATTTACAGGCTATTTCAAACCACTCCAAGCAATGAGATCGAGGCCCGTTAACTAGTTGTCTAGGGTATAGATGAAGAGCCCAGAACGCAGTTTTGGCTCAAACCATGTCGATTTGGGTGGCATGATTTCGCCGGCATCGGCGATGTCAATGAGCTGTTGGACTGTAGTGGGATACATGGAGAAGGCCACGGCCCAGTCTCCGCTGTCGACGCGCTTTTCGAGTTCCTCAGTGCCCCTGATTCCGCCAATGAAGTCGATCCTTTCATCGGTGCGGGGGTCTCCGATACCGAGTATCGGGGTTAGAACGCGATCCTGAAGAACGGCCACGTCGAGTCTATCGATTGGACTCTCAGATTCGACGGGGGACCAATTTAACTCGTGCCATTGGCCGTTGACGCAGAGGCAGAGGGATTCGCTCGACTCGGGTGTTTTCTTACCATTGGAATCGAGAATGAAATTATCAGCCAATTTCTCGAGGAAGCTTTCCACTGAGAGACCGTTTAGATCCTTTACGACGCGGTTGTAGGAAAGCACCTTGAGTTGGGTCGCCGGGAAAAGCACCGCAAGAAACCAATTATAGTTCTCGTTGCCGTCGTGATTTGCATTCGCCTCACGACGTTCGCGACCTACGCGGGCGGCGCTGGCGCTACGATGGTGACCATCTGCCACGTAGGAAAGGGGAATATCGCGGAACGATTTCAGAATCGGGCCACCTTCCGATTCATTGACACGCCAGACAGTGTGTTGCACATCGACGTCATCTGTGAAATCGACGGTCGGCTCATGGTTGGTAATCCAGTCTTCAACAAAGACATCGATAGCGGCCTCGTCCTTATAGGTTAGGAAAACAGGGCCAGTATTGGCGCTGAGGACATCAGTGAGCTTGGTGCGGTCGTTTTCTTTGACTGGTCGAGTCTTTTCATGCTTGCGGATGATATCGTTTTCATAATCTTCGATATGGCAGGCGAGGGTGATCCCAATCTGGGAGTGACCATCCATGATCTGGCGGTAAAGATAAACACAGGGTTCAGGCTCACGGACGAGGATGCCTTCTGACTGAAATTTATCGAGGTTCTCTTTGGACTTGGCGTAGATTTCGTCGCCGTACGGATCAGTTCCTGCCGGGAACTCAATTTCTGCCCGGACCACGCGCAGAAAACTGTGCGCGTTGTCACCGGCCAAGGCTCGGGCCTCTTCGGTATTAACCACGTCGTAGGGCACAGAGGCGACGGTTTCTGCATTGCCAGGGCCTGGCACGAGTGAAGGAAAAGCTTTTACTCTCATGTTTGTTGATAGGATTCCAACACCTACACGGAAGCGATGGGATCACAACCCACAAAATTGCAACGGTTGGGTGCAACTTCTGCCTTAAGGATGAGGTAATCTCGAAGGCCAAAGGGAAAAGACCGTTGTGGGCGAGGCAATCAACGCAGGCCTGTCAGTGGGTATTTTTCAAGCGGGAAACCTTACCGCATGGTCTACGAGGAAGAACCCTTTGGCGTGGTCTTCGAGTCTGCTCCGTAGAGCTATGTGCGAATCTATCAAGTTGGAAGCTGTTGGCCTGCCATCAGGGTTGGATCAGCATCCAATAATCCCTGAGATGACCTCCGCATTCACCACGGTAAGAGAACCCACAATGAGGTGAGCACCAGAGTTGGCAAAACTCTCAGAGGGATGAGTTGTGGTCACTGCGATCACTTTCATTCCAGCAGCGAGTCCGGCTTCCACGCCGACGTGAGCGTCTTCAATGACCAGACAGTTCGCAGGTTCTCTTTCGATTTTTTCGGCAGCTCTGAGGAAAACATCTGGATTCGGTTTGCCGCGGGCGACGTCTTCGGCGCCGGTGTAGTGAGATCCGAAGTATGAGTCCAGTCCGGTAGATTGGAAACAGACTTCGATGTTCTTGCGGGAAGTGGAGGATCCGAGTGATATGGGAATGCCAGATCGTTTGAGATTCTCAACAAGATCGAGGACACCGGGCAGAGGATCGAGATTGCGTGAGATGAGGAGCTCACGGTAGAGTTCCTCCTTCCGTTCGCCGAGTTCTTTGATCTCGGCTTCGTTATGGCTCCATTCGAACACGTTGGGAATGCACATTTCATTTCTCATCCCGAAAGACTCTTTGAACAGTTCTTTGGTCATTGGCTTACCGATTTCCTTGGCCAGGGTAAACCAGGAACTCTCATGCTGGTCGTGGGAGTCGATCAAAACGCCGTCGAGATCGAAAACTACGCCGAGAGGAGATGAAGAGGTGGTCATAAAAAAGCGTTGCTGGTGCGCAGTAAAAGGGGGGCGTAGGAAATGTCAAAGGTGAGATTGGAGATGAATCGAATGCTCCGAATCCCAAAAATCAAAGACTTCATATTTCTGGTTGTGGTTCCGGTGATCGCATTTAAGTCGCCAAGTTGTCTGGGGAGACGATTATCTTATGACGTCGCCACTGACCATCTCCTCTACAAGCCTTGCCCCTATTTGCTCCTGCGGTCTGTAGATCTCCGGAGTGGAAAATACGGCGCTTGATTGAAAGGCTGGATGCGTTGAGGCTCGGAGATGGATTCCCGCTTTCTAAGCCTAATGGCTTCAGTCGCCCTGTTTTTTACTGCCTGCGGTGAGCCCTCCGCCTCTGACACGACGGAGGTAACCGTCACTCTTTCTGAGGAGGATGAAGGCGCTCTTTCTGCTGATTCGGGGCCGGCTGAGACGCCGCCAACCGCGAAATTTGAGCCCAAGCCGGCTTCCCAAGGTGCTTCCACAGGTCGCCCCCGTATCTGGAGTGAAGTGAAACTTCACGAGGCTGTCCGGGCTGCAAACCCCGGTTATACGGGCAACGGTCAATTCCAGATCGATCCTAATGGTCAGGTCCAGGCAATCGCACTAGATAATTGTGGTGTGACTGACCTTTCTCCCTTCTCCGGGATGCGACTGCAGGTGCTCTATTTGCTTGGTTGCGCCGTCCCGGATATCAACGTGCTCTCGGGCATGCCGCTGGTAGAACTTTATGTCGAGCAGACTGGGGTCACCGATCTTTCCCCACTCAAGGGTGCAACGACGCTGCGCAAGCTCTATCTCAGTGACACGGATGTGAGCGATTTAACGCCGCTCGAAGGTCTTCCTATTGTTGAGATGAACCTTGTCCACACTCAGGTGAGGAACCTCGATCCACTGAAAGGCATGCCCTTGCAGATGCTGTGGTTGACGGGGTCTCCGATAGAAGATGTATCGGGCCTGTCGGAGAGTCCGCTCGTCAGCGTGACACTGCACCAGACCAACGTGACTGACCTCTCTCCATTTTCCAACACGGCCCTGCAACGGCTCCATATCGGGGAAACCCCGGTGACGGATTTGTCTCCGCTTGCCGGCATGCGACTGACGCGTCTTGTTTTTGACCCGGAAAAGATTGAGAAGGGTATGGATGCGGTGAAAGCCATTCGGACGATTCAGCAGATTGGAAGAAAGTTTGAGGACGGGAATAATGATTTGGCACCTCCGGCGGTCTTTTGGCCATCATTGGAAGTGCCCGAAGCGAAGCCCGGAGCGCCGGTTCCCGATCTTGAACCCTCCCAAAGTGGTATCCCCGGGAGGAAAGAGGGCGAGTAAGTTTATTGAAAGAAGTGACTAACTGAGCGGCGTAAAATTTAACCATCATGTTTCGCTCCATTTTCACGGTCAGTGGATTCACGCTGGTGAGCCGTCTTCTCGGGTTTGCCCGAGATGTGCTCATTGCGAAGTATCTTGGTGCGGGAGCAACTGCTGACGTCTGGGTGGCAGCGTTTCGTCTGCCGAACTTGTTCCGTCGTATTTTTGGGGAGGGAGCTTTTAATACAGCTTTCGTGCCGATATACAGCGGTCGACTCGAAGAGAAAGGGAAGGAGGCTGCGGACGATCTCGCTCAGAGGACGATCTCAGTGATGTTCGTGATCTTGATGATCACGTGTGCGTTGGTGTTTATCTTCATGGATCCCGTGATCCGGGTGATGAGCCCAGGCTTTGCGGAGGGAGGGCGCCTGGGGCCTGCCGTAGCTGCTTCTAGAATCACGATTGGATACCTCGTCTTTATTTGCCTCGTGGCCGCCCTCAGTGGAGTGCTGAACAGCCGTCGGGTTTTCGGGGCTCCAGCTTTTGCCTACGTCGTCTTAAATGTTGTTTTCATCATCACCCTGGTGGGAGTGATTCCTCAAACCGAAGAGCCACTCACTGTATTGTGCTGGTCAGTACTCGTGAGTGGTTTCCTCCAATTACTCGTGGTCGTTGTGGCTTGCATAAGGCGAGGGGTGAAGCTCCGCTTTCGCAAGCCGGTCATCGATGATGACATGAAGAAATTGGGTGGCCTCATGGCACCCGGACTCGTCAGTGCCGGAATACAGCAACTCAACTTGATCGTGGGTCAGGCGGTGGCGTCCTTGCAGGTGGGCGGTGTGGCTTTGATTTTTTATGCAGATCGTATTAACCAGCTCCCCCTCGGCCTAGTCGGTATTGCTCTTGGAACGGTGCTCCTTCCGGAACTGACTCGCAAGTTACGCGGCGGGGACGAGAAGGGAGCACACGTTACCCTGACTCAAGGTATGGAGCTTGCTTTGCTCTTTGTGCTGCCGGCAACCGCGGCCATGCTCGTCATTCCGGTGCCGATCATGCACGCACTTTTTGTTGATGGAGAATTCACCGCCGCTTCAGCCAATGAAGCCGGTCGGGTTCTGGCCGCTTTCGCGCTGGGAACGCCAACATACGTGCTCGCCAAAGTTCTTCAGCCAGCTTACTTCGCCCGGGAGGACACGAAGACTCCTATGCGGTTCACGATCGCTTCCGCTGCAGTCAATATGGTGTTGGCTTACCCTGCCTTTCTCTGGCTTGGGCCGACTGGTTGTGCGTTAGCGACTTCAGTGGCCGGTTGGGTTAATATTCTGCTGCTCTGGTTTGGATTGCGCAAAGCGGGTTTCCTCAAGGTAACGGCCCGTTTCACCGGCAGGGTAACTCGTATCCTTATTGCCTCGGCTGTCATGGGGGTGCTGGTGTGGATTCTTGCGAAATATGGTGAGCCATGGATTCTTAGCGAAAAGAACATCGTGATTCGGGTCGTTCTTCTGGGAGCGCTCGTGGCGGTTGGCGTGGTATTTTATTTATTCGCCGTCATTGCTACGCGAGTCTATTCTGTTGCCGAATTAAAGAATCGCCTGACAAGGCGTTCTCGGTTGTAACTAAATGGCAAAGATTGTCGTCTCTTTTTTAGAATGAGCTTAAGGAATCTAATGTTGATTCGTGGACTGGTCGTCCTCGTTATTATTTGGGCAGCTGTTTTTGGGGTGGTCAAATTAGCGGGTTCGATGAAGCCGACCGCGAGTAAGGTAAACCGCTATTTGACCAAGTTTTCTTTAGCCGAGGTGACGGATCCCGAGGAACGCCTTAAAAAAATCGATGAGGTCGCACAACTTCTCAACCAACTCGAAGTTTCAGAGCTCAATAAGCTTCGCGAAGAGATGGAAGTCGATCCTCGCAGAGAGTTGTTTGAGCAGCTGAGTCCGGAAGAGCAGCTCTACTTCTTTGAGAAGCGGGCCGGCCGAGCCTTTGAGCAGCTAATGCAGTCTTTCAATGAAATGGAACGGGACGAAAGAAAGCGTATCGTTGAGCGGGCCTTGAGCCAAATGCAGAATGACGATAACCGACGCCCCCAAAGAGAACGTCTCGAAGAGGAGAATCCAGAGCTCGTGGACAAAATGGCCGAGGCAGGCTTTAAGGCCTACTATTCAGAGGCTGATGCTGAAACTAAAATTGATCTTGCTCCCCTGATGGAGGAGATGCAGCGGGCTATGAGCCGGATGGGAGGACGACGGTGATGACGAAGCGCGGGAAACGTTCTGACCAAGGTTTGACGATGGTCGAGATTCTCGTCGTGGTAGCAATTCTCGGGATTATTGCCGCGATCATTGTTCCAGTCTCGGATCGAATGAAGAAATCGGCCACCTCGACGCAGTGTATTGCAAAGCTTAAAAACCTGGGAATCAGCTTGAGCAGCTATTTCTTCGATAACGGAGACCAGTTTCCCGAGATGGTAGCGGCGCGGGAAAGTCGTAATCAGGATGATCCAGCGATGGATACGGTTCTCGCGGAATACGTGCGTGATGGACAGGATTTTAAGTGTCCAGCAGATCACGGGGGGATCTTTGAAGAAACCGGCACGAGCTACTTCTGGAATAGTCTCATGAATGGTCAGCGACTCAGCAACATGAACTTTCTCGGGATCACGAAAGACGCCGGGGGGATTCCGCTGATGTCAGATAAGGAGAACTTCCATCAACACATTGGAGACGGGGTGAACATTCTCTACGCGGATGGCCACGTTCAAAAGGAGTTGCAGTTCACCGTTGGAACGAGAAGAAACTAGGTTTCGAATGAATTGGAATCGTTTTAAGTGAGTATATGCTGTCGTTTCGTAGAGTCTCCAAGCGATTTGATCGAGGACGTCCAGCGGCCTTGGACGCGGTTTCTTTTGAGGTGGATAAGGGAAGTATATGCGGTTTGCTGGGCCACAATGGAGCCGGGAAGAGCACGGCTCTCGGAGTGATGCTTGGGATGGTCTATCCGGACGCGGGTGATGTGTTAATCGGCGGATGCCCGGTTCTGACGGAGCGGCATGGCGCCATCCGCAAAGTGGGTGCAATCTTCGAGGCTCCCGCTTTCTATGAGTATTTGTCAGGATGGCATAATCTCAAGATCCTGACGGCCTATTCCGGTGCGGTTGAGCGAAAACTCCTTGAGGAGACTGTCGAATGGGTCGGCTTGGGTGAGAGAATACATGATCGTGTCGGAACATACAGCCACGGGATGCGCCAACGTCTTGCCTTGGCTCAGGCTCTCTTACCCCGACCGGAAGTTCTCATTCTCGATGAGCCGACTGATGGTCTAGATCCGGAGGGAATTTTCGAATTTCGCGAGCAACTCTTGACCTTGCGCGAAGAGTTGGGCCTCACTGTTCTTCTCAGTTCGCACTTGCTCGGCGAGGTCGAACAGGTCTGCGATGAGGTGGTGATCTTGCAGCGAGGGGTAAAGGTCTACGAAGGGAAAGTGCGTGGCATCAATGAGGGGTGGAGCCATTTCGTGATCGAGTCGGAGAATCCTGAAGTTACTGGAGAAAGCATCAAAGCTCAGAGAGGGAAGGAGGCTGGTGAATTTTTCCAATTTCCCTCCGAAGTTACAGCAGCAGATCTGCTTTCAAAATTGGTAGCGGATGGAGCACGGATAACAAAATTTTCTGAGAAGGAAGAGTCCCTTGAAGAGCTTTACCTTAAATTCAGTCAGGGTAGCTCGGAAGGGAGTGGGCAATGAAGCTTTTTTTAAGCCAGTTGGGATGGGAGTTGTTTCGGCTCTTTGCCAGAAAGCGGACTTACATTGGGTTTGGTGTGTTCCTAGCGGTGGAGTTATTGTTTTTCTACTTTCTTTCTGTAGGCCGCGGTGCTGATCGCATGGAGGGATTCATCGAGCGGGTAGCGGGTGGTGTGGATGAGTATTTTTCTGCCCTAACGTTGGCGTTCATTATTGTGGCGTTCACGATGTTGTTGCTTGGCCTTGTATTCGTTGCTCTCGTGGCAGGAGATATTTTGGCTAAAGAAACAGAGGATGGAAACCTCCGGCTTATTCTTGCAAGGCCAATTTCGAGATTTCGTCTTCTTGTGCTCAAATTTCTGTCCTGCCAGATTTACACGACGGTTCTGTTTCTTTTTGTAGGGGCCTCAGCTTTGTTGGTTGGGGTGCTTAGCCGGGGGTGGGGAGGTGCCATGATGGTTTGGAGTCCTGACCTGCCAAGGGTAAGTTTGTTCGAATGGGATGAGGGCATGGTTCGCTACTTTATTGGGATCATCGGATACTCTGTCGTGTATCTACCAGTGACCGGTATTGCATTTATGTTAGGATGCTTTCGAATTAAGCCTGCAGCTGCGACCATTGTCACTGTAGCTGTTTTACTAGGAGATCGGATCCTTTCCTCGATACCGCTCCCTGCAATTGATCCTTACCGTGAGTATTTCATCACGTCTCGTATGGATGCCTGGCTGCTGCTGATGTATCAGGATGTGCCGTGGGCACAATTCTGGGAGCAGACTGGATGGTTGCTTGGGATTGGCCTGACCGGGTTTGTAGTCGGCTGGCTTGTTTTCGAGCGTCGCGACGTTAAGTCGTGAATTAGACTGCTTCCCAGATCTGCATGGAATGATTATTTAAGGTCACCGTGGCTCCATTGTTGGCTTGATGGCCGGAGATCTTGGGGTTCTGCGTATCGATGAGCAACTGCCACTCGCAGACTGGCTCTTTTGAGAAATGGAAATTCACCGCCTCCGCGCGGGCATTAAAGAAGAAAAGTAGCGGTTTTTGAGATTCAGTCTGATGAATCAACATGGCAAGCGCGCCGGCTTCACTGGTGTTCCAATCTGTCCTGTTTATGGTGGTTCCATCCGGACGCATCCAGCAAATATCTGGAAGCCCCCTGCTCGGGCACACCTTGCCAGTGAAGAATGAATCACGATTCAGGGAACTGTTTTCGCGTCGCAGGGTGGTGAGGCGTTGCACAAATTCTCTCATCTCGATGGCCTCTTCTGAATCATCCCAACTGATCCAGCTCAATTTGTTGTCCTGACAGTAGGTGTTGTTGTTTCCGTGCTGAGTGTGCAGTCGCTCGTCGCCGAAAAGAAGGAAGGGTACGCCCTGGGAACAAATCATCGTGGCGAGAAAGTTTCTTATCTGGCGCAGGCGCAGTTCGATGATATCGGGATTATCCGTGGGGCCTTCGGCTCCGTGGTTGCAGGAAAGATTGTGACAATCGCCGTCGCGGTTGTTTTCGCCGTTAGCGAAGTTGTGTTTGTGATTGTAACTGACGAGATCGTTCAAGGTGAACCCATCGTGCGAAGTGATCATGTTGATGCTCGATCCGGGGCCACGATGATTGTGAGCAAAAATACTTTCGCTCCCGGTGATACGAGTGGCAAACTCACCGAGGACATTTTCACCGCGCCAGAATCGGCGAATTGTGTCCCGGAATTTTCCATTCAACTCACACCAGTCGTTAGGGAAGTTACCGATCTGGTAGCCGCCGGGACCAAGGTCCCAGGGCTCGGCAATGAGCTTGGTCTGGCAGAGGACCGGATCCTGGCTAACTGCTTGGAAAAAAGCAGCGCGTCGCTTGAAGGAATCCGGAGAGCGTCCCATTTCTACCGCTAGATCGAAACGAAATCCATCGACGTGCATTTCCTTGACCCAGTAGCGCAGGCTGTCCATCACCGTCCGTAAGGTTCGAGGGTGGGAAACGTCGACCGAATTACCACAGCCGGTGTAATCCCGGTAGTTACCTGGCAAGCGGGATTCGGTGTGGTAGCTGTCGAGGTTGTTGAAACCCCGGAACAGGCAAGTGGGCCCGTCGGTGCCGGCTTCGCCAGTGTGATTGTAGACTACGTCGATAATAACTTCGATGCCGGCGAGGTGAAGTGCTTTCACCATATCCCGAAATTCAGTTATCGGATCATTCGTAGCGGCATAGCGGGCTTCAGGAGCAAAGAAGCCAATCGTGTTGTAGCCCCAGTAGTTCACGAGGCCTTTTTCGAGGATAAAGGAATCATCGAGATGTTGGTGTACTGGGAGAAGTTGCACGGCGGTGATCCCGACCTCCTGGAAATAGCGAATGCTGGCAGGATGAGCGAGCGCGGCATAGCTACCACGAATCTCTTCCGGAATGGCCGGATTGAGATATGAAGCACCCTTCACGTGCATCTCTGATATGACGGATTTCGTC
>PBSY01000073.1 GCA_002726915.1 Verrucomicrobiales bacterium | reverse complement strand
TCCATCACTTCCACGAATACCACGAGCAAGACCACGCCAAGGGTGATCAGGGCAGCCCAGGTCACTGCTCGACGCCCTGAATTCATGAGACTGCTACCTCCGGTAAAACGGTTAGCGAAGCCACAGCGGATCCTGACTCCTTCGCAATGATTTCATGATTCTTGAGGAAATTCTTCACGGTTTCCTCCTCAACCGGATGCCAACCATACCACGCCTCCTCAAACAGCTTGGTGTTCTCACCAAAGGCAGTTCGCAACTCAGTTTTTTTACGGATCTTCAGTTCAAGTTCCCGGCGATAGTCACGATTCGATTTGAATCGCGCGATCATGATGACACCCTCTTCCCCGAGGTTAGCAAGCGTCGCGAGAAAAAGAGCCCGAATCGCCAAACGTCCATCTCCCTTGGAGATTTGCTCCCTTGCCAGCCTCATCCATTCTCCCTCCGGCAGTTGCGAGGCAACAATATCCTCATTTTGAAGATCGACTACTGCGGCTGGAGCATTCTCAAGTTTTTCGTTCCCGGAAGTATCTTTATACTTTCGATAAAGAAGAAAGGCCAACCACAAAATCAAGCCCACCACCACTGCTATAAGGCCGAGCGAGAAGGTCGATTTTAAGCCTTCGAAGCCTTTCAGACCATCCGATGAACTTCCTCCACTCGCACCCACGGCGTCTCGTCGGGTATTCTCCAACATCTCATCAAACCACTGATTGATCGATCTCAGTAATTCCTGTGTCGCTTCAGCCAACTCTCTCATGCGGCGGGCCAACCACCCCTCTTCGCTACCCGCAAATTCAGCGTCAGCTCTCCTCGAAAGCTGCCACTGATACTTCTTTTGCTTAAAAGTTTCCGAGAGTTCGCTCTCAAACGCTCGAGATGGCGGATTTTCGTCAGCAGAAAGCGCCCCAACCCAACCTGAAAGACAACAGAAAATTACGGCAATCATGACTGCCTGACTGGTTTTATCACGCATCGAAAGTTCACGGGGGCTACGTTTCCTTATTGCTCGGCAGGAAGCTAAGCGGCTTAGGAGATCCTCCCCTGTAACTCTTGACTCTGCATAAAAACACCTCAGCACATATACCGCTTTCATTACCGGAGAAATCACAAGATAAGTGAGTAGGAATGTCCCAACTAAAAAGGTCGAGTTAAGCAAGGCTGCTAGAGGACTCAGGGTAAAAGCGGACTCGATCCCAAAGAAAGCTTTCCCGAAAGTCGCGAGACCTAGGCAGGTTCCTATGACATTCAGCCAGACAAACAAGCTTACAAAAAGAAGGACCACCAGAATTCCATGATTCTGACCCCATTCGTAATGTGAATTTCTCAAACTTGATTTAAGGAGACCCCGAAAGGACCGCCGACCGAAGTCTTTTGTGAATGCTAAGACAGTGGAATTTTGTAGCGTCGCGATAATCCACCCCAGCGGTATGACAAACAATAACCCGGCAAGCATAAGAGGTATATGCAAAGCCTGTATCAGCAAGAGGGCACTCAGATTTCTAAATTGTAACGTTCCCAAAATCGATGCTGAACTGCCATAATTGATCGTTTTCCAAAGTCCTTCACAGAATTTTACTTGGCAGTAGCGCATCCAGAAATAGAGCGCCGTCACGCCAAGCGATGAAGGGATCACCGTCTCGCGGGCCAGCCCGCTTCGACTCATATCAGCAATGAAGAAGAGTAGCCCTCCTGCAAACGTCGTCGTCCCCAGAAAAAGTATCAGAAGGTATTTAACATCGACGCTTCGAAGCAGGTGAAACGCCTCCTCCAGTATCTGGAGAGAAGACCTTTCCGTGTGCCGTTGGCGTTCTCTGTGACCGGGAATTCTCATCATTTTCTACTCCCAAATCGTACCGTCATGAAAATCGTCAGGAATATCCGCCAGCGTTCCGGCGACGAGATAGAACAGAAGCCATCCAATCATGAGAGCAAAGCCTAACTGAAGGAGTGGCATGAGTTGAATCGCTCTCTTTCGCGGTGGCGCTGCGGCCGCTTCGTGGACACTCCCTCTCAAGCAATTGGCACAGATTAGCCTACCTTCATGCTCTGTAATGCATTCCTCACAGAAGAACTGACGGCAACTGGGGCAGCGCGCCACCGACTGACGGTCCGGATGAATCACACAGGTAGTATCGCCCAGAAGACTAGCCATTTTACTGATCCAAAGCTTCAACACCCACGCCTGACTCAACTTTAGCTATCGTTGCTTTCCATCTCCGGGCACTTGCCAGCCCCACGATTCCAGATACCAAAATCCCGAGAGACAACCCTAGCATAGTTAAGTAACCGACAAGCCCCCCCTCAGAGGCCACCGCAGTAAATGCTTCTAGTGGACCGGAAATACCGATCGTATATTCAGGATTTTGAGTTGCAACTAGCAGGTAATAAATCGTTCCGCTTGCTGTTAGTAGAAAAAGAATTCCCAACTGGACCCAAAGGATCGAACGGATACCGTCTGGAGTCGCCTTCTTGATGGACAAAATCAATGCGAGAGTCAGGTTCAAGCTCAGCCCAACTAGGAGTGCGAGCGCCGTTCCGGTAAAAAAGAGACTCTCAAGGTGAAGAGCCAGCAGAAAGATCACTCCGATACCGGCAGAGAACCCAAAACTGATCGTGACGGAACGCGGTAACTCAAAAAGTTCCACGACTCTGGTCTTTACAGGCCTCTTTGGCTGATCACTGCCTTCCCGGCTCGCACTGACAGTCAGGTCTTCCTGCACCTCACGGACCAGTCCTTCGAGCTGGCCCACTACCCGCTGGGCCTTGGTATAGCGATCAAGAGGTTTCAGGCGATCCCGGCTCAGTCGGGTCTGAATATCGCAAACGCATGTCGGCCCGAGGATTAAATGGCGGATCAAACCTGCAGCAAATATCCCGGCAGCCAGACAAAGCAAGGAAAGGAAAACTATCTTGGCGATGCTGGCATCTTCGTATCCTGTCAGCACGAAAATGATGGCCATCGATCCAGCACATAACATCACTCCCAGCGAGTAACTCACGAACCCTGCGACACGCGACGTCTTCGCTACCGAGATAGCCTGTATATCACGGTAACGGTATCTCTTATATTCTTCGCGGAACGGCATCAGCATTCCAGTCCCACGGACATAGACCAGATGCTCATCACCAAGCCAGAGACTCGACATTCCAAAGCCCCTGTCGGCAACACGAATATAACTATCAAAGGCCGATTTCACACCGCTCATAGTGAACACCTATTAACCAAATCTGGTCAAGCCTCTCGTTAGACTGGATGAGCAAAATTCCTCCGCTTTCAGCTCACAGAAACCGAAGAGTAAGAGGACATCAAAGCAAGCATATCCTTTACCGAACCAGAGAGCCCACAAAAAAGGCCGCGCGCCACAAGAGAGTGCCCTATATTGAGTTCAGCCAAGTAAGGCATATGCATCAGCATGGGAAGATTACTTAGGGTAATCCCATGACCGGCATTGACCTGAAGCCCAGCCTCATGGGCCTGAATACCGGCGGCTTGCAGCAACTTGAACTCTTCTTCTCCCCCTTCGACGGCCGCGTTGGCAAATGCGCCGGTGTGAAGTTCCACCATGTCAGTACCAAGCGCAGCCGATGCAGCAATCTGCTCAGGCTCTGGGTCCACGAAGAGGCTAACCTTGGTCCCATTTTCCTGAAGCGCCTGTATTGTCTCCTCAAGAGACGCATCCGCAGCGGCAACGTTAAGCCCTCCCTCCGTGGTAATCTCCTGACGGTTCTCCGGAACAAGGCAGGCAAAATGAGGTTTTACCTCAAGAGCGATGTCGAGAATCTCCCGTGTATTACCCATTTCGAGATTGAGCTTGGTATGAATCTTATCACGCAACTCATAAACGTCCCGATCCTGAATATGGCGACGATCCTGTCGCAAGTGGATCGTAATAGAATCCGCTCCTGCTGCTTCTACTTCGTGGGCAGCAGCGACGAGGGAAGGCTCGGAATTGTGTGCATCTGGCAGCAATGCGTAGCGCGCCTGCCGCAAGGTTGCGACGTGATCGATATTAACACCGAGTTTTAAAACGTGATCTAGAGATTCACTCATAACCTTGGTTAGGCACTCACATGCGACTCATCATTGTAGGCCACGGTTCAGAAAACTCTTTTGAGCCTTCAAGAAAGGTGAGCTGGTCAGCGCATAATCTTAACTTCGGTGCCCAATCCGACTTTCGAGAAGATCAAAGGTTGAACCGAACTGGGAACCCGAATGCAACCGTGGCTAGCAGGAAAATTCGGAACATCTCCGACGTGCATTCCAATACTTCCGTTCACACGCATCCAATAGGGCATTTCAGCGCCAATAAACCTAGCTCCACCGGCAGGACGGTCCCAAGCCTCACCGCTGCTGCGAACAATCGATCCGGATGAATTCACCCAGCTACCGTAAAGAGTGGACCGTTTTTCCGTTCTCTTTTCCTGGACCCGGTAAGTTCCTGTCGGGGTAGAATACCCTGATTTTCCGGTAGAAACCCGCGTTTCGATGACGAGCTGTCTTTTGGACCCTACCGCTCTGTAAACCCGCGCCTTCTGATCACTTAAGTCGATTTCAATTTTCGCGTTAGAAGGTGCCAAACCGGATAGACCTAAACGGTTCACATAGACGCCATTCCCCTTTCCTTTATACTGGTTGCTGGCGCTCCCAAAAACCGAAAAGAAACTGCCGCTGGAACGCCTCGATCGATTCTCTGCAGCGGCTAACGCTGCTTCTCGCGCGCGGGCCTCCTCTGCTCTCTTTCGTGCAGTAATCCTTGATTGCCGCCGTTTCTCCTCTTCGAGCTTCTTCTTGGCAAGTTCCTCCACCTTAGCCTTCTTAAGGGCCGCTAGCTCACGAGCTTGCTTCTCAGCAAGAGCTTTCTTCTTGACCTCTTCGGCTCTTCTCTCAGCCGCCAACTTGCGAGCATTCGCCTCATCTTCCTTTCTTTTAGCCGCAAGTTTTTGATCACGTGCCTCCTTCATCTTAGCAGCGCGCTCTTCTCGTTCCTCTTTCGCCTGAGCCATTTGCTCTGACCAGCTTGGCCCATTACCCCTCTCTGCCGTTGAAGACCTCGACTTGGTCTTGCTAGCCAATGTGCTGGGTTTGGTCAAAGAAGCACCTTCGTCAACCGTGCAGGCGGAAAAAGTAACGGCCGCGACAATGATCAAAGAAACCGAGAAGAGGCGGCGAAACGTAGGCTGATTCATTGGATCAAGAAAGCGGTGGGAAGAAAATCTTCGCTTTTCAGGTCGAGTCAACGGGAATGTGATTCTTTTTACGAGAAGGACTGGCGCACAAACGTTAGTATGTCTGAAGCTGGCCTTTGCTTACTCGAAATACCATGGAGTCTTTTCAACTCTGAGCCCCGGTCAATCGTTGGAATAAAACGGCTTTCCAACCACTTCCTCTTCGACTCCAAAATCCCCTCCGCCGATTTCATCTGGAAGGATCTCGTCGGAAAGACGCTGAATTCCATCTCCCGCATATTCACTTTGGGGATAGATCTGGCGCGCCGAAAGGAACCAGGCAAGGCTTGAGCCGTATTGTTGTCGTTTCTCAAGATTCTCCGCTGTCTTGAGGGCCTTCACAAAAGGAGCTACATCAGTGGAAAGATCAGATCGCTTCGCTGAAAGCGCCACGTCATCCGGGAACTGCTTGAAGGTCTTTTCCACTATTTCCCAAGCCGCATGGGCATTGCCCGCCTTATTCAGTGTAGCAGCCTGCTTCATCACCGTTTCAATTTCGAGAATATTACCAACAATTTGGTCCAAAGCATCCTGACGCTCGGTGTCATCGACTGTTGCAGCAATAAAACGTGCCTTGTTGTTGAATATCTGCCGATAACTCTGTGTCGCGAGCAGTCGGTCAAATTCAAGTTTCGCCTGCTGTTGCACATCCGCCGAATCTGCCAAAATATCGAACTGCTCTTTCAGAAAAGGGTTGGTTGGCCAAATCTCGGCCGCGGCCTTAATGTTTTCCTCATAATCGGCCTCATCTCCCTTCAACGCCGCATTCTTGGCACTGCGAATGCGCATATTACTGCTGAGGCGGGCCGCTTCAATAGCTGCGGTAGGCTTGGAATAGTCGAAATCATCCGCTTGGGATTTCATTTCAGTGACAAGATCTTCGGCGAGAGTGTAGTCACGAACTTCGATGGCATTTACCAGCTGAAAGGCATTCTGGGTGTAGCCCAACACCTGTCGCTTGTCTTCGCGCGGAACACTCTGAACTGAGGGGAGGTATTCACCTGTCATAAAAGCTTGCTGTAGCTGTCTCATCGCTGCATCAATTTCGCCTTGTTCAAGGAGGAATCCAAATGACTCAACCGACTGATCCACGTCCCGGATCGCTTCGTTTGCAAAAGCATCGAGCGTCGTGATCGTTGGATTGAAGCCAATTGTCTTGCCGAATGACTGCTCCACTTCGGACCCCTCTTGGAACTCGAGGCGCCCTGCTCCATCCTTAAAAAACTCGGTGTAGAAACGAGCTGCCATAACAACATGCTCAAACCGGCGCTGGAGAAAGAACTGAACAACAAGTGCTTGAAATTCCAGCTTGGCCTCGACTTCGGAGAGTTCCATCTTGGCACTGTTAGCGACTCGCTCTGTTTCCAACTCTGCAATACGCTGCACGTAGCGCTGCACGTGTCCAGCCTTGGTGGGATCAGTTGCTTTGGAGCTTTTCTGCTTTGGACTCTCACTGAGCTTACGTTCGCGATCTCCTATATTGTTCGCGCTCCACTGATCAAAATTCCAATCGAGCTGGCGGCGCTGCCTGTCGAGTTCGCGATTCAAAAGATCGAGTTGGCCACGCGACTTCTGGGCGAGGTAGACCCGGTAAACAGCATTAGCGAGCGATTCGCAGAGCCGAGCATCCTGCCTGAAGTTTGACGCACGTTGCAGCTGAGCTACCGCTTTGGGAAACTTAGAAGAATCACGATTGTGCGGTGAAAGTGTGTCTAAGATTGCCCGGATCGCAGCCCTGTATGCCAGATCCTCTTCCATGCTGGCTTCCTGCGAGTTTAAATATTTCTCAAATCGAGCACGGAAGACACGGTTGTCATTAACATTGAAGCTTTTGCCGTCGAAAGAAAAAACGTCTGTCGTCGGATCAAAATAAGGAACATCATTTCCAACCACCTGCTGGTTACCTTTCTGCCCCCCACTTTGGTTGACAATAGTCGTATTGTTGGATGGTGGGGCGCTTCCTCCAGCGCCGCTGCTGGTTGGGGGCGTGTAAACCTGAGCTTGAAGGATTGCACTCGGAGAGAGGACTATTCCGATCCAGGTGAAGAACTTCAGAATATTCATTTCAGGGAGGTTTTTAAAAGGCAGATTTTGGATTTTCCGAAGGAAAATTAGTGTCATTCATCGATCGCTTCAGCCACAAGCGTGCCGTCGCGATCGACGCGAACTACCATCACAAGCTGGGATCCACGTTCGATATTGATATTGCTAAATTCCTCCGGAACAAGCACCGGAACAGGAATTGTGATAGTGCTATCATTGGCTTCAAAGCTGATTAAGCGGCCTCGATCAGCCGTCCAGCGAAGAGTTTCTTCGACCTTACCGTCGACTTTGTAAACATTACCACGCAGACTATTTCCATTGTCGCGGTAGGTCATCAGGTTGAGCGTCGCTGCATTCGATGAACTTTTCCCTGATCCGCCGCCCGATCCACCACCAAGCATGTCTCCAGCGATGAGCTTAAAAAGCAGCGCAGCGATGAGGAGGAAACCTACAATCGCAACTGCGATGCCGGCAATTTGTCCTACGTTAGCTCCGGAACTGGCTCTTCTTGGCATAGTCTAGTGGGGGAGGATTCTACAGACCTATAGTCTAGCACAGAATGCCTCCAAGCGTTAACGAAAACGGCTCACTTGCGCGGCTGTTCTCGGGCCAACCGAAACGACCCACTTCAGCTAAAATTGTCAGCTTTCATGTCGCCTTCGATCCGTCCCTACTCCCCGGCGGGAGCGACAAATTGCCCGCTGGATTCAGCCGCCGATGCTGCCCGCAAAAACTTATTTTGCACGACGCCCTCAGATCCGTCCGGCAGCTGGATCGAAGCCCACTGTTCTCCCGGCTTCGTCATCCTCACCAAAGAGCCGGAACCCAGAGCCCGGACCTCCGAACTCATCTGGTCATTACCGTATACCATGAACTGTGCCGTCGAGGTGACGATGTAATACTCGGTTCCCGCACTGTTGATCGTTGTTAGGGTAGGCACTGAACCGCTGCCCTGACCGGAAACCGGTTTCGCATTTGCAAATGAACCCGAAGGAAATGAAATCTCCGGCATCGATAGATTAAATCTATTCCGCTTTTTGGGATCTTCACCCGGCATCACAATCTCACCAGTTGAGGAGGAGGCAAAAGATGTATCCGGAGCGTGATCATCAGCAGTGTAACCGCCGCTACGATTGCTACCGGCTGGGACACGGTCGACGGCGCCATCAGGAAAGAGCCCAGCGTCAATCGTATTGTCTGATTTGTTCCTGCTAAAGCCAAAGAAACCATCGCCGCTCCTGCTTGAAGGTGCCTTGACCGAAGCTCTAGAGCCACTCAAAACACTTGTAGGCTGTGGCTTAGACTTCTTGAATCCGGAAAAGAATCCCTTTTTTTCGGTTGGCGCTGGTTCATCGATAGAAACCGCACCATCATTCTCACCAGACCCGTCGATGAGCGACTGCCCCGATCTTCCCGGCACCATAGTATTAGCAAGACCTGAAGATGAGCTCCCTACAAACTGAGGCTCCCCGCTGTTGTAGCCTAATTTTTCCGCTTGAGGAGTTTTATTTCCAATCTTAGGAATCTTTAAGCCCCCGAAGAAACCACCTCTCTTACCTACTGAATCAGCGTTAGTGCCCACGTAGCGAGAAGAAGAACCGGTTGCTACTGACTGGAGTGCTGGAGTAGTGAGGCCAGGAAGAGGATCGTTGATGAACTGGTTGGCAGCTACTGGGTCCGGTTTTGCTTTCTTAAAAGGATTCAATCCACTGAACCCCTTACGTTCTTTTTTAGGTGGTTTCTCACGACCCTCTAATTCAATCATTGCCTCGAGAAATGGATCCGGCACGTCGCGCTTAACCTTCACGTTGCCGGCTGTGCTCTCCCACGACGACATATCATTCGAAGATACTTTGTTAATTTGCGCCTGATTACTGCGCTCCCACTTCGAACGTTCGGCTATGTCACTCTTCAAAAATTTAATCTCGCGAGCCGACTGCAGTAACCTCTGGACGCGCTGATTTTCCAGCGCCTGATCCGCTGAACGCGCTATCGAAGCAGCCGCTGCCTGACCTTGCGCATTCTGTGCTGCCGTTCGAATTTGAGCCATCTGAGCCTGCTCGTAACCCGACGCTCCGGGGATGCCACTGGTCATACCTGCGGAGGCCGTTGGAGTGGCCGGGTAAGCTGCCGCTGAAGGTGTTTGGGCCCCAAGCTGGCAAGCTAATGACACCAGCCCGAAAAAAAACGTCGCTAACAACCGGGGTAATACCCAACGAGACGGAGGAGGCGTGACCTTAGGTATGCGGGATTTATCGACCATGAGATTTAAAAAAAAAGATACCCTGAGTTGACTGGCTCGTCCACTCCTCCGACAAACTTTTGTGCCAATCGCCATCTTAACTCTTTTCCCCTTCTTATCCCGTAAAGCGATAAGAATGATGGATCCCCATGCTAATGGTTAGCTCATTCAAATCCATTTACACACTTCAGCAGGTTTGGTAGTTTAGGAGCAGAGAATTCACGTTTCAACCATCCGAGACCTTCAGAATGAAAATTACCGTCCTCTTGTCTCTTCCAATACTGCTCTTCGGTTTCTGCCTGACTCCATCAGAAGCCCAAAGTGACATCCAAACAGTCTACAACGAAGGGGTGACTCTCTACAACGATGGAGAATATACAGATGCCATGGTAAAGTTTACGGCAATACTAAAAGAGGACCCAAGGATCATCCATGCCCGCAGTTACCTGAATAAATGCAGATTGGCATTAGCCAGCAAGCGCGACGTTTCCAACGACATCAAAGCGCAGATAGCTCAAATCATAATTCCCCAATTGAATTTCAAAGATGCCCCAATTGGAGATATTCTCGATTACTTTACGATCCGCGCAGAAGAGCTTTCAGGTGGTAAAGTGAGACCAAATTTTATCTATAGAGGTTCCGCTGACCAGCGTCGCAACACACTCGTGACCCTCTCCCTCCGAAACGTCCCAATGACAGAAGCTATTCGCTATGTAAGCCAGTTAAGCGAGACCCATATCAAATATGAGGAGCACGCCATTATCGCCAATCCAAACTATGGCGGTGCGGCAGAGTCTGCTCCAGAAGAGGCTTTAAGCCAAGGCGGGCAAACAGCCAATTCTGGGTCGTCTGGCACAACTCTTTTCGACTGAGCTATCTCTCTTACTGCCCTTCCAACCCGTCATTACAACAGTCAAGTTTCTCTCAGAGTTTGAGTGAGCATTTCGCCTTAATTACTGGAGGTCAGGGTGACCTCGCGGAAGCCTTGCGCCTTCAGTTAATTGGCACAGGTTTTGAAGTCCTTTCGCCTGGTCGTTCAGAGCTGGACGTCCTTGACCCAGCCTCCGTGGATTCCTATTTTCAAGGGCTGGGTCATTTGGACCTACTGGTGAACAATGCCGGCATCACAGGCGATGCGCTTCTAACAAAACAGACTACAAAGAAACGTAACGACGTGATCGATACCAATCTCAAAGGAGCTCACCTCTGCTCTCAAAAGGCAGCAGTGATGATGATGAGGGAACGGTCGGGGCATATCATCAATATCGGATCCTATTCAGCACTGAACCCGCAAACAGGGCAAACAGCATATGCTTCTGCCAAGGCCGGCCTAATCGGCCTGACCAAGAGCTACGCAAAGGAGCTCGGAAAACGAAATATCCGAATAAACTGTGTACTCCCAGGCTTTCTTGAAACAAAGATGACATCTGATTTAAGCAACGAAACCATTACCAATTCTTTACAGCGGCATCAGCTGGGACGATTCACCACCATCGCTGAGGCCGCCCGGTTTATTGCCTTTCTAAGCACCACCGAACATATCTCAGGTCAGGTGTTTCAGCTCGATTCGAGAGTTTGAAATCAGCAAAGGAAATACCAAGCAAAACCGAGTTGAAAGACCGTCGACTCTATCCTAAGCTCCCACCTTCAGATTAGCAGTCTTGAAAAACGGGAGGGGTGGCAGAGTGGTCGAATGCACCGGTCTTGAAAACCGGCAGGCCGCAAGGTCTCGTGGGTTCGAATCCCACCCCCTCTGCCATCAACAGGCCTCCCCCCCACTGCGTAGGCGGCGCTGAGAGATTCCGGCAGCCCAAACAAAGGGGTAATCCCACCGGAGGCGACCACACCGATGGCTAAAACTGCATAAAGTTAGTCTTTCTTTGTCAAGATTGTCGGATGGGTCGAAGCTACATTTTCGTTCTATTCCTCGATAATCCAGAAAGCAGCATGAGCAGTTCCATAAAATCTCCCCGCATCGCTATTGTCGGTCTTGGCTTTGGTGCCGAATTTATTCCTATTTACCAACGGCATACAAACGCACAAATGGCGGCGATCTGTCAGCGGACCGAGTCCTCTCTCAATGAAATAGGTGACAAGTTTGGTGTCGAAAAACGCTACACTGACTACGACGAACTTCTCAACGATCCGGATATCGATGCCGTCCATATCAACTCTCCAATTCCAAATCACGCAGAACAAACCATCGCAGCTCTAAAAGCGGGAAAGCACGTCGCCTGCACCGTTCCCATGGCCACCTCCGAAGAGGACTGCAAAACTATCGTCGATCTGTGTGCCGAAACAGGACTCCATTACATGATGATGGAAACGGTCGTATACGCCCGCGAGTTTCTTTACATGAAGGAACTCTATGACAACGGCGAGCTCGGCAAACTTCAATTCCTCAAAGCGAGTCATCAGCAGGACATGGATGGATGGCCCGGCTACTGGCCAGGTCTCCCACCCATGCACTACGCAACTCACTGCGTCGGACCTGTTCTCGGACTTGGAAGAAACGAAGCGGAATATGTCAGCTGTTTCCCGAGCGGTACTATCCGAGAAGAGATGCATGACTGCTATGGCTCGCCTTTTGCCATCGAGACCACCCACATCAAGTTCCACAACAGTGATCTCAGTGCTCAGGTTTATCGCTCACTTTTTGACGTAGCGCGTCAGTATCGGGAGAGCTTTGAGGTCTACGGCTCCAAAAAGGCCGTCGAATGGCCACTCATTGAGAATAATCCCCTAGTGGTGCACACAGCGAAGAAGCCGGAGACCGACATCCCTGAAGAAGTTGAGTGCCCCGACTACGGACACTTATTGCCGGATGAGATTGCTCCCTTCACTCAGGGAGGAGTCTACAGTGGAGAGGAAGGCGAGGAACACCTTAGCTTTACTCAGGGTGCCGGCCACGGCGGTTCTCACCCGCATCTCGTACATCAGTTTATCGAACTGCTGCGCGGCGAAGGCGAAGGCTACCCAAACGCCGTCCAGTCGGCCAACATTACCCTCTGCGGCATTCTTGCCCACGAAAGCGCTCAAAAGGGCGGCGAACTGGTCCGCCTGCCTGACTGGAGCCTAAGCTCTTAGTGCGTTTTTCGGCTTTTAGCTGAAAGGGGTGCCACTGCACTCCTTCATCACTAAGCGGGTTTAGGTCGCAGGTCTAGAGCCACAATCTCCCAATATTCCCATAAAAAATTTCCTCACTCTCCTAGGAATCGCTCTTCTGTTTTCATCTGTCTTTGGTGAGGACACCAAACCGAACGTACTCTTTATCGCGATCGATGACTTGAACGACTACATCTCTGTTCTCGATAATCACCCCAACGTTTACAGCCCGAACTTTGAGCGCCTTGCCAGGCGATCCGTCACCTTCGCCAACGCACACTGTGCGGCGCCTGCTTGTCACCCATCCCGTGTCGCAGTCATGACAGGAGTTCATCCTTCAAGATCCGGCATTTATCGCAATGCATTCGGCGCACACGGTCCACGCTGGAGACACGAATCCCCTGTGCTCAAGAACGCAGTTGTTCTTTCTCAGCACTTCAGGGACCACGGCTACTACGCGGCAGGTGGTGGGAAAATATTTCACACATTGCAATGGACGCCGGGTGACTCACAGAATGATCCCGAAGCATGGGATGATTATCGTGGTGACCCACTTGACCCGATTTCCAGCGACTGGCCCCGCCCGGAAATCACGCAATCAACCAATCAAAATGATCACTTCGTTGGAAAACGACCTCTGAGAGATTTTTATTTCGGGGCCGAACCCGTCGAACTTAACGAGGGTCAGGGCGACGGAGCAGTCGTCGATTGGGCTATCAACAAAATGCAGCAGAAGCATGACCAGCCTCTTTTCCTTGCGGTCGGACTCTTTCGGCCGCATATCCCATTTGAAGTTCCACAGAAATGGTTTGATCTCTACCCAGAAGATAAGGTCGAGCTTCCTCCCTATCGAATCGACGATCTCAAGGATGCCCATAACCACGGCCGCACCAACTGGCACCAATGGGTGACGGACAACAACCAATGGAAAAAACTGATGCGAGGCTATCTCGCCAGCATCAGCTATGTTGACAACGAACTTGGGCGGCTGCTCGATGGACTGGATGCCTCGCCGCTCAAAGACGACACAATAGTCGTTCTATGGACTGACCACGGATTTCACATCGGAGAAAAGGACAACTGGGAAAAATTTGCACTTTGGGATCAAACAACAAGAGTTCCGTGCTTCATTCATGCCCCCGGCATCAGCAAAGACGGAGAGAAGACACGCGAACCTGTCACCCTTACCGACCTCTACCCTACTCTCTGCGAGCTTGCTGGTCTGCCCGTCCCTGATCAATGCGACGGCTCATCTCTGGTATCCATACTGAAAAATCCCACCATTACGGGAGAACGATTTGCCACGACCTCATTTCAGTTTCGCGGCGAAGATTCCGCCTCGCATGCTATTGCTGATGATCGATACCGGCTCATCCGATATGGGAACGGATTCGAGGAACTCTACGACCTCAGGGAAGACCCTAACGAGTTTGCTAACCGGATCAATGATCCATCTCTCTCCAAGATTCGAGCTTACCTTACCTCCAAACTCCCTTCCAATGCTGCCCCTCAGGCCAAACCTGTCCCCGAATCACCATACAATCGAAACAAGCCTTCAGAAGCAGCCAACAAGCCCACTGGCAAAGGTTCCACGGAGGGGCCTATTCGTGTTCTCTTTTTAGGTCACAAATCAGAAAGCCATCCTTCCGATCTCTACTACCCGATGCTTGCACAAGCTCTCGGGCGTGATGGTATTTACTTTGACTATGTGACGACTCCCGAGGAAGCCTTCGGCGACGCGGCTAAGCTGTCACGCTATGATGCCGTCCTGCTTTATGCTAATCACAAGACGCTGGACCGTAAACTCTGGAAAAATCTTGCCTCATACGTCAGGAACGGAGGAGGCTTCGTTCCTGTCCACTGCGCCAGTTGGTGCTTCCAGAACATCCTTGAATTTGACCAACTTGTCGGGGGACGATTTAAATCGCATGGGACCGGAACTTTTTCCGCTAAGACTATCGAGCCAGATCACCCCGCCATCGCCGGCACCCCCACCTTCGAAGCGTGGGATGAAACATACTATCATATCAATCACAACACGACTGACCGCGTCGTGTTACAAGTTCGCGAAGGCCCCAATGGCGATCCCCAATCAGGACCCGAACCGTGGACATGGGTTCGAAAAGAGGGCGGCGGCCGCGTTTTTTATACTGCGAGCGGGCACGATGAGCGCGTCTGGTCGCTACCCGAGTTCCATCAACTTCTCAAATCAGGAATCCTCTGGGCATGCGGAGATGAACGTCGCTCTGACTACGAAATCTTTCTCACTAACAGAACCCCGCTTCGCTATGAAGATCGCGACAACATCGCTAACTATGAGAACCGTCCGAAGCCATTAAAATTTCAATTTCCACTCTCGGCCGAAGACAGCATGGACTATCTACAAATGCCGGTAGGCTGGGAAGTTGAACTCTTTGCTTCCGAGCCTGATCTGGTAAACCCAATCTTTATGGCTTGGGATGAACGAGGTCGCCTCTGGGTTGGCGAAACCGTCGATTACCCCAATGATGTCCGCGACGGATCTGGAGAGGACACCATCAAAATATTGGAGGACACAAATGGAGACGGCCGCTGTGATACCGTTAAAGTGTTTGCCGACCACCTCAACATTCCTACCTCTCTGACGTTTTGGAACGGGGGCATCATTGTCGCACAGGCTCCTGACTTCCTATTTCTTAAAGACACCGACGGCGATGACCGTGCTGACGTGAAAGAAACCATCCTCACTGGATGGGGAATCAAAGACACACATGCAGGCCCGTCCAATCTCCGCTACGGAATCGACAACTGGATCTACGGAACGGTAGGTTACTCTTCTTTCAACGGCAACATCGGGGGCCGGGATCATAAATTCGGTTCCGGTGTTTTTCGGATGAAGCCCGATGGCTCCGAACTGGAATTCATTCATCAGTTCAACAATAATACCTGGGGCCTTGGACTCAATGCTGCCGGCGACGTTTTCGGATCCACCGCCAACCGGAACCCTTCATTTTTTGGTGGCTTCCCCCAGACTGGATACCCTGAAGGCGAGAAAGGAATGAGCGCGAAAATGATCGCCGATGAAATTGTTTTCCACCCCATCACTCCGAACGTTCGGCAAGTGGATGCGTTTGGCCAGTACACAGCAGGTGCCGGATACGCCCTTGCCACTTCGAACAATTTCCCCCCCTCATGGCGAGACCGCATGGCGTTCATCGGAGGACCCACCGGGCACTTGCTTGGTATGTTTGAAAACATCAGGGAGGGTGCGGGCTACAAAGCCATCAATCGCTTTCACCTGCTCGCCAGTGCCGATGAATGGTTTTCTCCGGTTGCCGCAGAGGTCGGCCCCGACGGCAACCTATGGGTGGCAGACTGGTACAACTTCATTATTCAACATAATCCTACCCCTACAAAAGAGCGGGGTGGCTACAACGCGGTTCGAGGCATCGGTAATGCTCATAAAAACCCACTTCGCGACAAACAACATGGACGAATCTACCGTGTCACTTGGGAAGGGGCCCAAGCATCAAGCATCTCATCTCTCGAAGGCGCTTCTGACAAGCAACTGCTCAATGCACTTTCACATCATAATCAATTTTGGCGGCTCACAGCCCAACGTATGATCGTTGCCCGAAAATTGACTGAACTTACCCCCTCACTCAAAACACTGCTTAAGAATTCTTCGGGCGTTCCCGCGGCTCACGCCCTTTGGACACTCGACGGCCTTGGCACCCTTGATAAAGAAAGCCATCAATTCGCTCTTCTCAAAGCTGGCGACCCTGTGCTCAAGCGAAATGCGATTCGCGCCATTTCCACGGATGAGACCGGCAGACAACTCTTCTTTGATACAGCCGTTGTCCAAGCAAAGGATCCTCTCGTTCGCCTTTCCGCATTCGCCAAGCTCGCCCACTTTTCGGATAAGGAGGGTAATGAGCAAATCGCAAATCGCCTTATTCTTAAAGCCGAAAACAATGGCGATGAATGGCTGGCCACAGCTCTACGAGCCAGCGGCGCCGGAAATATCCAAAGAGGTCCGTTGAAAATTATGGGTCCCAACCTTCTTCCCAACCCCTCTTTCGAACAAGTATCCCAATCTGCCCCGAGAGAGTGGGAGATTCGAAGCTACAGCGGCAGCGCCGAACACATCGTTGTCGCCAACGAAGCAAGAACTGGCGAACGAAGCCTCTGTATCACCTCTACCCGAGGAGCTGACACCAGCTTTTTTACCAAAGTGAAGGTCCAACCCGATACCGAATACCGTCTCACCGGATGGGTAAAGACCGCCCGACTTCTGGGGGCACGTGGCGCCCAGATGAATGCCCATGAAGTCCAGAACCAGCCCAGAGAGTCTCGCACTAATGCCCTAACTCGGACCAACCCAGAGTGGAGGCGTGTGGAGGCCACTTTTAATTCACTAAATCACGATGAACTCACGATCAACTGCCTCTTTGGAGGATGGGGAAAGGCTACAGGAACAGCATGGTGGGATGACGTGGCGCTTCACCAGGTAGAATACGAGCCCTCGCTTGAAGCTGCACCCAAGATCACCGACGGGGATCCAAGTCACGGAAAGGAAATTTTTGAAACACACTCTGTGGCTGCCTGCAGCCGCTGTCATGTTGCTGAAGGGCAAGGAGGGGCTATTGGACCCGCTCTGGACGGTATTGCCTCACGAAAAAGTGAGGATTACATTCGTGAGAGTCTAGTGGAACCCCAAGCCACTATTGCCGAGGGATTTCAAATCGAAGTCTCTCCGATGCCACCAATGGGCGTTCTACTGAAAGAACAAGAACTTGAGGACGTTATGGCCTATCTGATGACCTTGCGAGACTAGACAACGTTGAAGCGTGACATCGTTGTGTTTTTCGTTCGACTCTTCCCTTCACGTCTTCCTCTCTACTTATTCTTACGGCTGGAGGGAGAGTAACGGAAATAGTCGACATCCATCCAGCCGGCCTTCGATGAATCATCGGTCCTTGGATTCCAACAGGCCAAGCCAACACGATTACCTCTCCAGTTGCCAAACTTCAGGGTGTAGCGATATGAAGTTTCATTCCAAATTCTGCCACAAAGGCTCCAGGAGAATCTCGCCTCATCAAAGTCTGTATTTGATTTTAAATAGATTACATCACTATCAATTATCTCGCCAGAATCACTGCCTTGGTGATCAACGAAAAACAAGACGCGTTTCCCATCAGCTTCCCCCCGAACACCAAACACCGCATAGCGTCCTCCATATTGCATAAATGAACCGGAAAAATGACAAATCCCTGCTCTCGTTCCCTGCTTTAGCCCTGACAAGTCCACCTTAGATATCACTGCCGTTTGACCAACTCCAATCTGGCGCTGAGAGAGTGTGTTTGGAGCTCCCCAAAACGGCCCGTTTAGCTTTCCACGGTTGGCCGCAACGGGCTTTGAAGCGGTGATGCGAAGAAATCCTTTGCGTTCGGCGAATGAAAACCGTTCACGCCTGGGATTGTGATTCCAATTCCATTGATGCCCAACGAGGTCTCCTTCAAATTCATCCGAAGTCTGCAGAAGGAGTGACGAATCACTTTCGATTGGCTTGCCATGCTGCCAAACCGGTTCTCCGATGCCATCCCCGTCAATGTCATTTCCGATAATTGGCCAGCCATCCTGCCAGATTACCGGTTGCAGACACTGTGGCCTCCCGTGAAAGACCGGCTCACCGTTCTGGACCAACTGATGCATAAACCACCAACGCCCGTCAGGAGCCTCAATCAACGAGCCTTGACAAGCCGATCGATCCGTATCTTTTTCGCGCTCCATCACTGTTCGTGCCTCGTAGGGACCATAGATCGAATCCGTGGTCGCACGCAGGCACAGTTGCTTGCGATCACGCGCCTCTCCCTCACCCTGCCACTCAATCATCATGACATACCACTGATCATTGAACCGCCGGATCTTAGCCGCTTCCACAGCTTGCCCAGTCCAGATTACCTCTCCCTCATCAAGTAATTCGCCACCGTCCCAAGACAACTTAAATAGCTTCAGATCATGAGGTGTGTCAGGTCGGGGTGGAGACCCCTTGCCCCAGTTTGCCAACAACCAAGCCTCCCTCTTTTCATAATCGAAAAAAACCGTCGGATCAGTCCAGTGCTTTCGCTTGAGGATACACTCTGGGTTCGACCACGGCCCACGTATATTTTTGGCCCGCGTGACGTAAAGCCCTGATTGAAAATCGATCTGGTAGCAAAGCCATTCCTCACGTTCTTCATGATAGACTAAATCCCCAGCCCAAACTCCAAAGCGGTAGCCGTTTATTTTATCCCACTGGTAGTTTGATTCCCAAGTCAGCGATGGAATTGCATGAGAGATGTATTTCCAATTCACGAGGTCTCTCGACTCCATGATCGTCATGCCCGGCGAAAGGTGGTTGGTCGAGGTAATCAAATACCATTTGTCTCCGGACTTCTCCACATCCGAGTCCGCAAAATCCCCGTTCAAAATAGGGTTGGCGTAAGTGCCATCCCCCTGGTCCCCCCACTTCTTAAAACGTTCTTGACCTCTCGCACATAAGACGGAGCACACGAGGCATATGATAAGAGTTGACCGTTTCATAGCAAAAGACTGGGTGCTTTCATCTCGCCCCCGGAACCGAAGCGCCCTAAATACTGTATTTTTTAGGCCTTTGCCACTATTGGCTTAAAGCGCCATAAATCACCGGCTTCAAGACACGCTCCATATTCCAGTTGTAGGGCACGGTTTGCTCCAGCGTAATCACGATCAGGTTATCGTGCTCCGGAGACACCCAGTAGTGACAGCTCGCGGCTCCACCCCAACCATACTCGTTTACCGGTGCGCTTTTGTCCCATCCCTCACTCGAGCCGGTAACCACTGAAAAACCGAGACCAAACCCAACGCCCACTCGCTGTTCTTTACCAAAGAAAATCTGAGGCACCGTTTCAGGCAACTGGTTTGTCGTCATTAACTTAACGGTCTCTGGCTTCAAAAACCGGCGCTCAAACCTCAGTCCCCTGTCCGCAATCATCTGTAAAAATTGATAGTAATCTTTCGCTGTCGAGACCAATCCACCTCCCCCTGACATCATCTTTGGCTTTTTGGCGTAGGCCTGACCGAGAGGATCCTTTCCTGCTACCACCCCGCCTTGACGACTTTGGTGAACTGCGGCGAAGCGCTCAGGCATATCATCACCTTTTAACCAGAATCCGGTGTCTTTCATCTGGAGTGGTCCGAAGAAATTCTCCTCGAGATAAACGTCTAACGTTTGACCCGACCAGACTTCAATTAATCGTCCAAGCACGTCAGTATTGACCCCGTAAACCCACGATTGTCCCGGCTCGTGCGTTAGGGGAACCTTGGCGAGCTCCTCACAGAATTGTTCCGAAGTTCCTCCCCAAAGACGAGGTCCGGAATAATCATCAACCAGCCTTTTGGGTGCCGTAAAACTATAAGCTAACCCCGAAGTATGCCGAAAAAGATCCGTCACCGTCATTATCTCGACGGCCTCAATCGCCTGTCCGTCTCCATTGAGGACAGACATAGATGCAAAAGCAGGCAGATACTTGGCCACAGGATCCTCAAGTTCATACCTTCCCTGCTCCCACAACTGGAGAGCAGCAGCCGATACGACAGCCTTGGTCATAGAGTGAATCCGAAAAATGGTATCAGTCGTCATTCCTTCTCCTGATGCTAAAACACGTTCTCCGTAAGCGTCGAGATGGAGCAGTTGGCCACTCTGTGCCACCAGCACGACGGCGCCCGCAAGCTTTCCATCCTCAATCAAATCTGCAACAGCCTTACCGACTTCATCGGCCAGTAACGGAGCTTGATCAGCTCTGACTTCGGCAGCACCTACCACAAATACTAACAGAACAGCAACGAGGATTTTATGCATGACTAATAGCCGGAGCATAGGCGAAATTTTTGGGAAGGCAAAGCCTACTCATCCCTTTTTCCGGCCACTCCAAAATCTCCTTTAGATCGAATCGCAAGTGCGCCATTTTATGGCGAGGCTTGCCGATCGCAATTCCTTTCACGGCAGCGCAGGCCGGGTGAGCTCACCTCCTGAAACCGCTCCAATCAGATTACCTTTCTCCATTATTAATAAGACAACGACATTGTTTATCGCCGAGAGGTTCTGATAGCAACAACGCCGCAAGAATTGAGCCCGATTCCGACTCTTACTTAAGTTTTAAGATTTTTTAAAAACGACCGAAGCCTCGAAAAAGGACCCTGTTCTAATCGCTTTTCAAACGCTAACCTTAACTAGTTACCTATGCTTCGCCAACCATCACTACAAAACCTCGCCTGGTTTGTTTTATTCTCATGCGGTTGCGTTCAAAGCGGAGGAAGAGTCGATCCGCCGGCAATTCTTACCGGACAAATTATGGGAACCTACTACCGGGTTACCATCGCCGAAAACCTTCCTCCTCCGAAACTCGACCACCTCGCGACCTTCGTAGAAGGTAAACTTACTCGCATCAACCATCTCATGTCGACCTATCGTGATGACTCGGAAATATCACGCTTCAATCGCTTTGAAAGCAGCGAGTGGTTCGACGTTTCGAGTGAAACCGCTTTTGTTGTTTCGAAGGCACTCGAGATCTATGAGGCTTCTAATGGAAGGTTTGACATCACGGTTTCCCCGCTTGTCGAACTCTGGGGATTCGGAAAGGATAAAGAACGCGACAAACCTCCTTCACACGTTGAAATCGAAAAGGCACTTGAATCAATAGGCTCTCACCATCTGCACGTACGATTAGAACCACCCGCTATTCGAAAAGCCATTCCCACACTTGAAATCGATCTATCAGCTATCGCAAAGGGCTTCGCCGTCGATCTAGTCTCTAAGGAGCTACGGGCGAAGGGTATCACAAGCTACCTTGTCGATATCGGAGGCGAGATTCGAGCAGGCGGCGCAAAAGCTGCCGATCGACCCTGGAAAGTCGCAATTGAGTCTCCCGTCAGTAATGGCGAAACAGTTAAGACCCTCCCTCTCGTCGGCAGGTCGCTCGCAACTTCGGGAAGCTATAGAAATTTTTTTGAATCCCAAGGCAACCTCTACTCGCACACAATCGATCCGAAAACAGGATACCCTGTTGACCATGCTACTGTCTCCGTCAGTGTTATTGCAAAAGACTGTCTGGTCGCAGATGCATGGGCGACGGCTTTCATGATTTTCTCTGCCGAGGAGAGTCTTGATCTAGCCGACCGGCTTAAAATCGCTGTCTTCCTGATCCAGAGTGACGATACAGGCTTAACTGAACTTCAGAGCAAACAGTTTGCTCGGCTCACAAATAATGTGCCCTGAATACGAAGTGGAATCAGCCGAGTGAGAAATACATTCTTACTCGTAGTTAGTTTTCTTACGTATCGCCTTCGCTACTAAATGATTGGAAGAGTAGCGAGCCTCCATATCGCTGTAGCGCATCAATACCCAGGGATTTGTTGCCCCAATTCCATTCTTGGTGAAGACGATATCTCCCGCTATAAATACCGCCGAATGCTTAACCGTAGCCGTTCCTGATTCCACAAATTGGATAATGTCTCCAAATTGAAGCGCTCCAGTGGCATTTTCGTAATCTCTGGCAACCACCTCCCCCAGGATGCCAATCTGCGCCTGCTGATTTGGGTTTGCTTGGAAAAAATTAAGGGCTGTCCAGTGACAATCCTGCTCACCAAATTCCAGATAGTCACTAAGGCCCGGGTAAGTAAAAAGGAGCTTTCTCGGTGTTGGCGGTAGGAGGTGAGCTACATCGATTCTTTCGACCCCAGGAGTCTCGATGATCGATTCAAGAATCGGTAAAATGGACTTGCGCTTGTGTCCATTGGTCCAGTAGTCGATTACACCTGCAAAATCGGTCGTGTTTTCAACATTGAGACGAAGCATGAGCGTTCTCGTCCGCGTTGTCGCTCTCAAAAATTGCCGACGTTTCTCAAGAGTTTCAATAGTTGAGAGCACGTATGAGATATCCGAAAACACGGTAGCCTTCTGATTCTGATAACAAAGAGAAGCAATCAATTGAACTAAATCTTCATCCAATCCTGCATCCCGATACCAGATCACTGGATCTCCAGATTCGACCACAATCGGATCAGTAGACCATCGGTTCTTAGAAACATCGGTCAACGTAGCGTGAAGAACTCTTCGCTGGTCTAAAGACAGACCCAGAATCAGTTCTTCGGTCGGGACAAAGGCGAGCCCGACGTATCCAGGAGGCTTGTGGACTTCTCCCATCTCAAGCCAGTTCTTACCCTTAATTGTTGCCAGCCCAATCGAAGCCAATTGGGTAACTAACTCACTTTCATTGACTGCATCGAAATACCAAGTGGTCACATCAGATGGCATTACCATAAAATCGAGGAAATGGTTGGGTACTTGAAGGTAAGTGACATAAAACTCTAGGTTTCCCCAAGGCCCGGACGGCACGGTGTAAATTCTCTTCGGCTCCAATGGAAATGGAGTTTTATCACTAAGGTGTTCAATGGACTTTGCACCAGTCGGCGCTAAGCCAATCGTAATCGGAGCATCGTCTGCAGAGCCGAGAAAATCCGGAATCGGTGAATTTGCAGCAACAACGGCAGGGGAGAGCGTCTGCGCAGAAATTTCGGTGACGACAAAGCTCAGCGAGACAAAAAGTAAGAGGTCAGATCTCAATTTGGTGAACGGTGGTGAACGGTGGTGAACGGTGGTGAACCATTACCGAAATCCTGAGTGAAACAACCAACTTTTCACTACCTGATCAACTTCATTACGGCAAAAAAACTGTAACGCGCAATTTAGCATCATCATTTTATTACTGGCGAAATTCAAATTAGAAATCATGCTGGATCTATGATTTTGATTAGAGTCGCCTTTATTTTCACCTGCACAATTGTTGGGTTTGCCCAAAGTCAGGACCGCCCTAACATTCTCTTTCTTTTTGCCGACGATTGGGGACGTTACGCTTCCATCTACGGGGACAACACTCCCGGTGGCATCAATGATGTTGTTCAGACCCCCACCTTTGATCGCATCGCCAAGGAAGGGGTGCTCTTTAAGAATAATCATGTCAGCGCCCCTTCCTGCACTCCCTGTCGCTCTGCCCTGTTAACTGGACAACATTTTTGGAGAACGGGAACTGGTTCGATTCTTCTCGGCGCGACCTACCCCACAGAGCTCCCCTCCTTTCCGACCTTGTTGCGCGATGCTGGCTACCACATTGGCTACACCTACAAAGTTTGGGGGCCAGGGAGCCCATCCAATTCACCTTTTATCCGCAGTGAGGCCTACGGTAAAGCCGGGTCCAAATTCAATCAATTCTCTCAAAATACGAGTAAATCCATGGCTGCTGGCGCAACCATGGAAGAAGCCAAAGAGGAACTCTTCGATGAAGTTCGGACAAACTTCCGCGCCTTTCTCTCAGATCAAGGGGAGAGGCAGCCTTTCTGCTATTGGTTCGGCCCCACCAATGTTCATCGAAAGTGGACGAAGGGGAGCGGCAAAGCGCTTTGGGGAATCGACCCTGACGAGCTTAAAGGCAAGATGCCCCCCTTTCTTCCCGATGTTCATGAAGTCCGGCAGGACCTCGCCGACTACTTCGGCGAGATCAAAGCCTGGGATGAAGCGATAGCTCTCATCATTGAGGAACTCGAAGCAACCGGCCAACTGGAGAACACCCTTATCGCTATCAGCGGTGATCACGGCGCGCCAGGCTTCCCCTATGGCAAATGTAATCTATACGATTTCGGTACAGGAGTCCCACTTGCTATCGCCGGCCCGGGGGTAAATGGAAGTCGTGTTGTCGATGACCTGACATCACTGACCGATATCGCGCCAACTTTTCTTGCCGCAGCAGGTCTCGAAATACCCGAAGTCATGACAGGGCAAAGTCTCTGGCCGATTCTTAAATCGGAGAGGTCGGGCCTTATCGACGAAAACCGAACTCGGGTATTCACAGGGCGCGAACGACACGTCGACAACGCTCGGGCTGATTTCAAGCCCTACCCCCAGCGTTGTCTTCGCACGCATGACTTCGCACTAATCATTAATTTTCGCCCCGACCGCTGGCCCATGGGCGACCCCTATCGCCTCGGCAGCGGAGAAACCACACCTTCAACCGAAGAACTTGAGGGCAACACTCGCGTCACTCTCCCTGACGAAGACGCAGGCCCCACTAAAGCATGGTTGGTGACGGCACGGAAGCAGGATGCTTGGAAGGATCACTTCGAATGGGTTTATGGGCAACGCCCACGTCTTGAGCTCTATGATCTCAAGAGAGATCCTCACGAATCCACTAACGTCGCCAATGATCCGGAGTATGCGGCCGTTCTCACAAAGATGGAGGCCGAGTTAATGGCTGAACTTGAGGCCACTCACGACCCACGCCTTGTCAACGACGGCGAGTTCTACGAAACCTCACCAATGTCGGACCCCGCACCCACCAAGCTCCCGCGGAACAGGGGAAAAGGTAAAAGCGGACAAAAATGAAGCTAAATTTTTCTAACGTATCCAAGTAAATCGACGACCGCTACAGCGGAGAAATTGGTAGCGAGACTAACGCTAATACGGCGAGAAAGCTAAAGGGATGCGACTACGCTAGAACAGCTTCGAAATATCGTAACCGAAGGCAGAATGCGCCGATCTGTCACGAATTCGAAGGAATTCGAAGGAATTCGAATTGACTACCCACCTCAGACATTTAAAGCTAGCACCATGGAACAGCAAGTGGAGCCGCATCGCGGTACAACCGTAGTCGTATTGGGAATTCTTGGCCTCGTCCTTTGTCAAGTGTGTGGAATTATCGCATGGGTGATGGCAAACAAAGACATTCCCAAGATGTCAGCCGGGACGATGGACCCTGCGGGCTTACAACAAACCAAGGCAGGCAAAATTTGCGGAATCATATCTGTTATCTTACTCGCTTTAGCCATTGTTTTTTATATCATTTTTGGAGCCGCTATGTTTGGAATAGCTGCATCTGAGGGTGCTTTTGAGCAACTTTAATATGATTCAATTCGAGCGCACAAAGCGTCTCGCTTTCTTTAACGGAATGACTCCGGGGTTAATCCTCGGAGTCATTTTTTATGTCTCATCTGTCCTCTTCATCTACTTCGAGTTCCAGCGTTCAGGAACAAACCTTAAACCCTGCCTGATCTGGCAACTCACTGACGTCCAGTGCCCGCTATGTCGGGGCACCACGGCATCCTTTGCGTTGTTTCGGGGCGACCTGACACAGGCTTTGGCTCTCAACCCGCTTATTACATTTTTTTTGCTGGTCTTTGCATTATGG
>PBSY01000072.1 GCA_002726915.1 Verrucomicrobiales bacterium | reverse complement strand
TGGTGGTTGCTGCCGCCGTTGTTGATGGTGAGAATATCAAAGCCTTCGTCCTCAATATACTGAGCCATGACAGCTTCTGGCAGAGCGCCGTTGTCTTTAATCTCTATGCGCTTCCGGATCAGTTCGGCACGATGAGCGTCGAGAGCTTTTTCCTGCTTCTTGCTCATCACGGTGAGCATGAGGTTGTTGATATTTTCCGGGTCGCTGCTGATGTCGTAGAATTCCTCCGCAACCCGAGTGGCGTTGGTGTAGTGGTGCTGTGCTGCTGAGAGAGTTTCGGAATTTTTGTCAGCGTGTTGCGTGATGTTGCGACGGATATCAGCTAGGTCAGAGAAGACGCTCGGTGGATTCCAGGAGAGATGCGGCATGTAGTTACGAATGTAAAGATACTGCTTGGAACGAACCGAGCGGGCCATGTCGAAGACTTCATCGACGCGGTCGCGAAAGCCGTAAAGGTATTCCGGCGCGTCAATAGTGTTCGGCCCGATAAAAACGTTACCCTGCATGTAATCAGGAACTTCCAGTCCGACCATGGAGAGGAGCGTGGCGGGAAAGTCGACGAAGGTAACGAGTCGTTCGATTGACTCTCCGGGTTTCGCTGGCGCTAAGTGCTGCCACTTTTCGGGAAAACGAATCATCAGAGGCACGTGCATGCCTGAATCGGTAAGAAGACGTTTGTGCCGCGGCATCCCAGAACCATGATCGGAGTAGAAGAAGACGATGGTATTATCAGCGACACCCACATCTTCCAGTTCCTTGAGCCGATCACCGATCTGCTGATCCATCGCTGTAACGCAATCATAGTAGCGAGCCACTGTTTTACGGACAACTGGTGTGTCGGGGTAGTAAGGGGGAATGGGAGCAGTGTCAGGATTATGGAATAGATCTTCGGAAATAAGAGATTGGATATGCTGTTCAAAAGCCTTGTGAGGCCAAACCGCGGTGCGTGACTGGTGTGAGGTCATGTGGTTGAAGACTGAAAAGAAAGGGCGTTGGTCCCGCTGCTCTGAATTCCAGTGAGCGGCATCGCTGTTTTCGTTCCAGGATTCTTCGATGAGTCGAGTAATGCTGCCGGTATTGTAATCTGTCTTTACATTATTGGTGGTGTAGTAGCCGGCTTTTCGAAGGTAGGCTGAGTAGCCTGTGACATTGTCGGGCAGTGGAAAAGCGGAGCGCATCTGGTGGGTCCCCGAACTGGGTGCCCAGATCCCGGTGATTAACGTGGACCGGGAGGGAGAGCAGACTGGTGCCGCAGCGAAGGCGTTGGTGTAGCGGACAGATTCCTTAGCGAATTGGTCGAGATTGGGAGTGGTGGCGTATTTGTCGCCGTAGCAGCCGAGGGTAGGGCTCATGTCCTCAGCAGTGAGCCAGAGGATGTTGGGAAATGCCGTAGAAGCCGTGGTTTCAGGAGAGGGAGAGGGCAACTCGCGAGCCTTGATATTGCGAAAACGGATCATCCCTCCTTTGCCGTGATGCTGGATGCCAAAGTAGCCGTTGAGTGATTGCGCGTCCGTTACCTGAGCGATCTTGATGTTATTAACAAAGGTGGTGATGGTGGGACCGTCGCAGACAACGCGATAGGTGTTCCATTGACCCTCCTTGATCACTCCATCGATCTTTCCGAGGAAATCCTTTTGTTGTTCCTTCTTTGGGTAAAGCCAGCCCCCCATACCAATGGCGTAGACACCTCCGTTCTCACCGGGGACATCTCCTTCGATTTCGATTTGATATCCCTTGGGTTTACCTTCTTCTCCTAAAAGTCGGAAAGAGAATCCGGTATTCAGCCCGTCTTCTTTGGCACCATCCGGCAGCAGGACCTCGACAGAAGCCTCAAAGTTGTCCATCTTAACTTTACTAGTGACCCAGACGTTCTTGGTCGCCAGTAAGTGAATCTCTCCGTCGATGGCTTCAAAGGTTTCCACCTCTTCCCGAGGGGTCCAGCCCTCAGTGTTTTTGCCGTTAAAAAGGTTAATCCATTCGCCAGCGAAATTGGGCGAGGAGAAGGCCAGAGCGAGGACCAGGAGCATGAAGAACTTCATGGCATCACGGTAACGAATGGTGAGGTGATGCAAAGGTAAAAGGGAAGTGAATAGTCACGCGATCACCTTCTCAACAAGACGAAATCGATTGTCGTATTCGCCGCCGTTATAGGTGCGGCAACAGTCGTAGCAGGCAACGGCCCGCTTGATCTTGCGAACACGTTCGACCACTGAGCCGCAGACAAGGCATTCGTAGGTGTAACGGCGCTTCATCTTGCGAGACTGAAAGTCGAGATTGTGACAACGATCCTCATCAGGGATTCCAAGATCGCGGCAGGCTTGCTTCCACTCTGGTCCGTGGGGAAGAATGCGTCGCCCGTCTGCTCTCGCGTAGGATATGAGGTGGGCCAACTCGTGAAGAAAGGTGCCGAAAATTTCACGATCTCGAGTTTCCTCGGATAGGTCCTGAAGTTTCGGATTAAGCTCGATCTGGTCAGTTTGAAAGAAGGCTCGGCCGGCGGCAGTGCGCATACGACAGTTCCACGAAACAGAAACTCTCTCGGCGAGGATCGGGAGTTCCAGTTCTGTCGCGTAGAAGACCGCGAGGCGGATCAGAAACCTATCGAGCCCGGATTTTGGGTGAACAACCTTTGGTATGCGGGCGGGTAATGCAGTGGATGCTTCGAGTGCTGGTGCCGGAGCAGGCGCCGACGCACGTGGTGCCGCGTGGTGGTCTTCGGAAGTCAGGCGACTGTTGTCAAACAGTTCCAATTGCGTGGCCATGATGAGAGGTGCACCTATTTGGGGCTAGCGTAAGGTATGGTCTCGCCGGTGCGCTTGTCGATGATATTCAATTCTTCACCGACAGTTGTTACAAAAGAAAATTCGTCCACACTTTCACGAAGAAATACGTTCGCTCCGATTGTGGAGGATTCTCCGATCACCGTTTTTCCTCCCAGCACGGTAGCGTGAGGGTAGATCACAACATGGTCTCGAACGTCAGGATGACGTTTATTACCTTTGACGATGCGACCGTTTTCATCTTTTGGAAAGTTACGGGCTCCCAGAGTTACGCCGTGGTAGAGTTTCACATGGTCACCAATCGTGCACGTTTCCCCGATGACCACGCCAGTGCCGTGGTCGACGAAGAAGTGGGTACCGATGGCGGCACCCGGGTGAATATCGATGCCGGTCAGACTATGCGCATACTCTGTCATGATCCGTGGGATTAACGGGACGTCGAGTTTGTAAAGGCAATGGGCGCAGCGTTGGATTGCGATCGCCTCGATGCATGGGTAGGCTAAGATGATTTCGTCGAAGTTCTTCGCAGCGGGATCTCCCTCATAGGCTGCTTCCACGTCGGTCCGAAGCAAACGGCGAAGCTCGGGTAGATCACTCAAAAACTCACAGACGAGATCATGAGACTGGGCGGCAAGGCCAGCATGGGATTCACAACTTTCGTCATCACGAAGGCGCAGCGTTTTGGCGATTTCCACTTCGAGAGCCTCCATGAGAGACGCAATGACCTCTCCTGTGATCATTTCCAGTTCGTCCGTCGGAATTGGTTCTTCGTCGTGATAACCGGGGAACAGGACCTGCAGTAACGATTCGCAGGTGGCGATCACCTTACGCTTTGAGGGAAGGTTCGCACTGTCAATCCGGTTAATACCGCCGATCTCATGATAAGACGCAACGAGCGAATCGATTATTTTTTGCTTTCCGCAATCCATGGGTTTTCAAGAAGGTAGGCAGAGAGACGCTATTTCCAAGGAAAAGCTTAATGCGATTTGAATGTTATTTTGCGTGAACTAGTCGATTGCTTGAAATTCCTGCCTCCAGAAAATCAGTAATTGGGAAGGTTTGGGAGAAAATAGCGCAGGTTGTGAGGCTTTTTGGGTCGAGCTTCTCATGGGTTTCGCTGGAGAGTTTCAGACGTATACTTTTCGCTTTTGAAATCTTCTCTTAATACTCGGCCCCATCTTGACCTTGTGTTTATCACGCTGGTTTGGATCGTTTGGTTAGTGATTACAGTTGGCGCAAACCGTTGGGCCTTGTTTGTCGACGATTGGTTCATGCCAGTGACTATGGCTTTTGGTTCGTTCGTGGCGGGCTCCACGAGTCAGGGTGGTGGAGCGGTCGCATTTCCGGTGATGACACTTGGATTCAATATTGATCCGAGGGGGGCGCGGGACTTCTCGATGATGATTCAATCGATTGGCATGACCTCGGCAACGATGGTGATCTTGTGGAGGAGAATACCGATCGAGAAAACAGCGCTGCTGATAGCCGGGCTTTCGGGCGCTGTGGGGATTGTCTTTGGCCTCGAGGTGGTTCAATTCTGGTTTGAGTCAACCCCGACCAAGGTGTTCTTCGTTTCGCTCTGGCTCGCGTTCGGAGTCGCGCTATGGACGATCAACCGAGTCAAAGGATCGATAAAACGGGAGTCATTGGCTGATCGAAACCCGGGCACACTGATTTGCCTGGCCTTGGCAGGATTTGTGGGCGGCACGGTTTCGGGGCTGCTCGGTAGCGGCCTCGATATTTTTGTCTTTGCTGCCCTTGTCCTCGGATTCCGGGTCTGTGAAACGGTGGCGACTCCCACGTCGGTGATTCTGATGGCAAGCAACAGTGTGGTCGGATTTCTCTGGCGCCTCAGCGGAGGAGGGGGTGAAGCAATAGCTCCCGAGATCTGGAATTACTGGTGGGTTTGCATCCCTGTTGTTGCGATCGGAGCCCCGATGGGAGCGCGCTTCATTTCTAATCGCGGTCATCTCTTTGTGGTGAGGCTTTTGCTCGTCGTCATCGTAGCCCAGGCCCTCGGGGCGGTTTTCATCGTAAGCTTCGATGGGCCTCTGATCGCGTTGGCCGTGGCAACCTTTGGGCTGGGAGTCGCACTTTTCCTGCTCCTCTGGCGGTGGGGGCGACGCTATGCCTGATTTTTCGACTAGGTCCCAAAGTAGCGATCTCCAGCATCACCGAGCCCGGGTACGATGTAAGCATTTTCATCGAGCCTCTCATCGAGCGCGGCGGCAAAAACAGGAATATCAGGGTGCCGTTCCTCGAACGCGGCGACGCCTTCAGGGGCGGCGATAAGGCATGCGAAGCGCAGGCGGGTGGCCCCGGCATTTTTGAGCTCATCAGCAGCGTCGGCGGCACTGCCGCCGGTCGCGAGCATTGGATCAATGAGGATGACCTCAGCCTCTGTGATGTTGGCTGGCAGTTTACAGTAGTAGCTATGTGGCTGATGCGTTTCTTCGTTGCGGGAGAGCCCAATGTAGCCGACCGACGCTTCGGTAAGTATTTCAGTGAAACCATTGAGTAGACCGACGCCGGCTCGGAGAATGGGAACGAGCACGATCGGTCGTTCGAAAGCGTGTCCCTCGGTTTTTTTGAGTGGGGTTTCCACTTCAACGGTGATGGTTTCGAGATCTTTTGTGACTTCGAAGGTCATCAATCGGGCGATGTCGTGGAGGGCATGGCGGAACTCAGCGGTGCTGGAGTCCGTGGAGCGAATATGAGTGAGCCGCTCGCGGATGATGGGGTGGTCGACAACGGTCATCAGAGGAGGCTAAGTGGTTGCATTAGTGTCTACCTTTCGGTTGATCAGTGATCCGACACGGCAAGTTCTTCACCTTCCTTTTCCGGCTGACGAATGTTCTCAACCATATTGATGACATCCTGCGGCGGGGCTTTGTTGAAAGAGCAGACGATGAGAGCGACGGCGAAGTTAATTAGCATGCCGAGCGTGCCGATACCTTCGGGAGAGATTCCGAACCACCAGCTCTCAGCGGTATTGGCATCAGGGTTGATAAATTTAAAGTAGATGATGTAGGCCGCCGTGAAGACAATTCCAACAATCATTCCGGATATTGCACCCTCTTTGTTCATGCGCTTACTGAAGATACCAAAGATGATGGCGGGAAAGAATGAGGCGGCTGCCAGGCCAAAGGCGAAGGCGACTACTGAGGCGACAAAATCAGGAGGATAAACCCCGAAAATGCCTGCTATGACCACAGCAACACCAGCAGCACATCTTGCAATGAGCAATTCCTGTTTATCGCTGATTCCGGGGGCGAGTGTCTTTTTCACCAAATCGTGAGATACTGAGGTTGAGATAACGAGAAGCAGTCCTGCTGCGGTGGAGAGTGCTGCGGCCAATCCGCCTGCAGCCACCAGGGCAATAACCCAGTTTGGGAGCTTGGCAATTTCGGGATTTGCCAGAACCATAATGTCCTTATCGACATAGAGCTCGTTGGCTCCTTCGGTCGGCTGGTTGAAAAGGAGGCGTTCTTTATTTTCTCCTCGGTTGTCTCCATCGTATGCCGGCTTTCCGACCATAGAGGCGCCCTTGGTATATTGGATGATACCGTCGTCGTTTTTGTCCATCCATGCGATAAGTCCAGCGTTCTCCCACGACTTGAGCCACTGGGGAGCCTCTGCGTATGGTTTGTTCGGGACCGTTTCGAGTAGGTTGGTTCTCGCGAATACTGCAACTGCAGGGGCGGTCGTGTAGAGAATAGCGATGAATAGCAGAGCCCAGAAAGCTGAAACACGTGCCGCGCTGACCTTTTTAACGGTGTAGAAACGAATGATGACGTGGGGCAGGCCTGCAGTACCGACCATGAGGGCCATGGTGATGAAAAACAGATCCGTTGTCGATTTGTTGCCTTGTGTGTAAGCGTCAAATCCAAGTTGAGTGCTGAGCCCGTCAAGTTTGTCGAGGAGGGCGATTTCTTCACCTATCACGTTGGAGCCCAGTCCAAGCTGAGGAATGGGGTTTCCCGTCAACATCACCGAGATGAAAATGGCAGGAACCATGAAAGCAAAAATGAGAACGCAATACTGAGCGACCTGAGTGTAAGTGATGCCCTTCATCCCACCGAGGACGGCGTAGAAGAAGACAACCGTCATGCCGATGAGCACTCCCCAGGTAATTGGCTCAAACCCAAAAAGCATTGGGCCTTCAACTTCTGAAAAAAGGAAGCGAGAAAACACCACGCCGACGCCACGCATCTGACCGCAGACATAGGTGAAGGAAATAAAGATCGCGCAGATGAGTGCGACCAGTCGGGCCGTTTTGGAGTAGTAGCGATCACCGACAAAATCTGGTACTGTAAATTGTCCAAACTTTCTGAGGTAAGGTGCCAGAAGAAGCGCGAGGAGCACGTAGCCTCCGGTCCATCCCATCAAGTAGCGAGAGCCATCGAAGCCATCGAACGAGATGATCCCTGCCATCGAGATGAATGACGCGGCCGACATCCAGTCAGCAGCGGTAGCCATGCCATTGGCAAGGGCAGGGACGCCGCCTCCTGCCACGTAAAATTCGCCTGTAGATGCGGCGCGGGCCCAGATCGCAATGCCAATGTAGAGGGCAAAGGTGAGGCCGACAATAAGGTAGGTCCAGGTTTGAACGTCCATGCAGTGAGAAGAGAGCTGAGGCGAGGTGGTTAGTGGGGGTATTAATCCTGCTTTGACCCGTATTTTTTATCTAGTTTGCTCATCATGCGAACATAGACGGCAATGAGAATGACAAAGACATAAATACTGCCCTGCTGAGCAAACCAGAAGCCGAGTCGAAAGCCTCCGAATTGGATTTTGTTGAGCTGGTCGACGAAGAGAATGCCGCAGCCATAACTGACGATAAACCAAATGCTCATGAGAATCCCGACGATGCGCAAATTGGATCGCCAGTATTCTCCATTGGAGTTTGAAGAAGTTTTGTCAGACATGAAGTTATACAAACAGGGTTCTGGTTGCCTCGGAAGGCACATCGATAGGCCATTCACTTAACGGGAAAGCGTCCTCTTTTTGAAGGGGAAAATGGCTAAAGTGGTCGAAATCCTGAAAAAACAGACCACATTTCATTATCATGGCCAGCGATCGCAAAAAGTTAGAGCTCCACGGAGAGGAGCAGATTCCCGGAGGAGGCGTCCTCGTGATTGCCAATCGACTGTCGTTTGAGGACCTGTTGCACTTAGAAACACTGCTTGGAGAACGTCAACTTGTCTACCTGATGGAGCGGGGGCTTGAGTATGATCCCCTCGTTCAGGCTCATCTTGAGAAGACGGAAGTTGAGTCGATGAAATTTTCCTTGGAGGAGGCTTCTAAGGACATTTTTAAGAAAGAGCTTCATCAGTGTCTGGTCGATGAAAGCCTGGTGATTTTTGTTCCCGGGGTAGCGAGAACCCGAAGCGGGCAGACAATTACAGTTCCCTCCGTCACCTTAAAATTTCTTATCAGTGCCGGTGCCCCGGTTTTGCCACTTTTTGTGGATCATCCCGAAGAGACTTCGCTTTCGGTTGAGAAGCGCGGAGCGGTCGAGCGTGTCGTTTTGTCTTTTGGAGAAGTGCTTCACCGTGAGGCGGCCAATCTCGCCAATTTTCAGGAGAGCCTTTTGATCGCCGCGGAAACTGCCTACTCACAGCGACCAATCTTAAAAAGTAACTTGGCCTGGGAAATACTTAAGGGCCTCAAGAAGCATAGTAAGACGACTGAAATTATTGATGGCTTAGACGGACAGTCATTGCGTTTCGACAAGCTTCTTGCGGCTGCAATTGTACTTTCGAAGTATATTCGCGAAGCGACTGAAATGCCACGTATTGGGATAGTCTTACCTCCTGGGAAAGGTGGTATTCTTTGCAATGTGGCGGTCTTGCTGGCTGGAAAGGTTCCGGTTAACCTGAATTTTACCGCCGGCGAAAATGCGATTGATTCCTGCATCGAGCAAGCAGGGTTGGATAAATTTATCACAGCGGATCCTTTTGTAAGAAAGATGAGTTCTTTCAAATGGCCGCCCGACAAGAAACTCATCTTTATTGATCGAGTCCTGCCTGAGCTGAAGCCAAAGATTATTCTTTGGCTGATCCTTTCGAAGATTTGTTCGGCAGGCCTTTTGAGAACTCTGCTGAAGGTTCCGAAGAAAGGGGGACACGAGGAAGCGGTGCTTCTCTTTACCTCGGGAAGCTCGGGAGATCCAAAAGGCGTTGTGCTATCTCATCGCAATTTGCTCGCCAACGTGAACCAATTTGGTGCCCGCATTAATCTAAATTCGACGGAGAAGGTGCTGGGATGTCTCCCTCTATTCCACAGCTTTGGTTGTACCGTGACAATGTGGTATCCAATGATCGAAGGTGTCAGCGTGGTGACTTACCCGAGCCCATTGGAGGTTCCGAAGCTCGCCGAACTGATAGAGAAACATTCTGTAAGCTTACTTTTGGCGACGCCGACCTTTCTACGAGGTTATTTGCGCCGCGCTAAGAAGGAGCAACTTAAGAGCGTGAAGCTCGCAATTACTGGCGCTGAGAAACTTCCCAAGAAGGTGGCTGAGGCATTCGAAGATCGTTTTGGAAAACCGGTGTTGGAGGGATACGGTCTAACAGAGACTTCCCCCGTGACTAATGTGAATATACCTGACCCTGATGCGCCAGAGATGTCAGGCGGACAAGACGCCCCCATGATTCCCAATCATCGTTTTGGTTCTGTGGGGCAGTTTATTCCAGGTGTGGCGGTCCGCATCACAGATCCGGAAACTCACGAGCCACTTTCGCTGCACACCGCTGGTATGATCTGGGTGAAAGGTGCCAATATTTTTGAGGGCTATCTTGGTCAGTCGGCAAAAACTGCATCGGTCGTGAAAAACCAGTGGTTCATGACGGGCGATATTGGGCGTCTCGATGAGGATGGATTTCTCTACATTGAAGGTCGTCTCTCTCGATTCTCGAAAATTGGCGGTGAGATGGTGCCTCACGAGACGGTTGAGGATCATATCAACAAAGCCCTCGGTCTTACCGATGATGAGCGGCGTGTTGCCGTGGTCGGCGTTCCGGACGAGGCCAAGGGCGAGGCTTTAATTCTTTTAAGTTCTGATCCGGATATCAATCTCCAAGAGCTTCGCGCTAAGCTGACGGAGGAAGGGATTCCTGCTCTTTGGATTCCCAAGAAGGTGGTTAGTGTTGAGACTATTCCAATTCTCGCGTCTGGAAAGCTCGACATCAAAAGCTGCGAGGGTTTGGCGCAGGATGCCTGACCCCTTACATGGTTTCCTGCAGGCTTGGCGCACTTGGTGATTATCGGGACGGGAGATGAACAGCCCGGTAATCAGCCTGTCACAGAATCCGTGTCGGCCTTTTTCTTAGCCCGTTTCCGCTCGTTCGCATCGAGGATGCGCTTGCGTAATCTAATATTCTTTGGTGTCGCTTCAACGAGCTCGTCGGGCTCGATGTATTCGATGGCACGCTCAAGCGAGAATTTAAGTGCTGGAGTCAGGTTGACAGTCTTGTCGCTGCCGGCGGCGCGGTGGTTGGTGACGTGCTTGGCCTTAGTCGGGTTGACGGGGAGGTCATCCGTGCGCGGGTTCTCCCCGACGATCATGCCCTCGTAGACGTTTTCGCCGGGGCTGATGAAGAGCTTGCCGCGCGTTTCAATGTTGAGCAGAGAATAGTTCATCGCTTCACCTTTCTCCATGGAAACCAGTGTGCCAGTATGACGCGTGCGGATGTCGCCGGAGTCGGGGCGATACTCTTTAAATAGATGAGACATGATACCTTCACCGCTCGTGAGGTTGAGCAGTTCGAATTCAAAACCAATGAGGCCTCGAGTTGGTATCGTGACCTCGAGATTAGTGCGGCCGTTCTTGGCGCTCATCGCTTCAGTTGTGCCCTTGCGGTTGGCGAGCGATTGCATGCAGCCGCCGACCGCGTCGTCGGGAACTTCGAGGTAAAGAGTTTCAAATGGTTCGTGCATTTTACCATCGATCTCGCGCTTGATCACGGTAGGGCGGGTGACGAGCACTTCATAACCTTCTCGTCGCATTTGCTCCACCACCACGGCGACCTGCATGGCACCGCGGGCGCTCACCTTGAACTCGCCGGCACTGGCAGTGTCTTCCACTTTAATGGAAACGTTAGTGCGTCCTTCCCGTATGAGTCGATCCCGAATTTCGCGCGAGGTGACACGATCACCTTCAGTTCCAGCAAAAGGCCCATCATTTACAGCAAAGGACATCATCACTGTGGGAGGATCAATCTCGACGAATGGAATATGAGCAGCCTCGGAATCGGCAGCAATTGTCTCGCCAATATCGACGTCCTCAAACCCTGACAAACCAACAATATTTCCCGCGACAGCAATTTCAGCTTCACTCGTAGCGAGAGCATTATATTCGAATACTTTGGAAATTTTGGCGCGCTGGGGCTTTTCGCCGTCATGGATGCGCCAGACGGTGTCGGCCACCGAGACGGTGCCAGAGAGGATCTTGCCGATAGCGATTCTTCCGACGTAGTCAGACCAGTCAATGTTGGAAACTAGCATAGTAAAGTCGGCTTCAGGATCGACTTTGGGCGCTGGAATTTTCTCCATAATCGCATCGAGCAATGGCACCATATCGGGTGCGTTTTCGTTTGGCTCAACGTCAGCAAATCCATTCTTAGCGCTACCGTAAAGGAAGGGGGCTTCGAATTGTTCTTCGGTGGCCTCGAGGTCAAGGAAAAGCTCCAGCACCTTGTCGTGAACTTCGAGCGGCTCAGCATTGGCACGATCGATCTTGTTAACAAAAACAATGGGAGTCAGGCCGGCAGCGAGGGCTTTCTTGAGTACAAAACGAGTTTGAGCCTGCGGTCCCTCGTAGGCGTCGACGACGAGCATGACGCCGTCGACCATCTTCATGACGCGTTCCACCTCACCCCCGAAGTCGGCGTGTCCCGGGGTGTCTACAATGTTGATGATGTTGTCGCCCCAGCGAATGGATGTGTTCTTTGCTTTAATCGTAATCCCGCGTTCTCGCTCCTGATCCATCGAGTCCATGGCGCGATCGTCAACCGTCTGGTTCTCGCGAAAAGAGCCGGCCTGCTTGAGCATCTGGTCCACAAGTGTGGTTTTGCCGTGATCAACGTGAGCGATGATGGCTATGTTTCGGATGCGATCCGGGGTGATAGGTATCTCGGACATAACGGCGGGAATGACCGCTCGAAATGCGAGAATGCAAGCAGGGAAGTGGGAAAGGGAGGAATCGCCATCTATTCTGAACATTAGGCAAAACGAACAGGGTTGACTGCTTGACCCAACCCTGTTCGGTTACAGCAGAGGGCTCATCTGGGCCCGAGAATGATGCGAACTGATTTGACTGAGCAACTGGCAACGGATCTACGCGAGTGGATGCCGGTGGGGCAGCGCTACCTTGTGGCTCTTTCTGGAGGTCGCGATTCCATGGCGTTGACGCACTTTCTGAAAGCGGCTGGTTATCGCGATCTCGTGCTTTGTCATGTGAACCATTGCCTGCGTGGCGAGGAATCCGACGGTGATGAAGCGCTGGTCAGGAAAACTGGAGAAGCGACAGGGTTGCGGGTCTTTTCTACCCGTATCGACGTAAAGGCGTTGGCGGAAAAGCGAAAGCTATCGATTGAAGCTGCGGCGAGGGAGGCACGTTACTCTTGGTTTGCCGAGGTGGCGAAAGAGGAAAAATGTTGCCGGGTGGTGACTGCGCATCACTCTGAGGATCAGGTAGAGACGGTCTTGATTAATTTTTTCCGTGGATCAGGTAGTCGCGGAATTTCAGGGATGAAGCGTCATTCGCACCGCGATGTGGACGGATTGGAACTAGAACTCTTCCGACCCTTACTGGCGGTAGAGCGCGACCGTATCGATAAATATGTCGAGGTTTACGAGATTGCTTTCCGCGAGGACTCAAGCAACGCTGAGGACTTTGCGTTGCGCAACCGTGTTCGGCATCGGTTACTTCCCGAGGTGGAATCGATTTTCGGCAGGAATGTTCGAGGGGCCGTCTTGAGAGCGGCGGAACTATCGAGAAGAGATGAAGCGTGGATGCAGGCCAACCTCGATGACCTTTCTGTAAGGGTGTCGGGAGGTCTCGATGTAAAGCGGCTTCGCGAACTGCCTGAAGCCCTGCGTAATCGGTGTCTTATGGAGTGGTTGAGGGAGAGTGGAGTTCCGAATTGCGGGTTCGATGAGGTATCCCGTGTTGCGGAAGTGGCTATGTCGACGGACCGGCCTGCCAAATTGAGCTTGCCTAGAGATTTTCATGTGCGCCGTCGAGAGGGTGTGCTTTTCTTGGAGGCCCCCCAGCCATAGTCGACAGGAGTGCAGAAGAACCGAAATTAATGGCCTATCGAATTTTAGTTACTGGAGGAGCGGGGTTTATCGGATCCAACCTCATTTATTATCTTCTCGATTCGGCTGAAGCCGATCTAGGTATTTCGATCGAGAGGGTGGTCACACTGGACAAACTGACCTATGCGGGAAACCCTGAAAACCTCGAAGGACTGGCTGGCGATGGAAGGCATCGAATGGTGCAGGGGGATATTTGTGATGCCAATCTCGTTAGTGCTTTATTGAAAGAGGAACAAATTAACTCCGTAATTCATCTTGCAGCTGAGTCTCACGTGGATCGCTCGATCGATGCCTCATCGGAGTTTATTCAGACCAACGTGGTTGGAACCCACACGATGCTAAATACTGCAATGCAGTGGGCCAATATGGGAGAGGCAGACTTCCGGTTTCTTCATGTCTCGACCGACGAGGTCTATGGGGCCCTCGGTGCTGATGACCCTGCTTTTTCCGAGGTAAGTGCTTACGCGCCGAATAGCCCCTATTCAGCTTCCAAAGCGGGAAGTGATCACCTTGCTCGGGCGTGGTTTCACACTTATGGGTTTCCTGTCATCATAACCAACTGTTCCAACAACTATGGGCCACGCCAGTTTCCTGAAAAGCTTGTCCCGTTGATGATACAAAAGTTGTGCCTTGGAAAAAAACTCCCGATCTATGGTGATGGCTCTAATGTTAGGGACTGGCTTTATGTGGAAGATCATTGCCGAGCTCTTGTTTTGGCTTTGGTCAAGGGGGCTCCCGGGGAAGCCTACAATGTTGGTGGTAAGTGCGAGTTATCCAATCTGGCAGTAGCGAAGACCCTGATTACTGTAGTTGCAGAGATGGTCGATTCTGTCGATGCACAAAATCCAGAGGAATGGATTGAATTTGTTACTGACCGGCCTGGACATGACTGGCGATACGCGATCGATTTTTCAAAGATCAATCGCGAACTGCAATGGGAGCCTAAAGAGTCCTTCGTGTCTGGCTTGAAGAAGACGGTGCAGTGGTACTTAGCCAACCAGAGTTGGATCAGCCGGATCGAGGATGGTAGTTACCGCGGAGAGCGTTTAGGTCTCGGCGACTAGATTATTCTGTGGGAATGACACCAAACTCAGCGAGGGCGCAGGCCACCTCGTTCATAGGTAGTCCGATGACATTGGTCATGGAACCTTCGATGCGCTCGATAATGTCAGCACCGTATTCTTGAGCAGCATAGGCTCCGGCTTTGTCCATGGGGTTGATCTTATCGTGATAGGCAGTCATCTCTTTGGACGAGAGGTGTTTGAAATGAACGTCAGTGACGACATCAAAACAATTTTCTTTGTCGCTGTTGTATTTCATGATCGCGACGGCCGTGAAGACCTGGTGCGAACTTCCGTTGAGAGATTCCAGCATGTGGCGGGCTTCTGCGCGGTCCGCCGGTTTGGTAAGGACTTGATCGCCGAGCAGGACAAGGGTGTCGGCGGCGACGATAACAGTGTCAGGATGACGGTTGGCTACGGCTTCTGCTTTGAGCCGTGCATTCATTTCTGTAAGAGTCCTGATCGGAATTGAACAATCCTCGTTTTCTTCGACATCCGGGTTGACTACCTCGAAGACAAAACAGGCTTCTGTCAGCAGGTCTTTGCGGCGAGGTGAACCTGAAGCCAGAATTAGTTTTGGGGTTTCGGCCATTTTGTAGGTTACCGATATTCGGAGGCAAAAAAGGGATTGTTTCGCTTTTCTTCTCCGACCGTGGTCACGGGTCCATGGCCGGGACAGATAACGGTTTCATCAGGAAGCGTAAGAATCTTTTCCTGATTATTTTTCCAGGCGTCAGCGAAAGAGATCATGCCACCGCCCATGGATCCGGCGAACATGGCGTCTCCGACGACGGCTACGGGTTTGGCGAGTCCCTCAATGTAATAGGTAGTCCCGCCGACGGAGTGGCCGCTGGTTGTGAAGGTCTCGATGGAAAGGTTTCCAATGGAAAATGAATCGCCTTCTGAAAAACTCTGTGTTTCGGGCCAGGGTTCGGCTTCATTGGAATAGACACACACCTCCCCGCAAGCAGTTTTGAGCCGATCTAGATCAGCAATGTGATCATTATGGGTGTGAGTGATAAAGATGGTGTCGATGGTTATGCCTGCACCGATTGCTTTGTCGACGAGTTTGGTGCTGTCGGTCCCCGTGTCGAAGGCTGCCCCGACTTTGGAATCGGGATCCCAGACTAGAAAAGCATTCACTCGCATGTCGCGGTAGGGTGTGTTTAGAACCTCAAGCCCTTCAAGCTCGACGGGACGTGGGCGCCATACTTTTGAGGCCGACATGGTAAGTGCGCGAGGGTCGAGGCTGAGGGCTTCGGCAACTTTCAATAGAGCAGGCTCATCACAGAATTCTCCGCGGCACAGTCGATGCAGGACATCAGGGCTGACGCCGGTGGTTTCGGCCAGATTGCCTTCCGAGATGTTGCGGCCACGCATGGACTTGGCGATGATGTCCTCAAAGAGATCTTCGATGGGGATAATAGGGCTCATAATTCCGGAGATTGTCGGGTTTTCCGGCAGAAAATCATCTCCATTTAGAAATTTTCTTGTCCAGATTTCTGAAAAATGCCATCCTGATGCTAGGAGTGGGTGTATTTACATTGTATTCTCCAGCACTAAATGCGCCTTCGGGCAAATCATAACTACATAACGAAAGGAAAACCCATGAAATTACAAATGAAACGAGAAGGGGCATTTACCCTGATCGAATTGTTGGTGGTGATTGCAATCATCGGCATCTTGGCCAGTGCAGCAATGCCGGCTTACAATGGCATTCAAGAGCGAGCCAAGCGCACCAAGGATGTGAATAACATCAAGCAGATCCTGCTTGGATCCCGTGCTTTCGCAGCGGATAACGAAGGACTTTACCCCTCTTACGACCCTGATGAAGATAACGGAGCTGAATTCTCTTCTTCAACCGATGCCTTTAACGTTCTCATTCCAGACTACATTGATACAGAGATTATTTTCTGGATGCAGACCAAGCATCCCGACAAGCTTCGTCCCCCGCGTGAGGACGGTGAACTGGAGGACGACGAGAACGTTTATGCCTATGTGAAGGGCCAGACCGACACTAGTTTCAGCCGATCACCTCTGGTCGCTGATGGTCTCATGCAGAGCGTCGGTAGTTATGGTGAGTATCACCCCTGGCTCAAGTCAAAGAAGGCTGTCGTTGGTTTTTGCGGCGGTCACGTGACTGAAGAGAGGCTGACTACCGGCCAATCGGGCGCCACCGTTAAGAGTAAAGATGGTCTTGTTGATGATATCTTTACTGAGCGCCAAACCTCCGGCGACGATGGTCGCTCCTCTGGCGGTTGGCTTGACACCAAGCAGGACAATGTGCTGCTCCCCGATTAATCGGTCCCTACTTTAAGGGGTTTAACCCCCGAACTTTTGCCCGGTCAGGTTTTCCTGATCGGGCATTTTCTTTTCCGGGAGAGGCGAAAGAATGCCGCAAACAAGGACTCGTCTTCACGTTGTCTTTGCCCTACTGATAGCGAAATGAATGTCACACCTATAATTCTTGCTGCCGGGATGGTAGCTTCGTCTCTCACTTTTAATGCTGTCGGCGAAGATGACGTCGAAGTGCTTTTTAACGGAAAAGACCTAACTGGTTGGAGCGGTAAGAAAGCTAACTGGTCCGTTGTTGATGGAGTTATCGTGGGAACCACCACGGATGAAGATCCTCTTCCCTACAATCAATTCCTAATTTGGGAAGGTGGCGAGGTGGAGGATTTTGTTCTTACAGCTGAACTTAAGTTGACCAGCAACGGAAATAATTCCGGCATCCAGTATCGGGCAAAGCTTCGCCCAGATCTTGGGGAGCAGGTCGTCTCAGGCTATCAATGCGACATGCATCCAGCAGTTTGGGCCAACGGCATGGGATACGAGGAAAAAGGCCGTGGCATTATCTGCAAGCGTGGTATGAAGGCCGTGATTACTCCTGAAGGGAAAGCTAAGATTGTCGGGGAACTGCCCATGGAACCGGAGTTTGATACTTCCGAGTGGTCAACCTACAAAATCACAGCGAAAGGCAATCATCTCGTCCACGAAGTGAACGGTGTGAAGACTATTGAACTTCATGATCATCAGAAAGAAGCTCGTGCCTTGAGCGGGGTAATTGCCTTCCAGATTCATAAGGGGGCCGCGATGAAAATTGAAATCCGCAATATTAAGCTCAAGCGTCTCCCCAAAGCAGAGTTGATCTCTCCTGATGAGACCCCAATTCCCAAAGGAGCGCCTGATGTGAACCCGCCGCGGAAACCAAAGGCTAAGGCTAAGGCTAAAGCCAAAGTCTGATCGATTTTTGATCAGAATAGGGGTGCCGCTGGGACAGCGAGTAAATCCGTGAAATGCGAGCAAATGCTCGCATTTTTCCGTTTGGGCTTTATCGAAGAAAGACCCCCGATGATCGCGCTCCGTCGTCAGTTTTTTCTCAGCTACGCCGTCATCGGCAGTGTGATGCCGTTAATGACGGTGTTCCTTCGGGAGCAGGGAGGATTCAACTTTCTCCAGATAGGCTTGGCGATGTCGTTGATGAATATTCCGATGCTGTGCTCGCCCGCATTGATCACGTTGTTGGCGGATCGTAACGTCGATTCAAGGCGCATCCTTGCTATAGCCTACACCTGCAGTGCGTTCGTTCTCTCGGCGATGTATTTTTCGCACACAATTGCCCTGACATTGACCTTGTTTATTTTTCACGGGTTGTCTTTTGTCGCAATGTTGCCCTTGCAGGACGGATACTACTTTTCGCTTGCTGAGCAGAAACGCCGTTCGGGTGAATCGGTTATTAGTTACCCGCTCATTCGCGTCTGGGGAACTGTTGGATTTATCCTGCCAAGTCTGATTCTTTATTTCCCGCTCTCAAAGGGTGCCACGGCAAATGCAATCCTTCCCTGTGCGGTGAGCTTCTGCCTACTAAGTTTGTTGAATAGTTTCACCTTGCCGACGGTGGAGAAACCGAAACGCACCAGCAATCGGCTACCCACCAAGGAAGCCTTGCAGGCGATCTTTGCTCCGAATGCTCGCTGGCTCTCGATTGGGCTATTTTTTGGTTTTATGGCTGTGTCAGCTTTCTATGCCTTCATTGGGAATTTCTTCGATGAGTCGTTGGGTATTCCAAAAAAATACATCGGGTTGATTATTAACATCGGGGTAGTCATCGAAGTGGGGTTTACTCTCATTATGCCGTGGATGCAGCGAAAGATAGATCTGAAGGGGATTATGGTTTTGGGACTGTTCTGTATGGCTCTGAGGATGGTCCTGCTTGCGTTCTTTCCGACGCCAGCGATGGCTGTTGTGGTGCAGTTGTGCCATGGCCTAGAGGTTCTCGCGCTTTTTGTGGGGCCGGTGATGTTCCTTGACCGTCTCGCGACTGATGAGTTCCGTAATTCGATTCAAGGAGTGTTTACCATGGTGATTGGAGGAGTGGCGAGAGTGGTTGGAGGAGTGGCCGCCGGTTTGATCGTGATGAGATTTGGCCTTCAGGGAGGATTGCTATATGGAGCTTGTCTCTCAGCCTGTTCGTTTCTTATTATCGCCTTTCTCTTTCATCGGATTCCGCCTCGCAGCGAGATTCACGAAAATGCGGTTCCTTCAGCCGATTCCGCATGATATACGAAGACCGTTTCTCTAAAAATTAGCTCGATGTCCTCCCCTGAACCAGATTGTTCAAAGCATTGGTCTAAGGCGTCAATTGCCAGCCTGATCCTCGCGATTGCTGGATTCTTTTCGGTGGGTATCGCCGTGGGTTTGTTCCTCGCTGCGATCGCCGTGGTGTGTGGCCATGTCGCTCGACACAACGCTAAGGTAAATGATCTTTGCGGAGGGAAAGTGGCTGTGACTGGTATAGTGATTGGCTATCTAGCGATACTTTCGTTCCCCTTGTGGGTGGTGATTGCTGTCGGAACGTTCCCCACACTGATGTTTTACGGGGAGGGGCGAAATGAGATTGCCCGCGAGGTGAGTAAGGCACGGGTGGAGAGTCTCTATGTGGCTTGTGAGGATTTTGCCCGTGAGAACAATAACCGTTACCCAACGGAGTGGGATCAGCTCACTGGAAGCTATATTCCTGGGCATGAGCTGAGAAAGTTATTGCGAAGTCCCTACAAAGGTGGTGTCCCACGAGCTTGTGAAATAGTGCCTCATGACCGCCCCGTGCTCGCAGTAATCGCTGAGTCCCTGATTGTAATTCAGGAAATTGCCCCCGAAACAGAGCCACAAATTGCTGTGGTTTATGCTGATGGAACAGTAAAGTTAACCCATAATCCTGATTACCAATGAAGACTACTCCCCTACTGACCATTGCCCTCGTCACTTTCTCTTTTTCGGGCATCCATGCTGACAACAGTGTGATCTATCTCAAAGCGACGGATACGGAAGAACTCAAGGCGAAAGATGGACAAAAAGTAACAGTGCATGGAGAGACCGCAGGAACCGGTAAATCATCGTCAGGAACCAACTTTGTTAATTTTAAGGGCGGAGAGTTCTACCTGATTACCTTCAAGTCGGATCTCAATCTATTTCCGGAAGGGGAGCCGGCCGACCTCTTTGGCGGAAAGCGCCTCGCCGTCACTGGAGTGATGTCGATTTACCAAGGGAAGCCTCAATTCAAACTGACCTCACCGGACCAGGTGCGCATCCTCGAAGCTGGCGAAGAATTCCCGCCTAAACAGCAAAAAACCAAGGTGGAACCCAAACCGAAGGCCTCCCCCCAAAAGGCTCCCGCACCCGAACCAAAGCCGGAGGAAGAGTCGAAGCCGAGGCCACCAGTTGACTCTTCAGAATACTTTAAGTAATTCCGCGGAACTACATGCCTACGGCGGCGCGGACTCGGTCTGTTACTTCGCAAGCTTTTTCCGCGGCACGCTTTGCCCCTTCTTCGAGAACACCGTCCACGTAAGCGGTGTCTTTGACTAGTTTCTCGCGGCGTTCCTGCATTGGTGCAAAGTGATCACGAATGGCTTCAAAGAGAGTCTGCTTATAATAACCGTATCCTTCACCACCGGCACGGAAAGAGTCTTCCATGACTTTCACTGCTCCTTCAGAGGCGAAGAGCTTGTAGAGTTGGACTATGTAGCTATCGGTTGGATCCTTGGGATCATCGACCGGTGTGGAGTCGGTCACGATTTTCATGATTTTCTTGCGAAGCTTTTTCTCAGTCTCTTCGAAAATATCAATCGTGTTATCGTAGCTCTTACTCATCTTCTGGCCATCAAGGCCCGGGATCATTGAGGTGGCTTCACGAATTCGAGGTTCAGGAATGACGAGTAAATCTTCTCCGTAGCGGTCGTTGAATTTCTGCGCCACGTCGCGGGTCAGTTCAAGGTGCTGCTTCTGGTCTCTACCAACCGGAACAACATTGGAGTCAAAAATTAGGATATCAGCTGCCTGCAGAAGAGGATAGGCAAAGAGGCCGTGAGAAGGCGAAATACCATGAGCTATCTTGTCCTTATAGGAAACACAACGCTCCAGCATTCCCATCGGAGTGACACAACTGAGGATCCAAGTTAGTTCGGTGACTGCAGGAACATCGGACTGCCTCCAGAAGGTAGATTTCTGGGGATCAAGGCCGCAGGCTAGGAAATCGATTGTGAGGTCGCGGACATTCTCCTGAAGTTGTGTAGGATCGTGAGTGGAGGTGAGAGCGTGGTAGTCAGCGATAAAATAGAAGGCATCGCCTTCGTCCTGAAGGGCGATGGCGGGCTTCATCATGCCGAAGTAGTTCCCGATGTGTGGGCGACCACTAGGTTGGATGCCGGAGAGAATTCGCATAGCAACTGGTGAATGCCAGCCTATTTACGGAGCGGGCAGCGTGAACGTTTCATCACCCTGCGACCGAAATCAAATGCAGGTCGAGAAATGGAATTAAAAAACAACTGTTCACTTTTTTACTGGACTCTTGAACAGTATAAGGTATTCTGAATGAAATCCTTTGGCATATTATGGTTGAACTGCTATCTCCTAACGACAATGAGGCTGGATCCCCGTCCACCGCTTCTCACGACAATTCCAATAACAACAAGGTCAACGAAAACACCGAAGTTGCTGCTACAGAAGTTGCTGCTACAGAAGTTGCTGCTA
>PBSY01000071.1 GCA_002726915.1 Verrucomicrobiales bacterium | reverse complement strand
TTTGCGGGATCGATTAGCGGTGCCAAGAGGTTGGCGAAATCAGCCGCAACGTGTTCCTCTTTGAGCTGTGCAACAGAAGCCTCTGTAGGGGCCTCTGCGGTCGTCTCTGGCGGCTTGCTTGCCGACTGGGTGTTGTTCTTTGCCATCCCGTGAGGATAAAGAGGCTTAGGAATAGCAGTAGCGTGCGCATGGTGGGAGCGTTGAGGAAGTAACGCTAGAAACTCCAGCACGTGCAAGGGTTACTGTCCTGAGCCAAAAATACAATCACGACAATCGCGCCAAACGGCGCGAGATTAAGAAGGAATCACCATCCGCTGGCACTATAATTGCTACGTTTTGGGTGTCCTAGGGCTCGATTGGCTTTGGTCTGATCAGGCAAACGGTTCGCTCCTGTTAATCCTGTTGAAATACAAAACTATGTTCGCAAGGCTTTTGAATCCTTTTTCACTTCTCTCTGTTCTCCTGTGTAACCCCAAAACACTAACGCGCGCAATGGTTGTAGTTCTAAAGCAACAGTTAAAACGCCTTGAACACCGCTCTCAGGGGGATGACAGTTCCACTGTTTTGAATCCTCTCCTTATAACAACAATCGTTAGCGTTTTATTTCTCAATTCTATTTTTGCTGAATCAATCACACCAAAAATACCGGAAATATTACTTGTTAGTCATAAGATTAAAATTAATGGTCACACATTTTCCGTTTATGAGAAAAAAGCCGATAACCCAACTGATATTATTTTATTAGTTCACGGGAGAACTATCAGTTCATTACCAAATTTTGATCTTCAAGTTGAATCAAAAAATGTCTCTTTAATGGATGCATTTGTAGCTAAAGGATTTGTAGTTTATGCAATTGACCTTAGAGGGTTTGGTAATACGCCAAGAGATGATTCTGGTTGGATTACCCCAAAGAAAGCATCAAGCGATGTTATAAGATTGTTAGAATGGATAGCTGCTCGTCATCCTAAGAAAAATAAACCGACCTTGTTTGGATATTCTTTAGGTTCGTTGGTTTCCCGCCTTGTGGTCCAGCAAAAACCTAATCTTGTTTCAGGATTAGTACTATTTGGGCATCCAATTAAATACCTTGATAAAATTGACGTAAGCGCGATTAAAAAAGAGAAGTTGGCTATTAATCCTCTTCGTAAGCCAAATACTGTTGAATGGTCTTCAGATGGTTTTATTGCAAATTCAATACCCCAAGAAGTGATTGATAGATATGTTTCTGCTTGTCTAAAGATAGATCCTATTTTGGCCGACTGGAATAATATTGCCGAATGGAATCAACTTGATCCACAGGCAATTACCATACCTACTCTATTGATTAACGGTGAACACGATCCATATGCTCCTGCGGGCAAAAGTGCATCCTTTTTTAGTAAGATACGTAATCCAGATAAGACTTGGGTTGTAATTTCAAAGAGTGGGCATAATGCACATATTGAGGACTTTGCAGCTCGACTGGTGAACGGTGTTGTGAATTTTGTTAGGCGTTATAAATAAAACGCCGACTGAGTGCTTCGAACGTAAGCTATTTGAAGATTGTGGAATTCAGGCTAATCGTAGTAACACCCATAGTAGACACACACACAATTCAGTCACAAAAATCTCTGACTCATTATATAGGACGCGCACTGCGTTTCCCCCGGTGGGGTGGGTGGTCTTTAGATGGCGGCGGGGGAGCTTGAGGTCTGCTTAAGGGAGTCTTTGACTATCTTTAGGTATGCTCGGCTCAGTCCCTAAATGCCCATAGGTGGCTGCCTGTCCTAAGGTATAGAGTGTTGTCGACGACCGCGGGTGAAGACAGTATGGAGTCCTCCATATCGATTTTCTTGATGATCTCGAATTCGTCGGACGCTTTGAAAAGCGTTATGATGCCTTCTTTAGAAGCGACTAAAATCTGGCCGTCGACACCAATAGGTGACGCGTAATATTCCCCCGATACGCCTATTTTTTTCGATTCAAAGAACGGTTCTCCCGAGATCGGATGAATGGCGGTGAGGTAACCTCCTTTTTTTACGTAGTATAGACGATCTTGATACAATAGCGGAGAGGCGACATAAGGAAGCGCTTTCCTCTTTTCCCAATTTACGTGCGTTTCGGTAATATCTCCTTTGCCTCCAGCGGATATGGAGACAAGAATGTTCCTACCTCGGAGGGATCTGCCGGAGTTTTCAAACAACGGAGCGATTTCCTTTTTTTCCCAATATCCTGATTGGTCTCGATCGTTGAAGTTGAAGGCATCTTGAGCTCGGCTAGGAGGAAATTCCATGGGAGCGATTTTGCCGTCTTTATTTTTGTCAAATCTGTCCATGAACGCCGGGAAGCTTGCAAGCTGTTCTGGAGTCAATTGATCATCTTCGGAGAAGAGTGATGCGACTCTCGTGCTTCCAGTCACATGGGCGGTTGTCCACGCTCCAAAGTAGACTTTGTCATCACTGGCGATAGGAGAAGGACAGGTAAAGCCCGGGAGATTGGTTACGTGCCAGATGGCTTCACCGTTCGATAGATCGTAGGAAGCGATGGATGCGGATCCGCTTTGAAGGATCTCGATACGGCTTTCTTGGGGCCAAACATAAGGTGTAGAATAACTAATAATCGTTTTGGGGCGTTCTGCATGCCAAAGTTCTTCGCCGGTTTTAAAATCCAAGCAGAGCAGTCCGGAGCGCAGGCCTCCATCGCAATTGATGAGTAGCTTCCCGTCGACGAGCGCAGGTGAAGCGCCGTATCCGAAATCGCTACTAGAGGGTAGAAAGGCTTTGTCCCAAAGCAGATTGCCATCCATGTCGCTTACAACGAGTCCGTAGTCGCCGAACAAGAAAGCGACCTGTTCTCCATCTGTGCATGGTGTGGGTGCCGATGCCGAGCTGTCTTTGTGGGAGTAGCGTTGCAATTCTTTGATCGGGCGTTCTTTTTGCCAGAGGATTGAGCCGTCCGATCTTCTGATGCAGATCATGAGTAGCTTCAAATCTTTGTAGGCTGTTATAAATATGCGGTCGCCCCAAATCGCCGGAGAGGAGTGTCCCTCCGGAATTTCGGTCTTCCAGAAAACGTTTTCTTTGGGCCCGAACGATTTTGGTAGTGATTGATCAATTGCCACCGAACGGCCCTCGGGACCCCTGAACTGGGGCCAGTAAGCCTCGGCTAATGAGAGAGTGGGAATTGCAGTTATAGCGAAAAGGACAACGTTCGAAATGGATCTTTTTGGCTCAGCTTTCATGATTTAAGGTATTTCTATTAGCTCAAAAATTCACTATAATCATTTTAAAACCAGAACAATCTTCCACCGTAACAGTTTAGTCGTCTCTACCTTGAAAGCGACTACAAGTGTTGTTCCTGCGCGGCAAGGTTCACAAGGAATATCAATCTCATTTGCTGGGCTATAATGTTGGCTGCCATTGCCTTCGGTTTGATTGTGATTGCAGTGAGTTGATACTCATATATGTATCACGGATACCGACCGTCCAATTAAGGACGAGCGGCTGCCCAAGGTACTATCCCGCTTACCATCATTCGGGATGGTGATCAGACACCCACCTTGAAATTAGAATGGGTTTCTGGTTTCAGAAATGACTTTCACACGCCCGGCACAACGTAGGAAATTTGCTGCTGGTGAGTAGCCACGGGGTGGCTCGTATTCGACTCGGTAGGTTGGAACGGGTGCTTGGGCATTTATTCAGCCTTCTCTTTGGCTTTCTTGGCGTAAGCAGCCGCCCATATGCCTCCGGCTCCCAGTCCAATAAATGCGAAGAATAGTGGTGCAGGCGGTCCCCACCCACCGAAGATTAACCAGAGTAGGAAACAAGTAATAGCGGAAGTAATTAAGCCCGCTCCCACTCGTGCGAATACCCCCAAGGCTGGATCTCTGCGGGAGGCTAGTAATGATATGGGCGTAATCACGAGTGATCCAATTAGCCAGATCATCAACACGTCAAGTAGCCACAGATCCCATTTATGGTAGACTGAGATCTCGCCGCTACCTGGCAGCGATGTGTTTGAAAAATGTTCCGTAAATTCGGTAAAGCTGGGCAAGTTGGGCCGCTTCCAAAGTGGCTGGGAATCTAAATCCATGAGGTAATTCCCCCCTGGGGTAGAGTAACAGCTTTCCCATCGGCCTTCAAATGACTTCCTGCTCACCGTTCCGACAAGGAGAAGAGTAATTATGATGAACAGTAGGCGTCTCATTTTTTGTAAGTTGCGAGATTTTTTCTAAGATGAACATTGTAGCTGTTGGAGCCAAGGCGTTAGGGAGAGGAAGGTTTTAATACGAAAGAACCGTTGGCGAGGGCAATTCGAGAATTGGGGTATCAGTTAGAATCATGAAGACATTAACTAACTGAAATTTTCCTCGGATACTTTACCCGAGGTGAATCGTGCGATGGCACCGGATGTTCGGCGGGCTGGTTGATCGCCCGGAACGCCCTATGGCAACTGCACGACGCGGTAGAAAACTCGGCTACCGAGGTTAAGCGCGAACGAATCGTCCAGGGTGGTCGAGTCCCCCTGGCTGTCGACGATATCTGCCAATTCAGACCAGCTCGCCAAGTCTTGGGAGAATTCGACGCGATACTTGGCGCCTGGGATTGATGCCCAGGTGAGAGTCAATGTTAGCGGGTTGCCGGACGGTCGGGTGATTGAGGTGATACGGAAGTCGGGGATACCGCCGAAATTGCCGAAACCCTCTAGATCCTCGACGCGCAGCCCGACCGGGTTAGTGGCGTCACCGGCGTTGTTGACATCAAACTCAAGCGTGTTGACTCCCGCGACGAAGCCGCGATTGATCTCGAAATCAAACAGGTTGGGAAAATCACCGCTGCCGGTGATCCCAGTCGCCACGCCATTGAGCCTGACTTCGACGCCGCTATTGTCCGAGGTCCAGCGACCGAGGACCATGACCGACTCCAGATCGAAGCCGAGCAGGTCGAAGGTGGTCTGGAAGGTATACAAGCCAGGCAGGCCATCGCTGTTCGTGGTCGGCCCGATCCAGCGCGAGGTAATACTGTTCGAGAGCCACGCCCCCGGTATTGCCCCCATCGCCAGCGTGTCTGCACCTCCACCATTAGCATTGGCGACGAATGTGTAGTGCGGGTCGACCTCGTTATCGAGCAGCGGGACAGCAGAGTCGTTGACGCCAGTATTGAACAAGCCAGGCACCCGATCCAGCACGGTGAGGGTAGCGCTGTCGCTGTCGAACTTGCCATCGCTATTGGTGAGGATCACATCATACACGCCCGTATTGGAATCACCTACCGGATCGATGATGAGATTGGCGGTGGTGGCGCCGAGAATGTCGGTGCCATTCAACCGCCACTGGTAACTGATCGGCATGGTGCCGTCGGCGACCACCGAGAGGGTCGCTGGTTCGCCCCGGGCGGCGATGGTATCGGCGGGCTGGGTGAGAATCTTCGGCGGTCTGCGTAGAATGGCCAGTGTAGCGACGTCGCTAGTAACGGTGCCCTCACCATTGGTGACGATGACGTCGTAGTCGCCCACGCTTGCCTCGCTGACATTGAAGATCTTCAGCTCTGGACTAGTGGCACCGCCGAGCCCGGCGCCGTCGAACCGCCACTGGTAGGTAAGCGGCTGGGCGCTATCGGCGAGCACCGAGAAGCGCGCCTGCGCGCCGAGCTCCGCCATCACGTCCTCCGGCTGGCGCACAATCACGGGTGCCCCGACGGCACCGCCGAGCGCGGCACCACCGCCAATCTCAGTGACGCGTAATCCAGTGAATCCGGCGCTGGCATTGTTCACCACGAAGTCGATGGTATTGAGACCAGAGACGAAACTACCGGGGTTGATCTGGAATGCCGTGGCGCCGCCAAACCCCTGAGTGTTGAGGTTTCCAGTCGGCACCCCATTGACAAGAATGCCGATTCCGTCGTTATCCGAGGCCCACAATCCCCCGACGGTTGCGGTCGTCGGATCAAAGCCGGTCAGGTCGAGGGTGACGCGATAGGTGTAGTCGCCACCGAACGCTGCGCTTGTGTTGAAAGCGGGACCGATCCATTTCGATACCGCATCATTGGCGAGCCACGGACCAGCAACGATCGGGAATATAGTCGAGTCTTGTACGATCGCGTCGGGCGATTCGGAGTTCGGGTTGACGAAAATCTGGTAGTGCGGGTCGGTCGCGCCATCCGCGAGCACCACCCCGAACTCATCGACCCCGGTCGGGAACAATCCGCCAAGTTGCTGGGCGATCAAAACCTCCGCAGGCGGATCGCTGGTCGCAGTGCCAAACGCATTCGAGACGACCACCGTGTAGCTGCCCGCGTCGTCCTGCGTTGCTGCTGCCATGCCGAAGCTATCGGAAGTTGCGCCCGGGATGTCGACATCGTCTTTCTTCCACTGGTAGGACAGGGGAGAGGCTCCGTCCCCAATCGCGCTAAGCGTGAACGCATCGCCTGCGAAAACCGTGAGGCTGCTCGGAGCCTCCAGGATATTAGCCGGTTCGCTCGGCACTTCGACCGTGCCTAACATCTCGACGCGCAAGCCGGTCGGGTTGGCGCCGGTCGGAGCGTTGCTGACGACGAAGTCGAGGGTATTTACACCGGCGATAAACCCGCTGGTGACCGAGAACGCGGTAAACGCGCCGAAGCCGCCAGTGTTGACGTTGCCGGTGTCACTACCATTGATGAGAATGGCGGTCCCACCGTTGTCGACTGCCCAGTCGCCGGTGATCTCTGCGCTGGATTCATCGAAACCGGTCAGGTCGAAGCTGATCCGGTAGGTCCACTGTCCCTCATTGCCGTTACCAGAAGCAGCCGAAGGGGCAATCCAGCGTGAATCGGGTCCCTCAGCGAGCCAAGGTGGAACCGGGAACCCCGGGTTCAGTGTCACCGCGTCGGGGCCCGGCAGGCCGACATCCGGACTCTGGATGATCGTGTAGTGCGGATCAACCACTCCGCTATCAGCAAGGAGAGCGCCTTCGCCATCGACCCCAGTATTAAACAGGCCCGGGATCGGCGCCGCCATTGCCATAACAGCGATAGACAGAGTTAGCACAGCGGTGAGGATCGAGGTCGTCTTCATGATCGTATGGTGGTTTATGGTTCTAATAGTATCGTGACTGCTAGGAATTTGCTTTTGGCGGAAAGGTCGTGGAAACCGGGGTTTGGTAGAAGATATGGGGGAGAAAAGTGTGTAAGCCTTCTGATATTAATAGCTTTCCCAGAGATCAAGGAAAAACGGATCAAGCGAGTCCGATAAGTGATCGTTTTTCGAGGATTTATTTCCCTTGAATCCCCAACCGCACGAGCCACCCTCGAGTCGAAGTGCTCAACTGTCACAAGATAATCGAGAAGGTCGCTGCGGACCGCTTCGTTGTCGGGGAAAATGGGCGGAACCACAACATTGGCTGGATCCTTATCGGACAACTTGCCCGCACCTTCCTGAAAACTACGATGCGGTTCGTAGGTTACTGACTGCTACTGCTAGGAAATTGCCTTTTGGCAGGAAAGGGTTGAAGACGTATTTAGATCGTAGGATATCTTTCAAACTAGAGAGCTGCTCAATTAACCAAAAATCTCTTACCGTATTATATAAGATGTCCGCCAGGTGTTCCCCTGTGGAGTGGGTGGTCTTTAGATGTCGGGGAGGGAGCTTGAATCCGCCCTTGAACCAGAGTCTTAGTCTAAGCTTACGTCAAAAAAATACCTTAAGTCATTACTGTTTAGACATTTATTGAAAACCTATTTCTTAAATAAGTTTCAAAACGTCATTTATTCCCTGATCAACAAATAGGTCTGCCTCTTTATCAAATCCTGGAAATCCTGCTAAATGACCTGCGTCGGATTTGATAACCCTTAACTCTGCATTCTTCATCTTTGAAACTTCGAAAATATTATCCTCAGGGGGAAAGTATAGATCGTTATCACACGGCATGACTAGTGCTGGACATTTGATGGATGAAAGCGCCTCATCAAGATCTCCTGAAAAATTGGGATGGTTGCTAACATCGGCATTCTGCCAAGTTGCTAACATTGCGAGTAAGTTATTTGGATCGTTATAAGAAAACATTTTGATAACATTTTCAACGAAATCTCCAACTGACTCTGCTTTGCTTCCAAGAAAATTTTTATACTTACCATTACGGAAATAAGTTTGTGAAAGAAACCATCCACTTGAAACTGTATGAAACGCCCTCAATCCAGCTTCAGGGGGCTTTTTATAATCGCCTCCAGCCCAATTTTGATCTGCTTGAAGAGCACGTTTCATTCCTTCTAAATGCAGCCAATCATGTGGTGAAGTTTTTGCTGTTCCGCATATAGGCACTATCGATTGAACCATATCAGGGTATAACGCACCCCAATGGAAAGCTTGTTGGGCTGACATAGAGAATCCCACTACGGAAAGTATTTTTTTAATTCCAAAAAACTCATCACATAACTTTTTCTGCGCGATGATGTTATCGTAGGTTGTTGTTAGAGGAAATCTACCTCTATCGTGAGGAGAGCTGGTGTTTGTTGGAGAACTTGATAAGCCGTTACCGAACATATCGGGCACAATTATAAAATAATTTTCTGGATCTAAAGCCCTCCCTCTTCCGATGGCCGCTCGGTTATCTATATGACGGCCCGTGTACCATGTTGGGTATAAAATAGCATTGCTCCTGTCCTGATTTAATTTCCCATGAGTTTCATAGGATAAAAAGGCATCTTTCAACACCGTTCCTGACTGTAATTCAAAGTCACCAAGCTTGAACACCCCTTCCTTTGATCCAATTTCTTCAGCTGTCCCATCATTCGTTAATTTAATTGTCGTTGCGCCTACTGCGGCAGCAGATGATTTCTTTAGAAATTTTCTTCGATTAGGTTTTTTCATTACCAAAAGGTATAAAGAAAAATTGATAGCAGCAATTTAAAATTAGGATGTAAAAGGAGTATGCTAGAATTTTCAACCAATACGAATTAGGTTTTATTGGTAATTCGATAAAGTCCTATTTAGACCGGAGTAGAGGGGGGAAAGTCCAAATGATCCGACAGGAAAAGTTTTTAGAAGTTTTATTAAAATAATCGAAATTACTAATTGGGTTTCTCCACTGTGTAATTAGAACTTTATCATTTTTTCAGGACTTGAATTCTTCCCAGACGTCTCGTTAGATTCCCCTCATGGAAAACCTTTTTCATATTCTAAAATTATCGCTAGTCACATCTATTGCCTTCAGTGGCGTTGGG
>PBSY01000070.1 GCA_002726915.1 Verrucomicrobiales bacterium | reverse complement strand
CAGGCATCGGAGAACTCAATCGATATCGCGGTCGGACGCCGCCAGTATCAGCTACACGAACTATACCACTTTATTAAGAACGAGAAGGCCGCTAAGGCGGTCGGCTGGAACGTAAAAGAGGTCAAGCGGGTCATGATGGAGAACGTCAAGACCTCTGGCCGTGCTTACACGTCCGGCAACACATACTCCGACTATGAAGCGTTGCAGGCAGAGATTAAGAACAACGATCTCTACACAGGCATCCAGAACCCCACTGTTGACGTGTTGCACTACTGGGTGCGTGAGATCGACGGTAGCGTGAGTCATTACATATCTGCTGAGTCTAGTCCTAAAGATTTCCTCTACAAGAAAGTCAGTCGCTACGATTCGCCTGAACAGGCGTATATCTTCTTCACTTATGGAGTAGGCAGTAACGGCACTTACCACTCGATCAGAGGACTCGGCCAGCGGATCTTCTCCCACATCCAGACCAGTAACAGGCTCCGTTGTCAGCAGATCGACGGCGCGATGTTGGCTTCGTCGGTGATGATCCAGCCGGAGAACCAACGCTCGCTAGACGAACTCAGCTTCACGTTCTACGGAGCGTATGCCGTGATGTCACCTAACGTGAAGATCGTCGAGAAGGCTATTCCGAACTTAGGAACAGCGGTTCAGCCAGCCTTGCAGGATCTCACTCAGCAGTTGAACCTCAACACTGATACGATGTCTCCGTATGGCCCGAACCAGACATCGCCATACAAGAACAAGATGCAGGTGGTAGCGGACATGGATGTCGCTACAAGGATTAGTGGTTCAACGCTTAACCTCTTTTACTCAAGTTGGACTCGCCTGATGCGCGAGATGGTCCGTCGTATTGTTCAGGTCAAGCGGCCTGATGCGGCGATTAAAGATTTCTTCGACCGCTGTGAGAAGCGGGGCGTAGAGAAAGAATTCATTCAAAAATTAGATGTCGCACAAACCAAAGCAGTTCGTTCCATTGGTAATGGATCGCACGCAAACAGACTCGTCTCGCTTCGCGAGCTTCAAGGAATCAGTGGTCAATTCGACGACGTTGGTCGCCGCAACCTTACTCGTGACATCGTTAGCACTCGTGTCGGCCACGACCTCGCGGATCGCTACGTTCCGGCGCAAGAGTCGGAGAGACAGACGGTAGATACCAAGATCGCGTATCTTGAGAACCAGCAGTTGCAGCAGGGCCAGCAGGTTCCTGTTGTCTCTAGCGAGCTACACGGCCAGCACTTGCAGTTGCACGTCCCGCTGTTGCAGCAGTTCATTCAGGCCATCAACGAGGGCCAAGCAGATCCGCAGCAGGTTCTTCCGGCGTTGCAGGCACTCTACCAGCACATTTCCGAGACCGCCCAATACGCATCCGGTGATCCGGCATTGGGAGCCGTAGTCGGAAACGCCAAGCAGATTCTCCAGTATGCTGAAGAGGCGATCAACAACACCATGAAGGCGTTGGAAAAGATCCAGAGAGAACAGGCAGAAAATATTCAAGAAGAGGCTGGACAGCCTCAGATGTCTGAGGTAGACATGAAGCTACAGAAGGCGCAAGTCGATATGCAGATTACGCAGCAGAAGGCTGAACTTGAGATGGCTATCAAGCAACAAAAGTTCGACCAAGAGCAAGCGATTCGCGACGCGCAAGCCGCCTTGAAGTTTCGTGAACAAGAATAATGCCAGCTAAAAAGAAAGCCGTAGTCCCAATCAAACTGGAACACTGGTTCAACGATTTAAAGTCAGTTACAAGGCTCAAGGAGATCATCGACGACCCTACCTTGCGACAGGCTATTGCTATTTTGAAAGAGGCTTCTGGCCCAACGGTTACGTCGTTGGATGCAGATCCGCAAGCGAACAGCCATAAACTGGCTTGGTATGCGGGATACAGGGACGCCTTTAATGATCTGGAGAAGCTGACTCATCGGCCCTCCAACACTAAAACCAACCAACCCGACGAATGGACGCACCTGTAGAAGCACCTGTAGAAGCAGCCGTAGAGGCTCCCGAAGCCGTAGAAGCACCAACTAACATCGACGCCTTACCGGACGCCACTGAACCAGCTTCCTTTGAAGCTTCACTGGAAGCCGCTTTCGCGAACATGGATCAAGCAACCACCGATCCCGAACCCCCTACCCCTGATCCTGAACCGGAATCAGTGGAACCGGAACCAGTTGCAGAGGTTCAGGATACAGATCCGATTGAGAGCCTGACTGACGACATTGGTGATGACTGGACGCCTAAAGCGGCTAACCGTTTCAAGGAACTCAAGACTGAGTTGAAGACGAACCGTTCTGAGTTGGATATGTTGAGGCAGCAGTCCACAGAATACCAATCAAAGATCCAAGAACTGACGGGACTCGTTGAGAATAAAGACGTTGAGCAGCTACAAGAGCGGCTCGCTGAGTATGAGCAGCAGCAGGCTTTGACGAATCTGGAGCAGACTCCTGCTTACCAGCAGGCGGTCTCGCAGCCACTGGAAGCACTTGTAGAGCAGGCTGACCAGATCGCTGACAAGTATGAGGTTGATTCTGACGCCCTGATTGACGTGCTGTCTCTGGACGACCCGCAGGAACAAGAAGAGCAGCTATCGGAGCTTATGCCGAGTGCTAGTGATCGGGACAAGGCCAAGATCTACCGGATCATGGAGGACATCGACCCTATTTTGCAGCGAAGAGAACATCTTTACTCTAACGCCGACGCTGCATTGGCAGAAGCAAAGCAATTGGAGGAGCAGCAGCAGGCCGCGAGCGCAGCGGAAAATGCCCAGCTTAGGCAGAACATCACAAGGAATGTTGTTGAGCGTGTCCAGCAGAAGCTGCCGTTTCTCAACGGAATCGACGGCCTAGATATGTCGGCCATCCAGCAGAAGGCGTCTGAGACCGATCCATCTGTCCTGCACCCTGTTGACCACGCCTACAATGCGGTATCCGCCCAAGTTTTCCCGACTGTCGTCCGGCAGTATCTGGAGATGCGTAAGGAAGTCGAGTCACTGACCGACCGCCTCGCTGAATATGAGGAAGCGGAGCCAGCTATGTCTGGCCAGACGAGAGCACCATTGACCAGAGCCGGAGTATCTGATACAGCGAGCTTTGAGGAGCGGGTCAACGCCGCTTTAGGTGCTGTGTAATAAATTTACCTACGTCCGTATATAGTAAGGGGTCAGCATTAAGCTGGCCCCTTTTTAGTTATGGATTATTACGAAACAGCTTTACTCGCCATAATTTGGATGCTGATTTTGTCCGCCCTCGCGTCTGAGTGACCCCGTTGACAGATTGGCATACAGTGTTAAGATTCGCTTATCAGTTAGGTTGCTCTAGCCTTTGAATAGTTCTAAAAACGACTGATAAAGCACATAGAAACTCCGGTTGCTCTAGCCATTGCATAGTTCTAAGAGGTTCGTCCTAAACTCTTTTAGTTTCCGACCCCGTTGGCCGGAAGCGCAAACCTTTATTTATTTAGAACAATGTCTACATTTGATGTAGGTTCCGCTGGAACCACCGCTATTAACACGATTCTCGCTGAAGAAGCTAACCGCATCGGCAAGGATATCTACTCACGCACGCTCCACACCTCTCCTTGGTTGGATCTCACTAAGCAGTCCGCATTCCCTGATGGAATGGGATACCAACAGACCACGCTCGTTTATGACCGTGCAATCGCCACCACTTCTGCTGGTGGAACTACTGTTGGAGCTAACTGGGGCGCTGTTGGAAACACCTTTTCTGCAACCTCAACATCGTCCGGCGACATTGTCGATGTCGCTGACACCGCACAAGACGCACAGGGTGGACGTGGAACTGGAGCTGCTGACAAACGCTCGTTTGTTAATTTCAACAAGAAGCTCAAAGCGTTCAGTCTTGAGCGTGCTGTAATCGAGTCTCCACGCATTTCGCTTGAAGACCTCCGCTTCGCTGCACACCGTCAGGATCAGCTCCGTGCCATCATGGACATCATGACTCAGGTCACCCGCAACACTTGGGAGACCCGCTACCGTGATGAGTTTGATAAGGTTGTTGATAACATCGTTCTCTGTAAGAGTGCTGCTTCCACCTTTACTGCTGGTAAAGAAGGCTCCTCAACTGTCGATCAGGTAATCACAGCTACCGCTGTTACCGGAAACCTCTCCAACGCCATTCTGGACAAAGTCTATTTCCGACAGGTCCGCGCAGGTGCTGGTAGCAACTCTTACGGTCGTGAGAACGGTCGTCCGGTATTCTCGATTGTCCTTTCTTCTGAAGCTTCTTACCAGCTCCAGACTGAGGCCGGATTCCGCGATGACGTTCGCTACAACAACGCTAAGGTCAGTGACCTGATTGCTCCACTTGGTATCGAGAAGTCCTTCCGTGGATTCTACCACCTCGTTGACGATCTCGCTCCTCGCTTTGAGCAGGACGCCGACATCGACGGTAGTGGCTCCGACACCGCTGACGGAACACTCAACTTGGTTGAGCCTTACACCGTTGACTCTAACGGGATCGCTACCCCGAACCCCGCTTACGAAGCCGCTTCTATTGAGGCAGCTTACGTTCTTCACCCTGAAGTTTGCGAAGCCCTCATCCCTAATCCGATGAGTGGTTCTAACGGACTCAGCTTCGACCCTGTCAACTACCGTGGTAAGTTTGACTGGAAGAACATCGCTAACGAGATCACAAACCCTGACGGTTCCATCGGATTCTTCCGTGGTGTTCTCGCCAGTGCTACCAAGCCCATCAAGACTGAGTTTGGATATGCGATCCTCTTCAAGCGTGACTCCAGCACTCCTGCTGCTTAATTAATCTAGTTGGGTAGGGGGTGCAATACGCGCCCCCTACTTAGCGTAACACTTATAGAATTATGCCAACACTAGATGACGCACCAACAGGTCAGGTAGCTTCCTTGACTGGATTAAATGCCGGAACGGCTGGCGACGATGCTGGACGCGCTCACGGAGATGATTTGATTCAGGTCTATGATGTCTCTGAGCAAAAAGCTAAAACGATTAAGCTTTCAGAACTTGCTATTGCCCTTCAGGCAACTCTTGATCCAGCCTAACCCGAATCCCGATTCACTTAACATGAACCCCGTTGCCTGTCTCTAAAACGGGCAGCGGGGTTCTTTTTTACGGAAACAATTATTATGGCGACACTAAAAACCGCAGCCGAGTTAGCTTCAAACTCACCTTTAAAAACCGCCCTTGAATTAGCTTTAGAGGGACGCCCGTTGACTAGCGGACAGCAAGAACTACTTCAAAAAAATCGCGAAGTGGTAAACAAACTGTTATCCGCCGAACCTGAAGATTTTTTATCAAGAGTTGAGGTAAGAGCGGGTGGACCCCCTAATTCAAGAGCGCATACGAGGACTTATAACAAGATGATGGACCTCCTCGATTCGGGGGAATGGGATAAAATGACCGATGGTGAAAGAAAAGCTTGGACTGATAAAACTTTCAAAGAAGAGGTAGCAAAAATTTCTGGGGAAACGAAGCCTAAAGCATCCGCTAAAGCAGAGCAGCCTAAAGCATCCGCTAAAGCAGATAAGCCTAAAGCATCCGCCAAACCAAAGGGCTTCAAGCAAGGCATGGAGCAAGGGCAACAGGCAGGTCAAAAAGCCACACAGGCAGTTCAAGACGCATCCGACGCCGCTAAAAAGGCCGCTAAAAAGGCCGCTGAAGAAGTAGCCGAAGAAGCAGCTACAAATACTGGACGGGTTGCAGGCTTCTTGAAAGGTGCTAAACCGATAGCCAACAAAGTAGCCAAAGCATCTGGCGCGCTTGGTGCAGTTCTCGCGGCGAAAGACTTGTATGATTTGACTGATGAGGAAGAGAGACAAAGAGTCGAAGATCAATTTGCGGACTATGATGACGATACGTATTTCAGCGGAGAAGCCGCTATGGATAGTGTCACAAGTCCAGTAGACGTAGCCTACGGAAACATTTCGGCAATTAGAGATATCATCGATTCTAAGCTTGGTGAAAACGTAAAAGTAGATGCCGATAAAGGGAGAGAAGCCGCAACTGCCCGTAGGCGAGAAGCCCGTGCGATGATGACCCCAGAAGAACGGGATGCATACGACGCAAAGTATGCAGCAGCCGCAGCTCGCCGCAAAGAACGAAATGAAAGAAATGCAGCAGAACGCAAAGCATTAGAGGAAAGACGAGCCACGGTAGACGCCGTGCCTACCGGAGACTCCTTCAATTTTTCCGCGCCGCCAGCAGCAGAGCCAACAGCAACAGAAGCAGCAGAGCCAGCAGAGCCAGCAGCAAAGCCAGCAGCAAAGCCAGCAGCAGCACCAACCCCAGAGGAATTGAAAGCTGTCGCTGGTGACAACCAAGATATGTTTGGGACTGGGCCAGCAGCACCAACCCCAGAGGAATTGAAAGCTGTCGCTGGTGGCAACCAAGATATGTTTGGGACTGGGTCTGATCCAGAAGATTACACCGACAAAGCTATTGAGATATTCAAGGATCTTCACGCAACCGAGTTCGATCCGAAGTCCCGCATGGACAGAGGAAAGCTTGAGAAGATGAAGTCTATGCTTGCAGACGTGGGCGGTATTGGAGATGATAAGGCGTCGGTCAATAAGTTCGCTCTACAGTTTTATCGTAATTCCTAATGAACACCGTATACCAGTCCGAGGAGCCTTCTGAGCATCACCACGATGTTCAGAAGGATCTGGAGATGATCCAGCAGCAGTTGTCCAACATTATGGCCAACGCCGAACAGCTCATGGAGCAGTGCGGCTGCGGCTCGCCGAGGATGACCGAGGCTTGGGTTCAGTCAAAAATGACCCTCGCCAACGACTATCTGGAGTCTGTCCACGCTTACGTGGTCAATGGTGGCCCGATGAAATCGGACGCTGGACAAGGCAAGCCGAATAAGGTAGACTTCGTCATCGCCGTGGAAAAGGCAATGACCGATGGCAGCAGCAAAGCATAATCTAATTGTAAGTAGGGGCGAGGATTTCTCGTTTAAGATAACTGTTTCGGGCATCACCATCAGTGGCGACACCTTCAAGTCCGAGATCAGACGCGCTAGTGGGAAACCACTCGTCGCGTCTTTTACTTGCACGCTTAGTGGGAGCGAGGTGACAGTCACCCTACCTAGATCAGAGTCGCTCAAGCTGGACGCCAATACCACTTACAAGTGGGATATTTTTCGTATCGAATCTGGAACCCCCGAAATTACGACCCGCTTAATTTACGGAGACGTAATAGTCGAGGGGAACGTCACCGATATTTCTAACTTCGTTACCTAATAATGGACACAACAGTTACAGAAACACTACGACCTAGCATCACCGTATCGGACCCTGATGTCCAGCTTACCGTGTTGTCGGGTGCAACCGGACCAGCCGGACCAGCCGGACCTAATACGATCACTAGCTCAACGAGTGTTACTGGCACGGTTGACCTGTCCATGAACAGTCTAACGGCAAACACGGTTTCAGCGACAGGTAATATTACTTCCAATGGTAACATCTCCGTAACATCTGGAAATATTACCGTGTCATCAGGCAGTATATCTACGGGATCTGGCAGTATCTCTACGGGAAGTGGTGATATTATCACGTCAGCAGGGAATGTTTCCGTTGGAACTGGTAATGTCTCTGTGACAAATGGAGATGTTACCGCACCCGACATCCTAGCCAGCGCAGATCTAGGATACTCATCTGGCGGCACGGTGTCTCAAGACCCTACCTCACCACCTACCTTACCAATTACTACGGGAGTCACCTTGAATGCTCCCTCTGGAGTGATCACCTGTGTCAACCACACGTATCCTGCTCAACGACCCGCAGTTGACGCCGCTCCGACCGATCCGGCGATCAATTTTACTTTGACCAATACAGCAATAGGGTTGAACGATGTTGTGGTTGTGTCTTTACAAGACGGGCATGACTCGTTATCAGCTTCAGTTACCAAGACCATAGTAGGATCTTGTGATATTTCTATAAGGAATGGCGGGATTAGTAATGTAACAGCAACCGTCATAGTGAATTTCGCCATCATCAAAGTTGCAACCTCCTAAACGGATATAAACGGATATGGCCCTTAACCCATCACCGCAGAGACAGTCAGTCGTTACGTTCCCTACACCGAACGTCAACGACATCTTATTTTTTGAGTCTGTAGACGCAGAGCAGGTAGGGACGGAGATTCCTGAATACGGCAGCAAGCACCCAGACTCTAAGAAGTGGCCAAACCACAGACTGATCCATGTCGAGGCCGCTGACCCTAAACAACAGACTCGGTATTACCGTTACTATTACGCGGCGGATCAACTAGATCAGGACAACGATAACTGGTCGCACACGGAAGCTGACATCGGAGGAACTAAGTTCGATGCCGTGGCGAGGGACTACGTGATCCGTCGTAGCGAGTTCAACCCAGAACTTCCCGCGATGGGGGCTACCATGCCTAATGTTCCGGTCGATAAGTTCCCCTCAACCGCTAGGGTCAATGAACTTAACCAGAATAAAACCGATACGTATGTTCTGGCACAGCGTAAGCAGACTCCGATAAATGACAAGGTGCTTAACGGCCTGTATGTCATTGAGCAGCGGGTCTACGTGAAGAAAGTCCCCCTTTACCGACTCGACTTCGACGAGTTCTTTTCACAGACGAACTACACGAAGCAGACCTTGATGTATGCGACTGAGCAAGTCACAGTAAACTTTGTATCATATCCTATCTCGGCTCTAGCAAAAGACCCAAACAGCCCTTACTGGAAACTAACGACTGGCGGTATCCTACGGACGGTGCAGCAACTCTCGGACAACTGGTATGCAGTGACAAAGCAACAAGTTGTGAACACGACTGCCACAAACTCAGCAGGAAATGTAGTCGGAGGTCTTTACGGCTACAATACAACCGTAAACTTTTCTTTCCCGCCTGTCCTAGATAATATTTATTTTGACCCTTGGGAAAAAAGATCTGGAGCTATTACCTTCTCACCAAGGGTCGAATACTCGAAAGGCGCGTATAGGGGACCGTGTAAGGCTACTGTTTCTGGGTCTTGGTCTCTCAACCCGCCTACTCTAACTACCCTCACTAAAACCATGCAGCCCGAATCAATCGCTGTGTCTACCCCTTACTTTAATTTGAGAGTCAGGGAGACGTTGCACGGACCCGTAACCGTGCGTGTGGATAATGGAACAGAAGACGAGACGTATGTCCGCACCGCCGGTAAGTATGATTTCGACGCGACTAACCACACCGACTGGCCTGATTTCCTGATCGTATCTTCTACTTCTAAAAAGTTTAGGGGCGGTTACTTGAAAGAAGACACAATCGTCCACGCGCCTCCTTCCACCTAGATGAAAAAACCATTCGTCAGGAACGATATCGAATTACCTGTGCCACTAACCAGTGCGCCAGAAGATAACCGAAACTACGACGTTGCGTTCGATACAGGTGGCGAGTCTTCTATGGTGGAGACTTCTAGGGAACCCCCAGACTACAAACCGTATCCCTTTGCCCTGCGCCCCGCTCCCAAAGGTAAAATACACATCTACTTCGGCGTTCTGGTTCACCAGATTAACAAGATGGTAATTGGGCCAGATGGTTTGGTATCTCAAACAGGATTAAGTAACCCGCAAGTAATTGTCCCCAGTAACCTAAGTAGTAATGAGAACCGTTATAAATTCTATGACCTAGACTGGCGCGGCGATGTTTACCTTTACTGGGAAACCGACACGTCAGGTTCTGTTACTTTATGTGAATTAAAGGGTCCAGATGAGCCGGAGCAACAAAGCTTGCCTAATGAAGACGGCGGTAAGTTCTGGGTTAAAATCGGGAACGTCGCGGAAGGAGACGGCGGTTATGACATCTCGTCACTAGACCAAAACATATCCACCGACGTTTATTGGATAACCGCTTTTGCAGAGCCTATAGGAGGTATAGGCAGTGGTGATGACTCTAGCGGTTCCACCAGCGGAGGAGGAGGAGACGACCCCTCCGGTTCCGATAAATCAACGGCCATTGTGCCGATGGGCTGGCACGACAAAGGATACGGTGCGTTATTCACGATGGAGTCCAACGAGGTTCTCTTTGAGTTCGTGATGCGCGATGTTCCGGTGGTCGGCCCCAAAACCGTAACCCGAATCGATGATCGATTTTTGGCGGTATGCGAGCCAGACTCGATGGTCATCACTGGCGTCGCTGGCGACAGGGCCGGATCAGTCGGCGCGGTGGTCGAGAAGAACAACGTGGTTCTCTCAGCGTGGCCTTTATCTTTTTTGAGGCCGAATAAGGTTACTTTGAAGCTGACTGGAGTCCGTAAAGGATTCAAGCACCTTGATATGCCTGAGCGTAGCAGAGAGCAATTCATCGCTAACGAGAAGTTTATTAACTCAGCCTATCCTAGAGAGTAATGCCGCTACCTTGTAAAGCGCACGTCTCTTTCACCGACGATTTTGATGTCGAATTCGACTACGATCTTACTCTCGACGCCGCAGGCGGTTACACGGATGGGACAAGCACCCTTGTATACTCAAACTTCCTCGGCAGGTGGGTCTTCCAGAGGAACCAGCAAAGTGAAGGTGAAAACCCACAAAAATGGTTGGGACCAACAGACTCAGGTGATCCGACAGGCACTTACACTGCTCTACTCAACATCACGTTGAGGCGACACCCCGTCAACATAACCACTAGCGATTCGTCTTGCAGCGACAGCGACAGCGGCAGCGGTTCCTCTAAGAGTGGCTCATCGGTATCAGAATCAGACTCAAGTTCAGGTTCAGATTCAGACTCAGGTTCAGGCTCAGACTCAGGCTCAGTATCATGTCCGTGCTACATGGTTAAGATCCTCGTAGATGGGAGTATAAGATGTATTGAGCTAACCGAGGTATGGACTGATTTCAATGACCCTTTTTCGCCAAACGTACGGTTTTTCACGGACGGGAATGGCGGGGATGGCTTCACTCTTCGGAAGTGGACTGATGGGGTATGGACTGTGTTAGTGGGAAACACAGCGACACGCTATAACCAAGGATCCTTCGGTGAGGATGGGGGGCTAGATGATGATAATGATGGGGACTGCCCTAATTTCGGGGTATACACCCTTTTAAATTCGTCTTCAACGCTGGAGCTAGTGAGATGCGACTCTTGCAGCAGTGACTCAGACTCAGGCTCAGTATCAGACTCAGGTTCAGGCTCAGTGTCAGGTTCGGTATCGGAATCGGACTCAGATTCAGATTCAGGTTCAGGTTCAGGTTCAGGTTCAGACTCCTGTTCTGATACAGCGACAGTAACTTACTATGATGCAGAGTTCAGTGGGAGTTCTGGATTTGGGGAAGTTGTGGCTGGGCCTTTCTATTTAGATTGGGATGAAGTAATAGGTCTTTACGCTCACACAGACTCTAGTGGCGTTAGTCATACTATTGGTTACGGAGAGTATTGGGAATACAACACCCTTTCCGGTTCTACGTTTTCTAGATGGATTGAAAACGATAATGCTTCTGAAGAAGCTGGCCCAGACGGATTATATGAGGGTGATCCGGCAGATACATATGCCAATCAATACCGCGTCATCGTGGACCTTAGCAATCCTTGCAGCCACTGATAACTTAACTTTTCAATAATCATGAAAAACCTAACCGACTGGTTTGACCGCGTTTACGTGATCAACTGCGCCCACAGACCGGATCGTCTTGAAGAGACCAAGAGGCATTTGGAAGAAACCGGAATGGCTAATAATGACTGGGTCCACTATTATCCAGCTATTATCGGCGACTGGACAACTCATCCCGCCGACTGGGGTTCCGGCAACGGAGCGTGGGGTTGCCTACGTTCACACCAGAGAATCCTTGAAGACGTTCTACACACTAGAGACGGGCGGCATACGTTGACCTTAAATAACGTATTGGTATTGGAGGACGACGTGATCTTCAAGGAAGACTCGCTAGAGAAGCTTAATGAGTTCATGGAGGACGTGCCGGATGACTGGGGCCAGATTTACTTAGGTGGACAGCACCGGAGAGACAAAGCACAGACAAGATCCCCTAATGTAGTAATTGGAGGCTCCGTCAACCGAACCCACGCCTACGCTGTAAACCAGTCCACGTTTCAGGAACTATACCGCCACATCTCCTACGCGACGGACTACCGAGACACGAACAAGCATATTGACCACCAGCTCGAGCTAGCGCACCGCCGCAAGGACTGGCCCGTTTACTGCCCGAAAGACTGGATCGTGGGCCAGCGAGCAGGTTCGTCGAATATTAACGGTAAGATAAATGAGACTAAATTTTGGTAGTTTGGATAAAGAGTGGACAAACGGTAATCGGTTTTATAAAAATATTTAGACGATGAGACTTATTGTTACATTTGCTATTGGGGATATGCCTTGGGTGGGGCCATCTGTAGAATCAATGCGAGAGTATGCGAGTAAAGTGGGGGCAGACTTTCACGAAGTAAAGTGGTTCCCTGAAGAGTCGGGTAAGCCGTATAACAACCTCCCCGTATGGGCATGGGTTGACTTCATGAAGAGGTTTCGAGAGCAGGACTATTATAAGGAAGTGCTGGTGTTAGACTGCGATGTTCTGGTTTTGCCAAGCTGCCCTAATCTATTTGATATAGAAGGAGATCTAATATGCTCGCGAGATCAAGCATGGCCGACGAAAGACGATAGGTATAGGGAATGGGTCGCTAAATTCTTCCCCGAAAGCGCAGAGAAAGCTTGCGGCGTAGAAGACCCTTACCTCAACGCTGGTATATTACTATTCCGTCTAGAGGCTATCCGCTCCCTTAACCTCGACCCGCCCTATCCCGACGAGTGGTGTTGGGAACAAGATTTTTTGAATATGCGAACAGCGGAAGCGGGAATCGAGATTACTTGGGTCGGTGAGGAATATAACCAGCGTAACATAGACGAATGCCAATGGCCGGAGACAACGGGGGAGTCTTTGAAAAAAAGCACTATTTTGGAGACCGCCGCCAACAATCATATCTTACACTTTGTAGGGTGGCGCAATAACAAAGATAGACTGATAGAATATGCTAATATCTTAGGGGGAGGGCATAATTGAAACCAGAAAGGGACGAGAGTTATAAGCTCTACTGTTACTGGGAGGGCGAAAATCGGCATTGGTTCTATGACCTATGCTGGAAGACTGTCAAATATCACAACCCCGATGCCGTCCTGATAGGGAGGCAGGATGTGGAAGATTCATTAGGACCACTCCCGAAAGTCCTCGAAAGAGCTTACTGCACACACCGAGTGGATTGGATACGTAAGAAATTCATCGCTACTGTGGGAGGGGCTTGGGTGGACATGGATTATATTTGTTGGTCCGATCTTTCTTGGCTTACCGAGATGGCTCGCGGATTCGATTTCGTCGGGTACAAAGAGTGGAGTGGGGACTGGATGGATAACTTCTTTGCTGGGAGAGCTGGTTCTAAGGTTATCCGTGACTCAGCGGACTTCGCACTGGAGGTTCTTGTGCGAAAGGATGGTGCAATCGGGTGGCTGGAGGCGGCTACTGATGCGGTAAGGAAGTCCCTCGAAAACAATGGTTGGGGGCAGTGGATCGAGCTACCTAAGCACTTGGTCGCCCCGATAAATTGCGGGGAGATTGGTTTGTGGGAGCAGGGCGGAACTGACGAAGAAGTGGCCAGCTACAACTCTTGGGGTGTTATACCATCGCGTCATGCGCTGGCAGGACTCATTGACCGCTTCGACGGGCCGGACGATCTTCTCGCTAGTGACACCCGTCTAGGAGCCTGTCTACGCCGTGGCTTAGGATTACCCCCTATTTCTCAGTGATTGACTTGACCGCCTAACCCGACTATATTCGGCCTATGCCAGCGTTGACTGTCAAGGCCGTAACCAAAGCCCTTTCCGACTATGTCCGCCCCGATGAGGATATCGTGGCGAAATTGAACATGGTCATGCCCCGCCTATATGCGATGGGGATGTGGCGGGATCTTCTGTATGACTGGTCTATTGAGACCACGAACGACTATTTCACGCTGCCAGAGCATTCTGACAGCCTTTTAGGGGCAATGTTGCAGAACTCTCCGGTAGAAGCGCAGTCTCAGTGGCACGATTACCGGATCTCTGGCTACGCCAGCGACGGCCCCGCCCCCATTTTTGGCATCGTGGACGACGGGTTTCACCCCACCAAAGAGGAAATACCTTATTCAAGCTCTAAAAATTACCGTCTAAAAGCAGTCCCCATACCGACTAATACAGGGTTACCCATTGAAGGAGAGGTCACTATTGATATTATAGGAGACATAAACGTAGACTATGAATACCAGAATAACGTAGATACTCACTCTTCTGTTACTGCTTCATTTGGGTCTCCCGCTATTAGTAGCTTTGAGTTTGATGACGGCTCTCTCAAAGTTAAAAACATCTCGTATTACGGGGTTCCAGAGAAAATCCGTATCATCGCTGAGAACTATGCCGACGCCACCGAAAAAATAATCCTCGCTGAAATCAAAGGTGACGGCGTGGCTCGCTACCGCCGATTCCGGTTCCACAACAGCGATTCGTCTGTCAAGAACGTCAAACTACTGCTCAAACGAGCATGGGAGCCAGTCCTGACGCAGGACGACATCATGTATCTAGGCAACCTGAACGTCATCAAGCACGGACTTTTGGGTATGCTGGCGGAGGACAACGCCGATTTGGAACGCGCCCAGTATCACTGGACGATCTGCCGCCAGCTTCTCGATGAAGAACTGGACGCCACCAGAGGAGCCGCGAAGCCTAAAGTCACCCTCAAACCAGCCGGAAACAATTTCAACACCCCAAACATTATCTAACTTATGACTAACAAGATCGACAAACAATCCTTCGGCCAGAGCGGAGCTGTGTGCGTAACAAGTGGCAGTGCTTCAGGCGATTTCTGCGCCATTCAAGTTCTAGCAGAAGCTAACTTCAGCGCAATTACTTGGCCCGAACTGACTGGAACTCTGACCGGAATAGCCATTCCTGCTGGAACGGTTATCTACGGTCAGATCACCGCCTTCACCTTGGACTCTGGCAAGGTTCTCGCATACAATCAAGTTTAACGTGGTATGTCTCGGCTCAGTCTCGGATTAGGTCTAACTACGGGTAGCCCGTTCTCACCCTTCGACCCCTTATCCCTAAACCCGATTCTGGCGTTTGAGGCGAGCAGGTCAATGCTGGCGGCTGGAGACGCTGCTGCTGGAAACCTCGACCTCGTCGCCACTCTGGATAACCGAGTGAGTGGTGGAGCGAATGCGACCCAGACCACAGCAAGCAATCAACCCCGCGCACACGTTCCAGTCGGTGGAGGCCATTTGTATTTGCCATCAGTCAGCGGAAACTCCGCAAGCGTTACATTTCCCTCGATTGGCACAAGCGAAGATTTTGTCTACACTACTCAGGTCCATCTTCTAAATTCTACCAATTTTCACTTAGTGTCGGGAGCGGCGACTACCCATCGTTTTGCCATTTTTAATGGATACTTCTATATGGGCGCCAACTTCATTCTCTTAGACTCAGCCTTATCTACGGGGGACTCAACAATAACAGTAGAGCGCAGCGGAGGCACTATTACCTTGAAACAAGACGGGGCTATTAAAGCCACTAAAAACGTAGCTAACTCTTTTGCGTTAACACACCTCAGTTTTAACGGGCAATTTTCAACGGCAATCCTGAGCATGAACGGCTATATTAAGACAGCCACCCTTTCTGTTGCCGGAACCGAAGAGCTTAATATTGACTTTAGCAACGCCACACATGGCGCGTCTTCCTTCACCTGCTCGACAGGGCAGACGGTTAGTATCAACAAATCAGGTCAAGACCCTGCCACCATTGTTCGCAGGAATTTCCTCCGATTCGATGGTGCGAATACGTCATTGGTTGGCGTGTTTAACGAAACCAATACTCAAGGGGGTTATTTCTTCGCGTCGTTCAGGGTGAATGGGAATGGCGGTCCTTCGTCGGCTCGCGTTTTCGTCATGAAATCAAGCGATGATTCGTTTGCCTACAATAGCAATAAGGCATTCTTGTGGTCGCTGCGAAAACAAACCCACAACGACCTAGCGTATTATTACTCGAACAACTGGCGCGGCATTCACACAGGTAAATGGCATCCCGATAATGGTGTAATTCTGCACGAAGTAAAGGCTGTCGCTGGCCAGCAATTTTCTCGCGTCAACAACAGCAACGAACAATCAACCTCATTTGGTTTAAGCACTCTTTCCTCGGAGGATTTCCATATTGGACAAGACCCTGTAGGAACTGGAGTCCCCGCAATGGACCTCGAAGCCCTCTACCTGTTCGACCACACCCTAACCGACAGCAATGCAACAAAGGTCCGCGATTATTTGAACGCCAAAAGCTCAATTTATTAACCATGCCTGAAGAAGAACACATCGACGAACCACTCACTGAGTTGGAACAGGACCAGTTGGATAGCGGATGGTTCTTTTTCCTCGCCACACCGGACGTCTATCCGGCCCTGTATGGCTACGTTGACCAGTCCAGAGGCTACCCGATAGGTGGAGCAAAAGCCTCGACCCTACACGGACTCCCACCAGCCGAAGAACTCATGACTACCACCGACGGAAGTGGACAACTCATGCTGCAACTTGCAACGTGGAGAGTAACACCTGACGATTTCACTGCGCTCCAGCCTTACATTGATCAAGGAGCTTTGTCCGTTGTAACGGAATTGGAATGGCGGTCTCTGAAACCAGAAGACGAAGAACCACTACCTGAGTCTGAGCCGCAAATCTCTTTATCTACCCATTGCTCTCAGCAAATCGACGACTTGCTGGATGAGTCTATGAGCATGGGGGTCAACGGAAAGATATTCACTTCTCAGGATCACGCGAATTCAACCTATGTCAGAAATCCTGATTTATGGTGCGGAGACCTAGACATTACCTGCGCCTCCCCTTGGAACAGTAGCGGTAGTAATAAACGAGCGGGGACACTGGTGACTCCAAGACATGTCATTGGAGCGGCGCACTATGAGTATTCTGTAGGTGCGGTGGTTAGGTTTGTGGCGAAAGACGGGACGGTTCATGACCGCACGGTGGCTGGAAAAGCCCGACACCCTGACTACAGACCCTACTATCCAGACTTAACCATTTACACTTTAGATAGTGACCTACCCCCTACAATAAAACCCTGCTATGTAATGCCTAGTAATTACACTACCTACTTAGCCAACGAACAGGTTAAGACAGCCTGCCTTGGGTTAGACCAAGAGGAGAAAGCTCTCATCATTGATTGGAATTCTTTTGGGGGGATGCGGAACCCTACCGACCCCAACAGGCTTATTTTCCATGAGAATAAAATTAGCGGCGACAGCGGTAACCCTGCGTTCATAATCGTCGATGGGGAGCTTGTTCTTATGACCGTCTGGACATACGGCGGGGCAGGAGGCGGAACAGCCGTGGCAAACTATATTTCAGGCATCAACACCATGATCGCTACCGCCGACACACAGGCAGGGGTATCGACAAACTATACAGTTACCGAAGCAGATTTCTCAACATTTCCGCAGATCTAACCGATCAACACACCTAACTTATTGAACCCTAATGTTCCAACACATCACACACCCAATCTCCGGTATCCTAGCATCCATATTCGTTTTTATGTCTACGCTGCCTGAAAATATCAACGTAATCATCCAGATGGTCTCGGCGTTTCTCGGCTTGATCATCGCCGTCCTCTCTGCTATAATGGCAGTTGAGAAATTCCGTAACCGTAAGAAAAATGATTAACTACATCATCGAAAACAAAGAGCAGCTCTTCGGGGTTGTTACCGCCGTCATCGCAGCCGCATCCGCTATCGCTGCCTTAACCCCTACCCCGAAAGACGATACGTTTGTCGGTAAAGCCTATAAGGTTATTAATTGGCTCGCCCTTAATATCTTCAACGCTAAATCTTAGTGATTAGATTACTCACTGAGTTGATCAAGGCATACACAGCTATGATTGACTGGAAGAGAAGGCGCTACGTTTATGAACTGGAAGACGACATCGATGAGCTTGCTGCTGACGGTTCCCCTGCTGCAAAGCTGCGGATCGAACGCTTGGCGAAGCGACTCAAGTTTGAACGAGAGCGCATTACTCGATCCTCCGACCGTGACTCTGATTGACGGGGCCACGTATCAGTTCGTAGAAGGCCAGCTAAAAGGACGAGGCCAGAAGTTTCACAGCGACTACTCTTATCGTCGCGCAATCATAATCGGCAAATGAGTCCAAGCCAAATACTCGACAAGATATTAGAACTTGTGTCCGCTTACAAAGCGGCTAAAGCCGTCAAGCGCAAGAAGGTTAGGAAGCTCAAGAAAGTAGCCATCTGCGTGGGTCACAGCAGGATCGGAGATAAAGGGGCCACTTCCGT
>PBSY01000069.1 GCA_002726915.1 Verrucomicrobiales bacterium | reverse complement strand
CACCGATCACATCATCACTCTTGAAGATCCGATCGAATACGTTATCGACTCTGAAAGTTGTCACGTGAACCAGCGTGAGGTCCACACCCACACCGAAAGTTTCTCTCATGCCCTTCGTGCCGCTCTGCGTGAGGATCCGGATGTTATTATGGTGGGAGAGATGCGCGACCTGGAAACGATCTCCCTCGCCATCACTGCAGCAGAAACCGGGCACCTAGTTCTTGCAACGCTGCACACTGGTAGTGCTGCCCGCACACTGGACCGAATTCTCGACGTATTCCCCAACGACCAGCGAGAGCAAATTCGAATTATGGTCGGCGAATCACTTCGTGGAGTGATTTCCCAACAGCTCGTCCCGAAAAAAGATGGTTCCGGCCGCTCACTCGCTCTCGAGCTGCTGATTAATACTCCAGCAGTGTCTGCGCTGGTTCGTGATGGGAAAACATTCATGCTTCCCGGCGTCATGCAAACCGGCAAGAACGTTGGCATGATCATGATGGATGACGCTCTCGCCGAGCTTTTCAACTCCGGCGAAATTTCAAGTGAGGAAGCCCTTGGTCGAGCTGTCGACCCCGCCACCCTAAAATCCAATCTTGGTCTATAATTAGATCCTAACTGAAACTTTTCCATCTTTTAGATATGGCCGTCATTGACCAATACTTTAAACACCTCGTCAGTACTGGCGCATCCGATCTTCACCTCAGTGAGGGACAGCCGCCCAAGATGCGAACCCACGGTGCTATCACCTCAATTTCTGAAGGCGTTCTTGAGCACGACACACTCAACCACATGCTTAAGGAGATCTGCGATGATGCTGCCTACGAGCGCTTCCTCGAAAGGGGCGACCTCGACTTCGCTTACGAAATGGACGCGAAGTCCCGTTTCCGCTGTAACTACTTCAAGCAGAACAATGGACTTGGTGCAGTCTTCCGTCTCATTCCTACCGAGATTAAGACGATTCAGGATCTCAATGTTCCAGAAACCATCGAACGCTTTGGCGACCTGCGTAGTGGACTCGTTCTTGTCACCGGTCCGACTGGCTCCGGCAAGTCCACCACTCTTGCCGCATTGATTGACTACGTTAACCGAACCTACGCCCGCCATATCATCACTGTAGAGGAACCAATCGAGTTCGTTCACAACAATAAAAAGTCTACCATCTCCCAGCGAGAGGTGCCAATTCACTGCCCGTCCTTTGCCGACGGTCTCCGGGCTTCTCTCCGCGAGGACGCTGACATCGTGCTCGTGGGTGAGATGCGAGACCTTGAAACTATCTCACTCGCCCTGACTGCTGCCGAAACTGGCCTGCTCGTCTTCGGTACTCTACACACAAATAACGCACGCAAAACTGTCGACCGTCTTGTCGATGTGTTTCCGTCAGATCAGCAATCACAGGTCCGCACAATGCTGGCCGGTTCGTTGCGCGGGGTCGTGGCGCAGCTACTACTGAGACGCGATGACCAACCCGGTCGAGTGGCGGTAAACGAAATCTTAGTTTCCACCCCGGCAGTCAGCTCCGTGATCCGTGAAGGTGCCACCCAGAAACTCTATGACATCATCACTGGTGGCAAGGAACATGGGATGCAGTTCATGGACGACGCAATTTGGGAAAAGATGCTCGCCGGACAAGTCTCTGCTCTTGAGGCCTACATGAAGGCCATCAACAAATCCCGTTTCAAGGCCGCACTTCCCCCTGAATACACTGACGTCGGTAACTCCGGTGGCAGCGTCACAGAGGATTAATTCCCTACCGCCTAACGCTTTCCCCCGAGGGCGGGTCGGTTCTATCCGGCCCACCTTTTTTATTGTCATGCAGGGGCTTCAATCGCCACAAACCCGCGGCTAAACTGCCGAGGATGCAGTGATACAGCGCACTCACTGCACACGGAACTGGAGCAACTGTTACGGGAAAGTGCTTATTAGCCAACGCTGCTCCGAGGCCGGAATTCTGCATGCCCACCTCAATTGATATGGTGCGACAATTTTCCTCCCGGAGACCAACTAGCCGGGCGATGAAATAGCCAAGGCCGAAGCCTCCGATGTGAAGCAGCGCAGGAGCCAGCAAAAGGCGCCAGCCAGCTTCGAAAATTACCTCACGCTGCGCACCAATAATGCTGGCGACGATCAGGACGATAGCAATCACTGACACCAGCGGCGACACAGGTCGAATCTTAAGGCTGAGCTTCGGGAAATACTGATTCGCGAGCAAGCCAATCGTGATCGGAAGCAAAACGATCTTGGCCATGTTCCAGCACATCGCCACGGCATCAACCTCAACCAGCGCCCCGGCCAGGCCCTTCGTCAGAAATGGGGTCATGAGGATAGCAGCAAAGGTTGAAACAATTGTCATGAGAACCGAGAGTGCCACGTTGGCCCTTGCTAGAAATACCACCACGTTCGACGCAGTCCCCCCAGGGCAGCAGGAGACTAAAATCAGGCCGACCGCCAGCATCGGATCAATTTCGTCCAGTTTGAGCAATTTAGCGATACTCCAACCCAGCAGTGGCATAATGACAAACTGACAGATCACACCGATAAGACCGGCCCGTGGCATTTTGAATACTTCTCTGAAATCATTGAATGTCAGCGTCAACCCCATACCGAGCATAATGACGCCAAGACCCCAGATAATCCAAGGCCCTGAGAACCAGGTGAAGAGCTCAGGTTGAACGAGTGCGCAGCCACTGAAGACGACCGCCCAAAGGGGAAATAGATTGGTAAGCCAAGCAAGAATACGCTGCATCACCCTTTAGAAAACAGACTCTTTCCCGTCGGACAAGCGAAAAGCCTAATCTGCGGCAGTTCCCCCTTGCGTCAGCGGCCTGTACCCCTACGTTCCCGCCTCTTTTAACACAGAAATCATGAGTACACGCAGAGTTCTCGTCGCTGATCCTATCGCTGAACGTGGGATCGAATTGCTCACCGAAGCTGAAGGAATCGAAGTTGATATCCGTCCGGACATTGGCGCCATTGCCGACAAAGCAGAGCAGGAAAAAGTATTAGTTGAACTGATACCTAATTACGAGGGACTCATCGTCCGCTCAGGAGCCAAGGCTACCGCCGCTGTCATCGAAGCTGGCTCAGGAACTCTGCGCGCGATTGGCCGCGCTGGCGTTGGTGTCGACAATATCGACATCCCAACAGCGACCAAGCATGGCGTAGTGGTCATGAATACCCCGGCCGGAAATACAATATCCACCGCCGAGCACGCATTCACACTAATGATGTCCCTCGCCCGTCACATTCCGCAAGGTCATCAATCCGTTGTGGAGGGCCGTTTCAAAGAAGGCCGCAAAGCTTACAAGGGAGTTGAACTTTATAACAAGACCCTCGCGATCTGTGGTATGGGCCGCATCGGTGGTGAGTTTGCCCGACGCGCCATGGGCTTTGGTATGCGTGTCGTCGCCTACGACCCATACCTCTCCGCTAGTAAGGCCAAGAATATGAGAGTCGAACTCTGCGAAACCGTCGACGAAGCCGTGGAACAGGCTGATTTCATCACCCTGCACATGCCGAAGACACCAGAGACAACTCACCTAATTAACGCCGAGCGCATCAATAAGATGAAGCCTGGGGTCCGCATTATTAATTGTGCTCGAGGTGGTCTCATCGATGAAGCAGCACTACTCGATGCGATCAAAGAAGGTAAGGTTGCTGGAGCTGCGCTCGACGTGTTTGAAGATGAGCCACCCTCGGCAGACTATGAACTCCTCAGCCGTGAAGAGATGGTTTTCACTCCCCATCTCGGTGCTTCAACTGAAGAAGCCCAAGAAAACGTGGGGATCCAAGTGGCCGAATCTATCCGCGACCGCCTCCTTCACGGTTCAGTGGTCAACGCGATCAACATGCCAAATTTGGATGAGGATACCCTCAAAGAAATCGGCCCTTACCTCAGCCTTGCAGAGACGATGGGTAAGCTGGCCAACCAACTGGCACCCCAACAGCCTGATTTTTTCCGTATCGAATATAACGGTAAAGTCAGCGAAATTGATACAACACTGATCACCCGTTCTTCTCTGAAAGGTTATCTGGAGGCAGGCACCACTGAAGGTTCCGCTAACTACCTCAATGCTCCTTCTATGGCTGAAGATCGGGGCATCCAAGTTGTCGAGTCAAGGCCCGCTGAAGTCTGCGAGTTCACCGACTTGATCACCGTGGCTGTCGGCAACGAAAAGGAACAAGTAGCTGTATCTGGCACATTCTTCGGAGCCCAAGCCCGAATCGTTCGCGTCAATGAACACAATATTGATGTCACCCCGGAAGGTTCCCTACTCATCTTTGAGAACACGGATGCCCCCGGCGTCGTCGGTGCGATCGGACAAGTGCTTGGTGCCAATGGTATCAACATTGCTAACATGTCCCTGAGCCGGAATCAGGTCGGCGGCAGAGCTCTAAGTATCCTTAACGTCGATTCCAAGGTCGACCAGAACGCACTCGACGGCATCCTCGGCATCGAAGGCATCCAGAGTGCCTCCACCGTGGAACTGTAGTCCCGATCCGTAGGACTCTACGCTGCGATTTTATGCGATTTTCAGATAGTCTTCGCATCTCTTTCAAATTCAGAAGCCATTCTTTTGGAAGAAGCCATTTTTTTGGACGTAGTACTAGGCTACTCAAATGGCTTCGCTGTATTCACAGACCACCCGATCGTGGCACGAACTTCTCGTTCGCGGTGACGAAACCGCGTTGCTTTGGGTTCGCCGACCCGACCGGAAAGCCATTCCACTCTGCCTTTTCACAATCTTTGCCGGGGTAGGCGTCTATGGAGCCTCCATTGGCATCTGGCAGGGCCCGAAAATGGCGCTCTACACAGCGATTAAATTACCACTCATCATCCTGATCACCTTGACGGTGAACGGCATGATCAACGGGATGCTGGCCCAACTGCTCGGCAGTCGACTCTCCTTCGCACAAACGGCTTTTGCCATCCTCACCGCATTCACCGTTTTCTCGCTGATCGTCTTGTCCCTTTCTCCGATCACCTTTGGCATGGCTTTCGACCTACCTGCCCCCGACTCCAGGGACGCCGAAGTGACCCACCGCCGCCTTCTTCTCATTCATACCGCTATCATTGCACTAGCAGGTCTGACATCGACCGGGCGACTGTTCCGGTTACTGACCCACTTCACCGAAACCGTCGCCGCTGCTCGCTGTTGCTTTACCGTCCTCGTCTTCGGAAACCTCTTCGTGGGCGCCCAGATCAGTTATCTGCTACGTCCCATCTTCGGACAGCCTGGACTCAAAATTGAGTTCCTCCGTCCCGACATGTTCCGAGGTAACTTTTACGAATCCGTCTGGTGGGCTCTCACCAATTCTTTCTAACTAAACCATAACCCAAGCAACCGATGAGTGAAGGAAATGATATCCCTAAAAAGCCGACTGCACCTCCGGATTTGCCACCGGCAAGCATCGATGAAGCAGAAGCGCCCATCGACAAAATGGCACTCGAACCTCTCGGCAGAACCATCAATTTCGCCAATGTAGTCGATGCTCTACTCAAGACGCCCGGTCGTCTCTTCTTTGAAATGCAGGAAGGTGAGACAAAAAAGGTTGTCATCAATCTCGGAATCATTGCGATCGGTTCCCTCGCGCTCTTTGGCCTCATCCTCGGGCTCTTTTCCGGTGGCACTCAACTTTGGGCCGTTCCTTTGAAGATTGCCGCAGGTGGCCTCTTCGCCGCCGTCATTACTTTACCAAGCCTCTACGTATTCAGTTGTCTCAACGGAATGGACATGACGCTGCGAAAGGCAGCCACCATGCTACTGGCCGGCTTAGCCTTGATCGGACTGATCCTTACCGCTCTCGTCCCAGTCGCATGGATTTTTTCCCAGTCAACGGAATCAGCAAGTTTCATGGGGTTGCTCGCTCTCGCCTTCTGGATGATCGCCATCTGCTTCGGCGGGTCTCTCGTTTTCAGGGGTGCCAGCGTTTCCGGCGTCAATAATCCTATCTACATCGTCGTCTGGGCCGCCGTCTTCGCTCTGGTAACAATCCAACTCTCAACATCACTTCGCCCGTTGATTGGAGCGGCCGAAGAGACCCTCCTTCCCGCAGAGAAACGTTTCTTCCTCGAGCACTGGGTGAAGTCCCTTGAGGTCGTGGAAAAACGGTAGACTGATGCAAAAATGCTATCTCTTCTCTGTCTCCGGACCGATTGACCGACTCCAAAGCAGGTCTACCTTTTGCTGATGGTCCGTATCGCAATAATCTGTTTTCTGGCTGCGTTTGCCTGCGCAACAGTATCTGCTGGTCAGCTTCGGGTGATGACCTACAATATTTGGGTAGGGTTTAACAATAAACAGAATCTGACAGATACCGCTAAGTGGATCTCAGAACAAAACGCGGATGTTTTGGCCTTGCAGGAATTGAGAGGCATTTCGCTTGAGAAATTGAAGTCAGCCGCCAAAACCTGGGGTCACCCCTATGCAGTTATTTACAACCGAAAGGGTGGCTACCCTCAAGGGCTCACTTCGAAAGCTCCGATCGAGAATGTCGTTCAATTTGAGCCTGATGACCCTCGCAATCTCCGCGGCACTCTCCACGCACAAACATCAGGCATTCATTTCTTCGTTGTTCACTTCGACCCTCACAACTACCTCAAACGTCAAATTGAAGCCGACACAGTTGCCTCCAGAGTGCGGCCACTTATCAACGCTAACGAGACTGTAATTGTCCTTGGCGACTTCAACGCGCACGCTCCAACAGATTTGGCTCAACTTCTCAAGCAAGCGCCCCTACTAGAAAAGTGGAAAAAGAAAGAAACCGAAAAGCGGGGCTTCCGTATCTTTGAGGAACCAGGGGTCCCGGATACATCCGTCCTCGCCAACTTGCTTGGCACCGGGCTCACAGATCGCGCCGAAATGCCCATGGGGACTTTCCCTACCAGGATACTGGCACCAAGTGAACCGCTACAAGTTCATGCCCAAAAACTCGAACGAATCGACTTCATTCTTTCTCATCTTGGAAAGCAATGGACAGCCGCAGCAATGAACTTCCCAAGAGATTCTATCCTCGACACGTTGTCCGATCACTACCCGGTGATAATGGAGTTACATGGTAAGAGCGATAATCCAAGCGACTAAAACGGAATGTCATCATCGTCGTCAGATGGCGGGATGGGGTCGTAGTTCTGCTGGGCAGGTGCCTGTTGCTGAGACTGCTGAGACTGCTGAGACTGCTGAGACTGCTGTTGAGGAGCCACCTGCTGGGAGCTTTGCTGGCCTTGGCCACCGCCACGCTGACCGCCCTCATCACGACCGCCGAGGAATTGAAAATTGTCACCAATCACCTTGAGGCGCGAACGCTGCTGGCCCGAGTTTTTGTCCTCCCACTGATCCAACTGAAGTCGACCTTCAACGTAAAGAGGGCGGCCTTTCTTCATGTATTCACCGATAACTTCCGCCTGGCGGCCCCAGAAGGTGATATCGACAAAGGTCGTTTCCTCCCGTCGATCACCGTCGTCGGTCGAGTAGTTGCGGTTAATTGCCAGGCCAATGTCAGTCACGGCAGTCCCTTTCGGAGTATAACGCACCTCGGGATCCCGGGTGATATTTCCCATCAATTGAACTTTGTTAAGATTCGGCATAAATAAAACCTATAGGGAACTGGGGTTAAAGATCCAGCGTTTTTCAAGCTTGTAACGCGGTTTCGCTTTATTCGGATTCCTTTCGTCCTTCAATGCTTAGATTTTTGACAATCACCAGAGCCACGATGACCAGAGTAGCACTGAAGGAGGCCAATACAGGAATGCTGGCCCATTGCACGATAAAGAACCCGAAAAAAGGTGTGAGCAAAGTTCGCACTCCAGCAAGGAACGTGTGCACCGACATGTAGTCCGCCACGCGTTCAGGCTTGGCCAACTTAGTCACAAACAGATTAAAGAAAATCTCTCCACCTCCACGGCCAAGTCCAAATAAGGCACTACCGATTATGATTAGGCTTTTTTCCGGGAAAATATAGTAGAGAAGGATGCTGATCAGAAACACGACGTTCACCGCAATACGCAGCTTAAGAAAGTTGATTCGATCGAACAACCACCCCCAGAAGAAAGTAGATCCTAACCGGACCACCGAAGGTATTACTCCGGTGATAAGACTGACAGTCTTCACATCAAACTGTAGCCCGTGCTCAGGATTCACTAGGTAATCGACACGGAGGGCCATCGCCGAAAGGACTCCTATTCCGAGAATCATGGATGAGACCAGTAGCCAGAAGAAGACTCGATCGTCCCAAGCCATTCTCAAGGCAGCGAATAACCCGTGCCCTTTCTGTGGTTCCGATCGCAACGGATCAGAGGGAATCAGCCACTGACAGACAGCTGTTAGCAGCGCGGCAACGACAAAAGCCCACAGCAAAACCTGATAGTTCTCAAGGTTTCGATCAAGGTAATCTCCAAAGCCCCAACTCGCGATCATGGTCGTCGCCGCACGAATGAAGATGGTAATTGAAAATAGACGCCCTCGACGCTTTCCTGGATAGTTTCTCCTCAGGTAGTGGGTTTGAAGGGGCATTCCCATTGTGATAATCCCGATCCCCAGCGTCATTCCGGTCAGGAAAAGTCGTTCATCGGCATATCCGATCGCCGCCACCGCGAAACCTGCGGCACTGGTGAGGCTAAACAGTGCTGAAGCCTGACTCGCACTGAGTCGAGTTCGCGCCACCATCGGCACAGCAACCAAACTACCTAATAAACCGATCGCCGGAGACGCCAGAAGAATAGACTTAACGACAGGACCCGATTCAAAAACTGTCACCGCAATAAAAACGGCAAAGGTCGCCAGCGCAGTTTCTAGTATGCCTGCGCATACGGCTCGAAAGGATTCTGCTGCAAACGTCCGCTGAACGAGAGGCAACTCTGGGTGTCGATCCGATCTCACGGAGCTTCTTCTCCTGCCGCACCTTCACTAGTAGTGGTATCGCTCTCTATACCACCTGCCTCTTCAGCTTCTTCCACTACCCTAACTTCATCCACCTTCTTCTTGGCGATAAGGTCTTCCCATTGATGTAACTCAAAGCCTCCACCGATCCCACCGATCCCATCGAGCAACTCGCTGCACTTCCTATGCCAAGCCCCAAGGTCCGGTTGTGACTTTTTTGGGTCGGCAGATCCGGGGAAAACCAAGTAAGTGATCTTCAGGTCACTGACCGGACGATTGTAAGGCGAAGCTTTTTCATCGAGCTGCCGGGCAACCCGCAAAGAGGCTTCACCGAATTTCCAACTTGGGCCTGCGTCACCGGCGAGTGCCGGATAAAGTTTATCGCCATAAATAATTACGGCGTAATCCCCAATTGCGGGACCAAATCCATTCTCATCCTGCCGACCGATAAATGATAGTGGCAACACAATGAACGGATCTGCTTCTGCGATGAGAAAGCTGCGACCCTTCAGGTCATCCACTCCCTTCTTGTAGTAGGCGATCTGTTCACGGAGGTAACGGTTGCGCTCGACGCTTAACCCCGGAATGGCGAATTCATCCTGATACCCCTTGAGCTTCCTCTCCCATCGTTTCAGCAACGGATTAGGAGTCGATGTTAGTTTTGGCCAGCCATAACTTGTGAACGGTTGGTAAAACTCCGACATTGAAATATAGTCATCCAGTTCCGGCCAACGATCGCCGTCAGAACCATCTGTCACCACATCCATTTCCCCCTGAATTAAGAGTACTTTTTCTCCTGTTTCAGGGTGCTTCATCTGGAGCACAGTTTCGAGGTCGTAGAAATTGTGACGCGAAAGCAGCTGATCAATACGTGTCACCTTCTGCTGCACGCGCTCAGTTTTCAGCTCATACAAATAATAATAAAATGGCGACACCTCAGCGCCGTCCACAAGGGCACTGAAGTCATTGAGCATCTCGGGCAGGTTAGGATTGATGGCAGCCAACTTTTCAGGCGATTTATTTGGCTTCGGAAGCGTGACTTTTACCTTCATCTCAATCCGGTAACTCTGATCGCGTTCACGCTCTTCAACAGCCGTGTCACCCTGCTCGGTAACGAGCTCAGTCGTGACTGGAATTTCGCTCCATAATTCCGCGGTATCGACTTTCTTCCATGAAACGTAGCCAGATGGCATGGGGGGCTTTACTTCCACCTCTACGATTTTCTCGACCACTTTTTCTACCGGCACTTCGACCACTTTTTCTACCACCCGCTCCACGACCTGCGGCTCTCGTGGAGCGGGAGCTTCGGGCTCACCACCGAGCATTTCGATAGTTCGCCTCTTAATTTTCCCACCGGAATTAGTGACATCGACCAATACCAAACAGATAATGGCAAAGCCACAACCCAACAGCATCATAACGAAGAAGTGAGTCAAGAATCCACGGTGCTTTCTCGAGATATCAGCACGAGAAGGAGCATCGTCCTTGGGGTTTTTATAGAAATCGTCTTTTTCACTCATGTCTGAACCCGCCACATCCGTCCGGTTTCACGAGAGGCAATGGAGTTGCCTGGGATTCAACTTGCCCTAAATTGCCGCTGAAATCAAAGGTAGAGAAGCCAAAACCCACTCGACATGACTATTAACCAGATCGACGAGCAGGAGCCCTTCATCACTGCCGACGGCTCAACCATTAGAAGCATTCTTGATCTCTCCAACGCTCCTGTCGAAAAACAGAGCCTTGCCGAGGCTATTCTACCACCCGGAGGAGCCACTGAACGCCACTGGCACAAAACCAGTGAGGAATTTTACTTTATTCTTCAGGGCACCGGAACTGTGGAAATCGACGGGTCAAAGCAAGAGATTAGGGTGGGTGACGCCGTTCTCATTCCCAACGGACAGTGGCACCAGATCATCGCAGACTCTCATACCGAATTACGATTCCTATGCTGCTGTGCCCCGCCCTACTCTCACGAGGATACATTTTTTGATTAGAAATCCGGTAGAGTTGCCCTAGTTTCCTCTACTCGAATCATTCAGACCCCAGCTAGCGATGGACCGACTTTTCCTCCTCAGTTTTCTAGCCACTATCGCCCTTTCTACTAGTGCCTGCACTAACAACAGCATAGAAATGGGCGGCGTTCCCGAATGGATGATAAATGGTTCCAAGATTGATTCTGAACCCGCTGTGTTAGCGCCGGACCCCGGCTTACTTGACTTCGAGAATGAGTCTGGCCCGGTAGAATTTTTCATGATCACTGACGCTCGCGATTACCCTCTCACCCCTTTAAAGAAAGGCGAAAAGGCTGAAGAGGTCGAATACGAACGCGGTCGTGATTACCGCGTCAAGAGCCTCTTTCGCTAATCTTCTAGCGTTGTGGGCCACAGGATTTACACACAGTTGGTCGACAGTCCATCTACTCGGCTGCGGTTGATCATCAGTCACCAAAACTTCTGCCCTCACGGATTGAGATTTGGATCTCGGTAATCACGCTCAAGTCGGAGGGTGAAAAATGTGAGTGGCTCCAAGCACCAGGGAAACTTAGGGAAGATAAACTTAAGTATTACAATGCCCTCGAAAAAAACTGACGCCCAGTTGATTACGATTCGATTTTTCCGTTGTTTCCCGGAAAGTCAGACTATCCTGTCCCACTTTTCTTCCCATGTCAGACTACACCCAGTTTGAGACACTCATCCCGGTGCGCCCCGACGACATCGACATGAATCAGCACGTTCACAACTCGCGCTATTACGACTATGTCCTAGCAGCCCGATACGATCAGATGGAACGCTGCTACGGCATGTCGATGAAAGCCTTCATTGAGCGAGGATTTAGTTGGTTTGTGAGGTCTGCCTACATCGAGCACAAGCGACCACTTCATCTCGATGACGTTGCCGTGGTGAATACCTGCATCGAGGAAATACAATCGCGGGGCGCAAAGGTTTGGTTCGAAATCCACAAGCAATCCGACAACAAAATCGCGGCTAAAGGCTGGATTGACTACTCCATGGTCTCGGTTGAAACAGGAAGACCACAACTCATTCCTGATGATATTGTCGAGAAGTATTCTATCTAACTAATCCCCCTTATGACCCAGGAAGAAGCTATCCAAAAAATAGAAGGCGCTTGCAAAGTGATCTCCCTTGAAATGATGAAACTTACCCCAAACGCCCGCTATATCAGAGAAGAAGAAATAGCCGGTGATATTATGAAGGCTTCCTACCAACTCACCATAGAGCTCGAGGTGATCAAAAAGAAGCTGATCAAACTTAAGGGACGGGACGACTCGAGTTTACTGTGAATAACGTCGGAAACCGCCACCGGGCCATGGTGACAGTCCCAAACACCCCACTTTACGGCCGCAACTTCGAAAGAATCATCTCGGTAACCTGCCTAGGGTTGGCCTTACCTCGTGAAAGCTTCATGACCTGGCCGGTGAGAAAATTAGCGGCCTTATCATTGCCCTCAGCCACCTCAACGGCAGGTCCGGGATTGGCCGAAATGGCTTCGTCGATGAAACCTTCGACCGCACCGGAATCGGCAGGTTCGAATCCTTTTTCCTTAACAAGGGCGACAGGATCATTGTCAGGATTATCAAAAAGATGAGCAAAAACTTCCTTGGCCTGACTGTTGGAGATTTGACCAGATTCAATCAAGCCAACCAGCTTACCGATCTTGCCCGCTTCAACAGGACACTCCCCAATCGAAATTTCCCTACCATTCAACTCAGCAAGCAGGTTGTTAATCACCCAGTTAGCCACTTTCTTTGGAGATGATGCCTCTTGGGTGGCTTTTTCGTAAAAGTCAGCGAGAACCTGCTCAGAAGCGAGCACGGAAGCGTCGTAGTGAGTGATCTGGTAGTCGTTTTCGAAGCGCTCGACTTTCTGGTGGGGAAGTTCGGGTAAGTTCTTCTCTACTTTGGCGAGAATCTCACAGGTTCTAATGGGGAGTAAGTCAGGGTCGGGAAAGTAACGATAGTCATGCGCATCTTCCTTAGTTCGCATGATTTCAGTCTGGCTTAATTCATCATTCCAACGCCAAGTAGCTTGGATTATCGTATTACCAGCCTCAAGTTCCTCGATCTGACGATCAACCTCATAGTGCAGTGAGCGACGCACGGCGGAGACGGAATTGAGGTTCTTTAACTCGATCTTAGTGCCAAGCTCCTCCTCATCTTTCGGGCGAACAGAAATGTTCACATCGCAGCGCATCTGGCCTTTTTCCATATCAGCGTCTGAGACACCACTGTAGACAAGGATCTGGCGAAGAGAGTTGAGGTAGGCGACAGCCTCCTCAGCTGAATCAATGTCAGGCTCTGACACGATCTCCATGAGCGGCGTCCCGGCGCGATTGAAATCGATCGTTGTGTAAGTGGAATGGTGAGTCGACTTGGCCACATCCTCCTCAAGATGAATACGTGTTAATTCGACCACTTTCCCTGGATTCTCAATGTTCTTCTGATGGTCCTTTGGATAGGCTAATTCGTAGAGTGGAACTCCACCTCCGAGGCAGAGCGGCAAATCAAACTGGGAAATCTGGTAGTTCTTCGGCATGTCCGGATAGAAGTAATTCTTACGATCCCACTTCACGATCTCGGGAGTAATACAACCAAGCAGTTGGCCAGTTAAAACAGTGCTCTCAATCGCACCTCTATTCAGCACTGGAAGGGCACCGGGCAGACCAAGGCAGGTCGGACAAGTCAGAGTATTGGGAGGTTCACCAAACTTTACAGGGCAGGAACAGAACATCTTACTCTCTGTCTTGAGTTGCACGTGGACTTCAAGTCCGATCGTCACGATGTAGTTTGGGTTCCCCATATATTACAAATTCGGTTCTTCGACGCCGATAGAAGCCGGAATCAACGAATCGACAAATCCTTCCAGATATCCGCGCAATTGCAACTCTCTCAACTGCTCACCAACACCGCCTCTATGCGCAGACTGCCGAACCTTTCGATGGAAGACGAGACCGAGCCGATCCTGCATTCTCAGCATTTCTGCCACGGAAGGATCCTGCGAGACGTCCCAGAATTTTCCCGCACGAGCCAGGGTAATGATATTTTGGTCTTGAATGAAGTAACCGCGAAGACTCGGTGCAGGTGCCACCATCACCATGGCAGCTGCATTCCGATACTCGCGGTTGCTAAACGGATCAATCCGATCCAGTAGGCCCGCAACAAAGGGGATTGCTTCGATCTTGTCACGCCAATCCACAGATCGTGGATACGCCGGAATATTTCCTCCCATCTCCACGACTTGCTCTCGAGCTAGGGAAGCTGTGTAATTCAACTCCTCAACTGTCGCGGTGATGCGAAATCCGCTAAAAAGAAAAATGGCACCAATCGCTACTGGAAACTGGGACAAACAGCCACCCGTAAAACCTCCCAGCCACTTTCTCTTACTCTCTTTGTCTCCCAAGAGTCGGAGTATAAGCAACTTGGCGATCAATCGAGTAAAGAACAACACAGGGATAAGCCCTGCGGCGAAAAACGCGAGAGTCTTTGGCCAACTTATCCCAACCACTTCGGAATTACCTTTGATCGTGATCAACAGATTGAGACAAAAAACACCTGTCACCAAAGTTGCTAGCAAGCCCAGTCCTGAGGCCAAGATTGGAAAGGCCCCTCGCGTCATGGCGAAGATAAATGATGTTACCGCGAACAACGCGACCAGAAGGATGGGCAGGTAGTCGGTCATTCATCCCCAGAGGAACCGCCGCACAATGCTCGCTGCCGCAACATGTGATCTACCAGCACTAGCGCCGCCATGGCCTCGACCATGGGGACCGCCCGGGGCAAGACGCAGGCATCGTGGCGTCCACGCCCTTTTAGCTCAGTTTCCTCAAGGCCGGTCGAAATAGTCTCCTGTTCCGTCATGATAGTCGCAGTTGGCTTAAAAGCGACGCGGAAAACGATATCTTCACCATTAGAAATCCCCCCCTGTACGCCGCCAGATCGATTACTCGTCGTGCGAACTTTACCATCTACCATTCGAAAGGGATCATTGTGCTCTCGACCAGTCATCGCAGTGCCGGCAAAACCGGAGCCAACTTCAAATCCTTTCGTGGCCGGAAGACTTAGCATACCCTTGGCAAGGTCGGCTTCGAGACGATCAAACACCGGCATTCCAAGGCCGACCGGGACATTTCGAATCACACATCCGACCGTCCCTCCAATGGAGTTACCGTCAGAACGAACTTCTTTGATCAAGTCGATCATGCGATCGACTGAATCCGGATCACCGGTGCGAACAATATTGGACTCGATTATCTCACGAGTTACCGCGGAAGTATCAACCTCCGCCTTGATGCTACCAATGGATTCGACAAAGGGCAGAATTTCAAGGTCTGGCGCAAAACACTCGTTGATGACCTTTTTGGCGATAGCTGCTGCCGCCACTCGACCGATTGTTTCCCGCGCGCTGGAGCGCCCACCACCCTGCCAATTACGCACTCCATACTTGGCTTGATAGGTGTAATCGGCGTGAGACGGGCGAAATTTTTCGCTCATCTCAGAGTAAGCTTCTGGACGGTGATCCTTGTTCCTCACGAGAATGCCAATGGGCGTGCCAAGCGTCAGCCCTTCAAAGGTTCCTGAGAGGATCTCGGCCCGGTCGGCTTCATTGCGAGGTGTTGTTACCTCGCTTTGGCCGGGACGACGCCGATCGAGGTCGATCTGGATATCTCCTTCCGTCAACGGAACCTGCGGAGGACATCCGTCCACAACCACGCCGACACCACCACCGTGGGATTCTCCCCAGGTGGATATCTTAAAAAGTTGGCCAAAATTCGATCCCATTAGACTGATAAATTAGGTTTCACAAAATGAACGGGTTTAAGAGTGACAGTCAACTGACTTCCGACTCTCTGTCCATCCGGTTCGGAAGGGATAAGGATGGTCCCACATCACTTATGTATGCGTGCCAACTCCCTTTCTACCTCACGGTTGTGTGCCGCCATCTTGAGGTCTTCACGCTTGTCCCTCTGATCTTTTCCTTTACCGATCCCGATCTCGACTTTGACACGACCATTTTTCCAATAGAGGCGAAGCGGCACAAGGGTCGCCCCCTTTTGATCAGTTAGCATCGCCATGCGGCGTATCTCCCTCTTGTGGAGTAACAAGCGACGATGACGTAGCGGAACGTGAAATTCATGGCTAGCCCGCTCATAAGGCCGAATATCGCATTGGTGAAGCCAAGCCTGCCCTTTATCGATGCGGGCAAAGGACTCAGAAATATTCACCTTTCCGGCACGAATTGACTTCACTTCACTACCTTGCAATTCGATACCGGCTTCATACTTTTCGGAAATATGGAAATCCCGTCGGGCTTTCCGATTGGTCGCAATATCACTCATGCTTGTGGACCGGCCGGCGCGCTAGCCACCCGCTGGGAGAAGGTTAATGTCGCTGATTCAGGCCTATAGGCAAGAGCCAGCCCCAAAAAGAAGATCATCCAAATTTGTTAACGTTACTGTAAAAAAGCCAAAATCACAGCAACGAACTGATGGGGACCATCCATCGAAATTAAAAAAATACCCCGGTGCCGCTTTCGCGGCACCGGGGCCCTCCTCCTTATAAGATTGAGCGGAATTCCAAAGACGATCTCAAAACACCGCTCTCACTTGCTTCATTTATTAACGGAAAAGCGACAGAAGCGGCAAGGAAAAACCGGCCTTTATTTGCTCTCTTTTCCCAAAGCGTTAGTCCAATTCCTTAATACGGATGTTTCTCCACGAGACATCAAAGGGTCCTGTGTTCTTCTTTACGCCGTGTACCTGAAGACCGATATGGCCCTTTGGATGGGTCTTGTAAATTGCCGCATCTGAAAGATCTGCCACTGCATTTCCGTTCACAAAAGTCTGAATTCTTATGCCGTCAGCAACGATTCGGATTTTGTTCCACTGGCCATTTTTTATAAAATCGTGGGCAGCACCGTCACCAGGCTCCGTCGAAATCCAACCGCGCCCAGTAGCCTCGCCATAAATGTAGGCCGACTGACCAGGTGACGCCTCAAGTTCTACTTGGGGGCCGTGAAAACGGTTCAGGTCCCTAGCAGGCTTATCACCTTTGCCAGTGTTTTTGAGATCCTCCTCAGTCTTTTCACGAGAGCGAATTTGACAACCGGAATTTAGCTTGTCGTGAACCTTTACCTCAAATTCGAGCTCGAAATTGCCATATTCTTGCTCGCTGATTAGAAACGTGTTGGGGCTGCCTTCAACCGTCTCGCCAAGAATAGCACCATCTACAACCGTATAATTAGCAGAACCCAGCGTGGATTTTTTCCATCCCTTGAGAGTCTTGCCGTCGAAGAGATCGACCCATTCGCCGGCTGCAGTGGTTTGAGCCGCCAGCAGTGAGAAACCGGCAGCAATGATAGTCAGATAGGAAATCGGATTTTTCATAAATTCGTTCTCATACTATCGGAAGCCTCTCAGCTGTCGACGCCCTGATCACGCCGTAATTTCAACCGTGCCGTTTCCAAGTACTGGTCTGCGAAGTGCTGAGTTGGAGCTTCCGCTTGTGCTCTCGAATCAGAAAGGGCACTTCACAAACACGCTGAAATTCAAAATTTTCTGAAAGATGCTTCTTTAAGTAGTCAAGCGTCGCCCCTTGAGGCAGGTTTTCCCGAGTGGTGTACTCCTCCATCCAAGTCGCCGGAGTTGCAATAACCAAGGTACCTCCTTCTGCAACCAAATCAGGCAACCTATTAAGGAATTTTTGTGGCTCAGTTAGTCTACAAAGAAGGTTTGCTGCATGGACTAGGTTAAACTTCCCGAGATCTTCACGGAGATTCATCGCATCGCCCTGCTCGAACGATACGTGGTCAAGCTTCACCCCGTCCGGCAAATTCACCCGAAGAGGCTCTGGTTGATGCATCTCATTGTAGCGTCTATAGACAATCTCTTTGCCGTGGCGGATTTCTTCGGCGACATCGATAAATGATTGTGAGAAGTCGATCCCGATAACTTCCGAGGCTAGTTTTGTTAACTCAAAGGAGGAACGGCCCACGGCACAACCAATATCCAGAGCCCGTCCAATAGGCTCCGCAATTCCAGCAGCTTTTACCGTCGCCACCGGGAATTCGAGGCAGCCCGGTGGTAATCCTGAAGGATCAAAGGCAACGTCGTCGAGGACCTCGTCCGCCGTACCAAAGTGAAATAGCAGATACCAATCGCGCAAAATGTTGCTCTCGTAACTCATAACAGTGCAGCCGAAACGAACGTTCAGCCCTTTCAATACGTCAGTATGGCCTCGACACGAACATCAGAATCAAAATTCTTTCTTCCTCCAAGAAACTCAAGCTCGATCAAAAAACTGACGCAGACAATTTGGCCTCCGAGATCTTTGATTAGCTTTACCGCCGCGCCCGCTGTACCCCCGGTCGCAAGTAAATCATCCACGAGGATTACCCTCTCACCTTCGCGAACGGCGTCCTTGTGGATCTCCACATGAGCTTCGCCATACTCAAGCGAATAAGCCACTCCCGAAGTCTCTCCAGGAAGTTTGCCTTTCTTTCTTATCGGAATAAAACCTGCCCCAATTCGATCAGCTAGGGCTGCCCCAAAGATAAATCCCCGAGCATCAATCCCAATCACCTTGTCTACCTCAGAGCCTTCCAGTGTCTCCTGGAACATTTGGGTCGTAAGCCGCAGCAACTCACCATCAGCCAACAACGGGGTGATATCTTTAAAAACAATTCCCGGCTTAGGGAAGTCATGGACTTCGCGAATAGCCCCTTCGATTCGGTCGATAGATTTCTTGTTCACAGAAGCACACTCCACAGGCAGCCGGCTTAGGTCAAGAACAGGAACGTCAAGATGACCTAATGAATTGAGACGGCAGGCAGCCCATCTCTATCTGGAACGCCTTCGTGAAGTGACTGAGGCTCTCATAACCGACACGGGATGCGACTTCACTGACACTCCGCTCCCCGCTCTCAAAAAGGCTGGCGGCGAGATTGACGCGGGAACGACGAAGATACTGGTTAATAGTTACTCCGGTTATACGGCTGAAGGAACGACTAAGGTAACTGGCACTGCAGCCTACCTCACCTGCGAGGTCAGAAAGGTCTAGCGAGTCATCGGGGCGCGCTCTCAAAATCCGCTTAACGTGATTGATGCGTTTTAGCGATTTGCCTGACTGCTGTAGGCTGCCATCTTTCTCCACCAATCCTCCCTGCCGAAAACAGGTTTGCGAGAGCAAAAGTCGAATTTGCCCTTCAAACCAGAACGAACCTGATGCCATTGCGGTAGGCACCTCCCGGAGTTCGGGAACAATGCGGCTAAAAAGGACAAACGGAGCCATAAGAGAGCAACCTCTGGTTTGCTCGCTTACATTTGCCAAAGATGCAGCTAAATTAGGAATAAGCTCAGAAGCAAATGGGTGAATAAGACTCTTAAAAACTTCGCGGGAAAAAGCTACGATGGTAGCATCACCTCCTCCTTCCATTGCCACTGAGACCTTTTGGTTTCCGGTTATTATCGCGCTAGCCGAAAGTTCAGAGATTTCATCAACTCCCCAAGAGACAGAGCCCTCAGTTACGACAAAGATCGATACCATTTCAGCTGGTAGCTCAATTGAGGTCCTCAATTTTTCCGCAGCCATTACAACTGCCCAGATCGGAGACCGGGCAGGATCTCCAAAAAGAACCTTACAACTCATAGTGGCCTAATTGGATTGCTACCGAATAACGTAAGCATCAATAATGGTGGTGATTTCCTCGTAGGAGGGTGTTTCTCTTTCTTTCTCTCCAATCGCTTTCGCAACTTCACCGAGAGCCATCATCATCGGCTTATTGTCGACAACCTTTGCCGTCGAGTAGTTGTCGCTTTTTTTCTCAAGTTCATCCCAAAACGTGGAGACAAGAGCCCAAAAATCTTTGGTGTTTTTCCAATATTCAGAGACCCGTTTGTAGGTTGGCTCATCCATACGATCGTAGAAGTTGAGTCCCTTTTCCCATGCCAGGTACTTCTTCACCTTTCCATCATCACCGAGGACAAGTTTGAGATTATCCTGATCGTGAACCCAACCATGGGGGGTCAAGGCGTGCACGTTGACAGCCCGCAAAATGTTATAGTCGTCTCGTTTGGTGTGCTCCCGCCGCGGCAGCGGACGATTGGTGGCTCCTGATTCCCAGCGAGCAAAATCCCCGTCGTGGTTCCAAACTCCGAAACTCTCGTATCGGGGACTGTCATCCACCTGCGTCACCAACTGGCTCCAAGTTCCGGAGGCTTCTTCCTCTGAAATTTTACGGACTTTCCAAGAATTGTTCCCCTGGAACTCAATGATGCGGGTGTCTTCCCAGGTCCAAATCTGCTTCCAGTGTTTAATCACGCTATTTCCTACCCGCAGAATATGCTGGAGCGCGATGCGATCCCCAGTGTCCTCAACCACTAGGACCGATTCAAAGGCTTCCTCATAATAGGCCTTTTTGATTTTGTAATCGTCCTGAAGGGAGACCTTCTCTTCAAATTGGAAAATTACCTCGAACTCACCCGCCATGCTTAAAATCGCTCCGCGATCCGCTTCAGGTGGTTCAGCAGAATTACCAATTGATGTAAAATAAATGAGAAAAGCTGATACCAAGTATGTGTAAACTTTCAAGGGCATAGGAGAAGTGTGTATTATCATTGCTGAGGGGGACTACGGCGCGTGTTTACAAGCTTTAGCGGCCATTTGTCAGAGAAATCGAATCAACCTATTTGATACTGAATCTCAATTGCATCAATGATGCAGCATGAAGAGCTTCATGCAAATGAAAACGTGGCGAGGTCTCCTCACCTATCCATTCCTCGCCACCCTAACTTCCCTTTCACTAGCTCAGGACCAAGCTGGGGAAACCAACCAAGACGACCCCACAGGCGTCCCTTCCATGGGAGAACTTGACACGTCCGTCGTCGAGGGTGGTTTGAATCCCTTCGCTGTTGACCCGGTGCCGCTGCCGGATCCCGTGATCGTTAACCAAACTGTCGAAACTGCGACTCGTGTTGAGACGGCAATTAAAGACACTTCGGTTGCAATTGGAGTCATTACTCAGGACGAGATTTCGCGATTAGCTCCCCTTTCTTTCGATGATCTCACTCGTTCCCAACCTAACGTCGAATTCCTCGGAGGTCCCCGCTATCTTGGCGAGCAGCTTGTTATTCGTGGCGAAAGTGGCAGCTCAGTGACCGTTCGCATCGATGATGCCCGACAGAACTACGTCTCAGGACACGCCGGTCAGCGCTTCTTCGTGGAGACCGACTTTCTTGACACGGTCGAAATTATGCGTGGAGCTGGTAGTTTTCTTTACGGAAGTGGGTCCGCTGGGGTCGTAAATATTTCCACCTTGGACCCCACGGACATCGCACTGGAAGAAAGCGGTGTAGGTCTGCGAATGCGAAACACCTTTCACACGAATTCTGATGAATGGGCCAACAATATCATTGGTGCAGGCGTAGGAGAACAAGTCCAGTTCCTCGCCGGCTACTCCGACCGCTCCGGAAATGACATCCGACTTGGCGATGGAACGGACCTTGCCTCATCCTCTATCGATCGTGAAAGCGCTCTCGGAAAGTTTGTTATCACCCCAAACGATGAGCACCGTTTTGAATTTGCGGTCAACGACTATGCCTCCGTCGATCGAGGCGGGGCCAACCCTCAGGCACTGGCTGTGGGCACGACTTCAAACGCGCTGGTGGATCGCACCATCAACTACACCCAGTGGACGGGTGACTGGAACTGGAATCCGATTGATAACGACGCTATCGATCTCAAAGCCACTTTCTACTACAACACCACCAAGCAGACGCGGAACTATGCCGCCACAACGGGTAGCAACGTGGGACGCTCCAATATTCACGAGCTCGATGTTTACGGTCTTGATATTTCGAATCGCAACATAGTCTACCTCGGCAACCGCGAACACGAACTCATTTACGGTCTCGACTTTTACCACGAAAAACAGGATGGCACCGAAACCAGAGCCACCTTTTTCGTGCCTGGTGCGCCCGGTAATTCCTCGGGCCGACCCGATGCTGAAGCGGATAATGTCGGTATCTACGCGACTGATCGGGTTGAGTTGAGTGATTCGCTGACTCTATCCGCCGGACTTCGATACGATACTTACAGCAATGAAAAGATCGTCGGAAATATAACGAATCAAAGCGACGGAGCTCTTTCACCACAGATAAGCTTTGACTACGATATAAATGAAAATCTCACCATATTTGGTCAATATTCTAAAGGATTCACCGCTCCAACCCTGAATGATCTCTACCAGGACGGGAGTCACTTTGGGGTTGTTCCAAGCGGCACCCTTCCCTTTTTTCAATCGATTCGTGATCCACTACCAGCAACGGGAGGTCCACCCATTTTTACTCCGATTGGAAGCCCTCTCCCCGAGTCAGGACTAACCAACGTTAACTATTTTGAGGAGGTATTCATTACAAACCCCAATCTAAAACCTGAAGAGAGTGATAATTTCGAACTGGGAATTCATTTCGAAGAGGAGGATTTCTACGGAGGGCAACTTTCGGCCCGCTTTACCGGCTTCTACAAACGCGGAAAAAATACCTTTGACAGTGAAGTCGTCAGTTCTACGACCACAGGAGGATTCGCAGGGTTTGCTAATCCGCCGAATGTCGCTGCGGTTAATATCCCGCAGTTTAGTCCAGGACCTGGCCCACCCATTCCGACCGGCTTCCTCACGCCTTTCAGCGGCTTAATTTTCGACGGTCAGCTCGAGCAGGCCTTCCGCCAAACTGTCAATCGCAGTGAAACTGAGATCTACGGCTTCGAATTCACCGTCGATTATGATCGCGACTTTTGGTTTGCTAATATGTCTCTTGGCATGCTTCGCGGCCAAGACCTCAACACCGGACTGGCCCTTAACTCCATCACCGGGGATCAATTGTCGACAACCATCGGCATCCGTCCTTTAGAGTCCCTTGAAATCGGGGTTTACGGCATCTGGAATGGAGGGCGCGGGGATCTTGTTACTGGTTCCCTCTCGCAGACGGCTGCCTACGACATTTACGGGGCTTTCCTTGGTCTTCAGATCAGCGAGAATTGGCTGCTCCGTGCCGGGATTGACAATGCTTTCGATCAGGACTACCAGCGCACGAACACCACACTCGGCGAGCCTGGCCGCAACGTATTTATTTCATCGACGTTGCACTTCTGATTCAGATAACTTCGTTAGATAAGTCTTCCCACCACTGTTTCTGGGGCTAAGCTTGCCCCATGAAACTGCAAGGTAAAACTGCAGTCGTTACCGGAGGTGCCCAAGGGATCGGTTTTGGCTGCGCTATCGAACTGGCCCGCGAAGGAGCCGAGATAGCCCTAGTAGATCGGCCAGGAAACAAAGAACTGGCCAAGGCCGTTGCGACGATCAAGGAAATCGGAGTCGGATGCGTAGGTATTGAAGCCAACGTCTTCTCCCATACGGGCTCTCAGTGTGCCATTGATCAAACGCTTTCAGAATTTGGAGAGCTTGATATCCTCATTGGAGTTCCTGCCTTCAACCGCCGCAGCAATTTTCTTGATTACCCTCCCGAAGATTTTGAAGCGATCCTCCAAAGCGCCTTACTTGGAAGCTTTCACGTAGGCCAACTTGTCGCGCGTCACTTCGTAGCTAAGGAAAAACCGGGGAAAATCGTCTTCATTTCAAGTGTGCTCGCCCGCATTCCCAACGCTCGCTGCGTCGCTTACAGCGCGGCAAAGGCAGGCCTTAATTCGATGGTAAAAACAATGGCCGTGGAGCTTGCGGGATACCGCATTAACGTCAACGCGATTGAACCGGGTTGGATCGACACTCCCGGCGAACGTCAACACTACAACGACGATACTTTGGCCGCCGAGGGCCGCAAACTGCCCTGGGGACGGCTTGGTCTTCCCGAAGAAATCGGCAAAGCAGCTACCTACTTATCGTCGCCCGATAGTGACTATGTCACTGGTACTATTTTGCCGGTTGACGGTGGCTACCGTTTTAAGCATTGCCGGGACATCCCCGAAGAAACCGCTTAAGCCGGTCGACTACAGTCTTTCGTCCGAGAGCCTAATGTAACGGTTCCAGTTGAAGGAACTCCCTGAGCGTAGTATTGAAAATTGAACGTCGTTCTTAAACGACAATCTAAAGAATCAGCCTTTTATGTTCACCAAGCTACTGCTTCTTTTCATCATCGTTCCAGTCTCGGAACTAGCGATCTTCATTGCGCTCGGTGACAAGATCGGGCTTGCCCCCACTCTGGGCATTATCGTTCTTACCGCAATTCTCGGAGCTTACCTGACCAAATCTCAGGGAATCAAAGCCCTCAATAAATATCAGCAGGCTCTCGCGCAGGGAAAACTTCCTCACGATGAAGTCATGGACGGTCTCATGATCCTTATCGCAGGAGCCGTTCTTCTCACCCCGGGATTCCTCACCGACGCAATTGGTTTTAGTTTGCTGATTCCACCGCTTAGGAGGGTCATCAAAGCGATTGTCAAAGATCGGCTTAGGGAGAGAGCCAGCGTGGTCTCCCAGAACGTTAATGCGACGACGCAGCCCTTCACTCAGGATGGGCCGGCACGATCTGACAGCCCCAAGGTGATCAATGTGGAGGCGGAAGTGGTTGATGATCACCCAGATCAGAGCTGAATCGGAACTGATCTGTCAGCGGTTGCTTGCCGACCGCTTTAGACCGCGAAAACGTCCTCGCCTCACCCCCCAAACCATGGCAGGCTTCCTCTTGCTGTGAGTTTCCTCTTCCCGCTCTATTTGCTCGGTGCCGCCGCTCTTGCGGTCCCGATATTACTTCACCTTCGCCGGCGCCCTCCGAAGGATTACATCCCTTTCAGCTCCCACATGTTTTTGGAGCAAACTCCAGAAAAGCTGACGCGTCGTACTAGGGTGGACCGTTGGCTTCTTCTCGCATTGAGGTGTCTTGCTTTACTTCTACTCGCCTTTGCTTTCGGTCGACCGTTCCTTAATACTATTCCCGTGGCCATTGCCGCTAATCCACTCGAGCGCAAAATTATCCTCATTGATCGCAGCGCCTCGATGAAACGAGAAAATCTTTGGGAGCAGGCAATTGAGAAAGCCAGAGAGCAACTCAAAGAATCCAATACCACAACAGAAGTCGCCATCGCGTTCTTCGATAACGAGTTCGAAGAAGTCGCTTCACTAGCGGCATGGGCATCGCTTTCACCCGTTGCACGTAATTCAGCTTTCAACGATTTTATCTCAGAACGACAGGCTGAGCCATCATGGCAAACCACTAATCTTGGCACCGCAATGACCCGGGCGGCTGATCTCCTTCTTGCCGCCGACATCGACGATCCCGCCATGACTATGGAGGTGGTCGTTATTAGTGATTTTCAATCGGGCGCCGAACAAACGGCTCTTCAAAACGAAGCCTGGCCCGATGATGTTAAGGTCCACTGCCTGCCAGTCACTCCTGAGAAATCGGGAAACTTCTCTCTCGCTCTAGCCTCGACGCCACCGCGTTCCAGCATTGATGAGGAAGAAGTTTACCGTGTCAGAATTCAAAACGCCAGCGACTCTGATTTCTCAACTGCCACCGTCGCGTGGAAAGATGCCCCCGATACAGCCATCGAGACTACCGTGGCTCCCGGGAACAGTCGCATCATTCGCACACCTCCCCGCCCTGCTGCGGCAGTCCGTGGTCTACTTACGGTTACGGGAGACCATCATGAATTCGACAATGAGGTCTTCCTCTCACCGGTCCAGGCCCGTCCACTCCGGATCCTCGTTAGCGGCGATACAGAGTTGGAGGAAACAGCTGGGAGTGCGCTCTTCTACCTCAAGCGCGCTCTGCAGCCGACCCCAAATCTTGAACCCATTGTCACGGTTCGCGCTCAAATGACCGACAAGGAACTCACCGAAACTGAGGTTGTTGTTATTCTTGATCAATGGAGCACTGAAGTCGGTAACCAACTGAAGCAATTTGCCGAGTCAGGTGGTCTCGTGATCGCACTGCCATCGTCAGAAGCGAGTAGCGAAGCCCTGGCAGAAATTGTTGGAGATGATTCTTGGAAACTGAGCGAGGCAGAGGGTCGCGAATTTGCCCTGCTTGGCGATCTTGATTTTGAACATCCGGTCTTGGAACCTTTCGCTCGGGCTAGAATTCGCGACTTCACTAAAATTCGTTTTTGGAAACACCGTAATTTAGTCCTCAGTGCAGAGGGAGAAGAAGAAACAAGGATTCTTGCTACCTTTGATGGTGAAAGCCCGGCGATCATCGAAAGACGCGTCGGAGAGGGGTCTGTATTTGCTTTTCTATCAGGTTGGGAACCCCGTGAAAGCCAACTGGCTCTATCATCCAAATTCGTTCCGCTACTTTTCTCTATCTTCGAACACACTGGGTTCAGCATCCGATCCGCTCCAACCTACCTCGTTGGCGAAACCTCCTCCGTGGAACCGGGGTTTAAAGAGACTGAAAGAGATGGTGAGCCTCATCTCCTCGCGATCAACCTGAATCCACGAGAAGGCAATACAACCCCTTTCGATCCAAATGTCGTGTTCTCTGGATTAGGGATTCCCCTCATCGACGAAGCCGCTAATGATTCGTTGAAAAACCTAACAGAAGACCAAATCGAAAGACTGGAGTCCGAGGCGAAGGAAGGGAAGCAGAAACTCTGGAAATGGATTGTCTTCGCTGCCCTCTTTATTTTGGTGATCGAGTCGATACTTGCCGGGCGTCGCCCTCAACCCGCTAGAACTCTTCAATCCACTGCCACGTAAACTCCTGATAACCATGATTGAGAAACTGCTCGCCAGCTGCCTCAAACCCGTTCTCGATGCGGAGGTAGAACTGCGCAAAAAAAGAGTCATCGCTTACGCATTTACCGCAGGACTGGTTTGCATGCTCACTCTCACCTCAGCAGCCCACTGGGCCGGGTGGTGGTCGTGGGGCGCTATCTTCCTTTGTTTTATCGTTCTTGCCGTGGCCGCCGCCGCAGGGCTTTCCAACGCGACCCGCCCTGTCGATATCCGCAGCATGGCCAGACAAGTTGAAGAGAAGCACCCGGATCTGGAGGCAGCACTTCTCGCAGCGATGGACCAAAAGCCCTCCGATACCGGTGAACTCAGCTTCCTGCAAAAGCGGCTCATGGTGGAAATCAGCGACCACGCGGTGAAGAACAACTGGGTGCGACAGGTCTCTAAAAAGCGGCTTTCGGGAGCAACTTGGAGCCAATTCACCACAGCGGTCGCTTTTTGCTTCAGCGTCTGGCTGCTTCTTGAGGCCAACCCTTACAGTCGACCTGCACCTGAAGAAAAGGAGATCGTAGAAATTGATCCTGAAACCAATCTACCCATAATTGAAATAGCGGTAACTCCCGGTGATATCATAATTGAAAAGGGCTCGCGCCTTGTTATTGAGGCCACTTTTACAGGCCGCGCTCCTGCATCAGCAATGGTGATGATGAAGACTGGAGAGAAGGTGCAGAAGTTTCCCATGAACGTCGGCCTCGACGAGACCGTATTTTCTGCCCTCGTCCCCAAAGTCGAAGCGGATGGAGATTATCACATCATTTTTGAAAATGAGCAGTCCGACGACTTCAAAGTGGCAGTGTTTGAATATCCCCGTCTTACCCAGGCCGATGCAACTATCAATCCGCCAGCCTACCTTAAAAAAGAACCTCGAGAGGTCATCGATACCCGAAAAATCACGGTAATGGAGGGTTCCAAAGTGGATTGGAAACTCACCCTCAACAAGCCGGTCCACCTCGCTGAACTCTACGGAGAAGATGAAGTCAGTATCTTGCTTGAGCCTTCCAAAGATAATCCCTCGGTTTATCTAGGCTCCCACACCCCCGTGGAGAGTCAGCGCTACCGTGTTCACCTGATCGACGCGGATGACCGAACCAACCAGCGACCGCCGTGGGTCACCGTCAATGTAAAGAAAAACAAACCGCCAAAACTAAAGCTCACATTTCCAGGGCGGGACTTTGACGTTACTGCCGTGCAGGAACTTCCCTTTGAAGCTGAGGTTTGGGATGATGTGAGTGTCGAGAAATCAGGTATTTCTTATCAACTTAAGGACGAAGAAGACTCGATCACCCTGACTGAGGAGCGACTTGCCGGGGGCAAGAAGCACCCCTTACTTTCCCTCGTCAGCATCGAGGATCTCAGGGCGAAACCACGCGATCTCATCTCTTATCACTTCTGGGCAGAGGACATCGATAAAAACGGCAAAGTTCGCCGCACGACCAGCGACCTCTTCTTCGCGGAGGTCCGATACTTTGAAGAGATCCTGCGCGAAGGTCAGCCACAATCCGGTGAGGGGGAGGGTGAAAGTGGTGAATCACAGGAACTTCTCAAGATTCAGAAAGATGTTATTAACGCCTCATGGAAACTCCGTCGAGATCACGATCTCGACCGCCCCTTTGAACACTACGCAAGTGACGCTGGCATTGTCCATGAGTCCCAGTTGGTCGTTCTCAGGATGATTGATCCGGTAATCGAAGAAGCCGAGGACCCTGAGTTGAAGCAGATTTTCATGGATGCCCGGACCCTCATTGAGGAGGCTGCTGAAAAATTTTCCGTCGTCGTTGCCAGAGAGGATGGAGATCTCATCGATCCGGCTCATCAGGCCGCCCTTAAGGTTTACGCCAAACTGATCGAGGCCAGCTCACGCGAAACTGAAATCGCCATGTCGAAGTCGCAAAGCCAAGGACAATCCCAGGAGAACCAGCCGCGCAATATGAACCTGGAGCTGAAACAAAAAGATCTAAAATACGAAGAAAACACGGTCGCCCAAGAACAGCAGCAGGCGGCAGAACAACAGGAAGACTTGGCCATACTTACGCGCCTAAAAGAACTCGCCCGCCGCCAGGAGGCTATCGCTGAGAAAATAAAGGAACTCGAGGAACATCTCCAAGATGCCAGCGAGGAGGAAAGGGATGAAGTCGAAAGACAGCTTAAGAGACTTCAGGAAGAACAGCGTGAGATGCTTCGCGAACTCGACGATCTCAGCGAACGCATGGATTCTGAACAGAATCGTCCCAACATGGCCGAAGAACGCGAGCAATTGGAGGACACTCGCGAAAATGTTCAGGAAACGGCGGAGAACCTCGAAGAAGGTAATCTCGCCGCTGCCTCCAATTCAGCAACGCGAGCACAGGAGGAACTGAAACAGATGGAGGAGGAATTCCGCGAAAGAACCTCGCGCCAGTTCTCCGACGAAATGCGAAACTTACGCGAACAGACTAGGACCCTCGCCGAAAACCAGGAAGTACTCAGCAACCAGTTGGAGGAACTTAGCGAAATGGATCCGAATGATCCATTCTCCATCGAAGCGCAAGAACAACGTGGTGAGATGGCTCAAAACTTGAGTAATCAATTGGAGAATCTAGAGAACGTACTCGAAAAAATCGGCAACCTCAGCGAACAGTCAGAAGTTTCAGAACCTCTCCTCTCCGATGCTCTCTACGAAGCCTTCCGCAACAGTAAGATGGATGGTATTGAAGAAGCGCTGGGGGAAGCGCGAGACTACACTTATTACAACCGCACCGAACAGGCGCGCACTCCTGAGCAAGCTGCCTCCCGTGGCATTGAAAAACTCAAAGAAAGCGTTGAAGCGGCGGCGGAGAAAATCCTTGGAAACGAAGCTGATGCGCTTCGTCTTGCCCGCTCCGAGTTGGATCAATTGATCGACGAAACCCGCCAAGAAGCCGAACGTCTCGGCAAATCGGGGCAAACGAGCGAAAGCAGCGGAGAGCAAGGCATTGATGAACTGGCTCAAAACGAGAGGGACTCTAGGCAGGAGGATCCTTCTCAGGAAAACCGTCAGGGGCCGCAGCGAAGCCAAGCCGAGGATGACGGAAAGAAACCATCGAACCCAATGGCCGATGCTGGCCAGCAGGGTGAGGTGGAATCACAGGAATCTGGTGAAATTCGATCCGGTCAAGGGCAGCAACGTGGTCAAGAACCCAGCGATAGCCAAAATAACCAACCACCCGGTGAAGGCCAGGAAGGCCCGAGCAGCAATCAGAATCTCGCCCAAGGGCAGCAAGAAGGACAGCAATCTGGCCAGTCCACTCAGGAACAGCAAGCAGGCCAGTCTCAGCAGGGACAACGCAGCATGGCCGGTGCGAATTCTGATCAGCGCGGCAACCGCATGCCGACTGGTGCCTCTATCGGTGAACAACCACTTTTCTTCGATCGCCCTGAGGAAGCTCCCCAAGAAGGACCGATCACCGGTGATGACTACGGGAATTGGGCCGACCGTCTCAGCAATATTGAAGAAATGGTTGATCAGGAAGATATCCGCAACGGTCTCGCCAAAGTTCTTGACGAAGCTCGGGCCATGCGAATTGACTTCCAACGCGATAATGAAGCGCCGCAAGCCGGCACTATCAATAAGCGTATTGCAGATCCTCTCGTCGAACTCCGTCAGCGACTCAGCGAAGAAATCGCCAAGCTGAACAAAGAAAACCCTATCGCTCCAATCGATCGTGATCCGGTCCCAAGTGAGTTCCGGGACCTCGTTCGTCGCTACTACGAAAAACTGGGTGCAGGCGAGTAAGCTGCTTATTCTTCTCCGATCACGCACGGAATGACTTCCTTCTTAACAGTCCCTAGTTATCCACTCGCTACTCTCGCCTTCGCGAACGAGAGTTGGATTTGGGTCGCCATCATTTTCGGAACGTCCTCTATCTTTATCCTGACATTAACTTATAGAAAGTCACCGTTGAGGGGGGGGCGTAAATTTCTCGCTGCTACCTTAAAACTGATAGGCCTCATCCTGCTCGCGCTCATCCTGATTGAACCGGTAGTGCTCGATGAGCTTCCAAAGAAAAATGCCAACGAAGTCGCTATTCTCGCCGATAACTCATCGGGGCTCAGAGTCGCGCTCGATCCCAGCAAACCCTCTCCTTCCAAGCAATTAAGCGACGCTCTCATTGATTCTGAAACCAACCTCTATCCTGAGTGGCTCGCTCGGATCGATGATACGTTTCGACTGCAACCATTCCTCTTCGATAGCAGCCTTCGCCGAGCAAACGAATTCAGTGAACTCAATTTCACTGAAAACCGATCTGACCTCGTCATAGCCCTCAGCCGAATCCATCAGCGATTCGATAAACGCCCGCTGGCCGCCGTCATTGCTTTTACCGACGGTAACGCTACCGATTCTGGGGATCTCGACGCCATGCTTGAATCGTGGTCTAAGGATGAAGTCAACGCAAGTGTCCCTGTCTACCCTGTGATCCTTGGGGATCCCGCCCCTGAAGCTCACGACCTTTCGATCGGCCACCTCACCGCCGAGACAACTCAATTCGAAGATGCCTCGGTCACGCTCAATATCGAAGCTAAAGCACGCGGAGATTTTCCCGGTCCTGTTGAAATAGTTGCCTCGAACGAAGAAGGTAAAGTGCTGGCGGTTAAGGAAGTTGTCTTCCCTACGCCACTACCGAATGGCCCGGTCTCACGAACTCTGCCGGTGCGCCTACAGCTTTCCGCAATGCCTCCTGGGGTTTCCTTTCTCAAAGTGAACATTCGGCAATCTGCCGACAATCCCTTGGAAGAAGTCACCAAGCTCAATAACGAAAGGCAAATCTCAGTAAATCGCGGAACCGGCCCTTATCGAATTCTCTACGTGAGCGGCCGCCCCAACTGGGAATACAAGTTTCTGCGTCGCTCCCTCTCAATGGATTCTGAGATCGAACTTGTTGGTCTCATCCGCATCGCCAAACGCGAACCAAAGTTTGAGTGGCGTGGTCGCGCTGGCGAAAGCAGCAATCCCCTCTTCCGCGGGTTTCGCAGTGAAATTCCAGAAGAAACTCACCAGTATGACGAACCGGTTCTTATTCGATTGAATGTCGGCAATCCTAGCGAACTCAGGGACGGTTTCCCGAAATCTGCCGAAGACCTTTTTAGCTCTTACAAAGCTATTATTATAGACGACCTTGAAGCCGGCTTTTTTACGCAGGAGCAACTTGAACTCATCGACCAGTTCGTATCACGGCGCGGCGGCACCCTCCTTATGCTGGGCGGCCAGGAATCGTTTCAATCGGGCGGATGGAACAACACCCCTGTAGGTCGCGTTCTCCCGGTCTATCTGGACAGGCTCCGCCTCAGCACTCCTTCATTTGAGGCATCCTACAATTTAACTCGAGAGGGATGGCTCGAGCCATGGATGAGACTGCGATCCGGCAAAGAAGCTGAGACCAATCGCCTCGCCTACATGACGCCATTTTTTGCCGTTAACCAAATCTCCGCCATCAAACCTGGGTCCAGTATTCTATCCACTGTCATAGACAGTGAATCACGTACCCATCCAGCCATCGTTACACAACGCTATGGCGAAGGTAAATCAGGCGTTGTCACGATTGCAGACTTCTGGCGCTGGGGCATGAAGGATTCAGAACAGCAGGAAAACCTCGCCAGATCCTGGCGCCAGTTGGTGCGTTGGTCGGTCAATGAAGTTCCGTCCCGCATCAGGTTAGAAAAGGAAGAAGTGAATTCTGGTCCACTGCCAGTCACCAAGCTCTCAGTTCGCGTTCAGACAGAAACCTTTGAACCTCAAGATGACGCTACCGTCTTTTTGACCGTGACTCATCAGGACGGAGAAACTTCCTCCATTTCCGGAGAGCCATCCCTAAAAGAACCGGGACTCTTTACCGCTGAGTATGCATCAAAAAATCCATCCAGCTACCGCATTCATGCGTCCGTTGTTGACGGTGAGGGTAAAGAAATTGGCTCCGACGAAACTGCCCGAACCACTAATCCAGAAGCCAACGAGTTCGCCCAACTGGGACCTAATAAGATCACTCTTGACCGGATTGCCGCAGCCACTGGCGGCGAGGTACTTCAAGTCGACGAATTAACGCGACTCCCTGCACTTCTCAAAGCACTCGACCTACCCGTTTCCGAAGTCCGCCAACGACCACTCTGGCACACTCCTTGGCTGTTCTTAATCGCCCTTGCCTGCTTCCTCGGAGAATGGGGACTCCGTCGTCGAGAGGGAATCCTTTAATTTTGATTTCATGATTCAATTCTTCACAGGACTTCTCATTTTTGGCGCCATCGCAATAACTGCGGCGAAAGCGGATGATAGTGAACTAGAGATCATCGCCATTGTCAGCACACCCGGCATCGATACCTACAAAACCATCTTTGATGAAGCAGCGAACAAGTGGCGCAAGGCGGCAGCGCTGGGGCATGTATCCATCACCGTAATCGGTCAAGATCCCATCCCGGAGGGTGAGCAAGCCAACGATGCCAAACTCCTCCAACAGGCGATCAAAAACTCCGCCGCTCCTGAGCTCTGGATCGTTCTCATCGGACATGGATCATTCGACGGTCGGGACGCGAAGTTCAATGCACGTGGCCCCGACTTTACCGACAACGAGTTTGCCGCATGGCTGGCCAATCGTAAGGGCGATACCACGGTGATCAATACCACCTCAGCAAGTGGTTCGTTTCTCTCGGAACTCTCGGGCCCAAACCGGATCATCATTACCGCCACCCAGAATGAGGGTGAGCTCGATTATGCCCGCTTCGGCAACTACTTCCCCGATGCCATCGCAGGAGCTTCTGGAGCCGATCTCGATAATGATGGTCAAGTCTCACTGCTCGAGAGCTTTATTTTTGCATCCAAGGAAGTCGCTCGGTTTTACGAGAACGAAGGCCGCATCGCCACCGAGCATGCCCTCATCGACGACAATGGAGACGGTAAAGGATCGCGAGCTGAATGGTATGAAGGCACCACGGCAACCAGGGTCGTTGCTGATAGTGCAGAGCCTGACGGTGAACTCGCCGGTCAGAGGGTACTTGTAAAAAATGATTTCGAACGCCGCCTCACTGTTGAGCAGCGAAAGGAACGTGACGCCCTCGAGCGACGAGTCAAACAGTTACGCCGACAACGCGATTCCCTGGAAGAAGAGGCCTACTACACCGAGTTGGAGTCACTGCTTCTCCGCCTGGCGAAAATCTACGAGGACGTGGGCGACAGCTAGAATTCCCTCTGCCATAATTGGCTCGACGGATGAAATTTACAGAACAACTCAGGCAGCAGTCGCGCCTATCCTTGGGCGGGCGATACCTTGCCGTTATCCTGTTTGCTCTGCTGATCGCAGGGATTCTCTTCGCCAAGTTTGATCCCGCTTGGCTGAGTTGGCTAATGGCCTCGTTCGCTGCTATCGGGTTCGCCGTTACACTCTCCTGGAATAAAAAGGAGAAACCGAAAGAGTCCGAGGAAGAAGACCTCACCGAGATTGCCCGCCAAGCCATTCGCAACGAAGCAACGCGCCTTGAGAAAAAACGTCATGAACTGGAGAAGGTGCTTATAGCCTACGGCGAGTGGATGGAACTCCCCGACTACAAGATGCTCCAAACCATCAACTGGCAGAACGAGGCCCATCAACAGATGGATCACCGCGTGGCCAACCTGATCGACGATGAAGCCGATCGCATGCTTCAGGTCTACTCATCGGGCGAGTATTGGAAAGACGGCAAGTTTGAGGGAAAACAAGCCCTGCTTGACTTGATCGAGTTCGCCGAATCGATTGCCCGCCTTTATCAGCCTGAGTCGGACCGACCCTTGCTGGAGCTCAATATGGAAAGCCTGTTGCGCTCTATCAATCGCGCCTCTCTTCAGATCATTCTTCTGCTCGAGGAACTCCCCATCGTTGAGGTCAAGGAGATGAACCTTCGTAAGGTGACCGACAACGTGCGCAAGGCGAGTAAGGTCTACAAAAAATACGAAGAGCTTCAACCCATCCTCAAACCGGTTCGCTACCTCTGGCAGGGCAGCAAACTCTTCCTCGCTTCCAACCCGCTGCTCGCTGCCGGATGGATTGCCGGATCCGAGGTTCTCTGGAAAGGTGGCAAGGCCATCGGAAAGAAAGCGATGGATACTTACCTGCTCAGCTTTGTTCGCCAGACGCTGGGTATCATTGCGTGGGAAACCGCTAGTCTTTACGACTCGACCCACCGCTACCGGAATCCTGACTGGCTTTATGGCGTTGAAATCGCCCATCTCCTGAGCCGTTTCGATGCGACTCAGGATGTCCTCCGTGAAGCTTTCCAAGAAATTGGACGACTCCCTCTCCAAAGCAGCTACGATCGCCTTTTCCTTTATCGCTGTATCGCGCAGAACGTGAGCCCGAAACCCAAGTACTTTGCGCAGCCGGAGCTACTGACAGACGAGCTAAAGCAGCAACTCTGCGATCAACTCAATAACTTCTACGAGAAAATGATCTCCGATAATGTCGCGGTCGAAAACGAGGAGACGAGGAAATGGCGCGGAGGTCTCAAGGAACGGTTGGGACTCTAATCCAACATGGCCTCCAAATTCTGAGCAAGCTCTGGGTGATCAGCAACAATATTGACCGTTTCCAGCGGATCACTTTGCAGGTCGTAGAGTTCTTGTTCGACCACCTTTCCCTGCCGATTCGTCCACCTCACGTAACGAAAGCGATCGGCCCTCACTGCATGTCCCATAAAAGCTCCGTTGTATCGGGCGTAGAGATGAAGCACCACCTCTCTGACTGAAGCACCTTCATTTTCTAAAACTGGCACCAGGCTTAACCCTTCTAGGTGCTCAGGCGCTTCGACCCCTGTCAGATCACAGAGCGTTGGATAAACGTCTATCAGCGCCGCCAGCGACGATGTCCGGCCCGACTTCAATCCCGGCACCGACACCATAAAGGGAATTCGTGTACTGATCTCGTAATTCGTCATCTTACCCCAAGTGCTCATTTCACCCAGGTGCCAACCGTGATCTGACCACAGCATGATAATCGTGTTTTCTCTCAGTTCCAATTCGTCGATTTGATCGAGAATTTTGCCAATCTGCGCATCAACATAGGAAACGCAGGCAGCGTAACCGTGCAGCAAATCAAGCTGCTTTGCCGTCGGAATCTCCCCGTGCACCGGGGCTCCCACGTAGCTACGCATTTCAAATCCGTTCAAAGCTATCGCATCATCTCGCGTCAGTGGATTCGGCATCGGATCTCCCACTTTCTTCATCATGCCGCCGTAGCCATCCGAATTGAACCAGGCCAACACAGGGGCTCCTTTTGGGGGATTGGTATTGGAAGCAAGCCACGACTCTTCCGGTTGGTGAAGATCGTAGTAGCGCTTTGGCGCGACGAACGGCAGGTGCGGGCGGCGAAATCCCACCGCGAAGAAAAAAGGCTTCTCACGCGGCTCTGCCAAGAGGCGATTCACTTCGTTCACCATTCTTCCTGCGAAGAGAAAGTCGTCATCAACGTCCGGTGACTGTGCGACAGGACAATTGGCCCGGTCAGCAATGATTGTTTTCGTTGGAATACTTAAAGCTTCAACCACCTCCAGCATCTCGCCGTCTCGACCTGCAAAAGGTGGTTTACTCCAATCGCTCGAAATAGCCCAGCCGTCGTGATCAATCTTCCCGAAGCTTCGCACCTCGAAACCGGCCTCCCGAAACCACCGCGACATCGGCACGGCATCGGTTCGACTCTCACGAAACTTCTCGATATCATTGTCCCGGTGAGTGTAAACCCCAATGGTGTCTGGCATCAGACCAGTCATGAGGGACATGCGTGAAGCTCCACACTTTGCATAGTTACAGTAGGCGCGCTCAAACAGCATTGCGCTATCAGCTAGTCGGTCAAAATTCGGTGTCGAAATTCTTTTATCACCATAACAGCTCAACATCGGCCGCAGATCGTCCACGGCGATCATGAGGATGTTCTTCTTATCATCAGCAAGTATAAAACCCTGACAAAACAATAAAACGAGACCTAATAATAACCCTTTCATTAACCCTTTTTCACTCAAAAAGCACCGCTTTGGACGCAATCCTCCAGAAATGGTAGAACCAAAGATGCCCTGGGCCTCAGGTGAGGTCCCGGACTCTATAGATTTGTTTGAACCGCGCACGGCGGCCCGCTGATCGGCTTATCACCCGCCAATACCGGCGCTGACAATCTCAGTAAAACTCTGAGGGTCGAGGCTGGCACCACCGACGAGAAATCCATCGATGTCTTCGCGACCGATCAGGTCAGCTGCGTTGCCGGGTTTCACCGAACCACCGTACTGGATACGAGTCGCAGCAGCGACTTCCTCACCAAAAATCTTGGCAAGAATAGAACGAACGAACGCCTGCGTGTCCTGGGCCTGCTCAGGCGAGGCGGTGACTCCGGTCCCAATGGCCCAGACGGGCTCATAGGCGATGACAACGTCGCCCATCTGCTCAGCCGTCACGTCGGCAAGGCTGCCCTCAAGTTGAGACGTGAGAACACTCTCGAGCTGGCCGCCTTCGCGCTCTTCAAGAGATTCACCAATGCAGAGAATCGGCTTCAACTCAGCCGCAAGGGTCGCGTGTACTTTCTTGTTGATAACGGCGTCGTCCTCACCGTAAAGAGAGCGGCGCTCGCTGTGACCAAGAATGACGTATTCGGTGTTGATGTCCTTCAGCATGGCGGCACTGGTCTCACCGGTGAAAGCACCGGAAGCCTCGTGTGACATGTTCTGGGCGGAAAGAGCAACAGCCGGGTTCGGTGTGATCAGTTCGGAAGCTTTCGACATCGCGATGAAAGAGGGGGCAATCACGATATCGACAGCAGTAGCTTCGCTGAAGATGTTCAGGAAAGGATCGAGAAACGCTGCCGCCTCGCTAGGCGTCACGTTCATCTTCCAGTTAGCGGCAATGATGTTTTTACGGCTCATATTTGTAGCTTTTATGCAGTTTAGCGTTTTGAGAGACTAAGCAGGGTTAAGTGTTTGACCTAATCCGGTCCAATGTTGATTACTTATCGTCGAGGGCAGCAATTCCGGGCAGTTCTTTGCCTTCGAGAAGTTCGAGAGAAGCGCCACCTCCAGTAGACATGTGGTCCATCTTTTCTCCGAATCCGAACTGGTTAGCCGCCGTTACGGAGTCTCCCCCGCCGACGATGGTGATGGCATCTTCGTTGGCCGCGATCGCAGCACCGACAGCCTTAGTTCCAATGTCGAAGCCACGCTTCTCGAACACACCCATGGGTCCGTTCCAGATCACAGTACCCGCCTTGGCAATTGCAGCGGAGAATTCTTCAACCGCTTTGTCACCAATATCGATACCCTCACGGTCGGCAGGAATCGATCCACCCTCTTCCCAAGGAGCGGTCACCTCGGTCGGCATATCATCGCCGAAGTCTTCAGCATAACGAGTATCGGCTGGAAGCAGAAACTCGGTATTATTCGTCTTGGCGGTCTCAATGATGTTGAGAGCCATCTGACGGGCTTCCGGAGTGTTCTCCACGAAACTCTTACCGACTTCGTATCCCTGAGCCAGACGGAAAGTGGTTCCCATGGCGCCGCCGATGATGAAAGCATCTGCCTTGTCCATAAGGCGCTCGAGGATCTTGATCTTATCTGAGACTTTGGCGCCGCCCATGATCACGACGAAAGGACGCTGAGGCTCTTCGAGTTTAGTCACGAGAAACTCGAGCTCTTTCTCGATGAGGAAACCCATCACGCAGGTGTCGATGAACTCAGTCACACCAGCAGTTGAAGCGTGGGCGCGGTGAGCCGTACCGAAGGCATCATTCACGTAGATGTCGCCGTGGGCGGCAAGTTGCTTGGAGAACTCGGCGTCGTTGTCCGTCTCACCTGCGTAGAAACGCACATTCTCGAGCAATAGAACTTCTCCGTCCTTGAGATCAGCAACTGCAGATTCAGCATCATCACCAACGCAGTCAGCGACGAATTTCACATTGGCGGAGATCAGTTCACCAAGGCGGTCAGCAGCCGGTTTCAAAGAGAAAGCCGGATTCTTTTCACCCTTCGGACGCCCTAGGTGAGACATTAGAATTACACGGCCGCCTGCGGTAGTGAGGTGCTCAATCGACGGGATCGCCGCCTTGATGCGGGTGTCGTCGGTGATGTTGCCGTCGTCGTCGAGAGGCACGTTAAAATCAACACGCATGAGGGCGCGTTTACCGGCAGGATCGATGTCGCTGATAGAAAGTTTCATTGAGAAGGCTGTGTTGCTGTTTAGCATTCAAAAAAAACGCCCGCCAACTGTGCAGTCGGGGGCGCTTCTTTCGAAAAATTCGTTGTGAAAGACAACCTTAGAGGCTGCCACCAACGAGTTCCATGGCGTCGACCGCACGGTTGGAGTAACCCCACTCGTTATCGTACCAGCCGACAACCTTGACGAAGTTACCCTGAGCCATGGTCGTGTCCGCATCGAGGATACAAGAGTGAGGATCACCCACGATGTCTTTAAGGACGAGAGGATCCTCGCTGTAGTGGAAAATTGCTTTAAGAGGGCCCTCAGCCGCTTCTTTGTAAGCAGCGTTAATTTCTTCAACAGTCGTTTCATTCTTAAGAATGGCGCTGAAGTCAGTCACGGAACCGGTGGGAGTAGGAACGCGGAATGCACCGCCTTGCAGCTTGCCGTTCAGCTCAGGAATCACGAGGCCGATGGCCTTAGCCGCACCCGTGCTCGAAGGGATGATATTCTCAGCAGCAGTGCGAGCGCGGCGGAGATCACTGTGGGGAGAATCGAGAACACTCTGGTCACCGGTGTAGGAGTGAATTGTGCTCATGAAGCCCTTCTCAACACCGAAAGTATCGTTGAGAACTTTCACCATTGGCGCTAGGCAGTTGGTGGTGCAGGAAGCGTTGGAAATAATGTGGTGCTCAGCTGGGTCGTAAAGCTCGTGGTTAATACCGATGCAGAAAGTGAGATCGGGCTCCTTCGCAGGAGCAGAAATGATTACTTTCTTAGCACCAGCTTCGATGTGCTTGCCAGCACCAGCACGATCCACGAAAAAACCGGTGGATTCGAGAACAACATCCACTCCTTTGTCGCCCCAACCGAGAGCAGCAGGATCTCGCTCTGCAGTTGTGATGATGCGGTGGCCGTTCACCGTTATAGACTCTTCGTCGTAGTCGACAGTGCCGTCGAAACGACCTTGGGTAGAGTCATACTTGAGCAAGTGCGCAAGAGTCTTGTTGTCAGTGAGGTCGTTGATCGCAACGACTTTTTTGAGTTGTTCGTCGGACATGGCGCGCAAAACATTACGCCCAATCCGTCCAAATCCGTTAATTCCGTAGGTTGCCATATGGTAATACAAACGTGTTTCGTTCAAACGAAGGTCGTCCGGGCATTACTACCTGGACTGGAGACTCCACCCATAGGCGGCAGTCGCGGCTACCCTAGTGAGGAATATGCGCCCGTCAAAGGAAAAGCCTATGCCGAAACCGATACATTATGTGAGCAGGCCGCTCCATCGCATAGTTGCAGCGGTTAACCTGAAGGCTCTATCAGACCGCTTACTCGCCATTTTGAAGCCTTATTGGGAGTTTTTTCGCAAGTTTTCTGAACATTTTCTACCCGGCGGTCGTCTATGAAAGAGGGTCGGTAGCGGCCTGAAGTCGGTCATTAGCCCGATAGCACTCCAAAACTCGAAAGCCCCATAATGAGAAGATCTTTTATGAAAGGTTTCTTAGAAGTTAATTATTATTAAGTTTTGCCTTGCCAGAGAAATTCTCATATTTATAGTCAACCTATCTAATTTGACCCACCATGAAAAAATTGATCGTCGTTGTGAATGACCTTGAGCGTTCCGGCAAATCTGCTCTAACACGCGCTATCTCCTATCACCTCAAGGAGCTCGACCTGCGCCATCTTCTGGTTACCTCCAATGAAATGGATATGACGGAAATCTTTGAAGGTGAATTTTGGGACCTGGAAGACCAATTTGATGTTTCCCAACTCATTTCAGCGGTAGATCGGCACGAGGCAGTCATTGTTGACGTTCACACCGGTGCCGCGCGGAACTGGGGCGAATTCTGCGAAGAAGAGGAGTTGGAGGCTCTTCTCGCAGAGCTTGACGCCGAGATGACTCTCATCATCCCTAATACTCAAAGCGAACGCTGCAACGAGGAGATCACGGATCTTACCGAGATTTTTGCCGATCAGGCTGACTACGTCATTGCGCACCTGCCTGGCGACGGACGCAACGATGTGAAATGGAAAGGCAGCCCAGCTGAGAAAGCGACTCGATATCTTGGTGCCACTCAGATCACCCTTCCCGCCCTTTCCGAAGATCTAAAAACAGCGATCGAGAATACGGAAGTCGATTTTGCCAAGGGCCTCCGCAACCCTGCGGCACTTCCGCGCTTTGCTGAAGTCCAAGTCACTCAGTGGCTGGAATCCATGGCCGACACACTCTCCTTAGCCCAGGAACACCTGACGCCTGAAGATATCGCTTCAGTTGCCCTCGATTACTGATCGTCTTCCCAAAAGACACCGATTGAACTGAAAAATTAAGAGAAAGGGCTCCCCGGGCAACTGGTGAGCTTTTTTGTTCTGGGGGTCCGATCCCGATCTTATTTAAAAATAGCGTCGATGCCCATCGCGCTTTTCCTCGCAATTTTGGAGACCCTCTTCAAACGCGAACGTTACGCCGCAAAATAGGCGAACAAAAGCAGTCGCAATCCAATGATTTTCTCGGCATGCCGAATGTTTGGCTGGTAGCGAACGAGATGATTAAGAAAACAAAGCTACCCAGCGGAACCGAGGGCCCGATCACGTCAATCAAATAGAGGTGAGACTTGAAAGTCGGAAGGTCCACGGATTGCCTCTTACCTGACCTATTGCCTCCCACCATAGAGTATAACACGCCGGCCCTTAAAAATAAGACTCCGTAACGATTTTGAAAGATTAGCGCTCGCCAAACGTTATCTCCGATGACACCAATAGAAAAACCGGCTCAACCGAGTGACCGATAACACTACATTAACGCCGATGAAGATCGGGATTCTAGATTCCGGAGTAGGTGGCCTTTCCGTACTCCGGGAGATTCGTAAACTCCTGCCGAATATCCCAATTCACTACGTTGGCGATTCCTCTTGGTGCCCTTATGGAAATAAATCGGCGGAAGTGATCAATCGACGGGTATTCCAAATCACCGATCATCTGATTGAATGCGGAGCCACTCTCATCGTCATCGCCTGCAATTCGGCAACAATTCACTCCGTCGGACCCCTTCGCGATGCTTACCTTCTGCCTATCGTTGGCATGGAACCCGGGATCAAACCAGCTGCTCAAAAAACGGAATCGGGTGTAGTCGGGGTCCTAGCTACCGAAGCGTCGATTCTGGGCGAGAAATTTCATCAATTGGTCAATGACCACGCTAAAGACGTCAAAGTCATTACCCGCCCGTGCCCCTACTTTGTGGAACTGGTTGAAGCCGGAACTCTCAACGGAGCGGAGGCAGAAAGTGCTGTCAAAGAGGCGATCGATCCACTGCTCGATTCGGGTGCTGATGTTCTTGTTCTTGGATGCACACACTACCCGTTTCTTGGTGAGGCCATTCAGTCGCGATTGCCAAGCGGTGTTTCCATAATTGACACGGGAATCGCTGTGGCAAAACGAGTGCAAAGCCTTGTCCCCCGCAATTCCAACTCAGTCGTCGAAGCCACCATCGATATCGAGACGACAGGCTCTCTGGATCAATTGAATCGAATCCTTCCATCCCTTCTGCCCGATCTCGCCGTGAACACGGCTTCGTGTTCACTTTAATCATTCTTGGCGAATCGATACAAAATCAAACTAGCCCCGACAAGACGTGCCCCCTTTCGAGCATTACTCTGATCCATGATGAAAACCCTCATTCTTTCCCTTGCCATTCTGCTCACTCAGATAGGCATATCAGCTGAACGACCTAACTTTCTCATCATCGTTGGCGACGACTGCACCTACAACGATCTACCCCTCTACGGAGGTAAAAATGCGATAACACCCCATATTGATGCCCTTGCCAGTCGCGGCCTCACCTTCAATCAGGCCTACCTCGCCGAGGCCATGTGCCAGCCGTGTCGCGCTGAACTCTATTCCGGCCAATACCCGTTGAGTAACGGCTGCGCGTGGAATCATTCTTCTAGTCGCCCCGAAACTCGAAGTCTTCCTCACTACTTACGCCCACTCGGCTATCGAGTCGGCCTCGCCGGAAAGGTTCATGTAAAGCCGGCCGAAGCCTTCCCTTTTGATGTGGTCGAAGGATTCGACCCCAGTTGCGTACGAAATCCCACCGATCCTCATGAGGTTTCCCTTATCGGCGAATACATGAGCCAAGAAAATCCTTTTTGCCTCGTGGTTGCGCTGGTCGAGCCTCATGTCCCCTGGGTCATGGGTGATGCATCGCGATACCCATCTCAAGATCTCAAGCTTCCACCGAACCTAGCTAACACCCCGGTAACTCGAGAACATTTCGCCGACTACCTTGCCGAGATCACCTACATGGACCAACAGATCGGAGAGATTCTCGAGGCGCTCGATGCCACCGGTAAACGAGACGATACCCTTGTTCTTTTCACCTCAGAACAAGGCTCACAATTTCCAGGCTGCAAATGGACCAACTGGAACACCGGCCTGCACACCGCACTGGTCGCCGAATGGCCCGGCGTCGTTCCGGCAGGAAAACGGACTGACGCTCTCGTTCAGTATGCCGATATCGCTCCCACACTAATTTCGATCGCTGGTGGAAAAATCGAATCTCACATCGACGGCACCAGTTTCTCCGAAGTGCTCATGGGAAATACCGAAAAGCACCGGGATTTTGCCTACGGCCTCCACCATAACCTTCCAGAAGGTCCCCGCTACCCCATCCGCTCTATCACCGACGGACGTTTCCGCTACATTCGAAACCTGCTTCCCGAAGAGCTCTACATTGAGAAGCACCTCATGGGTGGCGGTAAGCTCAACAACCCTTACTGGGCGACCTGGTTGGGTGATGATCCAATCAAAAAACCTCGTAGTTACCAGCGCGTAAAGCGTTACATGCTGCGGCCAAATGAACAGCTTTACCATACCGCTGAAGACTCTCACGAAATGCAGGACCTTGCTCAGGACAACGGCTACGAAGAAATCAAAGCAAAGCTGAGCGCTGCGCTCGACGCTTGGCTTGATTCGGAAAATGATCCAGGGGCAGCCGTCGATACTGTGAAGGCTCTTCAAGCGGCTCGACAGGGTAAACACCTTCACGGAAAGCACGCGAAATAGCGTCCCAGCAAGCAGCCACATCGAAATCCCAAAGTGAGGACACGGTGTCAGGATTTCTTACTTGATCGGGATTCCCAAGCCACGCAAAGTGGCATCCCATGAATCCCGAAAACACCGTCAGTATTCACCCCTATTTTAAGCCCCATGAAGGAAAGTGGGACGAATTCGTCGGCAGTCTCCAGGCGTTTGTCGATCAAACCGCTAACGAAGATCACGTCCTCTGCTACGACTTCACCATTTGCGACGATACCGTCTTCTGTCGCGAGGCCTATATTGGCGGCGAGGGAGCGTTAACACACCTCGAAAATGTGGGAGCGATGCTGGAAGAGGCACTCCAAATCTCGGATCTGATTCGCCTAGAGGTTCATGGCTCGGCCGTCGAGCTCGACAAGATGCGCGAACCACTCAAAGACCTTCCAGTCCAGTGGTTTGTTCTCGAGACAGGATTACAGAAGTAATTTGCT
>PBSY01000068.1 GCA_002726915.1 Verrucomicrobiales bacterium | reverse complement strand
CCTTGAGCCACTCCCAGCCCAGCAGAAGAACGGCTTGAGCGAGATTGAGAGAACTGAATTCAGGGTTAGTCGGGAATTTCAGCAATAAGTCTGCTCGAGCAATTGCCTCATTGTCGAGGCCGGAGGCTTCTGGTCCGAACAGGAAAGCGACTTGGTGCCCCCTGCCAATCCCTTTCTTCGCGTCAGCAACCGCATCACTCACTGGCTTAAAGGGCACGTTCAAAGAACGGTTTCTAGCTGTGGTAGCAAAAACGCGGTGACAGTCCTCTAATGCTTGATCAAGCGTTTCAAAGATCTCAAGCTCCTGCAGCACCTGGTCCGCATCGGCCGCTGTCGCCATGGCTGCCTCATTAGGCCAACTCTGCCGAGGGTTAACGAGGCGCAACCGCTGCAAACCACAGTTCAACATAGCTCGAGCACACATCCCGATGTTCTCTCCCATCTGAGGTTCCACCAGAATGATTACGGGCTGAGGTTTGATTGTCATGGAGCTGTGTGCAAGGGTTGTGGAGGATGGATGTTCCTAAAAAAATCACGTGCGTGGACTGCGGGCAACCAGCCTATCGACTCACCTATCCTCCTGAGGATGGATGGGTAGTTGGGGACTATGTCGCCTATCGCTGCTCAGGATGCAACGATCGTTGGGACTTGATCGTAAATGAAGAAGACGCTGCTGAACAACCACCTTCTTCGCTCTCCATCGCCGACGAGGCACGAGCCATTCTACAGTCGCGAATTGATCAGCAGCGACCCAACGACTCCAACTGAAGATTTCTTCCATGAAACGCGAAAAACACGTTCTCCTTTTCGACAGTGATTGTCCCATGTGCACGTTCCAAAGCCGGACTCTTGGCTGGCTCGACTGGTTCCACTGCGTCGAAATGATCCCTCTCAAAGATTCCCGCACCGCAGAAATTGCTCCCGACATCACTCGGGAAGATTTACTCGAGGCGATTCACTGCATCACCCCGGAAGACGACATCCATCGCGGCGCGCGCGCCATCAGATTCTTGTCCACTCGCATTCCTTTGCTGACACCGGTTGGGGTCTTCCTCTGGTTACCAGGTGTCATCTGGATTGCCGAAAAATTATATGCCTTTGTTTCGCGCAACCGGCACTTCTTCAGCAAAATTTTCGGCTGCAAAGGTGCCTGCGCCATCATGCCAGAAAAAGGGGATCGCTAGTTTTGGGGCTCGAAGGTCTCTTCCAGAGTTTGCGCCTCTTCGAGCACTGGCCGCGCTACTTCTGACTCAGTCTTGGAAGTGGTAATGGTCTTAGGGCTATCATCGAGAGAAGCCGCTGTTCCCGGTGGCTTGATCGATGCCTTAACTACGATTGCAGCAGACCCAGAACCATCTGGATCCTCCGCTCCCAGAAAATGACGGTTAAATTCATCGCTTGCTCCGGTAAACCCATAAACTCGACCCACTTTACCGTCAGGGACCTCCAGGACGGTGCAAAAATCACGCATATCGATCTCAACGGGCTTTCTCGGTGACTGCCCTCCTGGATCAGGATTCTCGATCGTAAATCTAGGCATCATGTTCAGGTGGACCGCACCAAGGCGCACCAATGGCTTAATAACAACCGACGTAGAAATCCGTGTTGTCGAAATGATAGGCACGAGAATATCGCCCGAATTGATAAATGGCCCAAAGAATCCCGGATCGCTCACCGGGCCGCGGATGGGAATAGTCCCAACTGTTCCAGCCGGAAGAATGGCGGAACCATAATTGATGAATCTCTCAAACTCGGTCGTCTCTGTATTGATATCGAGATTGATCGATCCATCGGAATTAATCGAAGAAACCGTTTCACTGGTCACTCCAATGTTGCGGGTTTCGAAGCGCGTCGGAGTCGAAGGTATGACAGTGATGGCACCATTTGGCCCAACGAAAATTGTCGGCGCATTGTATGCCACCGGGAAAGGAACTTCCTGCCCAACCACTATCTTGGAATAACGTGGCGGCAGACCTGTCACAAATTCAAAATCCAGGGCCACCTCAACTTTGGGAAACTCAGCCTGCGCCAGCGCGGTCTCGGCAGCGATGATGCCTTCCGGTATATCGATCACCATGACACTGCCCTTCCCGGGGAGCATCACAAACCTACCGTTAGGAGAAAGCGCCTGCTTGAGGACCGGCTTGATCAGCCCCATCGGGGCAAATCCAACGTCGATTTCTTTTTTGATTGTCTCCTCGGAAAAAGCCCCTGCTGGAGCCATTAGCCCGAAGGCTACGAGGATCAATAATCGAACGATTTTCATTGTGGAGAAGTTATCTAAATCAACCGGCCTGATAATGAGCTGGCTTTCAACCCACCGACACTTCGAATTCGAGCCACGATCAGTATGCCAACCATTGTCCAAATTGAGAAGCCTCAAATAACAGGGCCTATATCCACAAAAAAGGCATCCTGTTTCCAGGATGCCTTCGTTTGAAAACTTCGAGAAATAGAATCTCGATCAAGCTTCCTCGATCTTCACCGGACGATAGCCGCCCTTCGCCTTGAAGTAGAGGAATAGGAGAAGATAAATCACGGCCATAGCAGCCGGGATGAACGCGTCCGCACGAAGGGTCTTACGATCACCCTCGATACTAGCTTCCGATGCCGCAGCTTCTGCTTCGGTCAAATCTTCACCAGCGTCCTGTTTCGTTTTGATCTCACCCATCTTCCTTCCATCGAGAGCACCGCTCTCAAGGAAGAGGAAGGAGCTGCGCACATCATTCCCCTCTTCGTCTACGGCTTTATATTCAGCGTAAACTGCCGAATCTTTTGCCTCGAGCCCTTCGGAGGAAAATTTGTCCTTAGCGAATCCAAGACCAACCGAACCAATTAAACCCGCTGACATCATTCCAATACCACCCATCAGCGACATCGCCACTGCGCCTGACTTCGGGTAACGGTCGCCAACCACAGCCAACATGGTCGGCCAGAAGAAAGTTTTACCAATCGCGTAGACTGCCAGCGCAAGGAAGGCGAGCCCGAAACTGGTGATGTTGCTCGCAAGGAATAATCCAACCACGGCAAAGATAGAACACACAAAGAGCAAACCAATCGGAGAAAGCCCAAGCTTATTCTCGATAAAGTCTGCGCAGAAACGCAGTCCAAACATAATCAGCGAAGTAAACACGAACAGGATCTTGCCTTGTTCGGCGGTTAGGATGTTGCCGGTAATGTTCTGAATCCAACCATCCGTTCCCAACTCTACCGCTCCGATGAGAGCGTGCGTGATGAAAAGAACAAAAAGCAGCAGTGCGCCGATTGAGAATTTCGTTATGTAGGCTATACCAGCGACAGAGGCGATACAAATCGCCCAACCGACCCAGCTTGGAAAGTCCGGAGTAAAAACGCCGCCTGCGAAGTTTATGAACATCCCGATAAGAAGGCAGACAACAAGCCCACCGAGGATACCGACATCCTTCATCATCTCGCCAAAACTGAGACCCTTTTCGGAAGCCTCAGATTTAGGCATCTTCTGGCCCATGAACATGACGCCGTAGATAACAGTCGGGATTAGGAAAAGAGCGAGTTGGATCTTCCAGTTGAGGTCTCCCAACGTCCAACCGATCAGGCCACCAAAGACGAGTCCAAGCGGCCAACTGGCGTGAAGGATGTTGAGATAGTGAGTCCGTTTATTCGGAAAGAGTGTCGCCACAAGCGGGTTTGAGACCGCCTCAAGCACACCATTCGCGATTGCAAAAGTGAAGGTGCCCCAAAAGAGGAACTGGAAAGCGATGTCCTGAGGCTGTCCGCTAACAGCACCAAAAGTGATGAACGCAGAAAGAACGTGGAAGAGGAAAGCAGCAAAAACCAGCTTCCCATACCCGAGTTTGTCGACGACCAAACCACCGAGAATAATTCCGGGGCAAAATCCAAGCAGACCAGCCGCGCCAATAGAGCCCAGTTGGGCTCCGGTAAAACCAAATTCAGAGGCCCAGTTAGCGAAGATTCCACCTCGGACACCGAATCCCACACCAGCAGCTAGAATCGCTGTAAAACCGGCCCAAAGCAGTCGACTGGCATTTGGGGTTATTCCATCTTGTTTAATGTTCATAGAGTAATTTTAAATATTGGATTTCTGGCGCCACAAGGACCAAACCAGACGCGTTTCTTAACAAACAGGCCAACATCCTCAAGAACAAATCTAGACAAAATTGCGCCTAAGATTGAATGTGATTGGATTGTAACCGGCTATACATAAGAAATAGTCGAAAATCGTTAATCTTCTCGTATTTATAAAAATTTGCGTATATAAGAGTTTTATCTGAGAATTTGACTAGTTACCGCAGTTTGCCGGGAGGCGAGATCTCTCCTCCCCCACCTTCATGGATCCTGGCGCCATCAATCCTTTTTCCGACGATCTCTTCGTCAATCACTCCGATAATCTGCCTGGAGTTTCGCAGATCCACGCTCAAACCTTCGATCGAGTTACTGAAGCGATTGAAAATCTGGTCACCTGTGCGGAAGATAACACTCCTGCCGATAAGCTTGGTCGAACCGTCCTCGTCACCGCTCCGGAAGCTGGATATGGCAAGTCCCATCTCGCAGCGCGCCTTCGTGACCACCTCAAGACGGCCGCCACTTCCGTCTCACTCCCACTCGATCCCTCACGCCCAGTTGCCTGGCCAGTTGTACTTGGCTCCATTATTCGCCAGTTTTCCCACCTCACCTGCCCCCGATTCGAAAACACTTCACTGTTTGCGGAAACGGGTCGCCATCTCCTCGCCCAGTTGGTCGTCCAGCATCTCAAAGCGGGCAACTCACTCAACTGCCCAGAAACAGAGGCAAACTTGAAGGAGAATTTTGTCAGCCTTTTCCGCAGTGATTCCTCCTCTTCGATTCTAGATTGGACCGACTCACACTCCCGCAGCCTGAGCCATGAGGCCTCAACAGAGTTTCTGGAAACGCTTGGCCTCTCCCCCAGCGAACTCGGTTTCTGGATACGCCTCATTATTGATTTCCACTGGCGCGGAGATGCCGCGCTCGAACCACTGCGTGGACTCACGAACGGAGAGGCCCGTGAACGCCTCCTCCAATGGTTGCGACTTGCCTCATTCTATCGTCCCTTGCTAATCATCACCGATGGCCTCGACGGCTTTTTTCAGTCGGAATCTGCCGGTATGGAAATCGCCGGAATCGTCACCGGAATCCGCGAAACCGTGCCACGCTCTGTCACATTCCTGTCGATCAATGAGGATATCTGGGAATCAGTTTTTGAAACCCGCCTGCCCTCTGCCTGGAAAGACCGACTTACCGGCGAGCCACAGAAACTGTATCCTATCACTCCCGAGGCGGCTTCCGAGTTGATAATGCTGCGGCTCAAGCGCACGCCTATTATTCAGTCTGCGGCTGATGAATTTACTGAAAAACTGAAAAATGATCATCTCTGGATCGACGCAGAGACGACGCTTTCACCCCGAATCGTCCTGCGACAAGCTAACCAGCTTTGGGAAAGTGACGCCAGCCGATACCTCTCTCGCGAGAAGAAAGAAACCGGCAAGGGCGAAGAGAAACCAATATCCGAACTCATCGATAAGGTCGACTTTTTCGAGGCACCTCAAGGGGACCTGCCGGTCACTCAGCCACCGGTTCTAGAAAATGTTGAAGCCTCGGAAGAAGACAGAATCCTGCCGGCAGCCCTCCTTCCCAAGTCTCCTCTCCCCGAGTTGGAATCAATTCTGACCCCCTCCTTCCGGCCCTCAATATCACCGAAAAAAGAGGTAGCCCCCTCACTGTCTAAGAACTTGTTCTTCACTTCTCCGCGGCCAAAGGAAACCGACGAACCTCTTACTGGGATTGACTCCATCATTAACGACATTCGCAACTCCGGGAAAACCGTAGTCAGCGAATCAGCAGAACGGCCGAAAATTGAATTACCCGAGCGGGAAGACCTACCGGAACCATCCACCTCGTTTCAGGCGGGAAATCTTAATATCACGCCGACCAACAGCGGCAAATCTACATCGCCAGTGGCAGAAAGAAGGGCCTCCTCTGACGCCGTAAATATTCTTTCTCCCTTGGCCCGAAAACCGAACAAATCGCTTCTTTACAGTGAGTCCGCAAAACCCACAAACACCCCTATTACTAGGGCCACGATTGAAGCACGTATAAAAGAAAAAGAACGCGAAATTCTCAATCAACAGCCACTCAGACTGGAGCTCGCTAAAGTTGAATCTTTGGTTCAAAAAATGGGAGACAGTCACCTTGGTCTTAGCCAGACTGAGGAACGCTACCCCAGCAGCAGAACCACCTGCCTGCGCTGGAAGGTCGGCGGGCAATCCGTTCTCATTGGCTTTGAGTCGCCTCGGAATGTTTACTTCTGGAATAATCTACTGCAGCAGTCGCTCTCCTCAAACAGACAGGAGAAGATCACCTCTTTCTCTCACCCGTCTGAGTCATTTGACCCCAGCCTGTTCTCCAGTTTTGGATTTAGCCCTTCAGTCATTCGCGGGCGCATCGATGCGATCGAAATTTCAGACGAAGAACTCGTTGCGCTTTACGCAGCAGACGATGTCCTCACCGAGTTAGAGGGGACTGCCGGCCTAGACACGGCAGCTCAATGTATCGCCCTGAATCTCGACCCGCTCTGGCGGCGAATTAGCAAGCCGCTGCAACCGCAGTAACTTAGCGTTTCTTCTCACGTTTCCTGGCAGCGCTTGCGAACGCTTTCCTCATAGCCTCTGCCTCAACTGCTGCATCAAAGGCAGGATTCGCTTCATCCGGAACCGGGGCCCCAATTGCTTCGCGCCAATTCTCAAGATCCCTCTTGAGCTCCTCGACTTTCTCAGGATTTGATTCACTGAGGTTTTCGAGTTCACCGATGTCCTCGGTCAAATTGTAGAGTTCCAGATCACCGCTCTCGAAAAATTGCATCAACTTCCAGTCGCCGCGACGGACCACCGAACAGGGTCGTGAACGAAACAACGGATCACGCTGCTCAAAGTGATTCATTCCATAGCTCTGCAAGTAAGCGGGAAAGTGCCAATAGAGCGAACGTGGTTCAGCCTTCTCCCCTTTTAACATAGGAACGAGGCTCATCCCATCGAGTTCTTGGTCTGGCAAATCAGCACCTAACATATCACAAAACGTCGGGTAAATATCAACCCCAATAATTGGAGTATCGTTAACTTGGCCACCCTTCACAACACCGGGCCAGTTTACAAAGAATGGGACGCGAATCCCTCCTTCGTAGTAGGTCCCCTTGTAGCCCTTCAACGGAGCCATATCAGTGGCAGGACCATAACCTCCATTGTCAGAGAAAAATACAATGATGGTGTTGTCCCGAACGCCCGACTCTTCAAGAGATTTGACAATACGGCCCACACCCTGATCGACAGATTCGATCATCGTGGCCATGGCGACATGGTTATGAAGTTTACCCGGCTCTTTGGCTTCGTATTTGGCCTTATATTCCTTGTTGGCATCGAGCGGTGTATGAACCGCGAAAAGAGTCAGGTAAAGCACCCACGGATTTTCGGCGTTTCCTTCAATAAAATCGACTGCTCGCAAGCTAATCGTCTTGGTCAAATATTCGTCATCAGGCACTTCCCCAAGACCCGGTGCTCTGGGGTGAGGGGCGTAGAAACCCTTCGGTGGACTCCCTGAGTGAGTTCCGCCCACATTAACATCGAAACCATAAGGAATCGGATCATCACTCAGGTGCCACTTTCCCATCGTCGCCGTGCGGTAGCCAGCTGACTGCAATGCCTCCGCCCACGTCGTAATTTCAGGATCGAGAGTCTCCACACCCCGGATGTGGTTGAGCCGCCGGTGTTTCGCATCACCTCGAGGCCCCGTGCCGACGTTGAAGACTTCATGTCGAGGTGTGTATTGCCCACTCAAAAGACAGGCACGAGCCGGTGCACAGTTTGCCGATGCAGAGTAAGCATTGGTAAAGATCATCCCACTTTCGGCGAGAGCATCAATATTTGGCGTTTCGTAAAAGTCCGATCCCATGAAGGAGGTGTCTTTCCATCCATAGTCATCTAGAAAAATAAAGAGGAGATTTGGCCGTTCCTCAGCCTGAGAGGTGGCCATCAAGACGATCGAAAAAAGGGCAAGCCAGTGACGCATACAATCTCCAAAACCTTATTAGCTGGTATTCGCAAGTGAAAACCTATGTCATACCGGTATCCGTAATGGACGAAGATTTCGCTGTTCCAGCTCAGAGCTCCCATGAAATGCAATGTTTCACTCCCTGTTTTACTTATCCTTTTCATCGCTCTAATCGGCTCCGTTGGAGTTCATTCGGCCCCGAAATTAAATCCAGCTGCCCAGGCCCTAGCCCGTCATCTTGGCCCATCCCGACCAACCGAAAAATTCAATCCGGCGGACACCGAGGAGCTCTCCCGGCGCATGATCACCGTTATCGAACTGGTTCATTCCTCCGACCGCGGCAACGGCCCTGGACCTGAGAGCCTCCTCGACAAAGCATTCGAATTTCGGCCAGACGTTGGTCCATGGGAAAGGCTCATGGTTTCGCGGGCCGTCATCAACGCCTGGAGTGAGGCTTCTGCTATGAATTTGTTCGGTAAGGACGGGAAATTTGGAGATCGAATTCACAAAGGACGCCATGAGGGAGGTCGCGTCGTTTTTGAATTGATCATCCCCGGCGAGGCCTACCCACCGGGATCCAATCAGTTCGCCAATCTTCGCCTCGTCCCCGATTCGGAGAAACGAACCAAGGCCATAGAACCCAATCACCGTGAGGTCGCCTTTCAGGAACAACTCGCTAAACTTGTGAATGAACAACGGGATTATGCTCTCGCAGCCAATAAGGCGAAGCAGGCAAGAAAGGATGACGCAAAACGCGAAGCCCCTGCCACCAATGCCTTGGGGCAGTCTCAAAAAGAGCAGGATAAAATCTGGGAAGAAGCCGCCACCTTAGCCGGCGACAAAGTCAAAATGCCGCCTAACATTCGCGTTAAGGGAGCCAAGGAAGCGAGCCCGTCCAAAATGACTCAAAATCGCTGGCGCGTCGGAGCAAGAGTCCACAACACCTCTTACCATCCCACCGAGGTTAAAGCGGAGGTCTGGATCCTAGGTATCACGGATCGCAAGCGCGACTACTACGTCATGTCCCGATCCGAGCACACTCTGAAATTGCGACAGGGTGAAGCAAGAGACTTGGATTTCTTCACTCGCGCCGAAAACTCCTACAAAAACAAAGCGGATGATCACGATGGCGTGCCCAAGAACGAACGAAATCGCACCAAAGTGAATTACCACGGCTTCGCTATCCGAGTATTTTTTAATGACGATCTCGTTGCCGCAACAGCGAGCAACGCCCGCCTCGCCTCTTGGGTGGGCCCGGGAGGCGATACCTCAGAACTGTCCCGACTACCAAAGTTCTGAATCAGGATTCTCTCGCCAGTTGAATCGCAAGGGATTCCCTTCTTGCTCCACACCCTAAGCCACTTGACTCCCAGCTCAAATCCACCAGAGCCATTCTCGGGTTGAATTTATTTCAGTTTTCCTAAATACTGGAGGAGACCTTACCTTTCCACTCCATGGCTGCTGAATACAATGAAGAACACATTCGCTCGCTCGAACCGCGCGAACACATCCGTCTTCGACCGGGCATGTATATCGGCAAACTCGGCGATGGCAGCGCTCAGGACGACGGGATTTATATATTGCTCAAGGAGGTCATCGATAACTGCATCGATGAATTCGTGATGGGCAACGGCAAGCAAATCGATGTCGAAATCGACGACCGTTTCGTCCGTGTTCGCGACTACGGCCGAGGCGTCCCGCTTGGCAAGCTAAAGGACTGCGCTTCCATCATCAACACCGGCGCTAAATACGACAGCGAAGCCTTTAAAAAATCAGTAGGCCTCAACGGAGTTGGTATCAAGGCGGTGAACTTCCTCTCTGATTTCTTTGAAATTGCAGCCTTCCGCGACAAGCAGACCAAGGGCATCTCCTTCGGCAAAGGTCACATCGCCGACGAGATGAAACGAGCCGCCAAAACCACAGAACCCAACGGCACGATGGTCTCTTTCGAACCTGACGAAGAGATTTTTGGTACTTTTACGTGGAACCTCGAATACGTCGAGACGATGCTGCGCAACTATGCCTACCTCAACACCGGACTGACGCTGACTCTTAACGGGAAGAAGTTCAAATCGAAAAATGGTCTACTCGATCTCCTCAATGAAAACCTAGAGGGAGGTGCGAAGCCAATCTACCCTATTATTCATCTATCAGGTAAGGATATCGAGGTCGCCTTTACCCACACCGAACAGAGTGGCGAGGAATACTACAGTTTCGTCAATGGCCAACACACTACGATGGGCGGCACTCATCTTGCCGCCTTTCGGGAGGCTATCATAAGCACCGTTCGTACCCACCTTAAGAAACAGTACGACGCCACCGACATTCGCGGCGGTATCGTTGCTACCGTAAGTGTGAAAGTCGAGGAGCCCATCTTCGAATCCCAGACCAAGACCAAGCTCGGCTCTACCCACATAGCCCCGGACGGCGAAACAATCCGAACCTTTATCGGTAACTTCATCGGATTGCAGCTCGACAATCACCTACACCGCAACAAAGACACCACCGCGGCACTCACCGAAAAAATCCAGCGCTCCGAGCACGAGCGCAAGGAAATGAAGGGGATTAAAAAACTGGCACGCGAGCGAGCCAAACAATCGAAGGTCCACAACAAAAAACTTCGCGACTGCCGGGCTCACCTCAACTCCAAGCACAAACTTGCCAACAAATCGACCTTGTTTATCACCGAGGGTGACTCTGCCAGCGGCTCGATTACGAAGGCGCGCAACGTCGATACACAGGCCGTCTTTTCCCTGCGAGGTAAGCCGCTCAACTCTTTCGGTATGAGCCGAAAGGTGGTTTACCAAAACGAGGAGTTTAATCTACTTCAGGCCGCCCTTGGAATCGAAGATGACATCGAGAACCTTCGCTATAACAAAGTCGTCCTTGCCACCGATGCCGACGTCGACGGTATGCACATTCGACTGCTTGCGTTGACTTTCTTTCTCCAATTTTTCCCCGACCTGATTCGCGAAGGGCATCTTTATATTCTTGAGACCCCGCTGTTTCGCGTCCGCAACAAACAGGAAACCCGCTATTGCTACACCGAAGGGGAACGGCTCGAGGCCATTAAGGAAGTAAAAAATCCAGAAATCACTCGCTTCAAGGGCCTCGGAGAGATCTCGCCCGATGAGTTCAAATTTTTTATCAGCGAGAACATCCGTCTGTCGCCCGTGGAAATGCCACCCAAGCCAAAAGTAATCGAGGATCTGCTGACGTTCTACATGGGCAAGAACACCCCTCAACGACAGGAATTCATTATCAAGAACCTGAAAGTCGAAACTGACCTCATCGAGGAAGAAGACGAAGCCGCTTAATTTTCTTTTTCCTTTCTTGCTATGCCTGACGACCCCCCGACTCCTCAGCAACCCCTCAAGGGGATGTATTCTGACTGGTTTCTCGACTACGCCAGCTACGTCATCCTCGAACGTGCTGTCCCGCACATCGACGACGGCCTCAAGCCGGTGCAACGACGCATCCTCCACTCACTCAAGGAAAAAGATGACGGCCGTTTCAACAAGGTAGCCAACATTATTGGTCACACGATGCAGTATCACCCGCATGGAGACCAATCGATCGGTGCCGCTCTTGTCAACATGGGCCAGAAGGAACTGGTCGTCGATACCCAGGGGAACTGGGGCAATATCCTGACTGGAGATTCTGCTGCCGCTTCGCGCTACATCGAGACTCGTCTTTCCAAGTTCGCCAACGAGGTATTCTTCAACCCTAAGACTACGACCTGGGCAGCAAGTTACGATGGACGCAACAAGGAGCCCGTTACGTTACCATCAAAGTTCCCCCTCGTTCTTGCCCATGGCGCTGAGGGAATCGCCGTTGGTCTAGCCTGCAAGATTCTTCCCCACAATTTTAATGAGCTGATCGATGCCTGCATTGCTGCATTGAAAAAGGAAGAGTTCGATCTCTTTCCCGACTTTCTTCAGGGCGGCATTGCTGATGTTTCCGAATACAACGGCGGGCTCAGAGGCGGACGCGTCAGGGTCCGTGCGCGCATCGAACGAGTCAAAGCTCGCCAACTCGTTATTCGTGAAGT
>PBSY01000067.1 GCA_002726915.1 Verrucomicrobiales bacterium | reverse complement strand
TGACGAAAAAGACAACGAGAATTTGAAGGCGGATTTTAAAGAGCATCGGGAGAGATAGGATATCTTAAGCTAAGCTTAACGTCTGAGCGATACGAGATCTTACAAAGGGGAATATTTGGGTGAAATGACATCGCTCTCTCATGACGCGCTAGTTACTCTTCTCAACATGAAAAGGTGGTTCCTCTCGATTCTATTTCTTTTAGGAGGAAGTCTCGTCTTTTCCATCGAACCTCATCCCGATGCAACTCCCAACAGTCATGCGCCAGGTGAAGTCGACATCAAGGCCAACCTGAAATTCATCATCCCCAACTCAGATACTCTCCCAGGAATTGTCCTTGATGAGACCAGCGCCATTCTCAAGGGGAAATGGCAATATTCAACCCACACCCCACCCTATGTTGGCATCGGATACCTTCATGACCAAAAATCAGACAAAGGGAAAAAATCCGTGACCTTCACTCCTGATCTCCCACAATCTGGGAAATACGAAGTCCGTCTCTCCCATTGCTACAATTCAAGACGCTCGACCGTTACACCCGTCACGATCGTTCACGCGAACGGAAAATCCATCGTTCGGATTAATCAACAGGATGTCCCCAAGCATGGAAAACTCTTTAGATCCCTGGGAACTTTCGAATTCAAGAAAGGAAAAAAAGGATCAGTCATTATTTCAAACGAAGGAACAGAAGGAAAATACGTTATTGCTGATGCCGTCCAATTCTTGCCGAAACACCAAAGAAGATAACCCGCTACTGTGTCTCTCGAACAACTTAATGTGATCTCCAAGCCTTGCGAGATACCGGATGAAGTTACCGCAATACTTGCCGAGGCCGAGCAACGCTGTGACGCCTTTTTCGAGGCCGGACTGGACCGGCGCTACCCGCGTTACCTTCCCAGTAATCCTAAAAAAGTCTTTGCGGCCATCGCCACTCTCAAAGAATCTGGAATCCTTCGCGGTGACGTTTTCTGCGAATGGGGCTCCGGGTTTGGGATCGCAACCTGCATGGCCTCCCTCCTAGGTTTTAAAGCCTACGGAATCGAAATCGAAGATGGCCTTGTAAAGCTCTCCACCGAACTAGCTCAAGACCTCTCCATCCCCGCCGAATACCTTTGCACCAGTTACCTTCCTGAAGGTTATGAAGAATGTGAAGGCATCGGCGGCAAGGACCTTCTTCCTCCACAGGCCACCACTTCTGGTGGAGCAATCATCGACACTACTCCGCTCTACGATGGTCTTGACCCTGGCGAAGTCGATCTCTTCTTTGTCTACCCTTGGCCCGGTCAAGAGGAGTTCATGATGGAACTGTTTGATGAAGTCGCCAGCGAAGATGCCATTCTTTTAATCTACCAGGCCGACGGAGAAACCACCGTCCATCGCCAGAGCTTTAACGACGAAAATTAGATTTCTCTGGGTCTCAACTCACCATTCCCGTTCAATTCTTAATCGAGAAAGAATCTATCACCGACCTCCTCCGGAGTTACTCAGACTGCTCTCCCGGATCGCCAGCTGGACCCGGGTCTTCATTTCTTCCAAAGACTTGGTTGAGCTCGCGCCGTTGCTCAGGCGAAATCTCTGCGCTTTGAAGTGCGGCATTCGCGGAAGCAAAGTCGCGTGAGCTCCAACGATGAAGCACCTCCCGCATCATCCCCGTCCTATGCCCATCATCACTGAGACTGTTTGCCCAGTCGAACGCTGCCGCGGGGTCGGCAGGAAGCATCGTTTCAACCACCCGTTCCGCCGCCGCATCACGAACCCTTCCTTCCGGAAGCTCTAGGATCCACTCGCCGGCAGCCATGCTATCAATCCGCAGCCAACGCTCAGCCACTTCTCCAACCGCAGCGCGACGCACCTCCCCAGGCTCCGGAAGACCCATTGCCCAGTCAGCAGCTTCTTGAGGACTAGCCGCGGACCACGCCGAAGCGATTTCTTGTGCCATCCGTCGGTGTTCATTTGTTGCCCGCAACTGGGGCGAGAGGCCTGCCGTAAGTTCACCGTAGATCGTAGCTGCTTTTCCCGGAGTATTTTCAGCCACTCCACGTAAGATTGATCGAGTGGCTCGGTGACGATCTTCACCTACCAACCCTTGCGCCCATTCTATCGCAGAAGCCGTGTCTTGGCTTGCCCAACGACGAGCCGCAATCTCAAGGGCTTGATGCTTCACGAAGGGGTTGTCTATTGTCGAAGCAAAATTAGCGGCGGCAGCAGGATCCGTCTCGGCCCATGAACTTACGACCCCGCCCATCGCCCGGCTGCGTATCGCGGCATCACCTTGAGACGCTCCCCATTCCATCGCAGCAGTTCGGTCGCTCTCAGCCCAACGATGAGCCATCTCATGCACTAAATGTAAATTTTGCTCAGAAGTCGGGAGCTCGGCTACATATTGAGCAGCGCCCGCAGGATCCTCTTCCGACCAGCCATGCAGGGCGCTATGTAAAGCTCGCCGACGATCACTTCCATCCAAACTTTCGGCCCATTCAATCGCTGCCTGACCATTCCGGCGACCCCAGACATTTGCGAGATGCTCCAACATGTGTCGGCGCTCTCGACCAGCCGGAAATGATTGTAAAAGTTGACTCGCGGTCTTTGCATCCATGCTCCCACCATCTTGGAGTTTTTCCATCGCGTCTCGAAAAGATCCCAATACTCCATCAGCTCCCTCTTCTCTTGACTCTTCGCGCTGTCGATCAGAATCACTTCGACCAGGCTGAGAAGAAATGGCCCGGCTTCTTGATCCTCTCGAAGACAAGCTGCTGGACTCTTTGTTTCTGACTCGCGCACCTTCTGCTGCGGCCGTATCCTCCACAGGAGAAAATACAACGCGGTCAACCGCGATCCCTGTAGCAAAGGCAACAACTGCGATAAGACAAGAGCTTATGTTAAATTTCATTGGGCGGCCAGTAAGATACCCTACCAAATATTCGAACGAAACACTCTTTTTATAAGATTCCTCAGAATCTGCCCATAAAAAATTGGCTTCTCAAAAAACTGCCGAATTCCAGGCGATTTTCCATCCATTAACGAGAACCAAAGCCGATCAACTTCGATGCTTGCTGATTGCCTCGGCACCGATCCGCGTTATAAAGATCTCTGTAAATGGAGCGCCTTTCTCTTATTCTCACCATCGCACTGATCTCAGTCACTTTTTCACAGGAAGTGGTCTTCAACCGCGACATTAGGCCCATTCTCTCCAACAAGTGCTTCTTCTGTCACGGCCCCGACGAAAAAACACGCGAGGCCGACCTTCGTCTTGATACCCGAGACGGCGCACTTGAAGACCACGACGGATTCTCCGCGATCGTTCCGGGCAGACCAGATGATAGCGAATTAATCTACCGCATCGCGGAAGCCACCGGTGATGAAGCGATGCCTCCGCCCCATGCCAAAAAAGAAAGTCTCACCCAAGAGGAAGTCGCTCTCTTTCGTCGCTGGATTAAACAAGGGGCTCCCTACCAAGGCCACTGGTCCTTCGAACCTCTCGCCAAGACTACCCCGCCAGTGTCTTGGAAAGGCAATCCGATCGACTACTTTATCAACGCTTCCCTTGCACGTCTCGACATCAAGCCCTCACCAACCGCCGATCGAGCCACTCTCATCAGACGACTCTCTCTCGATCTCACCGGCCTCCTTCCGACGCCCGAAGAAACTAACGACTTTATCAATGACAAACGCCCCGACGCATGGGTTCGCCTTGTAGACCGACTCCTCGCAAGCCCGCACTATGGCGAGCGTTGGGGTCGGCACTGGCTCGACCAAGCCCGCTACGCTGACTCACACGGCTACTCGGTCGATGGCGGCCGTGACATGTGGCCTTACCGCGACTGGGTCATCAAATCTCTCAACGACGATCTTCCCTTTAATCAATTCACGATCGAACAACTGGCCGGTGACCTTCTTCCCAACCGCAGCAAAAGCCAACTCGTTGCCTCCGCCTTTCACCGGAACACTCTCATCAACCAAGAGGGTGGATCGGATCGCGAACAGTTCCGCGTCGAGTCGGTCATCGACCGCGTCAATACCACCGGAGCGGTTTGGCTTGGCCTCACTGTGGGTTGCGCCCAATGCCACACGCACAAGTTCGATCCCATCACACACCGCGAGTACTACGAACTCTTCGCCTTCTTCAACAACACCGAAGATGCCAACGGCACCGGTCCCACGGTGGAGGTCAAACAATTTGAGATCCTCAACAACGGCCCCAAACCGATTATGCCTGAAAAGACGGAATCTGCGCAGACAGCCAAGTGGGTTCCGGTTCGTTACGAGGACTATCGTACTTCCTCCAACGTAAATTTAAAACGTCTCCCCGATAACTCTCTCCTCGTGGACAAGTCCGCCAAGCAAAAAGAGGCCTACGACCTCAAAATCTCCACCGATCTCCAGACCGTCGCCGCGCTCCGACTCCGCACCCTCCCTGATAAATCCCTCCCAAAGAAAGGGCCGGGCACTGCGAGCAATGGGAATTTTGTCCTCACCAATCTCACCGTCACGATCGACGGCAAGCCCGTTCGTCTTAAAGCGGCCTTCGCCGATCATGAGCAACCAGACTATCCGGCTTCCCACATCATCGATCGTGACAAGAAGACTGGATGGGCCATCAACATCGGTCGCGGACAAAAGGCTATAATGAACGCCGAGCACGAAGTGACTTTTCTCTTCGAAAAACCCATTGCAACTAACGGCAAGCCACTCGCCGTCCGCATGGAGCATGATCTCCACGATAACTATCTCGTCGGACGTTTCGCCCTTGATCTCTCCGCTACCGCTCCGTCCATTCCGAAGGGCAAAGAACCCGGCAAAGTCACACCCCGCACCGGAAAGCTTATGGTGATGAAGGAACTGGCCAAGCCGCGCACCACTTACCTCCTCACTCGCGGTGACTTCACCCGACCCAACAAAGACCTCGGAGAACTCGCGCCCGGGATTCTCTCCAAAGTCAAACCCGCCCTTCCCGATCCCACCTCGCGCCGCAATCGGCTCGACCTCGCCAAGTGGCTCGTTGATCCCGCCAACCCGCTCACACCCCGCGTCACTGTTAACCGAACCTGGATGCGCTACTTCGGGCGTGGTCTCGTCGAAACCGAAGAAGATTTTGGAACCCAAGGATCTCCTCCCACCCATCCCATTCTCCTCGACTATCTCGCCAATCGCTTCATCGAAGATGCTTGGTCCATGAAAAAAATGCACCGCCTCATCGTTACCAGCGAAACCTATCGCCGCTCTTCAAAAGCTCGTCCCGACCTCGCTGATCTTGATCCGCGCAATCTCCACCTCGCCCGCCAAAGCCGCCTTCGCCTCGACGCTGAAATCATCCGCGACGCCGCTCTCAGCGCAAGCGGACTTTTCACCCCCGTCATCGGTGGCCCCAGCGTCTACCCGCCCCAACCCGATGGCATTTACGCCTTCACCCAAAGCCGCAAAGGTTGGAACACCAGCACCGGTCCCGATCGCTACCGCCGCGGGATGTATACCTTCTTTTATCGCAGCGCCCCATACCCGCTCCTCTCCACCTTTGACGCCCCAGACTTCCAAACCGTCTGCACCCACCGCGTCCGTTCCAATACCCCGCTGCAAGCGCTCACCATCGCAAACGATCCCGCCTTCCTCGAAATCGCCCAAGGTCTCGCGGCCCGTCTTCTTCGCGACAAACCCGACGGAGTCGAGCCGCTCATTCACCACGCTTTCCAACTCACTCTCTGCCGCGAGCCAGGCCGCGAAGAACTCTCCATCCTTAAAAAATACGTTCACCAACAGATCAACGATTTCACCAAGGACAAGGAAGCCACCCAAGCACTCCTTTCCAGCGATCTCCTCTCTTCCGAAACTCCGTCAGCCGAAGCCGCCGCCCTCGTTGGCCTCGCCCGCGCGCTCTTAAACACCGATAATTTCATTACCCGCGAGTAACTCATGAATGACTTCGAAAACCGCTGGCTCGCCGAGCGCACCCGCCGCCATTTCTTTCGCGACTGTGGAGTCGGCCTCGGCTCCATCGCCATCAATTCCATGATGAGACAACTACAAGCCGGGCAACTCCCCGTCATCGATCCGGCCAACCCGATGAGTGCCCGCAAGCCTCCCCTGCCAGCGAAGGCCAAGAACGTCATCTTCCTCCACATGGCCGGCGCGCCGAGCCAACTCGAACTCTTCGAAGACAAACCTAAGCTCCGCGAATACCACGGTAAGGCTCCTCCAAAAAGCCTCATGGAGGGCAAACGCTTCGCCTTTCTTAAGGGTAACGAAACCCTCCTCGGCAACCAACGCGAGTTCGGCCGCTACGGAGAATGCGGTATGTCACTCAGCGAACTTTTTCCATACCACCGCAAAATCGTCGACGAAGTTGTCTGGCTTCGCGGCATGACCACCGACGTCTTCAACCACGGCCCGGCCAAGCTCTTCATGAACACCGGCTTCCAGGCCCCGGGGCGACCCAGCATGGGCTCGTGGATCACCTACGGACTCGGCAGCGAATCAGAAAACCTCCCCGGCTTCGTTGTTCTGCAAAGCGGACCACGCGGACCGCGCGCCGGAAATTCCCTCTGGGCCAGCGGTTTCCTTCCGACCTCATTTCAAGGCGTTCCCTTCCGGGGAAAAGGCGATGCCATCCTTCACCTTCGTAGCCCAAAAGGTATCACCCGCGAACGCGAGCGCAGCTTCTACGATACCGTCGGCGCCCTCAACCGCGCACGCCTCAAAGAAACCGGTGATCCCGAAATCCTTACCCGTCTCAACGCCTACGAAATGGCTTACCGCATGCAGACCAGCGCGCCCGAATTGATGGACTTCAAGGGCGAATCCAAAAGCACTCTCGATAGCTACGGTGTGAAACCCGGCGAATCATCTTTCGCTTCAAACTGCCTCCTCGCCCGCCGTCTCGTCGAACGCGGCTCCCGCTTCGTCCAACTTTACCACACCAACTGGGACAGCCACGGTGGCCCCGGTGAAAACCTCAACAAAGACTTTGAGAAAGTCTGCAAAGACGTCGACCAAGCCAGCGCCGCCCTCGTCCTCGACCTCAAGGAACGCGGAATGTTAGAAGACACCCTCGTCATCTGGGGCGGTGAATTTGGGCGAACTCCGATGGGCGAAAACCGTAAGACGGTCGGCCGCGATCACCACATCGAAGCCTTCACCATGTGGATGGCCGGAGCCGGATTAAAGAGCGGTTATATCCACGGCCAAAGCGACGAACTTGGCTTCGGCGTAGTCGATGGAAAAGTCCACGTCCACGACCTCCACGCGACCCTCCTCCATCTCCTTGGCTTCGACCACGAACAACTCACCTACCGCTTGCAGGGCAGAGACTTCCGTCTCACCGACGTTCACGGAAAAATCGTGAAGGAGATTCTGGCGTAACCAAGAGCACCCGCTTTTGGACGATTCCAATCAGTCGATTCAAAATTGCTCCCCACAACCTCTCGTCCTTCCTGACTTTCGTAGCTTCCTAAGCTCTTCTCATATTCTGGAGCCCTTTCACTTCTTTTCTCCACGAATTGGGAAAACCCTGGAACTCCAGCACATCAATTTCATCGGATTTATCGGATTCATGATTGGAAGCTGTTCCTGATTTGTGTCAGAACAGACCGATGCAAAAACAGATCATTTCCTTCCTTGCTCTCGCCTGCTCTATTTTTGC
>PBSY01000066.1 GCA_002726915.1 Verrucomicrobiales bacterium | reverse complement strand
CTAAAGCTTGACGAAATCGAAGAAGTTCAGAGAGAGGTAGCAGAGCTCTTAGCTCGAGAAGAAGCAGGGGCGAGAGGGGAATTGCTCCCAGCTAAGGACGGGGAGGATGAAACTACCGGTGAGGAGGATGTGGCCAATGGCGAACCTGAAAGCGGTTTAAAGGATGGTCTGGGTGAATCCACCGAGCCAGTTGCCAAGAACAACGAAGCCCCATCCAAGGAGGACGGTGACCAGACCGCCACACCCGAAGATTAGCCGATTTCCGGTGCCGGTCATAAAATTTCGTGCCTTGCGGGATTCAATTTTGTTGTAAACGCCGGGAAACATCTCTCCGGCTAGCCATATGAGCAGCTTGGCTACTCCAAGAGCAATTAATACCCATCCGCCGAAAGTGATCACCTGTAGGCCAAGCTTCGGCTCCATCATGGGTGTAGCCTTCGTGAGGCTATTTGTTTTATCAAGCGATTAAGTTTAGGGTTTTCGCTTTGTAGTTGTCTTCGTCTGTCGTTGTGTTTTCGAGCTAGAGATAATGGCCCTCCAGGACAGAGGATTTGGAAGATGTTCTTCACTGCAGCTTTGGCGGTGTCTTTAAAGCTAGAAAAACGATGCCCCAATAACTAATTGCGATCTCAGCTGCGAAGACGGGAAAGGTCTTTTAATACAGGGGATTTTCATACCAAAAGACGCCGAGTTGTTGACGCTCCTCACAAGTGATCACATCAAGATCGCCATCATCGTCGAGATCAAGAAGTTCGAGGCGGTCGAACTTAGTTCCTTCAGTGCCGCTGATTTCAGAGATTTCCGAGAAGACATTACTGGTGAAAACGCCGTGTTTTGCGCCTTGTGCATTTTCGCAGGAGATCACGAAGTTTGGGATTCGGTCCCCAGTGAGGTCAGCCACCTTTACAGCTTTTGCGGTGCCGTAGCGGTCTTGCGGAAATGGGTCGAGATCGGAGACGTCGATCCATGGAGATTGGGCGGTCTCTGGTTGGTAATACACCCGAGTCTGGTTCGGCTTGATTGAAGCGATTATATCCAACTTCTTATCATTGTTGAGATGGGCGACGTCGACGAACATGACCTCCTCGCCGCCGGCACCAATAAGTTTGGCTTTCCCGATCCAGGGTGACTCGTTGAGAAGTGGGAAAAGGTAGATGCCCGCTTTTGATCCTTTGCGATCTGACGCAAGCAAATATCCTCTACCTTCGGATTGAAACACGGTCAGAGTCATGATCCAAGCTGCATTGTGGATACGATGAAGTTCCCAAGTTTCGACCGCACGAGCGGTTCCATGACCCGGGTTTTCGAGCCATGAAATCGATGCGTTGTTACCCTTTGAACCAAGGAAAAGATCAAGGTCCCCGTCATGGTCCAAATCATGTGGGTAGCAGAACATCCAGAGTTGTTGGTTTGCGGTCTTCGGAAAGGCGGTCGTTTGCCATAGTGTTTCGTCGGTTAAATCCTGATCGGCCGCCGGTGCCCAGTGCGCGAAGACCGTTCGAGTAGAGCCTTCAGCTGAGCTGACAACATCTGTTCGACCGTCGCCATCGAGATCTGCAAACACGGCATCTTCGGTGCTTCTGACTCTCCCAACTGTAATTCCCGTCCATGGGTTTCGAGCCGCTTCAGGCCCCGGGTTTAAGCACACTCTTACGGCGGAGCCTTCTTCCCATCCTGTAACGATGTCGAGTAGTCCATCCTTGTTGAGGTCCCCGAGGCGAACCCCGTCTGCCCCCTTCTTTCCTGCTTTTGAATCTGGCCGATCAATGGCATGCCGATTCCACTGCTCTCCTCCCTGACTAACCGTTACAATAAACATGATAGCGCCAAAAAGGCAGCGAGGAATACTTTTCATTTGGAGGAATGGGGAGTAGCCTCAAGTTGCATCTTGAGAGTCGGTCCTGTCCATGAGAATTCCTGCTTATCTGCGCTTTTTAATTCCTGTTGCGCTTGCCCTCGAGCCTGGCATCAAAGCGCAGGACGCAGAGGAGTTTGATCCTTTTTCTGACAGATTTCAGTCGGCCCTTGAGGAAGACTTGTTTCCGGAAGAGAAGAAACCTCAGCAGTATCTAGAGCCCGGCAAAGTTCGAATGCTAAACGCTCTGGCGAAGCCGTCGATTGTGACGGTACGTCAATTGGGAAGAGATGGGGAAAAGCGGGGAACGGGGTCCGGATTTGTCATATCGGAAGACGGTCTCATTGTGACAAATTTGCATGTGATCGGTGAGGGGCGGTCCATTGAGGTTGAGTTCGTGGATGGTAGCGTTTTTCCGGTGACAGAAGTGCATGCGTTTGATCGGTATTTTGATCTAGCCATCCTCAAAATTGATCCAAAAACTTTATCGCTAGAAGCTCTTAAGTTGGCCGATTCTGCTAAGCTGCAGCAAGGAGACCTCATCGTGGGATTCGGGGCTCCTCAGGGTCTCAGTTTCAGCGTAGTAGCCGGTGTGCTTTCTGCTATTCGGGAATTGGATCCAGGTTTCATCGGAGAAGGTGAAACTCCGGACTACCCCATGTTGCAATTGGCGATGCCCATTGAGCAGGGGAATAGTGGCGGTCCAGTGCTGAATCTCGATGGAGAAGTGATTGGTGTGGTTACGCTCCGCCATCGTGTTACCGAAAATCTCGGATTTGCCGTTCCGAGCAGCGATCTCAAAGCTCTGGTCGAAAAGCCAAACCCAATGCCCATGAGTCGGTGGAGAACCATCGGCGTCCTCGACGACCGGTTATGGAAGACAATAATGGGTGGTGATTGGACTCAACGAGGGGGAGTAATTACCGCTCGTAAGCGCGGTGATGGATTTGGCGGTCGTGCGCTATGCCTTTCGGAAAAAGAAGTGCCCGAGATTCCCTATGAAGCGGTCGTTCGGGTTCGACTCGATGACGAATCCGGAGCAGCGGGTATCGCTTTCGCCGCTAACGGAGAGGAAAAACACTATGGGTTTTATCCGACCGGTGGAAAAATTCGCTTTACCCGTTTCGACGGTGCTGACGTCTATTCTTGGACCATTTTGGAGCAGATTGAAACGGCAGCTTACCTCCGGAATGAATGGAATGAGCTTCGCGTGAGGGTCGAAGAGCGCCTAATTACGGGATGGATCAATGGAAAGAAGGTTCTTGAAATGGAGGAGGATGGATTGCGTGGCGGCAAGGTTGGGCTATGCAAATTCAGGGATACGGAAGCTGAGTTCCGCGGTTTCGACATCGGCCGTGATCTTGGAGGAGCAGAGCTCCCGATCAAGGAGCGCAAGCGTCTCGATAGTATTATTAACAGCTATCTTGACGGAGCTAGTGCTGAGAAAACGGCTGACGAACTCAGCCTTGATGCGACTTCTGGCCGTGCCCTCCTTGAGGAGAGGGCTGATGAGCTTCTTGCAATGGCAGCTGATTTGCAAGAACTGAAGAACGAAGTCTACCGCGAGTCAGTTATCAATCACCTTAGCCTAGCCCTAGACCACCCCGAAAGAGAGATTGATTTATTCGAGGTTGGACTGCAGATCGCGAGGATTGATGACCCTGAAATTGATCTGGCCTATTACCGATCCAGCTTTTCCCGTTTGGTGGAAGATGGCGCAGATTATCTTGATGAGCATGCTCTAGGCGGGGGTAGGCGAGTGAAAGCTGAAGCCTTGCGGGACTTCCTGTTCAGAGAAAACGGATTCCATGGCAGTCGCACTGAATATTATCATCATTCAAACAGCTACATAAATCATGTGCTCGATGATCGGGAGGGGTTGCCGATTACCCTCAGTGTTCTATTCGTTGAAATGGCTCGAAGGCTCGATATAGAGGGAGTCTTCGGAGCTCCGCTTCCAGGGAAGTTCATGGTTGGGCTGGAGTATGGGAGTGGTGAAGCAAAGAAGACCGCTTTTATTGATGTCTATGAGAATGGCGAGCTTCTAAGCCGAGCGAAGGCAGCTCGCGAAGTCTGGATGTTGACGGGTGCACCTCCGGCCAAAGCGGCTTTTCAGCCAGCAACGCCTCAGGAGATGGCCGTGCGCATGCTGAGGAATCTTGTGGGTTTGGAAATTAACCAGCGGGAAACCCCTGAGGCTGCCATTAATTATCTGGAGATGCTGTTGGCGATTCAACCGGATGCAGCGCATGAAAGGTTCCAGCGAGCCTTGCTCAGACTTCAGGACGAGGATGAGGACGGAGCGCGTCAGGACATCGACTGGCTTCTTGAAAACCGCCCTCCTGGCCTTGATTACGGGAGACTTGAAGTCCTTCGTGGCACCCTGAGGGCTAGCGAGTAATTCGTGACGTGTTTGCAGCGATCAGTTTCCTCAAACTGCTATAGTCTCTGCCGAAAGTCTTGGTGATCTTTTTACTTCTGGAGTAGTAGGATTCTTTCGAGGGCATTTTTGAAGACGCCAAGAGCAGAGCGTGCAGTTTGGGAGTAAGCCCCCGGGCGAGGACGAAAAAAGCCACGCTCCCTGCGGAACGTGGCTTTTTCGGAAACGATTTTTCAACCAGTGCAGGGTTACTCTTCGGCCTCTTCGGTCGCAGGAACATACGCGTCGACCCACTCGATCAGAGCCATGGGTGCGGAGTCGGAGCGCCGCTGACCCAACTTAATAATGCGAGTGTAGCCTCCTTGTCGATCAGCGCTAGCAGGAGCGATCTCCTCAAACAACATCTTAGCACTGCGCTGTGCAAGCTGGTTGCTGCCAAGCAGGGAGATAGCTCGGCGACGGCTGTGAAGCGTATTTGCCTTGCCTAGGGTCACGAGCTTGTCAGCAACAGAACGAAGAGCCTTGGCCTTCGCCAAGGTTGTCTTGATCTGCTTGTGCTCAATGAGGCTAGCGGCAAGATTGCGCATGAGAGCCTCTCGGTGCGCTTTGTCGCGCTGAAGTTTTACGGTCTTACTTCGGTGTCTCATCGGTAAAGATGGGTAGTGAATGGGGGACCCAGGTCTCTACCCGGATCCCAGTGACATTCGAGTGGATCAGTCGTTGATATTCTGGGCGATAAGGGCTGCAAGACCCGGGCCTTCTGCTGAGCGGTCGCCGCCGAGCAGAGTGGCGGTGAACGGCTGTTCTAGAAGGGATGGATCGATCTGCATACCAAGAGAGAGGCCAAGTTCGTGGAGCTTGTCCTTGATCTCGTTGAGAGACTTCTTACCGAAGTTACGATACTTCAACATTTCGGCTTCAGACTTCATCGCGAGTTGTCCCACCGTAGTGATGTTTGCGTTGTTGAGGCAGTTTGCGGCACGAACAGACAGTTCGATCTCATTAACGCTCATATTGAGCAGCTTCTTGAGCTCAGCATTCTCTTCGCTTTGGGTCTCAGGGCGATCTTCGATGTTGATGGCGTCGTCGTCGTAGTTGACAAAAACGTCGAGGTGGTGACGGAGAATCGCGGAGGCCTGGAGAAGAGCGTCGTGAGGCTCGAGACGACCGTCGGTCCAAAGTTCGAGGTTGAGTTTGTCGTAGTCAGTCCGCTGACCGACCCGAGTGTTCTCAACGGCATACTTTACTCGTCGAACCGGTGAAAAAATAGAATCGATTGGAATCACGCCGATAGGCATGTCTGGGTGCTTGTTGTCCTCAGAAGTGTTGAAACCGCGCCCAACGCGCACTTCCATTTCTAGGGAGAACTTCGTGTTGCGGTCAAGCGTGCAGATATGCTGGTCCGGATTCACAATCTCATATTGGGAGATCTCCTGAATGTCTTTAGCCGTGACCTCACCGGCTTTATCGACGGTAAGGGAAAGGGTCGCAGGGTCCTTGTCTTCGAAATGCTTGAAGCGGATCTGCTTGAGGTTCAGAACGATATCAGTGACGTCTTCGACGACGCCGGGGAGGCTGGCGAATTCGTGCTGGGCACCAGCGATTCGCACAGAAGTTATAGAGGCTCCCTCAAGTGAGGAGAGCAAAACGCGGCGAAGGCTGTTACCGATGGTGTGACCGAAACCAGCCTCAAATGGTTCTGCCGTGAATTTGGCGTAGGTCTCAGTTGCGGTTTCTTCGTCTTTTATAAGACGATCCGGAATCTCAAACGGAGCTAATGATTTTGACATGTAGATATAGGGTTACCGGGTTTCCCCCATGGGAGCGTGCCCCTGATGACAGGGAACATGGGGACCAACGGCGGGTGAATAAACGCTCGGGCCGAATATCGTCGGCATTCGGTTGATGTAAAGTGCGAAGTTGCCGGAACGATTGACCGTTGTGACAGCTCAGCAGCGCTAATCGAGGGGCTGCGGTCAAATTTGCTGCCAACAGGGCGATATTTCGCTAAATATTTATTGGCCTGCTTCTGCAAAACCCCCTCGACCTCCTGAAGAAGCCAGCGGGTATTGGCTTCGAGGTATCGGGAAAAAGGTTTCTTTGAACTACAACGATTCGCGTTCGAGGTGGAGTGAGCGTCCAAGAAAATACGGCCTATTTCGTCAGATAAGGTCGTCAGGTGGTTATGACAAAAAATCATGAAACGGGCTGCAATGGTCAAACTCGAAATAGGGCCCCAAGTTTTTTGCCGAGAATTACCCCAGCCCCAACGATCGTTATCCCGAGAAAAGTCATCGCCCACACACCGAGTGCGGAAGCGAGATGAGGGCCATTGCCAAGAGAGGTGACGAGCGCATAGATCGCCTTGGTGATCGGGAAATACTGCGATTGCTCTGCGAGAATCAGAGAATCAGAGACTTCCAGCATCGCAAATGAGAAGGCAAGAAGGCCTCCAGCAATAAGGTTGGCGGCAATTAGAGGCAAAGTCACCTTTACAAGAGTCTTCAAAGGCGGGCACCCCAAGTTCTGGCCCGCTTCTTCTAGAGTCACGCTTGTCTGTTGGAATCCAGCAGCGGCAGAACGCACCACGTAAGGCAGACGCCGCACGGCGTAGGCTATGACCAGGATCAAGATAGGATTTTCGCCAAGGATTAAGAAATCGAATGGTTGGCCTTCGCGGGTCATTGACAGGTAGCCAAAGGCGAGGACCAGGCCTGGCACTGCCAGTGGAAGCATCGAGATAGCATCAAGAAACTGTCGGCCGGGGAGTTTAGTACGCACCACAACGTAGGCGATCGCGATACCGAGGATGACATTAACCGCAGTTGCTAGGGAGGCGTATTTCAGGGAGTTGCCGATAGAGTTCAGGGTCAATGGATGTCCAATCGCGTCAAAGTAGTGCTGATCGGTCCAATTCTGAGGGAGGAGTGTGCCATACCATTGTTCTGATACGGAAAGGAGGATCACTCCAAGATGGGGCAATACAGCCAACCCGGTAACGAGGACAAAAGAGCCTATACAGAGTAAGTTGGCGAGTGGGGAAGCAGTTTTGAGACTACGACCCGTTGTAGCCCGCCCCGTGCTTGCTCCAACGGTGCCTCCGAAGAGCCATTTGCCGAGCAAGTAAAAGAGCACGGTGGCGGCCAGCATGACGACCACGAGGGCATATGGAAAAGGGTTTCCACTCAAATCCTTAATCCCGTCAAAGATCTGAACCGAAGTAACACGACTGAAGTCGAAGATGAGAGGTACGCCCAGTTCGGTGAAGGACCAGATGAAAATGATGGTGGCTCCAGCGAAGACGCCAGGCATTATCATTGGAAGAGTGACGCGGAAGAGGCGTCGAATTCCGGGGCATCCGAGGTTTTCCGCGGCTTCCTCCATGGCCGGGTCGACATTCGCAAGAGCTGCTGAAATGTTAAGGTAGGCAATGGGGTAGAGGTGAAGCGCGTTCATAAGCACGACGCCGAAGAGTTGGCCCTCGCCCAGCCAGTCATAAGGCGCTTCGGCGTCCATGAGTCCAAGCTCAATAAGGAATGTGTTAAACACTCCGGATTGTCCTAGGAATTGACGTACGCCAAGAGCCCCAACAAAGGGAGGAAGGATCAGCGGCACGAGAATGAGCGAATTCAGAAGCTCCTTGCCCCTAAAATCCCAGTAATTCGCCATTAAGGCCAAGGGGAGCGCGATGACAAGACACAGTAAAGTCGTGAACAGCCCCATGTAAAAACTATTGATAAGTCCCTCAACGTAAATAGGATTCCTAAATAGTTCTTTGATGTATGAAAGGGTTAGAGAGCCTTCGGGAGTGACGAAGGCCTCCCTCACCGTGTGCCAGATTGGATAAGCGAAGAACAGGGTGAAAAACAGCACTGTGATACCGTAAACCGAGATTGCTAGGGTGCGGTTCATTTCGTAGATCGCCGATTCAGCCGTCAGTGGCCGGCTGATATGGCCTTATATTGATTGCGAAAAGAGTTGGAAAGAGTCCGGGCAAGCTCTACTTCCGCTACTTTATTGCGGGTCTTCAGGACCGGTGCGATTTCGTTCAGGACCTTGTTGTAGCTGATTGCTTCGATGTTTTCGAAGGCGGCCAGCCCATCGGCTGGCAGGTTATCGCTTATTAAATGGTTCCATGCCTCTTGCAGCTCATCGTGGGGATCTATACAGGCGCATTTAATGACAAAGCGAAGCGAGGCGAAGAGGTGCCCGGTCCAATCGTCACGGTAGCTGAATCCTTCGGCCAGTTCGAAAAGATTGACGTCTGGATCTGACATGTGAGCGCGATTTTCTGGGGTATAGAAGTCTTTTCTGATCGGCGGTCGCCGAAGGGCAAAGCGTTTTGGCCCTCCAGGTGTACCAGGTCGGAAATTCCAGACTTTCTGGCCTTCGAGTGATAGTAGAAACTCTACAAATCGATGGGCTAGTTCGGGGTTGGGAGCCCCGCGCATCATACCGATAGGGTCAGCACTGATTGAACTCCCTGCTCGCGGCATCACAAAGTGAACGTGGGACTCTCCCATGTCATTGAGGTAGATCTCATTGAAAGTGCGTCCGTAAAAATCGATGCACATGCCTGCGGCTGCATCACCTTGAGCAACATCTCGCGGCACTTTTGCGGCCGAGTCGGTGAAATAGCGACTGTTGGCGCTGATTTTGATAATAAGCTGCATGGATTCATTCCATCCCTTCCGCACTGCTTCCGGCTCGGTGAGGCCTTTTTCATTAATGAGTCGTTGAATTCTTTCTTGGATTAGCATCTCAAAGGCCTTGGTTGTCGATCCGGATTTGGTGGGATCGGCAAGAGCGATTTGTCCTCGAAGTCGGGGGTCGGCGAGAGCTTCCCACTTTTGAGGGCCACGGGGCATCCCAAGCCGTTCGACCACATCCTTATTGTAGCAGATACCAAACGCTGAAAGAACAGTGCCAACCCAGCGGTAGGCATCGTCTCGAAAAGGCTCTCCTGACACTTTAGCCGGTATCGCCTTATCACGGAACCATCCCGGCTTTTCGGTAGCGAGAGCAGCTGGTCCGAATTTGCCGGAGGTGTCACAATTAACTAAGTTGCCTAGAAAGGCCTGCTTACCAAAGTCATAAGCCCCCCCTCCGAAGAATAGATCGATTCCAACGCCAATATCGGACTCAAGAAACAAGGCCCTCGCGGCTAGGCTAATTTGCTCGTTATCATCGCTATCCAAAAGATGAAGGTTCGAGAGAAAACCCCGCTGAATCGCGTTTTCGACTTCGGAGTCGAGCTTGCCATCAGTCCACCCGTTGCGTGCCGCAGAAGAAAATGGAAGCCCAGTTTTCTTCTTCCAATATTGCTCAAAGCGGGATGCGTATTCGGACTGAAGGAATTTGGCAATTTCTGAAGTCCCCCCCGGCTGGCGCCAGTCAATGAAGGCTGTCCGTTCGTGTTTTTCCTTCATGTGGGTAGCGAAGGCACGGGCAAACTCAGATTGAATTGACTCGTTATGCGGAGTGATGATAACGAGACGCTCGGCGTTATTACTCAAATTGAGTCCGCCTTGCTCGGAATCAGGTCGCAGAGCGAACGGTCCTATGAGCACTACCGCCAAAAGAATGCCAACAATGGAAAGACGAAGTAGCACAACTTAGCGAGGGGGAAGAAGGACAACGTCCTCGGGTTTGGCAGTGGCGCATAGCGTTTCACCCGCGCCACGAATAATCCTCCGGGGATTCAGTTCCGAGAGGTGAATAGTCTCGGCGTGGCCTTCGACCTTCATAGAGTAATGAGCAACTTCGCCGAGATAAGTGGACTCTGTCAGTTTGCCGGCGATGGCATTCCGAGTTGTGGGTCTGGAATCGATGGAAAGACACTCGGGACGAATTGAGACCGCAACGGCTTCACCGGGCTCTGGAAGCCACGCCGAATCTGAGGGGCGGCCAGCGAGTTCTCCGACAGGAGTTTGCACGTGGATGTTGCCCTCGGAATGGCAGACCACTTTGCCGTCGACGAGGTTGGTTTCCCCAATGAAGCCGGCTACGAGTGCCGTGCGTGGTTGTCGGTAGACTTCTTCCGGAGTCCCGACCTGTGCGATGTTTCCGCCATCGAGAACGGCGAGGCGGTCCGCGATGGATAGGGCCTCTTTTTGGTCATGGGTCACGTAGATTGCGGTGAGACCGAATTCTTTGCAGATACGGCGAATTTCGGTGCGCATTTCGATGCGTAGCTTCGCGTCGAGATTGGAAAGTGGTTCGTCAAGCATGAGGCAACGGGGGCGGACTACAAGAGCTCTGGCCAATGCAACGCGTTGCTGCTGGCCGCCTGAGAGCTGGTTGACCTTGCGATTGCCGAGACCATCCATCTTCACCATTGAGAGGGCCGCTTCAACCTGCTCCTTGATCTCCGTTTTCTTAACGCGTCGTTCTTCGAGGCCAAAGGCGACGTTCTTGTAAACGTTGAGGTGAGGCCAAAGTGCATAGCTTTGAAACATCATGGCTGTTTCGCGCTTGTGCGGGGGCACTTGGCTGACATCATCTCCATCGAAAAGAATTGTCCCTTCTTCCGGTAGGTGAAATCCGGCGATTGATCGAAGTAGTGTCGTCTTGCCGCAACCGCTTGGGCCGAGAAGAAAAAAGAGCTCGCCGGAAGCAATGTCGAGATCGAGCCGGTTCAGTGCTACGAGGTTGCCAAAGCGTTTTACGAGACCACGGATTTGAATGGATACCATTGGTAGGGAAAGGTCTTGAAAGATCTAATCAAATCGTGACGTCGGAACAAGAAAATAGAAGCTAGGAAAATAGGGGATACTCTGCAGAAGATGGAGGTGACGTGGCTTTTTTTCTTAAGGATGCTAAGAGATGAAGTCGACCCTTTTAATGAGATTATCCGTAAATTGATTTTGCGAGTTGGGCCGTTTTTTTCGGAATCGATCAGAATGCGGGGCGAGGTTCATAAATTCGAGGGCAATCGTGATCTGGCCAGATTAACTAGGGGTTTCATGATTCGATGAGTGGCAGAATCAATCTTCGCCCGGCCCTTGGGCATTGTGAAAGCGAATGGGCTGATTGGGAAATGGTTTTCGAATGAGTGGTTTTTCGGCTGTTTGGTTTTTGCTCTGGCACTCTCGCTTGCATGGTAGAAAGCTGCCCGAGTTAAGTCCAATTCAATCAAGTGAATTCGCCCCTAATCACGCCTTTGCACGGTTGCGGGCCGATGCTAGCCTCGCACCATGAAAATAATCGCTGCGACATTTCTTCTTTTTGCAACAGCAATAGCTCATGGCGAGAAACCCAACGTGATTGTCATCCTGACTGATGATCAGGGCTGGGGCGACCTGAGTTTGTCCGGCAACGAAAATCTGTCGACCCCGAACATTGACTCATTGGCGAAAGATGGGGCTTTTTTTAACCGGTTCTACGTGAGTCCGGTTTGTTCGCCAACGCGGGCGGAGTTCCTCACGGGGCGTTACCATCAGCGCAGCGGGGTGTATTCCACTTCGGCCGGCGGTGAGCGAATGGACCTCGACGAGGTAACGATCGCAGATTCCTTCAAGTCGGCCGGCTACCAAACAGCTGCCTTCGGGAAGTGGCACAATGGCATGCAGTATCCGTATCATCCCAACGGTCGCGGCTTTGACGAGTTTTACGGTTTCTGCTCAGGCCACTGGGGTAACTATTTTAGCCCCCTGTTGGAGCATAATGGAGAGATTGTCACCGGGGAGGGATTTGTGGTGGATGACTTCACCGATAAGGCGATGAACTTCATCACCGAAAACAGGGACGAGCCGTTCTTTGTCTATCTTCCCTACAATACCCCTCATTCTCCGATGCAGGTGCCAGATCGGTTTTGGGAACGATTCAAAGACAAGGAATTATCAAGTCGTCATCGCGAGCCAGAGAAAGAAGACGAACTCCACCTTCGCTGTGCTCTAGCCATGTGCGAGAATATCGATTGGAACGTTGGTCGACTCCTTGGGAGGCTCGACAAGCTGGAAATCGCCGAAAATACGATCGTGATCTATTTCTGTGACAACGGCCCCAATGGCGCCCGCTGGAACGGAGGTATGAAAGGGAGAAAGGGTTCTACCGATGAGGGTGGTGTTCGCAGTCCTATGCTGATCCGTTGGCCTGCCGGCATCGAGTCTGGAACCGAGATTGATGCTTTGGGGGCGGCGATTGACCTCCTGCCAACCTTAACCGATTTGGCGGGTATTGGCCATGTCGGCAAGCAGCCACTGGACGGCGTTAGCCTTGCTTCCATTCTAATGCAAAATCGCGAGGAGTCTTCGGAGCTATCCAAAGAGCGAATGATCTTCAGCGGTTGGAAAGATCGGTTTTCAGTGAGGACACCGCGTTGGCGACTCAGCCATGATATGAAACTTTTCGATATGGGGAGTGATCCCGGGCAGTATACCAACTTGGCGCAGGATAACAGAGACGTTTACGACGGTCTCAATGTTGAGCTTCTCGCCTGGAAAGAAACGATGACTGCTGAATTGGGCGAAGATACACGCCCCTTCGTGATAGCCCATCCCGGGCATACGTTCACTCAATTGCCGGCTCGCGACGCTATTCCTCACGGTAACGTGGTGCGCTCGAACAAGTTTCCTAATGATTCCTTCTTCTCGAATTGGATTTCCACCAACGATAAAATTATATGGACGGCCGAAGTTGCAGAGTCTGGTAAGTTCGAGGTCGAGCTGTTCTACACTTGCGATAAGGAGAATATCGGATCAACTGTGGAGCTTAGCTTCAAAGGGAAGTCCCTGAGAGGCGAGATAGAAAAGGCAGCCTCAACAGAGCTTCTCGGGGCGGCTGACGACCGTTCTCCTCGCGCTGAGAGTTACACGCAGGAGGGGCAGCGAATGACGCTTGGAGAGATTGAACTTGAGAAAGGGCACGGCGAACTTGTGCTCCGAGCCTGTGATATTGCCGGAGATGAGGTGATGGATTTCCGTCTGCTCCTTTTGAAGCGGTTGTAAGTAGCTGCTACAAACCAAATCTTTGAAGCATAAGAGCGTCGTGCCCGTAGATGTCCTCATCGAAGCGGACACGTCCGTCTACCATGATGGTCGAGGTCCAGTAGATCAGGTAAACAGGCATGGTGCGGCTAAATATTTCCTTGCGATTAGGTGAGTTGGTGTCCTGCATGGCCGCTCTTACTGAATCGATATCCCAACCCCCATTTCGCTTAAGTAGCAAATCGGCTAGTTCATCAGGACGGGAAACCCTCACGCAACCATGGCTGAAATCACGATCTGCCCGGGTGAAGAGATCGTGGTCAGGGGTGTCGTGCAGGTAAACGGAAGAGTCATTCGGAAAGATAAATTTTACTAGGCCCAGAGAATTATCTGGGCCAGCCGTCTGGCGGATATAGAGGCTGCCGGCGGCTGCCTTATTCAGATTAGCGCTGATCACGGGAAGGGTCTGATTGGCAGCCGCTCCATAGAATGGGATGATCTCGTAATTGTGCTTGGCCATGTAGGCTGTCGGGTCGCTGAGAGCAGCGGGAACAATCTCTGTCCTCGCGATCGAAGGTGGAACATTCCAGTAGGGACGGAAGAAGAGGTGCTCGATATCACCGTGAAAGACTGGCGTCTGGTGTTTCCCTTTCACACCGACAATCACGGGCATCACCGTGATCTGCTTGCCTTTGTCAAACATGCGGAGAGCACTCTCTGCAATATTGACCTCGAGGTGCTCCGACTTTTCGTAGGCACGGGGCATCCAGCGAAGGCGATCAATGTTAATGATCAATGAGTTGAGCCGGTCCGAGGTGGGGATGTTGAGTTCTGCAAGAGTGCGTTGGCCGAGGTAGCCATCAGGCTCGATACCATGACGAAACTGGAAAGACTTAATCGCATCAGCGGTTCGCTGGTCAATTTCCCTGCGCCTTGTCTTGGCGGAACTTCCCCCTGGCAGGTCTCCCTCGGCCCGGAGTCGCGCGCGAAGCAGTTTGAGTTCGGGGTAGGGATCTCCCGGCCCCGATGCGACTGCTGTAACGGGTAGTTTACGCCAACCGCCGAGGCGGGCAATTTCACGATAGCGGGTCAGGCTCTTCACCATTTCATCGTAGCGGGAGTCCTCTGGTGGAACCTTGTCGAGAAGGATGGTCGAAAACTGACTGGGGTCATGTTTTAGCGCCTCATCGAGGAAGGCGTAGGCGGATACCTTTCGGCTGATAGCTTTCCACTTAGGGTGGAAGTCCGTTGGATCAGTGAAGCCGTAGGCCAGCGCCTGAATAGCGTAGAGTGCCAGTTGTGTGGTGCCGACATCTGTCGCGGCGTTCTCGGCGGGGTCAGAGCTGGGTTGGCGCCAACGCGCGTCCCATTCATTGAAGTTAAACAGGCTCAAGGAGAGACCGTGTTTATCGAGTTCTTGGAGGAATTGCGCTAAGCCCATGAGGCGCTCTCCGTTCCACACAGTTTGGAAATCGCGGGCGCCATACCAATTGGAAAGGCTGGAATCAGCGGCAGAGACGTTAGACTTAATATACTGCTCTATGCCCTGAGCTGACGCCTCGGGCTGGCTTAGACTGAAGGTAATGCCGGCTATAAGAGCCTGTATCTTAATGTTCGAGCGCATGGAAGTTAAAATTTCGTATCTGTTGATTATCAGGCTTTTTTGGATAAGTTCAATCGCTCAATGAAGCCATAGCGG
>PBSY01000065.1 GCA_002726915.1 Verrucomicrobiales bacterium | reverse complement strand
GACTCCGGCAACATTCTCGATATCTTCGGCCCCGGCAATAAGATCGCGATCACCGACCCTGTCTACCCTGTCTATGTCGACACCAACGTTATGATTGGCAATACCGGCGAAGCCGATGAAAACGGTGCCTACGCCGGCCTTGTCTACCTACCCTGCAACGCGGAGAATAATTTCGTTCCTGCCATTCCAGACGAGAAGGTCGATCTTATTTATCTCTGCTACCCCAACAACCCGACCGGAGGAACCGCCACTCGCGCTCAACTCGAAGCGTGGGTTGCTTACGCAAGAGAGAACAAAGCGATCATTCTCTACGATGCGGCCTACGAAGCGTTCATCCAGGAAGAAGACGTGCCTCATTCAATCTTCGAAATCGAAGGTGCCAAAGAGTGCGCCATCGAATTTCGTTCCTTCTCCAAGAATGGCGGCTTCACCGGCACCCGCTGTGCCTACACCGTGATTCCGAAGGAACTAAAAGGTTACGCCGAAAGCGGAGAAGAGCAGGCCATACACCAACTCTGGTCGCGTCGTCACAGCACCAAGTTCAACGGAGCCAGCTACCCAGTCCAACGTGGCGCTGCTGCCGTTTTCTCCGAGGAAGGCAAAGAGCAGGTCGCTGCGCTGATCCAGGGATACATGAGCAACGCCAAGTTACTGCGCGAAGCCTGCGAAAAAATTGGTCTCTCCGTCTTTGGAGGTATCAACGCTCCCTACGTTTGGGTCGGCTGCCCTGAGGGCGTCAGCTCCTGGGAAATGTTCGACCGAATGCTCGAAGGCGCCCAGGTCGTCATCACTCCCGGCGCCGGATTCGGCGCTGCAGGCGAGGGCTACTTCCGCATCTCCGCTTTCAACAGTCGCGAAAACGTCGAGGAAGTCTGCCGGCGTGTTGAAGAAAATCTCGGCTGAAGTTCTCCTCAGTTCCCTGAGTTCCGTTCGATAAAATCAGCCACGTCTCGGTTCCACTCCTGGTTGGACTTCTCGATCGTGTACATCATGTGCCCTCCCTCGTAAAAGGTGTATTCGATGTTTTCAAGAAAGGATGGATCCATGTCAAGGTGGTCGATGCTGTGGCGAATGGCGGAGTAGGGTGTCGCCAGATCCTGATAACCGACGTTAATCATCACTTTGAGAGCCGGGTTTTCGGACATCGCTGCCGCAAGCTTCGGCGTCACCGTGATCGCTTCTCCGACGAAGTCGTCCTTGTAATTCCATGGGTGAACCCGGCGACTGAGAATCTCGTAAATTAGGTCACTCTCAAATTCCAGCTCCCGGCGAATGTAATCGTTGAGCGTCGCCGAATACGGACCATAAACGACGGAATAACTTGGATCGAAGTCTGGCGAACTCCCTGCGAGATTGCCGTCCTTTCCGGTGACACGGGCATCAAAGCGACCCAGCATCACTCCGTTTTCCTTGAGTAATTCCTCACGGAAAAAACTCGCTGGAACTTTCAGGTCAAAACGTTTCACGGTCTCGACATCGATGCCAATGAAGCGCGAAACCTGCGTGGCGATAGCTTCTCGGTCGACGTCACTGAGTCGCTTCCCTTGCAGCAAGGCAGACGCGTAGTCTCCCATGGCAAAAGCCTCAACTTCCTTGCGGCGGGCTTCCTGATTTTTCAGCAAGTCCTCATCTAGTTTGTTATGGTAGGCCGCCACTTCGCTCATGGCTTCAAGGAAGGTGACCTGAGAAAGATCAGTTCCCCAGAGGGTGTCGAAACTGAGCACACCAGAAACGAGAATCACCCCGTTGAGGTAAAACCCGAAATCTTTATGCAGGGTATGAGCCAGTCCAGCGGCGCGAAACGCCCCGTAGCTCTCGCCCGCAAGAAACTTGGGGGAAAGCCAGCGCTCGTGACGAGTCGTGTAGAGGCGGATGAACTCTGCCATAGAATCGAGATCCCCGCGGAAGCCGTGAAACTCGTTCGCCTTCTCCTTATCGTCCGCGCGGCTGAAACCCGTGCTGACCGGATCGATGAAAACGAGGTCAGCAACTCTTAGGATAGAATCGGGATTATCACTGATGCGGAATGGTGGTTTTGGCATCATGCCGTCTTCGGTCATTTGCACTCGCTTCGGACCAAAGCCGCCGAGATGGAGCCAGACCGCCGACGATCCCGGTCCGCCATTGAAGCAATAGACGATGGGACGCTTGGCAGGATTCTTCACCCCGTCCTTCACGTAGGCCACATAGAACATCGAAGCCGAGGGGTCTTTTTCCCGCTTCGACACGCTCATCGTGCCCGCGGTCACGGTGTAAGAAAGCTCCTCACCCCCAAAGGTTCCCGTGTGCTTGGTTTCAGAGGTTTCCTCTTCTGATTGTTTGCCCTTCTCCTCCTCTGCCGGCTTTTTCTCGTTTTTTGCTTCCTTATCGTCAATGGCCTGAACCGGCAGCACAAAAAATGACAGAGTAACGAGGAAAAAGGCAGGGAATTTCATGGAGGCAAGCTAATCGCTCATGATCACAAAAGGCAAGTCTAAGACTTACCTAACAGACCGTGTCTTGTTGTGGAAGTGTTCGGCTCCAAAGACGGCTCAAAGCCTCACATCCAGTCCCCCTTTTTGATATTGATGCGTTTCTTGTCGGGGCGATAAACCCTCATCACCCCAGCATCATCCTCTCGATCGTAGCCGACCCAATAAATCATGTATCGCTTCAACTATCGACGCTGACGAAGAGTGGCCCAGTCGGCATAGAAATCCCCGGGAGACCTGATTAACATGACCGGAATGCCCCTTAACTTTTAGTTTGTGAAATTTTTCACAAACTGTTTGATCCGGCTTTCGGCAGACGTAACCTCTTTTGAAATCTGTCCTTTTATCGATGTCTGACGACAACACGCAACACGCCGCCTACGACTCCAAGGTCGAGGGTAATGTCTTTTTCACAAAGGTTGACGCCGCCATCAACTGGATGCGCTCCAATTCGCTATGGCCGATGCCGATGGGACTGGCCTGCTGCGGTATCGAGTTGATGGCCTCAGGAGCTTCCCGCTTCGACATCGCTCGTTTTGGCGCCGAAGTTATGCGCTTCTCGCCGCGCCAAGCCGACGTCATGATTGTCGCTGGCACGGTTACCTACAAAATGTCTCTCGCCGTGAAGCGAATCTGGGACCAAATGCCTGAGCCCAAGTGGTGTATCGCCATGGGCGCATGCGCGTCGTCCGGCGGCATGTATCGAAGTTATGCTACCCTGCAGGGTATTGATAACCTCATTCCCGTAGACGTCTACGTCTCCGGTTGCCCTCCGCGCCCCGAGGCCCTTCTCGAAGGTCTCATGAAGCTTCAGAAGAAGGTGACAGAGGAAGAGTCTGCCAAGGCACATTTCGAGGCAGACAGCGCTCGCACTCTCGAAACATCAAAAGCTTGATTTGCAACCTTACTGCCCATGAGCGTGATTCTAAATGCCCTGAAGGAACAGTTTGGAAAGGCCATCCTTGATGTTGTCGAATTTCGCGGTGAAGACACCGTGATCGCCACCAAAGAGAGCGCTCACGAAATCCTTAAACACTGCCGCGACGACCTCGGTTTTGACTACCTTGTCGATATTAGCAGCCTTGACCTCCTCGGTGAAGAGCCTCGCTTCGAAATGGTCTACGAGCTTTACGCACTCGGCAACGGCGCCAATCACCATCTCCGCATCAAGTTCAAGGTTGCTGAAGACGAAAAAGTTGATTCCGTCACTGATCTCTGGAAAACCGCCAAATGGCACGAGCGGGAAGTTTACGATATGATGGGGATCGAGTTCAACGGACTTGCTGATCACCGTCGCATCCTGATGTGGGAAGGTTACCCCTACCACCCGCTGCGCAAGGATTTTCCTCTCGCTGGACGCCCCACAGAATTGCCGGATGTGGCTTTCACTGAAAAAGCACCCCTAGCCGGTGGTCCGTTTGTGACTTCTCCGACCAGTGCAAGCACTTCCCACCGCGAGCCGCGCTCCCGCGATTTCGATTGATCCTTGTGCCGCTGCGCCTCAACGTATCCGATGGATTGGATACCGGAAAAGTGGTTCACCGTATTGGAATGGCTCCAAGGGCGTGAGACGTTATTTGCTTGGATCGGGAGTCTCTCCTTAGGCATCTTGATCATCAGTGCCATTACAACTCCCATCATTATCCGTCGGTTGCCCAGAGATTACTTTCTGGGAAAAGGTGCTCATGACGTTCCTCGCGGACATCCCCTGTTGCGCCTTGCCTTCTTTATCACAAGGAACCTCGTCGGCGGAATTCTTGTTACAGGCGGTATTATCATGCTTGTTACACCCGGTCAGGGATTACTTACAGTGGTTATCGGCCTCTTGATGATGGACTTCCCAGGTAAACGTCGCCTCGAAATTTGCCTGATCCGCTTTGGCCCGCTCAACAAGGCAATCAATTGGGTCCGGCGCCGCGACAATCAGCCCCCTCTCGAACTCCCGGAATCTTCATCGAAGAATCCTTCGTATTAAAAAAAGACTAAGCGAAATTTGCATTGTGATTTCGCTAAGATCATTCTTATTGCGCCAACTATGAGCGATCACATCAGACTGCACATTCCGGGCCCGGTCGAAGTTTCCGCGGGCACTTATGAAGCCATGGCGGCCCCGATGATTGGACACCGCTCCAAAGACTTTGTAGCCCTGCATAATGATGTCCATCCCCGCCTTCAAAAGATGATGGGTACGACCCAACCGGTTTTTCTTTCTACCTCCTCAGCCTGGGGAGTCATGGAAGGTACAATTCGCAACCTCGTCGCCAAGAAAGCGCTCTGCTGCTGCTCCGGTGCTTTTTCTGATAAGTGGGTCGATGTCGCTCGGCGCTGTGGTAAAGACGCCGAAGCTCTTCAATACGAGTGGGGTACTCCAATCAACCCGGCCGACATCGATACCAAGCTCGCTACTGGTGAATTTGATGTTGTCACTTTCATACACAACGAAACGTCCACCGGTGTTCTGAACCCGCTCGAAGAAGTTGCCGCAGTCGTGAACAAGTATGACGACGTGCTGCTCGTCACCGATACTGTTTCCAGTTTTTCCGTGATTCCCATCGAGTTCGACCAACTCGGAGTGGACGTGCTTCTAACTGGCAGCCAGAAAGCACTCGCCCTGCCTCCCGGTCTCGGAATTTTCGCAGTCTCTGAAGCAGCCTTTGATCGCGCCGCCACGATCAAAGATCGTGGTTATTACTTTGATTTCCACGAGTTCAAAAAGAACCAAGAGAAGTCCATGACGCCGAGCACTCCGTGCATTTCCACGATCTACGGACTGCGCCACCAGCTCGACGTCATCTTCGAAGAAGGTCTAGAAAACCGATATGCTCGTCACGAAAAGCTCAACAATCTTGTCGCCGAGTGGGTCGTCGCTAACGGGTTTGAATTCTTTGCTCCGGAGGGCTTCCGCTCCAAGTCTCTCACCGCGGTGAAGAACAATAAGGGTATTGATGTCGCCAAGCTCGGCCAGATCATGCGGGAAGATCACAAGAAGCAAGTCGACGGTGGCTACGGCAAAATTAAAGGAAAGACCTTCCGCCTCTCCAACATGGGCAACGAAACTGAGGAATCGATCGCCGGCCTCTTGGCTGCGCTGGACGATTCACTCGCCAAACTCTAAATTCTGACCATGAGCGAACGACCCGTGTTCTCCACGCGCCCGGGTCGCGTTGCGGTCAAAATTTGCGGGATCCGCACCGGTGCTCAGGCCGAGGCGATCATTGCCGCCGGGGCAGACGCGCTCGGTATCAACTTCTACCCGAAGTCGAAACGCTTTATTGCTCTCGACGAAGCACTCCCGTGGCTCAACGAAATCGGTAATTTGGTTCCGCGAGTTGCCGTGACCGTCAACGCGACGGACGACGAACTGGAACGTATTGCCGATTCGGGCGGGATCGACTGGATCCAGCTTCACGGAAACGAAACACCAGACAGGCTGACGTCACTCATCCAACAGGGTTTCCCCGTCTTCCGTGCCTTGGGCGTGAAAAATAAGGCCATGCTGGAATCGGCCGCAACCTACCCTGGCACGACCCTTTTGCTCGACGCCTACGCCCCGACCGAATATGGTGGCAGTGGCGAAACAATGGACTGGACGCTCGGCGCCCAAGCCGTCCAGCAATGGCCTGATCGCCAGATCATTCTTGCCGGGGGTCTTGTTCCTGACAATGTCGCTAGGGCGGTGAAGCAGGTTCAGCCAGCGGGGGTGGATGTCGCCAGCGGTATCGAGTCAGAGCCAGGCATTAAAGACCTGGGATTGGTGCGGGCGTTTATTGAAGCGGCCCGGGAGTAAATCTTACCTCCTTGAACCGATGGAGATCTGATGCACGTGTGAGGGCAGTGGCAGATAATCGCTTTCCTTCACCATCCAACGATCCAACTCTTCACGGAGTTCTTTCTCAACTTTTGCCGTTGCCGCATCACCGGCCAGATTCTCGAGTTGATAAGGATCCTTCTCCAAATCGTAAAGCTCAAAGACGGGGCGAGGCAACTGAAAGAAGAGGCGCTCGTGAAGCTCTGACAACGCTCCTTTTGCCTTGGCTTCCTTGAGCTCCTCCCAGGCTACGTTGTTTCCCTTGGTCATATCAGTCGGCCCATGCACTCGCTCAGGAATAGCATTATACACGAAGTGGTAACGCTTCGTTGTAACCGATCTTACGAGATCAAAGCCATCGGATCGCGTCACCGGGCCCCAATGCCAGCCGCGCTCAGCGAACACATGCTCGCGCCCTTTAAAAGCATCCCCCCTCAATGCGGGAAGAAAGCTGACGCCTGTCATCCCCTCATCCGGTTCAACATTCGCTGCTGAAAGGATCGTCGGTGCCAAATCGACCCCACTGATTAAATGCTCGCTCTTGCTCCCCGCTTCGACCACACCCGGCCAGCGAATGATGAGTGGCACATGAATGCCACGCGTCGCCAAAGTACCCTTTCCGCGCAATAAGGCCTCTCCGTTGTCTCCCATGAAGATAACCAAAGTATTCTCTTTGAGGCCTCGGGTTTTGAGTGCTTTGAGCACCAATCCGACTCCCAAATCAAGATCGCGCACTTCAGCGAGGTAACGCGCATAATCGAGCCTTACCCCCGGAAGATCCGGCCAATCGGGAGGAAGGACCAACTGAACCGGATCAATGCCTTCATGATCGTCCCCAAAAGAACGGTGAGGCTGATTGAAACCAAAATAGAGGAACCATGGCTGCTTTTGAGGGACTGAATCCAAGGCCAAGCCTACAACCTCACCTACCCCGTTGAGCGCTTCTCCCTTGGTCTTTGCGCCGCGGACGAAATAATCGAAGCGTGACTCAAACTCTTCTCCCCTCATCCCCAAGTTAACAAGCACCTCCGTCACGTGCGGCAGATCCTTGCTCTTGCCATCCAAATGTTGATGCCGACCCTCAAGCCCAACCCAATAGCCCACGCCTCTCAGCAGATCAGTAAACATCGTGACATCCGTTCGGGCCGGCTGGGCAAAACGGGTTGCCGAAATCCCCACAGGAGAACGCCCTGCAAAAATCGATGTCCGCGAGGGAGCACACTGTGGAGCCGAAGTATACGCCCGATCAAAGCGCATCCCCTGTTCCGCTAAAGCATCCAGATTTGGCGTAAGCCCTAGAGTCCGACAATTAAGATCTCCATAGGACCCAAGATGAGGTACGCTATGATCATCAGAGAGAATGAGCAGGATGTTAGGCTGAGCCGACAGCGGATGAGAACTGGCAGCGGCGAAAATTAATAGAACTGCAGACGCAAAAAAACTCTTCATCATAGGAAACTCAGTCACGCGACGGCACTGCTCTGGATCCTCCCAGTTTACCACCGAACCAAGCCATAAGCAGTTAATCCCATCAGGTCGACCTTAGCGAATGATACCGAACCACTCTAAATTGTCGAACCGCGATTCCAGCAACCTCTATATTTTAAGGATCAAAGCGTTGGAGCTTAAGAGAGCTTCGGCAAACGAAACACAGCCCGATCGCTTCTCCTCTTGAAACTTGCCACTCCCCGACCAAAGCTCTCTCATGCGCGAGCTGTTTGTTGCTACCCACAATTCCCACAAGACTGCAGAATTCAGAGTCATATTGGCCAACCACTTCGATGAGATCTCTGACCTGACAGCACTTTCTGGCGCGAAAGAACCGGTAGAGGACGGGTCATCCTTTGCCGAGAATTCTGCGATTAAGGCTCTGGCCGCAAGTAACTCGTTACCTGATGCCTTTGTCATCGCCGATGATTCGGGACTCGAAGTAGACGCGCTCGATGGAGCTCCCGGCATTCACTCCGCCCGCTACTCCGGCGACAGCGCGACCGATGCCAGCAATCGCAACAAGTTAATGACGGAACTCGCGAGACCGGAGCACGCAGGAAAATCTCGCACTGCCCGTTTTCGCTGCGTCATCACCGTAGCCAAAGGAGGACAGCTTCTTGCCGTATTCGAAGGAGTTGTGGAAGGACGCATCGCAGAATGTATGACTGGCGAAGGTGGCTTCGGCTACGATCCTCTTTTCGTCCCCGAAGGTTATGAGGATTCCTTCGGCGTTTTAGCAGAGGAAATAAAGAACACTATGAGTCACCGAGGTAGAGCTCTCGAGAAGTTTTGCGAGTGGCTTAAGGCTCAATCCTAGCCAATCTCAATCACCACTTCCACGGGGCAGTGATCCGAACCCATCACATCACTGAGAATCTTGGCAGACTTCACCCGATTCATCAGGCTCTTGGTGACGCAGAAGTAGTCCAGTCGCCACCCCACGTTCTTAGCGCGTGCGCCGCCACGGTAACTCCACCAGGAGTAATGCCCAGGCTCATCAGGATAAAAATAGCGAAAAGCATCAACAAAACCGGCGGCAAGAATATCGTCAAAACCGGCCCGCTCCTCATCCGAAAACCCGGCATTTTTCCGGTTCTGCTTGGGACGCGCCAGATCGATCTCGGTGTGTGAAACGTTAAGATCGCCGGCAAAGATGACCGGCTTCCTTCTCTCGAGACCTTTCACATAGCTAAGAAAGGCCGCATTCCAACTCACCCGGTAATCCAACCTCCTGAGCTCGTTTTGAGCATTAGGTGTGTAGACTCCCACTACGTAAAAAGTATCATATTCGAGCGTGATCACCCGCCCCTCCTGATCGTGTTCCTCGATCCCTATGCCGTTCGTGGACGATATCACCGGAGTCCGACTCAGCGCTGCGACACCCGAGTAGCCTTTCTTCACCGCCGGATTCCAGAAAACGTTCCAGCCCGCGGCTTCAAAATCCTCCTCGACCTGATCACGTTCTGCCTTCACCTCCTGAAGCAGGAGAACGTCGGGTTGATGTTCATCGAGGAACTCGAGGAAATTCTTTTTCAGGACGGCTCGGATGCCATTCACATTCCAACTGATCAATTTCATGGCTAAAAGGGTGGTAGGAGTCTCGAATACGGGATTCGCGAAGTGAATTTTTCTCTTGCGAACTGGCCTTCTGCGAGGGAATACAATACCCCCCACCGGATCCAGAGTAAAATCGGACACGCAAAAATTCGGAATTTTCAAACCAATATGCGGAAGCACTCCGCTTTAAACAAAAACATTAATTGTTATCAGCGATGGTTGAAGTCACAGGTCTGCACAAGCATTTCGGAAACAAGGTCGCCGTGGACGGTGTGTCCTTCACGGTCAAGAAGGGGGAAGTTCTAGGATTTCTCGGACCCAACGGAGCCGGTAAATCGACCACCCTGCGGATGGTCACGGGATACTTCCCCCCCACGCAGGGCACAGTGTCTATCGACGGGGCCAATATCGAAAGGAACGAGATCGATGCTAAGGCGAAGATTGGGTATCTCCCAGAGGCTGCCCCGCTCTATTCGGACATGACGGTGGAAGGATTTCTCCGGTTTGCAGGTGAAATGCGAGGCATCCCGACTGCCGATCTCGACACCGCTGTCGACAAGGCCATCAAAACGACATTCCTCGAACCGGTGAGGCACCAAAGCGTTGACACTCTCTCCAAGGGCTATCGCCACCGGACCTGCTTCGCACAGTCTATCATCCACGACCCTGAAGTGCTCATTCTGGATGAGCCAACCGATGGTCTTGATCCCAATCAAAAGCACGAGGTGCGCCAACTCATCAGTCGCATGGGCAAGGAAAAGGCCATCCTCTTCTCGACCCACATTCTTGAAGAGGTCGAAGCAGCGTGCACCCGGGCAATCATCATTGACCGCGGACAAGTAATTGCTGACGGGACGCCCGACGAATTGAAAGCCAGGTCAGCCAATGCCGGCTCCGTTCGGCTCAAAGCGAATGGCCTGGCCGGTTCTGGCATTCAGGCCGAACTCGAGAAACTTCCTGCGGCTCGTGAAGTTCAGGTCATCACTTCTAAGGACGACGGTATTGAAGCGCGTATCCTGCCGGCCAAGGGCAACAGTGGCCAACTTGGTAGGCAGGTGTCCGGCGTATGCCAGGATAAGAATCTCTCTGTCGAAGAACTTCACGTCGAAGAGGGGCGCCTCGATGAACTTTTTCGTGAAATCACAAAAACAGATTCTGAAGACTGATCGAAACCTTTTTCAATCAATTCCTTAAAACATCATGGATGCTTTTATCACTTTGTTGTCTGACTTCGCACTCCCCACGGTCATAATCGCGGCCGTCTTTATTGCGATCGTCAAATTCGTTCTTCCTCGCGAAGTGCGCACGATCTTTAAACGAGAGCTGACCAGCTATTTCACCTCGCCAATCGCTTACGTCCTGTTTGTGGTCTTTCTTGGTATTTCAAACGCCCTTTCATTCTTCTTTACCGGGGTTCTTGAAGCTGGTGAAGCTGATCTATTCATGCCCTACTTCCAATACCTGCCATGGTATTTAGTTCTCATCGCACCGGCGGTCGGGATGCGGCTCTGGTCGGAAGAACAACGTCTGGGCACGATGGAGCTACTCTTGACGATGCCGCTGGCTCCCTGGCACGCTATCCTTGGAAAGTTCCTCGCCGCAGCTGTTGTGCTGTTTGGGATGCTAGTTCTCTCATTCCCCATCGTTTGGACGATTAACTACCTTGGCGATCCTGATAACGGAGTAATTATGGCCGGGTTTGTCTCCAGCTACCTCGTTGCTCTCTGCTTCCTTGCCGTGACATGCGTCGTCTCGGCTATGACTCGCAGCCAGCTGGTGGCGCTGCTCGTTTCGGTCGCGCTTTGCATGATGCTTTGGCTCAGTGGTCTGCCCCAAATTAGTGAATTTCTTACCAATATGAAGGGCGGGTGGCTTGTGCTCTGGCCTTTCATCAAGCTTGCCAATATGCTTGGGGTGATGCCCCACTTCACCGAACTGGCCAAGGGCGTCCTTGGCGTGCGAGACCTTGCCTTTTTCGTCACTTTCATCGCGTTTTGTCTCTTTGCGACTTCGGTCGTGATTCGCCTCAAGCGAGCCTGATTCTCACCCTCTTTAATCTCACTGACGATCAACTATCATGAGTGATTCCCCCTCCACTTCGACCCAGAAGAGCCGCAAAACAATCGCACTCACCGCGCTAATTGTGGTGTTTGCCATTGCAATCCTGACCAACATTCTATTTGGAGCCTTCGGCTGGCGCTTCGACCTTACCGAATACAAGACCTATACCCTTTCCGAAGGAACCAAGAACATTCTTCGGCAACTTGAGACTCCGGTAACGATTCGCTACTACGTGACCGACGACAATAAGGTCATGGGACCAAGCGAACGGGCTCGTGCGCGCCGCGTTGAAGACCTCCTTCGCGAACTTAGTCACGCAGCTTCAAAGCGCGAGTTGGAGTTGGTAAACGAGAACGGCGAGTTCGAAACTCAGAAAGTTCGCATGCTGAAGGTTGAAAAACTCAACCCAGAGCCCAACACAGACGCGGAAGATGCTGCCGTCCTTGATGGACTCCAGCCGGGTCTTTCTGGAGAGACCAACTACGAAGTTTTCTTCGGAATTGCTATCGAATGCCTCGATTCCAAGGAAACGATTCCTTTCATTCCGGCGCGTCCTGAGACCACGCTTGAATACGATCTCGTCCGAGCCATCTCCAATGTGCATGGCGGCAAAGACAAGAAGATCGGAGTCATGACGAGCCTGTCGGTCTCTGGAGGTTTTTCTGGAAATTTCCAAGCACCACCGCAGACCGCATGGATGTTCTATGAGCAACTCAGCCAAGACTATGAAGTTGAGTTCTTTCCTGTCAGCGCAAAAGAAATCCCTTCTGACGTCACTACTTTGATCGTGCTTCACCCTCACGATATCAGCGTTGAAGGTCAGTATGCGATCGATCAGTATCTGCTGAACGGCGGCAACTTACTTGCCTTTGTCGATCCGAATTTCTTTTACGCCCGCGCGCTCGCCCAGGGCCAGCCCCAAATGCCTGGGATGCCACCACAAGGGGGACCGAACCCGACTTCCAACCTTTCGGAACTCTTTCGTGCTTGGGGCGTCGGTTTTGATTCAACGCGAGTTCTCGCTGACCTCGACTTTGGGTCCGAGATTATTCGTCGGGGGAACTTCTCACCCACCTTCCTGACTCTGGATCGCAGCGCTCTCGGCAGCGGCGATGATCCCGGCCTGAACGACCCAATGACGCGAATGCTGAACAACCTCAACATGCTCACCCCGGGAGCTTTCGTGGTGGACGCGCCTGAAGGCATCCAAGTCGATAATCTGATTCTCTCGTCGCCAAACAATCAACTCGTCGGCTCCTTCGATGCTGATCCCACCCAAGAGGGCGGCGCCGATCGCATCCGCGAAAATTTTGAAGCCTTTGGCGAACCGCGCGCTCTTGTCACCCGACTGAGTGGAACCTTCAGCAGCGCCTTCCCAGAAGGCGATCCAGCTGCCCTGAAGGAGCAAGAAAACGAAGAGGAAGGTGAAAAGGAGTCGAATGAACCCGAAAAAGTGTCCCTCACGGAATCGATCGCTCCCGGCCGAGTTGTTCTTATCGCCGACACCGACTTCATCTATGATGCCAACGTAGTGCGTCGCAATCAGATTCCCGGCCTTGGGGTTGTTATACCCGAACTGCTTAACGAAAATCTGACTCTCGTTCAGAACGCGGTTGAACAGCTATCCGGTGATCCTGACCTAATTAACGTTCGAAGCCGTTCTTCTATTCGTCGCCCCTTTACCCGGCAGAGCGAGTGGTACCGCGAAGCTGAGCAGAAATATGCCGATGCTCTCGCCAACTTTGGCGCTCAACGCGAGGAGGTGGCCTCAAGGCTCGGAGTAATATTAGCCCAGACCCCGGACAACATCGACGAGGCACTTCTCTCACCTGAAGTTCAGATAGAGATGAAAACCCTGCAGGAACAGGAAGCCGAATTCCGCAAAAAAGAACGAGATCTTCAGAAGGAAGTCACTCGGGAATTCCGTCGCAAACTCGCCACCTACAAGTTTGGAAACACCCTTCTAATGCCTGTCCTGATTGTAATATTCGGAATCGGACTGGCTATCTACCGCCGTTCCAAAGTAGCGGCTCGCTAACTAAACCTTTCACTCTAAAAATCCACTACTGCTCTAGCATTATGGGAACCAAGACACTTATCCGGCTGGTCATCACTCTAGCTATTATTGGCGGCATTGCTGCGATTCTAAATTACACGAATTCCGGTGGCGTTTCCGAAGTCAGCTCCTCAACTAACAAGAAAAAAATCTTCGAGCAGTTCCCGCTCAATGACGTTGCCAAGGTCGAGATCGTTGGCAAGGGCGCTTCACTGACCCTCTCAAAGGGCGATGCCGCTTGGGAAGTTGCCGAGCGCGACGGTTACCCGGCCGACGCAGAACCTATAATCAAACTCCTTCGTGACATTTGGGCGCTCGAAGTCGTTCAGCCGATCACTATTGGAAGAGCGCAGTTCGGACGACTAAGCTTGATCAAACCTTCCGAAGCGGATGACGAAGAGGAAGCCGCAACGATTCTGACATTCAGCAATGGAGCGGGAGAAAGCCTTGCTTCACTCTGGCTTGGAAAAGTATACGAGCGCTCGGATAACCGTCCTAACCCGATGGGTGGAGGCATGGCCATGACTGATGCTGGTCGCTACGTCAAGACGGGCGACAACAATGCCGTATACCTAGTAGGTCAAACCTTCAATGAAGCGACCACTGACGCACCCGATTGGATCGACAAGAACTTCTTCAAAGTCACACGAATTAAGTCGATTGAGCTCATGACTGGAGATAAAGCCAACGACTGGAAGCTGGCTCGAAATGAGCCTGACGGCGATCTCACCCTCGTCGGTGCCAAAGAAGACGAGGAACTCGACCAGGCAAAAGTTACGAGCATGAAGGGGGCCTTCGCCAATCCCGCGATGGAAGATGTTCTTTTGAAAGCCGAAGCTGATTCCGATGAGAACAAGGTTGTGAAAGCGACCTTCAAGATAAACACTTTCGACGGATTTAGTTATGTCATTAAGACGGGGGAGAAAAACGATCTCAACCAGTTGCCGATTTCAATTAAAGTTTCGGCAAAACTCGAGGAGAAGAGGAAAGTTGGTGAAGACGAGACCGAGGAGGACAAGAGTCGCCTTGATAAAGAGTTTCAGGACAATCTTAATGAGCTGAAAACCAAGTTAGCCAATGAGAAGAATTTGGAAAGTGATACCTACATCGTCCGTAGCTACTTAGTCGATAATATCTCAAAGCCCCGTGCTGACCTTATGGTTTCCGAAGACCCCGCGCCCCAACCTGCCCCAGGGATTGGACAAGGATTACCTCCAGGGCTGAACCTTCAGGGCATTCCCGGACTCGGAAACTAGTCTAAACCAGTCCATATCTAAGCAAATCTTCTCAGATAAAAGGGGAAGCCGGGACGTCATCCCTAGTTTTTTATGCCCTGAGGCGATCACAGAATCGGCTTAATTAGCTTATTTTCAGCTGATTAGAGAAAATTATCTCTGAGGCATTGCGTTTTGGTTGATATTTGTTATAATTATAATAATCATCAGATTTTTCAATCCTTTTGAGTAATCTATCCAAGTCCCGTAACGAGCGTTCCGCCATCCCCGCCAGGGTCGGTGTTACCGTGCTTTCTTCGGAGGAAATGGACAATGAGTGCTTGTCCCGCGCCACGATTGGAACGGAAGCGTTTGATGATGCCGAAAAATTGTCTGAAATCGTTGATACTTGGGTCAATCGCACCGGGTGGAACTCCTTCGTAAAACAGGTTCGAGAAGTCCTTGGTGCCGAAGCTTTTCTTATTCTCGAAATCACGGCTGAAGAAAGCCCGAACCGCTTCATCGCTCAATCATACTCAGAGGAATGCAGCGTTGCTTACCCCGGCCGTAAAATTCCCGACTTCCTTCTCGCCAACGAAATTCTCACCACAGCCTTGACGAAAAAAAAGCGTTTCGATGAGACGATGGACCCATCCTTCCTCGCCTTTCGCTATCTGCACGGCCAACTCCTCCTCGATCGAAACGGTAAGCCCATTGCTGCTCTTGTTGTGGGCTTTGATGACGAAGGTATGAGCGAAGACTCGTCATTCAATTCTAGCGTTAGCCTTGTCGCTTCCCTTGTTTCAACGCAAATCGATTTCGATCGTGAAGTGGCTTCTCGTAAAGAAATTGAGAGCATGCTACGTCACTCGCAGAAACTCACCAGTGTGGGTCGACTCGCAACTGGGATCGCCCACGACTTCAACAATCTCCTCACGGTTATTCAGGGACACACTTCCCTTCTCGAAATGGTCGTCGAAAAAGTTGGCGACGAAAAAGCGACGGAGTCACTCGGCCTCATCCACAGCGCATCACTTCAGGCGGTTGAGCTGTCCAAACAGCTTCTTCTCTTTAGCCGCCAAGAACCAGTTAATCTTGAACGCTGTGACCTCAACCAAGTCGTAAGGGAATTCGTAAAAATGATGCGACGGGTGGTCGAAGAAACCATTGATTTTGAAATCCAGCTCGGTCACGGACTTAACCAGATTGAGGCAGATCGCTCCATGCTCGGACAGGTCATGATGAACCTCATTGTGAACGCCCGTCATGCAATGCCCAACGGGGGCAGGATTACCCTATCGACATCAGTTCACTCACTGAGCGCCGGGAAGGGTGAAATCGCTCCTGGAAACTATGCGTGCCTTTCAATTAAGGATAACGGTTCGGGCATTCCAACCGACAAGCTTCCCAAGATATTTGATCCCTTTTTCACCACAAAAGAAGAAGGTAAAGGCACCGGACTTGGACTCGCCAACGTCGCCGCAATCATTCGAGAGCACGGCGGTCACATCGGCGTTTCGAGTCAAGTAGGTGAAGGGACCAATTTCGAAATTCTTCTACCCATGATGCTCGGTCTCCAGCCTTTACCGGAAAAAGAAAAGAAGGAACATAAGTTCAAAGACAGCCTCAAGAATACTACTATCCTACTGGTCGAAGACGAAGATGGTGTGCGCAAGCTCGTCCGCAAACTCCTTGAAATGCTGGGCTGCGACGTTATCGAAACTTCCTCTGGCCGTGACGCTCTCAATCTTTGGCCGAAGATTTCGGAAAAAATATCATTAGTTGTCACTGACGTCGTGATGCCCGGAGGGGTTTCAGGTTGGGACCTAGCGAAGAAGCTTCATTCCACTCACCCGGATCTCGGCATTCTTCTGACGAGCGGCTACAATGAGCGCCCCGAAAATCATGGGCTGGGCGCAGAAAACCAGATCGCTTTCCTCCAAAAACCCTACGAAGCCATGGATCTAAAACGCACCCTGCTCCAATTGCTGACGGGAGAGCCAGTCAAAGCTGAGCCTTAACCTTCGCTAATTCTCGATCTCTTTCGGAGGATTCCTTCCAATCATAGGATGCTGCTCAATATCGAAGATCGATCCACTGACCGGTCCCGATTCGGCAGCTAGCAAGTAGATGACCACTGCAGCAATCTCCGCGGGATCAAAAATTCGACCACTGGGAGCAAATTGGTCGCTCAATCGCTTCGGCCAGTCCTCGGGCAGTCCCTGTTCTCGTTTCCGAATCTGCTCGTTTTCGGTCAGGATCCAACCCGGATTTACTTGATTGACCCTAACAGAATACTGTCGATGTAAAACATCACCAAGGTTTCTCGTCAGCGTCATCAGTGCACCCTTTGAAATGGAATAGGGCAACAAATCCGGTTCACCACAGTAAGCATTGACCGAACCAATGTTGACCACTGACCCTTTTGTCACCCGCAAGTCATCGAGTAATTCCTGGATCATAAAAAAAGGCGCCTTTGTGTTGACCTCAAGAAAGCGATCGAAGTCTTCGCGACTGGTCGAGATAACATTCCCGGAACCCACACAAGCAGCATTGTTTACCAGTCCGTCAATTTTACCAAAACGCCCCAGAGTAATCTCTCGAATTACGCGAGGCGCGTCAGGGTCAGCGAGATCAGCAGTAGAAATCTCAGTGCGCTCGCGCTCCGGATCAAGATCCGTCGAAACCTTTTCCGCCAAATCCCGTTCGATACCGTGGATGATAACCGACGCACCTTCTTCGAGACAACGCTTCGCAATAGCTTTTCCGATTCCCGTCGTAGAACCCGTGACAACAATGACTTTTTCTCGAAGTCTCAAGGCAGGCACAAATCAGAATAGTTCAAAATCGATCAGGTCATCCCCTGCTGCGGGCTTTTCGGCCATGTCGATGTTGCGATTTTTCGTCACGAGAATGGCAACTGATGAATTTTCTTGAACCTCGTCCACCTTCACCCATCCCAAGATGATATCACCACGCCGAACCGCGAAACGTTGATCCTGTTTAACCCCCTGACTGGCGCCGGCGTTGAAGGTCACAATCCCCCAATCTCGGTCATAGCCGGTCACCTGAGCCAGCAAAGGAGCCGACCGGATCTTATTGCGCATAACCTCCATACCTGCCTGCTCCGAAGGGTTACCACCCGGAGGATTAGCTGTCGCTTCACGGAGAAATTCTGGAAGTTCAGAGGTGACTGCCGCTTCGCTGGCTCGCGCATCGGCCTCACTGACCAGTTCACTGTATTGTTTCTCAGTGCGCTGTGCTTGCTCGCGGGCCTGCTCTAGTGAGTCCTGGAACCTCGAAATTTCGGGATCTGCCGGCTGGGGAAATGAATTTTCAATACCCATGTCGGCGGCCTGTCGAGCGAGTATCGCATTGTTCAGGTTTGGGTTTACCTGATTCTGAGGAACCGACTGGACCGGCATCTGCTGATTCGGCTGCATCTGCTGAAAGTTATTTTGCAGCGGCACAGTGCCCTGCTGCTGAGGTTGGGCGCCATAGCCATGACGAGCCATCATTACGGCCTCCTTTTCGGCATACTCCTTCTCAAGGCTATTGCGCACGTAGTCCCGATAGCTTAGCGCTCCCACGATCAGTAAAAGCACTGCAGCAACCGTCAGTGCAATGGTCGGAGTGTGGTTCACCGGCTGTTTGTCTCCAATTTCCTCAAGGGCCATCATGTTGTAACGCGGACTATACAGCAGTGTGGCATTTCAGCCAACCACCGTCTTCGATCGTTTTTACGGCTCTACTTCCGGACACAGCACCCCGATGATTACCCCAAAACCCAGCGAGAATGTCCAATGTCGTAGAAAGCTAGCTAAACGATGAAAATTTTGGGCGAAAAAATATCAAAAGTGAGGGAGCCTAAGGCTTTTATCTTAACGCCGAGCTTTTGCTAAACGTAATCTATAGATTCGTATCTGATGACGCCTGAATCCGACGAAAAACTCCGAGCACGCCTTTCCGAAACGCAATACCACGTTACCTGTCAGTGCGGCACCGAACCACCCTTCGACAACGAATACTGGGACCATAAAGAAACCGGCATTTACGTAGACATAATTTCCGGCAAGCCCCTTTTTTCCTCGGAAGCCAAATTCGATAGCGGGACGGGCTGGCCCAGCTTCTTTCAACCAATCGATCCGAACGAAATTGTGGAAGTCGAAGACATTACTCATGGGATGCGCCGAGTCGAGGTTAGGTCTAGGACCGGAGAGGCTCACTTGGGACATGTCTTTCCAGATGGACCGGCGCCTACTGGACTCCGCTATTGTATCAACTCAGCGGCCTTAAAGTTCGTGCCAGGCTCAAAAGTAAAGGAATAAACAGCGTTGATCGTCACTGACTTTGTCTCAGAGAACTCGTTGCCTAGCAGTCGTCTCCGCTGCAGCTTTCCTTAAGTCGCTTAACGATTCATAAGCCATGGCCTCCTAATCACCGACACTAGCTGCATTTTACGGGTCTCAAAAAGCGCACAACCTAACACATCTCACTAAAACCTTATTGCCTGACTTCGCACGTTTCAGCCGTTGGGCAAAGATCACCCCAAATAGATAACCAATTTGTTGGCGGACCGCCACGATAAATCAAGCTCTAGGGTGGGCCTTATTGTAAACCTGTTTCATGCGTTCAATCGATACATGTGTATAAATTTGAGTCGTAGAGAGACTCGCATGCCCTAGCAGGGTCTGAACGCTGCGCAAATCGGCTCCGTGATCAAGGAGGTGCGTCGCAAAACTATGCCTTAACTTGTGAGGGCTGATACTCACGGGGATATTAGACAGAGCGTGATACTTCTTGAAGATGTCAGAAATGGCCCGGCTTGTCATACGCTTGCGCAGCTTGCTGATAAATAGCGCTCCGTTCATGACCCTCGCTTCATTGCGATAGGTATGCAGTGCTTCGGCTGCTGGAGTGCCGACAGGACAAACTCGCTCCTTATTCCCCTTACCGAAAACACGAACACATTCGTTGTGCAGGTCAAAGTCTTCAACATTCAGGCCCGTCAACTCAGCCAAGCGTATCCCTGAACTGTAGAACAACTCGAGGATAGCAACGTCGCGATGCGCGGTCCACGGGGCTGCCTGTTTCGGCTGCTCGATTTTCAAGGGCATCTCCAGCAACTCATTAACCTGAACCTGATTGAGAACGATGGGCAACTTCTTCTCTGCCTTAGGTAACTCAACATCGAGAAGCGGATTCATAGACAAACCCTGTCGGCGTGTCAGAAACTTGTAGAAACTTCGCAGCGCTGAAAAATGGAGGCGGATGGTCGATCGCGACCGACCGCTCTTCATGCAAACATAAAGATAATCACGGAAATCATCGGCGTCGAGTTTATGCCATCCAGAGAAAATTGGAACCGAGATACGAAACGCATTGATAGCATGCTCGTAATTGCTCAGCGTTCGATGCGAGCAATTTTTTTCTACAGACAGATATTCCAGAAACGCTTCGACGTCAGCGTTCTTCTGGTCGGTCTGAGCCACAATGTTAGGCAAAGGTTAAGGGCGGGAATGATCAGTTAACTGAAGTCCCATAACCTTTAGGCCAGAAATGAGCGCCACGAAAACTCAGTGAACTGCTCATAGCACCCAGCGAAGATTTCGGAAAATTGGGTAGCTTAACTGATTGCTTGAAGATCGAACGGAAGCCGTTCGCGTCAGACCAGCCAAGCGCGATTGTATACTCTCGGTCGTCAGCCATGAGAGGAACGATGAAGTGTCCTGACTCACGATGCAGAATAATCATTTCCTCAGCGTCCGTTTCTAACCCATTGATCTGGAGACAGAGGCGGGATTTGCAATGCATCGGCTGGCGTTCGCTCGTCAAATTCCAGTAAACCACGGCAGTGTCGCAGTTCCGGGGAATGACGGTAAAAGAGTCATCAAAAAATAGCTCAGACTCGGTGGATGAGGCGTGGGAAACAGCTTCCATGGATTTTGTGATAATTATCTAAGAAAAATTAACCATTAATAGTTCCTAATTACCAGAACTTTTATAGAGAATATTTAAATTTTTTTCCCACCCACCCTCTCAAGCCGCTAGAAAGCTACAGTGCACCTGCTATGGTGGCGCCATGCTGACCAAGCGAATCATCCCCTGTCTCGACGTAACCGACGGTCGCGTCGTGAAAGGCACAAATTTTGTAAATCTTCGAGACGCTGGTGATCCCGTTGATTGTGCGGTCGAATACAACCGCCAAGGCGCCGATGAACTCGTCTTTCTCGACATAACGGCATCGTCCGATGAGCGTAAGACGATGGTCGACGTCGTCCGTAAAACAGCCGAGCGCTGTTTCATGCCAGTCACAGTCGGTGGTGGAATTCGCAAAGTCGGAGATATGCGGGAAATGCTCATGGCCGGAGCCGATAAGGTAGGTGTTAACACGGCGGCAGTGAACGATCCTGATCTTGTATCGGCCGGATCCAAGGCTTTTGGTGCTCAATGCATTGTCGTTGCGATCGATGCCAAGCGTCGCACCACCGACCCCGCTGATGGATGGGAAGTCTTTACTCACGGAGGCCGCAATCCGACAAGTCGAGACGCAATCGAATGGGCGGAGGAAGTGTTCAACCGGGGCGCTGGCGAAATCCTCCTGACTTCAATGGACGCCGACGGCACTAAGGCGGGCTATGATCTTGAACTCACTGCTGCGATCAGTGACTCTGTGCGTATTCCGGTGATTGCCAGCGGAGGGGCTGGTAACATCCACCACATGGCTGAGGTATTAGATCGTGGCAAAGCCGATGCCGTGCTCGCGGCAAGCATCTTTCACTTCGGCGACTTTACTGTAGGTGATGTGAAGGAATATCTTCATCAACATGGCGTGCCGGTGCGACCGGTTGGCGAACAGGATTCTTAGCAAGCAAAGTTGTCCGACGCAGGGCTTTCCCCGTCAATACGTTCGCAAAATCCCGCTGCCGCAAGGTGGTTAAGGCAGTGATAAACCGACTCAACATCTCCTTCACCCAAGGTGGAGGCCATATCGGTGGCGGTGAAGCCAGCTGAGCCAGTTTCGCTTAGATGACTCTTCACCCGTGCCAGTAGATCAAGAAAATCAACGGCTGCCTTCTTACCAGCCTCAACGCCCGGTTGATGATAGGCATTTATATTAACGAGGCTCGCGTAGAAAGAGACAGCCCTTTCATAAAGGGCAATCAATCCACCCAGCGAGAACGCGTTCAGCGAATCCAGCGTGATCGTAATCGACTGACGTCCACTTTCATAAAGGGCTTTCCGGGTCCCTCTCAGGAAACCCTGAAGATAATCACCCGTTGTAGAACCCATCCCATCCACTTGCATAGATTCACCAAACCGGGTCGAACGAACTTCGATGAAGGTGGCAAAAAAATTCAAGAGGCCATCACGAAGCTGCTGCACATAGGCATGCTGGTCGGTAGATCCCTTATTACCATAAACCGCAATCCCCTGGTTAACCCTCTTGCCATCGAGGTCATATTCTTTCCCGAGGGACTCCATCACCAGCTGTTGAAGATACTTGCTCATCAGATCAAGTCGATCGCAATAGGGTAAAATCACCATGTCCCTTTTGCCGACCCCGTCACCAGCATGATACCACATCAAGGCGAGTGTCATTGCTGCATTAGTGGCCACGTTATCGACACGAGTCTTCTTATCCATCGCAGCTGCTCCGGCGAGAAATTGATCAATATTGAGTCCCAGGAGGGCTGCCGGGAGGAGCCCCACTGCGCTCATAACAGACGTTCGACCGCCAATCCAGTCCGACATCGGCAGACGAGTAATCCAGCCTTGAGACTCCGCGTGCTGATCAAGCTTACTGCCTTTTCCAGTTACGGCGACGGCATACTTTGGAAAGTGGAGACCACGAGCGGTGTAAGCTTTTTCGGTTTCAAGCATACCATTCCGGGTCTCGGCGGTACCGCCGGATTTAGAAATCACGATAACGAGAGTCTCGGCAAGTTCTTGGCCAAGTTTCGCAAAGACGTGCTCCATACCACCGGGGTCCGTGTTATCGAGATAGTGAATATCAACCACCGCATCAGCGGGCAGAAGCGCCTTTCCCACTAACTGGGGTCCAAGTGCGGACCCACCGATTCCGACGAGCAGAACATGGCGAAAAATACGGTCATTCGGCGCCTTGATATCACCGTCGAGAATCTGCTTAGCAAAATCCTGAACCGCAATAAGGACATCCTTGATCCACTGCCCTTCTTCGGCGGGAGCCAGATCAGGATTGCGAAGCCAATAGTGCCCTACCGCACGACCCTCATCAGGATTCATGATTTCCCCAGCCTCAATAGACGCCCGGTCTTTAAAACCGCGGGCGATCCTCTCCTCCATTTCAGAAGACCAGTCAGACGGAGCGTCCATACGACTGATGTCGATCGTGAATCCGATCTCTGGATATCGGATGATAGATTTCTGGTAAGTATCCCAATGACTCATTTTTAGAAAGTGGAGTTTATGTTCGACAGATCAGATCGTTTCGCAAAGAGTTTCCGCATGAAATTCTTTCATTTCCTCGCGTTGTTTTTTGCAATCGCTCTGAATGCCTCATCAGCGCAAGCTGACCATCATAATGAGTCAAAGTTTCGCCATGCGGTATTTTTTAAATTCAAGGATACCGCCACTGATAATGACATTCAGGGGATCATCGACGAGTTTCTCCTCCTCAAAAATAAGATCGAGGGGATCAAAGCCATCGAATGGGGTTTTTCTGAAAGCGTTGAAGGTTTAAACGATGAATTCACCCACTGCTTCTTTCTCACGTTCACAAACAAAGCCGCATTAGAGTCCTATGTTCCCCACCCCGATCACAAGGCATTCGTAGGTTTGCTGAAGCCTCATCTAGATAAAGTGTTCGTTTTTGACTACACGCCGAGAAATTGATTTCTAGATCATCCAGTCCGAGTCATCCTCGCTTCCAGCAACGAGCTCGGACAGTTTAATTTCACGACAATTCTCGAGCAGCGCTTCGTTCACTCGCACCCATGCGGCGTGAACGTTTCCAGCCGACATCCCTTCGTTTCCAGGGCTGCTTTCAATAATGGAACCCCCTTCCATCGCGAGGGCAATGTCAGCGAGGGTAATCTCATCGGGGTGCTTGGCGAGCAAGTAACCTCCGTTTTTACCCCTTCGGCTGATGACTAACCCAGCCTGCCTCAAGACCGTCAAAATCTGCACCGAGTAGTTAGGAGAGAGATTTTCGGCAACAGCCAGATCCTCGACTTGCCGAACACCCTCCTCGGCATAGGTTGACGCCAGTTGCGCAAGAATTTGGCAGGCATATTCTGTCTTTAACGGGAGACGCATCTGGAAATTCGTTACAGCCTTGGGTCTTACAATACCTTAGTAAATGACGCAACTTTAAAACTTTTTCCAAAAATCCCTTGCGAAAGGGTTCTGCCAATACATTAGTAAGTGACGTAACTTTAAAATCTTTACCCATTCCCAATTGCAAAGATACTCATGAAAGTGGGAAAAACAGCGAACGAAGGCATCAAAATCGCCAGTGATTATCTGCGAGGCACGATCATGGAGGGCCTTGCGGATTCTTCAACCGGCTCCTTGTCGGCTGACGACCAGCAGCTCACTAAGTTTCACGGCATCTACCAACAAGATGATCGCGATATCCGCAAGGAACGCCGCAAGAAAAAACTGGAACCCACCTACTCTTTCATGATCCGAGTTCGGGTTCCTGGCGGCGTTTCGACGCCACAGCAGTGGCTCGACATGGATCGGATAGCCCAAGAGCACGCCAACGGGGCGATCAAGCTGACAACACGTCAGGCTTACCAGTTCCACGGAGTCATCAAAAGCAACCTCAAGAAGTCGATTGCCGAGATCAACGAGGCCCTTTTCGACACACTCGCTGCCTGTGGCGACGTGAACCGCAACGTCATGTGCAACCCGAATCCGAACCAAACCAAAGTTCACGGGGAAGTGCTCCGACTTGCGACTGAGATTTCGGATCACCTAAGTCCGCGCACGAGCGCCTATCACGACATTTGGATTGATGACGGCTCCGGCGAAAAAGTGAAGGTTACTTATGATCCCCCGAAAATCGACGACGTCGCAGACGAAGAGGAACCTATCTACGGAAAACTCTACCTGCCACGAAAATTCAAAACGGTCATCGCAGTACCCCCGAGCAACGACGTCGACATCTACGCCCATGATTTGGGATACATCGCGATTCTAGAAGGCGACGACAAGATTATCGGTTACAACGTTACGGTTGGTGGCGGTATGGGTATGACTCACGGTAACGAAGAAACGTTCCCCCGCCTCGCTGACCAACTTGGTTTTTGCACCCCGGAACAGGCTGTCTTGGTGGGTGAATCTGTCGTCCGGGTGCAGCGTGACTTCGGGAACCGCGACGTCCGCACCAATGCTCGACTGAAATACACTGTCGAACGCATGGGTATTGACTCCTTCCGCGAAGAGGTAGAGAAACTCTGTGGATTCAAACTTGGCCAACCTCGCGAATTCACGTTTGACCATAACGGTGACCGCTACGGTTGGGTCGAAGATCATAACGGCAATTTCCACTACACCATGTTTATTGAGAACGGTCGTATCTACGACACCGATGCCTATCCCCTCATGACTGGCCTCCGCAAGATCGCAGAAATTCACGAAGGCGACTTCCGCCTAACTGCGAATCAGAATTTGATTATCGCTAACATTTCTCCAGAGAAGAAGCCGAAGATCGAGAAACTGCTCGAGGAACACAAGATGATCGATTCCTATGAGCGCACGGCTCTGCGCCTTAACTCAATGGCATGCGTGTCGCTCCCGACGTGTGGTCTCGCTCTTGCCGAATCGCAGCGATACCTTCCCGATCTCATCACAGAAATTGACGAAATCATCGAAAGTGCCGGGCTTCGTCACGATGCCATCACGATTCGCATGACAGGTTGCCCCAACGGATGCGCACGCCCCTATATTTCTGAGATTGGCTTCGTCGGTCGAGCGCCAGGTAAATATAACCTCTATCTTGGGGGTGGTTTCCACGGCGAGCGACTCAGTAAACTCTACGCACCTTCAGTCAAAGGAACGGATGCTGCGGCAATCCTCAAACCGATCATCATTGACTACGCGAAGAATCGCGAAGAAGGCGAGCGCTTTGGTGACTTCACCATCCGCAGCGGCTACATCAAAGCCACCGAGAATGGCCGGGACTTTCACAAAGATTTTGTGGAGCCCGAACTGGCTGTCTAAGTTTTCAGAATAGGTATTTTATCTTTTCAGAGTTTCTAAATGAGTTCCTCCAATTCTCCGTTGCCACCTGATAAGCTGCTGCAAGCTCAAAATCTTGCTGCCGGACTGACCCCAGACCAAGCTAAATGGCTCGCTGGTTTCTACTCCGGAATCGGGTTTGCCGCCGGTGGTGCAGTCGATCCCAAAGCAACAGCCGGCGCCAAGCCCCCCCTTACCGTCCTTTATGGTTCTGAATCAGGTAACGCTGAAAAGCTTTCCGGCACGATTCAGAAGACTGCTGATAGGGCCGGTTTCAAATCGAAGGTGGTGAGTATGGGTGATGCCAAAGCTGCCGACCTAAAAAAGTCTGAAAACCTTCTCGTTGTTATCAGCACATGGGGCGAGGGCGATCCACCCGATGCAGCTATTGACTACTATGAAGAATTCATGGGCGAAGGCATGCCGACGCTCGATGGTGTCAAGTTCTCCGTCTGTGGCCTCGGTGACACCAGTTATGAGCATTTTTGTAAGATGGGTAAAGATTTCGACACTCGGCTCGAAGCGCTTGGAGCAGAGCGCGCCTATGCACGCGTCGATTGTGATGTCGATTTTCAAGCTGACTTCGATAAATGGCTGGCTGGTGCGATCGACGGTTTACCTTCTGCAGCAGTTGCAGAGGTTGCAGTGCCGGCTTCCGCAGCCGCTGTCGCTCCATCCACCGTCGAATACAGTAAGACCAACCCTTACGAAGCGGAGGTTCTCGAAAAGATCGTTCTCAACGGTACTGGCTCCGCCAAAGAAACGCTCCACCTCGAACTCTCTCTGGAAGGGTCCGGCCTAACCTATCAACCGGGAGACGCTCTCGGCATCTATCCGGTCAACCGGAAGGAAGACGTCGATGCCATACTCTTGGCAACCGGGCTTCAGGCCAACGCCAAACTCGGAGAACAAACGCTCGTCGAGGCTCTCGAGACTAATTTCGATATTACGTCCTTAAGCGCGGCCATCGCGATGAAATACAATGGCATCGTCGCCAGCAAGAGTCTCGAAACGGCCATCGCTGACAAGGCTGCTTTCAAAGACTGGATCTGGGGACGGCAGCTCGTGGATCTGATCGAAGCCTATCCTCACAAAGAGTGGACTCCCGAAAGTTTCACAAGCATTCTCAGACCTCTCGCTGCCCGCCTCTACTCTATTGCCTCCAGCTTGAAGGCCCATGAAGATGAGGTTCACCTCACGATTGCTGCCGTGCGCTACAGCAGTCATGGCCGTGACCGCGTCGGAGTCTGCTCCACCTTCGTTGCTGATGAAATCGCAATCGGTGACAAAGCCAGAATCTATTTCCATGGTAACAACAATTTCCGACTCCCTGAGAATAACGACACCGATGTCATTATGGTCGGGCCAGGAACCGGCATTGCACCTTTCCGCGCATTTGTCGAGGAACGCTCTGCCAATGAAGCGAAGGGCAAGAACTGGCTCTTTTTTGGAGACCAGCATTTCTCTTATGACTTCCTCTACCAGCTGGAGTGGTTGGATTACCTCGAAGAAGGAAGTCTTTCCAAACTCACGACCGCGTTTTCACGAGATCAGAAAGAAAAGATCTATGTTCAGCATCGCCTTCTCGAAAACGGTTCTGAAATCTGGAATATGCTGGAAGGCGGGGCCCACTTCTACGTTTGTGGTGATGCTTCGCGCATGGCTAAGGATGTCCATCAAGCTCTCATGGACATCGCCGTGGAGCATGGCGGTAAGGATGCCAAAGAGGCCAAAGATTGGCTTTCGGCTCTCCGCAAAGAGAAGCGTTACCAGCGCGACGTCTACTAAGATTCAACAGGATTAGGTTGGAGACATGACCTTGGTTCAGACCAGATGATCACTCAGCCCGCTCAAACCATTCGCCGTAAGGCTGATAGTTATTGAAAGGGACGGCCTTATCTTTCCAGTCAATCACTTCGCTGTCGTATTTTTGACGCAGTTCTTTGAGCATTACCTCGTGTTCAGGATTGGCAACGAGGTCTGTAAGTTCATGAGGATCCTTGGCGAGATGATACATCTCTTCGGTTTTATTAAATCCATCTGACTCGTCGTAGGGCCAGTAAATGTATTTCCATTCTTTGGTCACCACCCCGAGACTCTGGACAGCTTTAGGTCCCCACACGTTGATAAGAGGCAACTGGGTATGAGTTTCAGATTCCGGATTATCGTAAAGCGGTAAGAGGCTCTTTCCATCAATGCCATCGGGAACTTCAACACCGGCAAGTTCCAGCATCGTAGGAAAGAAATCGGTGTTCCCGGTCAGGGCACTGCTTCTCAATTGCTTTCCTGAGTTCTCATGCCCGGGAATATACATGAGCATGGGAACCCGCGACGATTCTTCGTAGGGAACTACTTTCGAGCCGTAGCCGTGAGATCCGCAAAGGAACCCATTGTCAGAGGTGAAAATGATCACCGTGTGATTGGCAATTCCAGCCTCTTCCAGCGCCTCACGGATCATCCCAATGGCGACATCCACGCCATAAATTTGCTGGTGGTAGGTGGCCATAACCTCGTCGTAACGATCCTTGTATCCCCAGCTTTCGAAACGTTCATACTGACGTCCCTCGCGGCTCTGCTTGGAAAAGTGTCCACCGTTTTCACGGCCATAGTTAGCAGGCTTCCTAAAGGTCTTCCCTTCATAAACATGATCAAACTGCGGATCGGGCGTTGCCGGCATATGGGGCGCTTTAAAGCTGATGGACAGACAAAATGGCGCATCACCTTCAGCCATCTCTTTGATGAAGTCGCGCCCGAAAGCTCCATAAGACACGCTGGCGTGAGGGTATTCTTCTGCATACTTTGCCATCGACTTATTCTTCTTCGTGTCGTAGCTGGTCTGACCAGGTCCTGCGCCCCAGACGTCGAAATCGTCCTCAGGGAGGTAACCTTTTTTATTGTCCTCCGACTTGTCAGAAAGTTCGATACCGATCTTACCCGCAATCGCCGTGCGGTATCCAGCTTCGCGAAGGAGGATTGGGTAGCTTTTATCCCAGTGTTCTCTCATGAGGTGACCATGATCAAAATTGCAGCCATTACGATACTCAAACAGTCCGGTGAAAATCGTGGCACGGCTTGCCATACAAATCGCCGTGGTGTCGTAATGCCGGTCAAATGCTATTCCGTCACGAGCCAGCGAATCCATATGCGGCGTCTGCACGTCTTCATTGCCGTAGCAGCCCATCGAATAAGTTGTCTGATCGTCCGTCAACAAGAACACCATGTTCATTCTGTCGTCGGCCCAAGAGTGGATCAAAAGGAGTGGCGCGAACGCTACCGTAAAAACAAGTGTCTTCTTCATAAGAACTCTGGAGATCTAGCACGCGCTTCGTTGCCATGGCAATAGAGAATATCCGATCATGTCTTGCGCTAAATAATTTCACGCGATACGGTAGTTTTGTGCCTAATGGCTAAAGACGATTTAAATATTAGTTCGCTACTTTCCACTTGCAGAGAAATTGGTATGCGCAAAACCAAAGCGCTCGTCTCGACGCTACGAGTCCTTGTCTCCACAGAACAACCGGTCACCCTGCAACAAATCGCTGAGTCTCCCGATTTCGACATCAGTTGTGATCCAGCTACGGTTTACCGTCTCGTCACCAAGTTGGTAGAGAATCGTGTCGTCCGCCGAATTGGCTTCCATAGCCGGGCCGCGCACTATTGCCTCAGGGCCAGATACCATCAAGATTATCTCATTTGTCGAGGTTGCGGTTCGGTTGAGGTGCTTGAAATCGCTTGCCCAGTCGAGCACCTAGAAGCGCAAATCGCGAAAGACAGCGGCTTTGCTGATTTAGAGCATGAGCTTGAATTCTATGGGCGCTGCACTGCCTGCAACTAGCGTCGCCAAGACTAGTTTTGGAACACTTCTCAGGATTTTTGCCCAACGGGTAAGGGGCTCTTTCTCATTCTCGAGAAATTTAATTAGTCACGCTGAAAATGGAATTTACAGTTGTTCACGTCCGCAAATTTGATATAGTTCCCTAGTGTGCATCGCAACACTGAGAATTAAAGCCTGCCTGCCTCATGAAATTTTCCGTCAGCCGTCTTGCCTTCATCTTTGGGGCCTTCATCCTTGGGCTGATAGCCATCGACGGACTGGTCCAACTCAATCGCGAAGCTTATGCTGGATTTGGCATGGGTACGAGCCACTGGGTTGCGGCTGATAGCGCCATGGCTCTTTTCCTCGTTGGATTGGTGGCTGGGATCGTCCTTGGCATCGCTGTTTTCTTTTCCTACATCGTCTGGCGCGAGAAAAATCTTACAGAAACACCCGATGACCTCGACACCCTTCTTGATGAGATAGCGAGCGAAGAGGCTGAAGAGGAAGAAAATCCTCTCTTCGTTGAGGACAGCACCAGCGAAGAACCAATTGAGTCACTCGACCCTTGGGAGCGTCCCGCCGACTGGTGGAAGGGAGACGAAAGCTGATCGCGCCCGCGCGCTTTTTCGAGTGAGCGGCCTAACCCCTAGGGTGGAACCGCCGGTGAACGTCGCGGAGCCGTTTTTGGTCCACATGCGTGTAAATTTGCGTAGTGGAAATGTCAGCGTGACCAAGCAGTTCCTGAATCACTCTCAGATCTGCCCCGTTTCCGAGCAGGTGCGTTGCGAATGAGTGCCTCAACAAATGAGGGTAAACATTCTGCTCAATGCCGGCTAGTTTAGCGCGCTGTTTAACAATCTGCCAGATCCGCGTGGTAGTCAGACGCTTACCCCATTTTGATAGAAAGACTTCACTTCCCGTTTTTTGGCTCACGAGGTTAGGGCGCTCATCATCGAGGTAGACATTCAACGCTTCAAGCGCGGCGGTCCCAACAGGAACAATGCGGGTTTTATTTCCCTTTCCAGTGACACGAATAGCGCCATCATCGAGGTAAAGGTTTTCCAAACGACTACTGACTAGTTCTGAGACTCGAAGGCCACTGGAATAAAGCAGTTCGAGAATCGCCGTATCCCTGCGAGCCAGGGGCCGCGAGTCTCCCCTCGCAGCCTCAAGCAGTTGCTTCACCGAAGGCTCGTTCAGCGTCTCGGGAAGATACTTTTCCATTTTCGGTGAATCAATACCCTCCGACACGTCTTCGCTTACCTTCCCATTCCCGGCAAGATCACTGAAGAAGATCTTAATAGCGATCAGGTTGACTCGAAGGCTCGAGCTAGCTAATCGATCATCAAGTCGACGATGAGCCAAGTAGGCCGTCAAATGTTCCAAAGTGACCTGATTCACGTCGGTGACTTTTCTATCCGCTTTTAACCAAGAGGCAAGACTATCCAGCGCCCGCCGAACTAATAGTTGATAATTATCCGACAGGCCCTTCTCAACGGCCAGATAACGTATAAAGCGTTCAATCTCCCGCTCCATTGCGGTTAACGATACCAGCCCTCAGTCACGAAGTCGGTAATGACGTGGTGGTTAATCCCGTGCGCAAAGGGCTTAGACTCCATCGTTACGATGACGGCAAGCGGATCATCATTGAGACTCACCACCCCTTCGAATTGGGCAGCAATTGGACTGTCTTTTCTGACGAAAGCGTAGGTAGAAAACTCATTCATCCCTCCATAGGGCGGTTCCACCCGATAGACATAATGCTGGTCAAGATCCGGAAATCTTTCCCGGTCCGGCCCGTAATAATCCGAGACGCGATTGATTACCACCCTGAGTGTGTGTGGGCTTGGAATGTCACCAGCGAGAAATTTAACGAAATGCCCGTCACCGAATTCTGCAAAGATCTCCCAGTCAACCTTGAGTAAACCATCTTCTGCCCTGATAAAGAGCGGAAATGGTGAGTTATTATCGCCCCTGGAAATATAGTAAATCCAAAACGGACCTCCCCTCTTTTCATTGGATTCGATTTGAAAGAGTTCTTTAGAAAAGCTCCCAAATTGAGTGAATGGCCACTTCTCGTAATACTCCGAAATCAACGGTCGAAGGCTCTCTCCTTGATAGGTGTACTTGACACGGGACTCCCAGTCAGGTGCTCTTAAAAAAGCATCGAGCAAGTCATGAGTTCTACCGAGAGGTGAAGCTGAATCTGCCAGTGGAACGGGGAAGCTATCGTCAGGGTTGTAATTTGAGACTGGCGCAGTGGCGGCAGGTGCAAGTTCTGTTGCAAGTTCTGTTGCAAGTTCTGTAGCAGGTTCTGTTGCAGCGGGCAGGCCCGCATCGTCAATCTCTCCAATTAGAGGCTCACCTTGCGGAAGCGTGTCATCGCTTGAGATTCCAAACTGGCTCGCCGCTGAATTTACGACCTCAGTGGGGGAGGTTTGGGCCTGGCCACCGTTACCCAGATCGGTTGAATTCGAATCACTGTTCACAATACTGAGAACCCGCTCCTCAAATGATTTAGCCGGGACATCAACAAGTTCCTCTGAATCGCTTCCCTCTCCCGAGGTGCCAGCGTTGCTGCCGTGACTGCTGATTTCCGCTTCCTGAACCGGAAGCTCAGTAACCTCCACTGGAGGATTAAGATTCAAGGGCGCATCACCATCAATCGAATAAACTTCAGGAGATGAATCTGCAGTGCTCGAACCTGACAGTTTTGGTTCGTCGGTAATAGCTGCTGGGAGAGGCTCGACATCTGGCGCTGATGAAGCAACTTTCAAACCCCCCAGTGCCTTGATCACAACAACTACCACTAATATCGATATGATAATGACAGCCCCGATACCAGAGAGCACAACCACTGAGGTTCTACTGGGGCCAGTCCCCTTTTCGTCAACTGATGAAGGCGCAAACATCTCATCAAACCCATCTGCACCAGCTTTCTTGCCGGCGGGAACTGCCTCATCACTCGATGACTTCGTGGTGCGCAGCGGCAACTTTAGCGAGATGAATGACTTCTTCGACTTAGGAGAAGCTTCGCTTTGCGGCTCATCCCGCTCCAAAACAAAAGAATCGGAATCCACCTCACCGGGAAGGATAGGTGTCGTTTTCTCTTCCTCGCTCGCCGCTTCCAAGAAGTTGTCGAGAATCGGCCTTTTCTCTTCTAATTCTTCCGTTGGAAGGTCACTTAGATCCAGCTTTGCCTTAACATCAGACGACTCTGGCGAAGTATCGACTCCACTCAAAAACTGATCAAATTGATCCTCGGTTTCGTCTAGGACTTCTGCTGAAGCATCATTATCGATCAACCCAGATAGGGCCTCTTCAAAGCTCAGCTCAGATGAGATATCCTCTTCAGTCGACTTAATCGCGTCTGCCATCGACTCAATTGCAAATGGTTCATCCTCTGGAATTTGAGTTTCTTCACCAAGTGATCCAAAATCCGCCTCTAGAGTTTCGTCGGTGATTCGATCCGTCGTGCGAACGGGATCCAAAGGCCCGATAGCGTCTAGTTCGTCGATGGAAATGGAAGGCTCCTCATCAGAAACTGGCAGATCATCCATTGAGATAGCCGATTCCGCTCCATCCGGTTGAGGTCCGTCCTCCGCCTCTCCCATAAGTGCAGCTATCTCACTGATTGGATCGAGAACCTGCGCTTGAGGCTCAGGCTCGGAAACAGAGTCATCTACCGCGACTGCTTCGTCCGAAGCAAAGGTTTCGATCGATTCAGTCGCGTCAGCGGTTTGCTGAAAATTGTCCTCTGGAAGATCGTCCATCTCTTTTGCGATCTCCTCAAGCCCATCACCCGCAGCATGCTTCGGCAGTAGAAAATCCCGAGGAGTGACCTCTTCACTCAATTCTCCCGACATAGTCAAAACCACCTTGGTTGGCTCTGGTTCATTCTCGCGGGTTAAAGTGTCAGCTGAATTTTCTCCTTTGCTTGCGAGAGAAGTATCAAGGCGGGGCAACTCCCCAGGAATCGAATCATCCGCTTCGCGTATTGAAGGCAAATCATTGGGACGCGGATTGATCTTAATCGGCTGAGTCTTCGTACCGGCAGGTGGCTCCGATGGAATGTTATCGTTCTTGAAAGAAGCCGAAGGGGCATCCGAAGGGGGCATCATCGGCTCAGGTAAAACCGCATTAGGTTCAGAACTGACGAGTTCGGTCGGCTTGTTGACCAATCCGGAATCGACAATCATGTCATTATTCGCGTGATCAACCTCTGCCCACGTTGCAAGCGAAGCTCGATCAGACCTCATTCCCTGAGCGACCTGTCGAGTTGGAGCAGCAGAGGCATGGGGGCTCGTCTCCTCTTCTATAAAGTTCTCAAAATCCGTTGGTGCCGTAATCTTGGCTCCACACCTAGGACATGGAGCCGTTACGCCGGCGAGATGGGTCGGAACACGAAGCTTAGCCTGACAGCTGGGACAGGTGAATTTAATCTTTTTCACTTTGGTATGCCTTTTGAAGGTTTAATACACAAGTGGACGCCGCTGCTGCCTGTTCGGAAACCAACAAGCGACCGGACGAGGTGATTAGAAATAATTGAGCGGTGAATTCAAAAGTTCTGACTCCCTCGTCAGAAAGTTAACATCGAAACTCAAGTTCGCAAATTTTTGTATGGAACCTTTTAAAATAAAGGCCTTAATACTCTCAGTTTTGCGAAAATATCCCGAAAACCGTTGAAAATTATAAAAAGTTCAGCCTTACCCTAGAGTTCAAGAATCAAGGCGACAGGGTGCAAGAATGGCATCGCTCATTCCATGAAGCATTTTCTTGTCGCTGGGGCAGATGGTTGCAAGGGCCCCTCCAAGCTTAACACTTTGGTCCTGCGCGCTGACAAAATAGTAAGGACAGAGTCTGACACGTCCTTCCAACTCCTCAATATTGCCAGTCTCAGGGTTGAACCAGGGGTGCTTCACCAAGCGTCCACTGTGGAAGCGTTGAAGCACAAAAGGAGCATTTTCAAAGCTCTGAAGGGCCTCATCAACTGCTTCTGCCCATCCCAACTGGGAAACATCCGAACCAATGGTCACACTGCGACTTCCCCAAGCTCTCTCGTTGAAGCCGCTTAACTTGAGGACAAGATCACGCTCCGTTTGGGAAAACTGTTTCATTTCCGAAAAGCTCTGAATTCCCAACTCAGGAATTACCGCGTGATGAGGAACCTCAGACGGATCAATTACCCAGCTCATTGGAAAAATTTCTCGCAAGCGCCGCCAGTTCCCGTCGCGAAGCTCACGCCTCCAGACCTCCTGTAACGGACGCGACCGAAACAGGGCTAACCACATTTTTTCCTCAAGCCACGGCTTAAACGGACTCGTCAGATCAATCTTGCCCTCAGAAGCGGCTTCACCAACCGCGAGACCACCAGATAGGTTTGCAAGGTCAAAGAGCTCGAAAAAACGATACACATCGCGATCACTTGGAGAGTAGGATTCGGCTTCTTTGACCCTCCAATCCCCTGCCAATCGCCCTGACAACCACTCCATCTCCGGCCGATAATCTGCTGCCTCCTCCGATACGAGGATATCAGCCTCACCTTGCGGAAAGATGGATGTAAAACCGGTCAGCATACCATCGCTTCCACCAACGATTTCGCTTTGTTTGTCGATGTCGGCATAAACCTCACTCAACCACGCCGTAAGACCAATGCCACCGGGGACTGAGTCCAATTCACAAATGGTAAAGCCCGATTCAGTCAAGATAAGGTCAGGACGAATCACCCGAGGTAACGCTTCCACTAGGGACGGCGCCGTTCCTAAATCTAGGAGCGATTTTGGCTTACCCCTATCGAGATATTCAGAGATCCACGAAGGGAGCGATCCTTTCCGACTGCGACGATAAATCAAATCAGCGGCTTGCTGGAATTTTAAGAAAAGCGGTCCCAGACGCTCTAATCTCTTTACTTCCTTTTTGGAAAGGGGAAAGGCTTCCGGGGAAACCCTCCAGGACTTTTCAGCAAAAAAACCTCGATCGGGAAAAGAATCATAGACACGCTTGGCGCGGTCCACAGGGCTGCATGGAGATACGATGGAAGAATCGGGAATCATCCCTGAAGAAGTCGCAGAGCAGCGCGCAGTATTTCATCGGATAGCACCATTTCCGCTGGAAGCTTGTCGATCGCTTTCTGGGCCTCCACTTGCTTAAAGCCAAGCGAAATCAGGGCAAGCAAAACGTCGTTCTTCGCCACGGCATCGGGCGTCAATGAATTGCCAGCTGCCTCGTTCTCCCAAGCTTGCTTGACACCAACTTTGTCACTCAGTTCCAGCACAATGCGTTCAGCGGTCTTCTTGCCAAGGCCTTTCACCTTGGCAATTGTTGCAATATCACCCGAAACAACGGCCTGCTTGAAATCGGATGTCGACAGGCCACTCAGCACCGACATAGCAACTTTAGGGCCGACACCGGTAACACGATTGATGAGTAGGCGAAAAACATCACGGGAAGCTTCATCAGCAAAACCAAAGAGCGTTTGATCCTGCTCCCGAATGTGATGGTGGGTTAATACCTTGGTTTCCTCTCCTATATTGCCAAAGTCTCCCTCTCCCAGTAGAGGAACTACAACTTCGTAGCCAACGCCACCGGCCTTCATGACGAGGCGACCCGGCCAGCTTTCTTCGAGCGTTCCTTGTAGAAATGTAATCATCGGCAATAGTTATTTAAACCAACCTATTCCTTGGCGGATGGCAAACGGATTTAAACTGGATCGAATTTTCTCTTCATTCACCCTTACTCTGGCAATAGCAACATTGCTTGTTCCCCTCCATGGCGCCAGTCAGGAAGATGCGCCAGCCAAAAGAGTTGGGATCATTTTTGAGGGTAGCTTCGAGAAACATGTGAATTCTCAGAAGCCGGTCGATTCTAAACTCACCCAAATGGTTCCCTACTATGAGTGGGACTACGGAGTCCGAGCCTTTGACGAAAGCTACTGGACCGACAATCGATTCACTTGGGAACGAATCCTTTCAATCTCCGAGCGCGTTGGAGACAATCTGATGAAAATCATCGAACCGATGGTAGTAAAAGACGAGCGTGGAGTCGTAAAATATGCCTACATCAAGGATAAAGACCCTTTCCTGACAAGCATCATTTTCTCAAAGAATCTGATCGAAAAATTCCGCAGCTCCTTAGGCGACTCTCTTCATGTCATGCTGATCGACCGTCACATCGTCTATATATTCCCGGCGAACGGGATGCCGATCACTGACTATGGCCCGGCTCTTGTCGACGAATACCGAAAAGCGCGACTTCCAGTCAGCCTCGAAGTATTTCTAGTCAGCGAAGATGGATTTCGCGTGATTGGCGAACTAGAAAGAGGAGACTTTTAGACCCCTCTTAATCCCAGGTCTCGAGCACTTTGCGGTCCTCAACGGGCCACCACTTGCGAATCTCAGTAGCAAGTTTCTCAACGGCTTCCGGATTCTCTGAGGCCAAATTGTTGGTTTCGTGTGGATCCGTAAGAAGATTATAAAGCTGAGGCCGTGTTTCCGTTCTCGGATGTGACCAAGCGTACCGGTTCACGACTCCGTCGTAGGTGAGGAGAAGTTTCCACTGATCCTTCACAACCCAGCGGTAAAGAAGCGAGTCCTCCGGGCGGTCAACATTTGCAATGTCATGCGCAAATCCTTCTCCAAGCACCTCTTTTCGCGGACTTACTTTCCCACTTTTTAAAATGGGCATTAGATCGTAACCCGGCATTTCACCTGATATGCCGAGCCCGGCTGCTGCCAGCATTGTGGGAACAATGTCGATACTGGAGGCGAGCTGGTTTCCTCGGTCGCCCGCTTTGATCATACCAGGCCAACTATACATAGTCGGTTGGCGGGTACCTCCCTCATTAGGCGACTGCTTGGAAAGGGGGGCATATTTCTTTGAGTCTTCGCTTTGGATCCAGCCGTTGTCACAGACGTAGACGAACATGGTTTCCTCGGTGAGCCCCTTCTCATCGATGAAATCGATGAGCTGGCCACAAGTTTGGTCAAACCACTCACACATCGCGTAGTAGCGTGCGACGTGATCTGATTCCACCACGCCTTGATACTTTTTGAACAACTCTGCCGGCGGATTATGAGGGGTATGAGGCAGAAAGGGCGCATACCAGAGATAGAAAGGTTTCTCTTCCTCTAAAGCATGATCAACGAAATTGTAAATTGGCTCCATGCCTTCGCGACCAATCTTGAGGCCGTCATCGCCATGACGACCCCCCGGCTCGGGAAAACCGCGAGTCATGCCATGAGTAAAGCCACCTCGTTTATAACTCCCTTCCCACCATTTGCCGGACTGGTGCGTGAGGTAGCCAGCTTCGGTAAGGATTCGGGCTATCGTTGGGAGCCGATCCACATTCGAGATCAGTTTTTCACGCAGTGCGTTATATTCGGGACCATCTTTCCTGCCATCTGTGAGGAGCGGCGAAGGGTCATTCCCGCTAATCATGTGCTGATGCGTGTATAGGCCGGTCGCCAAAGTCATCAGCGAAGGACGACAAAGGGCTGTCGGAACATATCCTCTGCGAAAGACTGCACTCCGTTCAGAGAGCTTGTCGAGATGCGGGGTCTTGATGTGCTCGTGGCCCATGAACCCGTAATCAGTCCATGACTGGTCATCTGAAAGGATCAAGACAATGTTCGGTCGATCGTCAGCGCCAACGGCAACGGCAAATCCGTTGGCGAGCATTAGGATAAGTAATGAAAGTTTGCGAAGCATAACAAAAATCTAACACCGCTGCCCCTCTATCTGTCAAATCGGGCGGGAGCGCAATGAGGGCAATATGTATCTTTTGATGACGAGTCTGTGACCAATCCTGCCATCTGGCGCCCATTCCTACCTTGACGTTCAATTCCGTTACCCCATGGTGGAATAGGCAAACACGCAAAAACTAAGTCATGACACACAAGCTTTCCCTCCTTCTTCTGACCGCTGCATTCGTTGGTGGATTCAGTAACCTTTCCACCTCACATGCCGATGACAAAAAACCGGTGATTTACGTTCCTGTTCCACCTTACGCCGGCCTGACTGAATCGCTTGTCGGTGATCTCGCAGAAGTGAGAACGATTGCGTCAGAAAATGACGATCCTCACACTTACTCACCGACCCCGAAAGAACTTGCCCAACTTTCCGTTGGCACAGTCTATTTTGCGGCAGATCTACCTTTTGAAGCGACACTAGTAACCAAACTGGCCGAGAGTAAGAGTAAGGTGGAAATCATCAGCTTAGTCGAGGGCCTCGACCGTCGTAATTTTGCCGAAGGAGAACACGATTGTCATGAATGTGATCATGCCGATCACGGGGATCACGCTGATCACGCTGATCACGCCGATCATGCCGATCATGCCGATCATGCTGATCATGCTGATCACGCTGATCACGCTGATCACGCCGATCATGCCGATCATGCCGATCACAGCGATGGAGAACTTGATCCACACGTTTGGCTATCTCCCGCGCATCTGATCGAGCAGCTCAAAACAATTCAAAAAGGCGTCGAGCCATTGTTTGAATCTGAGGAAGCGATATCTACGATTCAGGAAAACTGTCGTAAGCTCATCGAGCAGTTGAAAGATACCGACCGCAAGCTCGTCGCAAAATTAGCCCCTTTTAAAGACGAATCATTTTATGTCTACCATGGTGCCTTTGGCTACTTTGCCGATGCCTACGGGATGAGGCAGGTTCCTGTCGAACTTAGTGGTCGAACCCCCGAACCTCGCCAGATCGCCTCGATGATCAACAAAGCAAAGGAAGAAGGTGTTTCCGTTATTTTCGTGCAACCCCAATTCGACCAAAACAGCGCAAAAGCAATTGCCGACTCAATTGGTGGCACGGTGGTTTCCATCGACCCTTTGGCGAAAGACGTCGTTGTCAATCTTGAGCTGATCGCCAACGAAATCAAGGCTTCGAAAAGTTCTTCCTAGATCGCAAGTGGGAGGGGCTTGGATGATGTTATCACAGAGCCGTTGGATCTAAAAAGGTGCGTTACGGTTATGGCTCCATGCGAGGCGGTAGAGACGAAACAGTCACTATCCGTTCCTTAAATCACCAATCGCGCTCCGAATACTGATAATCTGCCGCAGTCGCGTTATTTAGCTGGCGTTTTGTGACGTTTTCGCGAGGATGATGCCGAATGGAATCAGATATTCGAATCATCAGCGGAACAGCGCATCCGGAGCTCGCAGAAGCAATCTGTCGCTACCTCGAAGTCCGCAAAGCGGACACTACCGTGACACAGTTTCCGGACGGAGAGACCTTCGTTAAGATTAACGAGAACATTCGCAACCGCGATGTCTTTATCGTTCAGCCGACCTGCCCCCCTTCAAACGAGAGTTTGATGGAACTACTCATCATGGTCGATGCAGCGAAGCGCGCAAGCGCTTCAAGGATAACCGCAGTGATTCCATTTTTTGGCTATGCCCGCCAGGACAGAAAAGACCAGCCTCGAGTTCCAATCACCGCAAAGCTCGTTGCTAATCTCCTCACAGCAGCAGGTGTCGATCGAGTCCTCACCATGGATCTGCACGCCGGTCAAATTCAGGGGTTTTTCGACATTCCGGTTGACCACCTTTATGCCAAACCGGTCCTGCTCCGTTACCTGCGAGAAAAAGGTCTGACCGACAATATTGTCGTCGTTTCCCCCGACGTGGGCGGTATGAAAATGGCCCACTCTTATTCCAAAGCTCTTAAATGTCCTCTCGCTATCGTGGCGAAGAATCGCGTCAGCGCAACTGAGGTCGAGGCTATCAGCTTGATCGGCGAAGTCAAAGACTGCAATGTACTACTCGTAGACGACATTTCTGAAACGGCAGGCACATTGACCTCAGCTTCGAAATTACTCCGAAGTCATGGAGCGAAACGTATTTTTGCCGGGGTTTCCCATGCCGTCCTGAATGATCAAGGGAAAGAGAGAATTGCCGAATCAGATATCGAAGAACTCATTTCAACCAACAGCACTCCTTATGCCGTGGGCGAAAAAGTGACAGCCGTCAGCGTGGCCGAGTTACTGGGCGAAGCAATCCGACGAATCCATTCATCAGAGTCGGTCACTTCTCTCTTTGACATATCGTGAGGTGTAACCTAAATTTCGCGCCCTCTCAAAGAAGAGGATAGGAAAATCAACGAATTGACCTCAACACACTGCTACCATGGCTAAACAAGAAACTCTTCAAGCCGCAAAACGCGAAGTTAAGGGCACTACAGCTTCCAAGCGACTGCGTCGCGAAGGAACCGTACCTGCCGTTATTTATGGTTCGAGCCAGCGCGAATACATGATCCAACTTGATTCGAAAGAATTTGGTGATCTCGTTCGCCGCCAGAGCAGTCAAAATTTCATCGTGACACTCGAGATCGAAGGTGCTCAAGAAAAATCAAAAATGGCGATCGTTCAGGACGTCCAGAAAGATCCTCTTACTGGCAATCTTATTCACGTCGACTTCCGCGCCGTTAGTGAAAACGAAACAATCCACGCTGTGGTTCCCATCGAACTCACTGGAGAACCCGCTGGTGTCAAAGGTGGTGGCCTTTTGGAACAACTTCTCCGCGACATCGAAGTTCACTGTCGTCCGGGTGATCTTCCCTCGAATATTTCCAGCGATGTCAACAGTCTCGACATCGGCGACTCCCTCAAGGTAAATGAGCTTAATCTTCCCGACGGTGTTATCACCAAAATGGATGGCGAAGTCCTTGTAGCCCTCATCACTCAGACACGTGCTGCGGTCTCGGCCGGCGGTCTGGAAGACGGTGAAGAAGCTGGCGAAGCTACTGAAGGCGAGGAAACCGAAGGCAGCGACGAGGCAGCCAGCGAGTAATCGACTCGAATCTTAAATTACGATAACTTTGAAAGCCCCGGGGGAACCCGGGGCTTTTTTAGTTATGAACTCACCGCTCGTCTCAGTCGTCATGCCGCTGAGAAACGCCCAATTCACTATTGAGAAGGCGATAGCCAGCTT
>PBSY01000064.1 GCA_002726915.1 Verrucomicrobiales bacterium | reverse complement strand
GTCCGGTGGCGGCTAGTGAGTGGATGAATTTCATGGTTCTCTGTTATAGTTAGGGTTTTGATCGATAGTGGTGACAGGTTGTGGGGAAATGCTAGGATGTGAAGTTAAGAATCTGGGGGGTAGACGAATGGGAATTCAGCTGTATTCAATCTTTTATTATAATACGTTGGTAGACTAGTTTAAAGAACTGCTTTCACGTGTGATTAACTACTGTCCCTTACTAAGGGACCATACTTCTACACTTTCAAAAAGCAAAAAACAAATATAAAAACCATATTTTTCATAAAAAAACCCTCATTTTTCGATCAGAGAGGAAATTCTGTCATTCTGTTGCCCCTCGAAATTACAACCGAAGCCAACACTTGCCCAATTTGCCTCGCTAACCTCGGATGACAGTTTCAGAACATCCGGTGAGTTGAGGCCACCGATTTTCGGTGTAGAAAGGGAAGGGCTTTGTATTGCAAGCCGGCCCTTGTCTTCAGGCCAAAGAATTTAGGTTTCGAGGGAGAACTCTAACATCGGGGGCCGCGAGATTGCCTCTCGAAAACCTGGCGACTCGTTTATGGGAAGATTCGCGGGCGAACGCAATAGCCCAGCCTCACCCATCGAATAACGTTTTTTAATATCAAAGACTAGTTCACATTGGTGAAAACTGCCTGAACGTCTTCGTCGTCCTCGAGTTTATCGATAAGTTCTTCGATTTCCGTCATCTGATCTTCGCCAAAGTCCTGAGGATTGTTGGGTATGCGCTGGGGGCTTGCCTTCTTGATTTCAATACCCATTTCTTCGACGGATGAGGAAAGTCTGCCAAAATCGGAGAAGTCAGCGTAGGCATGCGCAGAGCCCTCAGCTATCTCGAGTTCTTCGAGACCGGCGTCCATGAGGTTAAGCTCAACCTCTTCCATGTCGATTTCTTCGGTGATGCTAAACTCTACCACTGCCTTGCGATCAAACATGAATTCCAGTGCTCCGCTAGTGAGTAACTGGCCGCCGGTTTTGTTGAAGTATGTCTTGATGTTGGCGACTGTCCGGTTGGTGTTGTCAGTAGCGCATTCCACAAATATCATGACCCCGTGGGGCCCCTTGCCCTCGTAATTGACCTCCTTAATATCGGCAGCGTCTTTTCCCTCGGCTCTCTTGATCGCCGAAGCGATGTTGTCCTTGGGCATGTTTTCCGACTTCGCATTCTGGATCGCGAGGCGAAGTTTCGGATTGTTTTCTGGATCGCCGCCACCTTCCTTGGCGGCCATCGTAATGGCTTTGGCAATTTTCGGGAAAACCTTGGACATCTTGTCCCAGCGTTTTTCCTTAGCGGCGCGTCGATATTCGAATGCTCTTCCCATGAATTGGGGGATTTTCGTCATAAGAAATCCGTTTGGCAACCCGGATTTCTTATGACTCTAGAATCTGGAGGGGCTAGGACATTCCGTTTAAGGTTTTGCTAGTTGGTTGACTACCCTAGGGCTGAATGGGTGTGTGTCGCGGAGATAAGGATTCGGTCGGTCGTTATTCCCTGTTTTTCAGAAGCAATCTCCTTGGGCTTATCGAGGAGATGACGAGGCATTATGAAGCTGTCGGCGACGACAATGACGATAGTTTCCTTGCTATTCGTCATGGCGATGGATCTGGCGTTCAGTTGAGTTTTAATTTTGTCCCTGCTTTTGCTATCATCATAGCGTTTACCAAGGCGGATAGAATCTGGGGTGTAATATTCGTTGTTGCGCTGCCTGCCTTTAACTCAGGCCTGAAGAGTAGAGGAAGAAGTGATATGGCTCCGATAATTAGGAATTTCCTCATGTGACAAGGGTATAGATCCCAGGGGCTTGCGGACAAGGCTTACGCTTAATGCGTTTGGGAGGTTAGCGCCTCTGCGCAACGCATGCCGTCGAGAGCGGCGCTGACGATTCCGCCTGCGAAGCCAGCTCCCTCACCGCAAGGAAAAAGGCGGGCAAGTTCTGGATGCTGAAGCGTGTCAGGATCACGGGGAATGCGAACAGGTGAACTCGTCCGAGTCTCAAACCCTATAAGATTGGCTTCCTCGGTGACATATCCCTTCATTCGCTTGCCGAAGAGCGAGAGGCCTTCTCTCATCCGATCACCTATAAAGGCTGGCATGAGTTCATCGAGTGGGGCGCTATTGAGCCCTGGTTTGTAGCTCGTATCGGGTAAACGGGCGGAGCAACGTTGCCCGAGAAAGTCGACGACTCGTTGAGCAGGCGCTACTTGACCACCGCCCCCGGCGTTCTTGGCTGCTTGCTCAATATGCTTCTGGAATGCAATCCCGGCGAGGACGCCGTGTTCACTGCCAAAATCGTCAACATCCTCAGGTTCAACCGTTACGACCATTCCGCTGTTAGCAAAGGGAGAGTCGCGCTTGGAAAGACTCATTCCGTTGACGACCACTTCGTCATTTTCCGTTGCAGCGGGGACAATGAAGCCTCCGGGGCACATGCAAAAAGAGTGCACTCCGCGTCCGCGAACCTTGGTTGCGAGGCTGTAACTGGCGGCGGGAAGTAGTCGAGGGCGATCACGCCCGCGCTCGTAGTGATACTGTAGGCTGTCGATGAGCGGTTGCGGATGTTCAATGCGAACCCCGACGGCGAAAGGCTTTTGTTCGAGGAGAATATGGTGTCGGTGGAGGAGTTGATAGATATCGCGAGCGGAGTGACCCGTGGCGAGAATGACAGCATCTCCATAAAGTTCTTTTCCCTCATTGATCGCTACTCCCCTGATCGTTCCACTTGCATGGATTAGATTTGTAACCTGTGCGCCGAAACAAACTTCGCCTCCCGCCTCATTGATAGATGCCCGGATGGCCTTGACCACGTTGGGTAAAAGGTTCGAGCCAATGTGAGGGTGAGAGTCAACCAGAATTCGGGGGGGTGCTCCATGCGCCACTAATGTTTCATAGACGGTTCTAACAGGGCCACGTTTGGTTGCACGGGTGTAGAGTTTGCCGTCGGAGAAGGTGCCGGCACCTCCTTCACCAAAGCAGTAATTAGAATTCTCGATAACGGTTCCGTGCCGAAGAATAGGAGCAAGGTCGTAGCGCCGTGCTGAAGCGTCTTTTCCTCTTTCAAGGACGATAGGTTTCCAACCTTTCTTTATCGCAGTTAGGGCTGCGAAGAGGCCTGCAGGGCCGCTGCCGACGATTATAACTGTTTTGCTAGACGAAGCTACTGAGGGTAGTTGAACTTCGCAGGGGACATCAGGGGGAAGTTTATCGTCGATGCCAACTTCGAAACGCAGCTGGATTTTGATCTCTTTCTTGCGAGCGTCTATGGAATGCTTACGGAGGCGCAGTTCCTTAATTTTTGCGGGGTGGATCTTAAGTTTTTTTGCTACCGCCTTTTTTTGTGCCTCACCGTCTTCCGAGCGAGCCAGCGGCAGTATAACATCGACCATAGGAAGGTCGGATTCCGCTGGGTTGTTCATGCTTGGGCTTAGCTGTTTTGGCCGTCGAAGAGAAAACCAGTCAGGGGGCTGCTTGCGTTAGCTTCAGTAGAAATTTCGTGGATGCCTCCGGTTTCGTAAGCAATCCGACCCGCTGTGACCGCCATCTTGAACGCTTTGGCGATCGCTACAGGATCGGATGCAATGGCAATGGCTGTATTCACGAGAACGGCGTCCGCTCCCATTTCGATCGCTTCTGCCGCATGACTAGGACGTCCGATGCCGGCATCGACGATTACGGGGACTTCCGCCTGCGCGATGATGATTTCAATCTGCCGGCGAGTTTCGATTCCTTGGTTAGAGCCGATAGGGGATCCAAGTGGCATGACGGTGGCGGTCCCCACGTCCTGAAGACGTTTAGCCAGAACAGGATCTGCGTTGATATAAGGAAGGACGGTGAACCCTTCTTCTACGAGAACCTCCGCGGCCTTAAGGGTTTCGATAGGGTCAGGAAGCAGGTAGGTAGGGTCTGGATGGATCTCCAGTTTTACCCACTTGGGCAGGCCTGCAGAAGCGGCCAGTCGAGCGAGGCGGACGGCTTCATCAGCATTCATCGCGCCAGACGTGTTTGGCAGAAGGAGGTATTTCTCTGAATCGATATAATCGAGGATGTTCGCGTAAGGGTCGTTTTCTCCAGTCAAGTCGGCGCGACGAAGGGCAACGGTTACGATCTCTGTTTCGGAAGCTTCGAGAGCATCTCGCATCACATCATTGGATGAGAATTTACCGGTTCCGGTCAAGAGACGAGACTGAAAGCTGCGGTCAGCGATTTTTAAAGGATCCGGCACGTTGCTGAAAAGAGGTTGGATAACGCGGTAGCTTACGAAGGCGAGCCAATTACTCCACAAAAAATCTCTCCAAAAATCGGGAGAGACTCTTTTGGGTGAGACCCAAGCGACGACAGGTATCAACAATAAGCGCTCGATAGTGGAAATCCCGTCTCATTTTCTCAGCTCCAAAATAAAATTAGGCAATTGATTCGAAAGATTGTGAAGAGATCCATCATTTACTGGCCCACGCTGCGACTTGGACGAAACAACTGTTCTGCGGCTTCCTGAGAGAAGGATGGGAATGGGATTTAAGCGAGTTCAGGAGATTAGAAATTTTTGAACTGCGGTCCATACGGATAATCCAGCCAGAATTACGATGGCGCTCACACTAACCCAGAAGCCGGTGTCGTAGGCTTTTGACGGGCGCAATGATTCCGGGAGTCGCCTATACCGGAAGTGAACCGCTCCCACAAGCACGATCAAGAGGATAGCTGACGTAATAGCTCCGCCGACTAAAACCATCCAGACGGGATCTTCAAATTTGAAGAATAGGGTTGCCCATAGGATGGGAAAGAAGAAGGCAAGAACTCCAATGGTTCGGCCTCGAGCTTTCGGGTCCTTGAAATCAATCCACCCGACGGCGCCAAAGGCATCTGAAAAGAGGCGGCACCAAGCCGCGAGGGCTGAGAAGAGTGTTGAAAAGAGGACAAAGAATGCCCCAATGAGGAAGGCCATTTCCGCCCAACCTCCGAGTGAGTCCGTGTACATTCTAGAGAGCGTTTTAACCGTATCCATTCCCTCAGGTTCGAGTCCCTGAGAATGAAGAATGGCAGCCCCGAGAACGTAGAATGCCAGGGTCATGAAGGTGTAGACCAGCATGGAAAGGAATGCGTCCCAATACATGACCTTGATCCAGCCACGGGCGCGCCGTTTCCATTCTGGCGTATTCGTGCAGGGGCCGGTCTTAGCTGCATACCCTTTCTCCAGCAGCCAGTAGTTGTATGCCATGACTTCGTCGCCACCGACACCGGTTATCCCAAATGCTGAGATGGCCACTCCGATCAGAGCGATCGGAATCCCGTTCCAGAAAGACAAGCCTTTTCCAATGTCGGCTCCAGTAAATGCAAAGTCGGTGTATTGAACTCCGATGACGCAGGCAATGGTAAACAGGGCGAAGCAGCCAATCATTACCAACGAGAATTTTTCGACGATTTGGTATTTGCCACGAAAAATCAGTAAGGAGACTAATGGAGCGACAAGGCAAACCCAAATCCAGACAGCAACGCCCGGGAAGAGAATGTGCAAGACGAGCCCGACACCGCCAATGATACCGCCAACTTGGAGCGGTTTAATTAGCATCATAATGAGCCATAGCCATGTCGACCAGGAGCCTTTCCCGAGCCTCGGTCCGGGAAGCTTATTAAGCGCTTCAAAGGTGGTTTCCCCTGAGTGAATAGCGTGTTTACCGAACTCCAGTTGCACAAAGACTTTTACCAGACAACTCACTAAGATGACCCACATCGCCACAAAACCAGCTTTCGCTCCTAGCGCTGTGGTAGCGATCAATTCTCCAGATCCGACAATAGAGGCAGATAGAATAAAACCGGGGCCAAGATATTTTGACATCCCGGCAAAATTTGTGGGTGGCTCCTCAATTTGCGATTCGTTGCGTTCGTATGGATTCATACAGGAAACGGAGTGGTTGAAGCTCAACCGCTCAAAGAAAAGAGTTATTTCGGGTAGGCTACTCTGAGCCGGCTTCAATTGGCAGGATCGGTAATCTGAGGCCAATCGTCGGTGCGGAATGGAACGACAGGGAGGCCCTCTCGGCTCATGAGATTGGCAACTGGATTAGTCGCCCACGCATAACGCACGGCCACCGGATTGGCTACAGCATCGCTGCTGACAATAATCTGATCTTTGCCCACCAACGTGCCTGTGGCGGGGTGCCATGCCTTGTCTTCGCCGGCGACCACAAAACCACGAGCCTCCTGAACATCAAAGGTGTAGAGCGTGGTGCCGACATCCTGAAAGGTAAGAATAGCTTTGTTTCCTTCGATCGTCATTTCCTTAAACGAAGGGCTGAGGTAGGGGATATTGACTTCGTAGTCACGAGCCAAGGCGATTCGAGCCAGCCGTTTGGCGACGGTTTGTTTGTCACGCGGGTGGATGTCGCGCCCTTCCCCAACATCGTAAATGACTGCCTGACCGGTGTTGGGCAGTGCGAGGGTGTTGCTCTGAGCTTCGCGAAGCTCCGCCCAGTCGCTGTCTCCGGGGGCGGCTACTTCGTCGCGGAAGTCTGCCAGTTGTACCCAGTAGAATGGGAAGTCGCCCTGTCCCCATGCTTCGCGCCATTCACTTATCATAAGCCCGAAGAGGTCATCGTATTGGTAAGCACGGCCTGCATTGCTTTCGCCCTGATACCAAATAGTCCCGCGGATGCCGTATCCGATAATCGGGTTGAGAACTCCGGCCCAGAGGTTACCGGGTCGGTGTTGACCTGCGAGGACATTACGAGGAGCCCGCGGGGCCGGTTTTCCAGCCTCTTTTGCTGCTGACGCTTTCTCTTTCCAAATCGCCATGGACTTGTCGAAATCGAAGGTGGCCTCTGTCTTTTTCCATTCAGTGATGACCGCTTCGAAGCGATCATCCGCCTCAAGAACGCTGCGAGCAACCCACGCTTCCGCGCTGGATCCGCCCCAAGCATTGTCAACCAAGCCAATTGGAACACCAAGAGTTTGGTGAAGTTGGCGACCGAAAAGGTAACCTACCGCAGAAAATTGGCCAACGGTGTCAGGAGTGCAGATATCCCACTGGCCGTCAAAGTCATCTTGATTTTCCTGAGTTCCGACCTGTGGCACTGAAATAATGCGGATGTTAGGGTAATTGGCGGACATCGACTCAAGATCGGAGTCGTAAACTTGACTGACTGACCATTGCATATTCGATTGTCCGGAGCAGACCCAGACTTCACCAATGACAATGTTTGAGAAGGTGATCGAATCGCTCTCAGATCTTATGGTCATGTTCAGAGCATGACTGGAGCCTCGCATTGGCTTGAGTTTAAGCATCCATTTGCCATCGTCATCCGCTTTTGTCTGGAGGGTGTGCCCGCCAAAGGTGACCGAAATATTACTACCAGCGGTTGCTTCCCCCCAAACCGGGTTCTCTTGGTCCCGCTGGAGAACCATGTGGTCTCCAAATATGGATGGCAGATGAAGATCAGCTTCCGCGTAGGAGGGCAAAAGGGAGAAGAGGAGTATTGAGATAACAGCAAAGCGTTTCATGGGTCGCTTTTTAGAATATCTCCACGTTTTTCGCAATGGTAAACGCCAACGAGTTTTGATGAGTAAAGCGTCGAGGGACGATCTCTCAGGTATCGAGGTGGATCACCGCTTTCCTCAGCTTTGGAGAACTGATAACGTCTCCAAAGCGTTCGGGCACTTCATCAAGGTGCAAGCGATGGGTTATCCACGGGTCGGTGTTGATCTGTCCGGATTCCATCGCTTGAATCACTTCTTTGAATTCTGCCGAAACCGCATTTCGACTCGCCATGAGAGTAAGCTCTCTTTTGTGGAAGTTGGGATCATCGAATTCCACTCTACCTTGGAAGAGACCGATAAAAACAATTCGACCTCCGTGGGCTGCCATCTCGAAGCTAGAGAGCATCGAGTCGCGGTTTCCGGTGGCATCAAAAATTACGTCAGGTAGGCGACCTCCGAACGCTTCGCGCAGGCTTCGTTCCAGACTCTCTCCAGGTGTGACCTTGATCGTGTGCTCCACGTCAAAAGCTTCCCGACAGAATTGGAGCCTGCCTTCATCTAGATCAGCGACCGCGATGTTTTTGGTCCGAGTCTGAAGGAAAGAGAGCGCGCTCAAGCCAATCGGGCCAGCTCCTAGAATCAGTGCGTTATCAACTTTGTTGGATTGGGAGCGATTGACGGCATGGCAGCCAATGCAAAGCATCTCCACTAGGGCCAACTGATCGACGCTCGCAGAAGCGGCTCGATGCAGCTTTGAGATGGGAACGTTGATCTCGGAGCGCATTCCGCCGTCTATGTGGACTCCAAGGACTTGAAGCGATTCGCAACAGTTGGTTTTGCCCGTTTGTGAGGCAGGTGAGTTAGGATCGTTTAGGTAAGGCTCCACCGTGACAAGATCTCCGGTGATTAATTCAGACGGACCATTGAGAGCGACAATCTCCGCCGCGAGTTCGTGTCCTAGGATTCGTGGGTATTCAAAAAAAGGTTGGCGACCGTGGAAGGCATGAATGTCAGTGCCGCAGATACCGATTCGTCTTATTCTAATGCGAGCCTCTCCCTCTGGGGGATCGGACAGTGAGTTTGCCACGAGATCAAACTTGCCGGGCTGTGCGAGACGAACTTCCGTCTGCATCAACTGACTTGGCATGGGTTGATGGTCTGGAAAAAATCATTGCCTTTGTCATCGACTAGAATGAATGCAGGGAAATTTTCGACGTCGATTTTCCAAACGGCTTCCATCCCAAGTTCTGGGAAGTCCAAGACCTCCACCTTCTTAATATGATTCTGGGCAAGGATAGCGGCGGGTCCTCCGATTGATCCGAGGTAGAAGCCTCCGTGTTCCATGCAGGAGTCGGTGACTTGTTGGCTCCGATTGCCCTTGGCGATCATTACCATAGACGCGCCATAGGATTGAAAGAGCTCTACGTAAGGGTCCATGCGCCCAGCCGTGGTGGGCCCAAATGAACCGCTCGCCATTCCTTCGGGCTTCTTCGCGGGGCCAGCGTAATAGACGGGGTAGTCTTTGAAATACTGGGGAAGTTCTTTGCCGCTTTCCAGCATTTCGCGGAGTTTCGCATGCGCGATGTCACGAGCGACAATAATAGTGCCAGTGAGCTCAAGAGCGGTGGTGACAGGATATTTTGAAAGTGTCTTCAGGGTCTCTCCCATACCTTGGTTAAGATCCACTGGAACGCCATGGAATTGATGGTCACGCCATTTATCGGGAATGTATTGTCCTGGGTTGGTTTCCAGCTGTTCGATGAAGAGTCCTTGTCGTGTTATCTTTGCTTTGGCTTGTCGGTCAGCGGAGCAACTAACCCCGAGCCCCACTGGGCAACTGGCACCGTGGCGTGGCAGTCTAATCACGCGCACGTCCAGAGCAAAATACTTACCTCCGAACTGGGCGCCGATCCCGACGGCGCGGGCGTTCTTGAGGAGAGTCTCCTCCATTTGCCGGTCGCGGAATGCCTGGCCGAATTCTCCTCCGGTTTTAGGGAGTTCATCGTAGTAGCGAGTTGATGCCAGCTTTACCGTCTTGAGCGTCGCTTCAGCACTGGTTCCGCCGATAACGAAAGCCATGTGATAAGGTGGGCAAGCTGATGTTCCAAGCGTCGCCATTTTTCCGACGGCCCAGTCGACAAACCGGCTCTCTTCAAGGAGGGCTTTGGTTTCCTGATAAAGGAATGTCTTGTTAGCGGAGCCTCCACCTTTCGCCATGAACTGGAAGTGATATTCATCGCCATCAATTGCGTGGAGATCGATCTGTGCAGGAAGATTATTTCTCGTATTCTTCTCATCGAAGAGGGTGAGGGGCGTCATCTGCGAATAACGCAGGTTTTCCTCTTCGTAAGTCTTCCAGACGCCGGTGGCGAGAGCTGCCTCATCGCCACCGCCGGTCCAGACTTTCTGGCCTTTCTTGCCCATGATGATCGCGGTGCCAGTATCCTGACACATGGGGAGAATTCCTCTGGCCGCGATCTCGGCATTACGGAGGAGAGTTAGTGCGACCATGCGATCGTTGTCGGTTGCTTCCTTGTCTTCGAGGATAGCAGCGACCTGTTCGAGGTGACCTGACCTTAGCATGAAGGAAAGGTCCTTCATGGCTTCATTGGCGAGTTGTGTCAGCGCCTTGGGGGACACTTTAAGTATTTCGTTTCCTTCGAATTCTGTGACTTCGACACCATCGGAGGTCACGTGACGGTAGACAGTTGTGTCTGGCCCGAGAGGAAAGGGATTGTGGTATTCAAATTCGCCCATGGCGCTTCGCAATTGGATTCAGTCCAAGAAAGGACTTACTTGGCATGTTCCCATGGGGATGCCGTTTTGCAAACGCCCAGAACGGCTAATTCAGCGGGGATCGCGCGGGGCGTCAGGATCGGCGATGTGCACCCAGGTGTGCACGTGTGGATTGCCACGGAAATACCAGACCATGTGTGGCCCTTCCAACTTCCAGTTGTCCCAGACCCCGTCCTGAGCGATGTCCTCGTCGTTGTAAAACGAAAGATGAAGGTCATCAAATCCCGCTTTCTCAATCAGCTTAATCGACTCGTTTCGATCTTCATTGCGAAAAGGCATGAGGAGATCCTCGAGGACTTGCTTGACTCCGTTAACCTGGTCGGAGGTCATGTCGGAAACGGAAAGGCCGGGAAGAGTTTCAGCGTTTTTCTTAAGGCGAATCGCAGCAGCGTTATCGTCCGGTGATTTGGAAAGGAGCGCTGCTTCGCGCTGCTTCCCATCGAGCATCTGGTAAACTTGGTTGGCTCTCTTGGCCTGATACCAATAGGCGTTGCCCTCGTGCTCGGGGCCCTCGTTGAAAGATTCGGCGGCATGCCCGTAAAAGATCGGTCCGCCAAACGCTTTGCCTTTGACGGAGTCACCATCGACACGCCTTGTGCAATGGCGGCCCGTGAGAACGAATTGAAATTCGCCCGTATTAGGTTCGCCGAAGATGGCAATTGAGCTGTCGCCGAAACCGCGGTTCCCGCTGTCGTGTTCAACCTGTCCAATCACTTGATCCGAATACTCTTCACTGTGGGCTTTCAAAAAGATTTCTCGAACCATCGCATTCTGGTCTTTGTCGAGAAAGCTTCCGATGCGTTGTTCGGTAATGTGCCAGTTGTTGGAAATCTTGGTGCGAAGTCCGTGATTAAACGGAAAGACGAGCGCTTCGCGCTGAGTCTCGTTTAAGGATTTGTAAAGCGTTTTGACGAGAGTCTCGGATGCTGCGGGTTCGACTTTGGCGGCCTCTGCAATAAAAGGCGGAGAAGTGGCAATCGCCGCACCGGAAAGCACTGAGTTGCGAAGGAAGGATCGACGGTCAATCATGGTGGGGTGGGGTTGTGATGCCATCAGTTGAGGTTGTCGAACCGCGAAGGAGTGAAGTCATGCCTCAGTGTCTAAATGCGATTTTAAAAACTGATGGGATCAACCCTACATGCCATAGCCTACAGGAAATGGTATTGTTGTGTAAATGGTGAAATCCTTTTCCGATGTCACCCATCTGACTGTCTCAAGCGAGCCAGTCGCGCTTGCATTGAATTAACCTACGGGTGAAGTTCTGTGTCGTTCATGAGTCTTGATTTTAAAAACTCACTGATTGACCGCTTGCGGTTGGCCTCGCTTCTCGACGGCATCTCTTATCTGATCCTTCTTGGAATTGCGATGCCGTTGAAATACATGGC
>PBSY01000063.1 GCA_002726915.1 Verrucomicrobiales bacterium | reverse complement strand
GGGGAGGTTGGCGTTTGCCAAAATTTGAACCAGAGCAATCCCGCAGTTGCCGGCGAGGCCTTGGGATCCAGCTTCAACGTGATGGCGCCGAAAACGGATGAAACTTGGATGCTGGGCTCGATCGGTATCAGGGCGATCACCGAAGTCGGCACGGTGAACCTGCGGCTCAATGGCACCACCGAGGGCGGAGATTCCACCGCGTGGGTGTCGCTGCTTTGGAGTCTATCAATCTAGTCGTGCTAAACCGATTTCACGATCGCGTAATTGATCAGCAGATGGCCTGGATATAAGCTGTCGAATAAGTAAGGCCAGTCGCGCGTTCGAATCGCGCAGGGCATGCTTAGCGAGAGTCGTCACGGTGAACCAGTGAAAACGCTCTACGCCACCATGAAATTCCTCACTGCGACGGTCACGCTTCTCCTCCTCCTGACTTTCGGCTCAAGTCAGGCTGATGATCTCACGATCATATCGAACTGCCAACTTATCGAAACCGATTGGTCTGATGGCGATAGCTTTCTTATCCGAACGCCCGGCGGTGACGAATACACCATCCGCCTCTACGGAGTCGATTGTCTCGAGTGGCATGTCACCGATGAGAGTGACGCACGCCGTCTGCGGGCTCAGCGGCGCTATTTCGGAATCACCTCCGTCGGGAATACCGCAGCTCAGTCAATCGAGCTCGCCAAAGACTTCGGCGCCCTAGCTTGGGAAGAGGTGCGTCGGGTTTTAGACGAACCCTTCACCGTTCAGACCGCCTACGCCGACGCTCGAGGCGACAACCGATACCAGCGTATCTATGCCTTCGTTGTTCTCCCTGACGGGAGCCAACTGGCGGAACATCTCGTCCGCGAGGGCCTTGCCCGGGCTTTTGGAGTTTCTCGAAGTATGCTCGATGGCAGAAACCGTGATAGTTTCCGAACTCACCTCGAAGATATCGAATTGCTGGCTGCGAAAAGCGGCGTCGGCATTTGGGCAAAGACCGATTGGGAGAGCTTAGTGAACGAACGAATGGCCCAGCGACTCGAGGACGATGAGCTCCGCCTCGCCACCGCTTCCCCTTCGCTCAAGCCGGGCGAGACGATTGATCCTAACAAAGCGGCTGGGGATGACCTCGTAAAACTGCCACGGGTGGGAGAGACCCTCGCAAATCGGATCATAGAGGGACGTCCTTATCAATCGGTGGAGGACTTGGTTCGAGTGAGCGGCATCGGGACGACCACACTTGAACAAATGCGCCCTCACTTGGCAATTAACCCCGAGTAATAGCGTCAGGCCGCAAGGTTACCCTTCGCTCCAACACGCGGTCTCAAGTGATAAACTCACCGGGAACTGACGTCACGTTTCAACTTTCCTCGCGTTTTCGAGAGTAAAAGAAGGCTTGACCTTTCCTTGCTAATTCCCTTCAAGGCTATGGGACATCCGGTCCTTGAGGTATCGGACATCTTAGAGTTTGGTGTTGAAGTCAAAAAGATGCCCATTTCCAGACGTAGTCTTGCCGACAAATTACCTGAACTTGCGGTAGATTCCCTAGTAAAATTAAATATCGCGATACCGTGAGCACCTCCAGAACGTTTCCCTCTTAAAAAGAAATCTCGCCGGAGATACTTTTCCCGCAGCCCCTTTTAAAATTCGGTATGACAAAAAACATAAAGCAGACCGCCGCCTTGTTGCTCAGTTCAATCGCTCTGTTTTGGGCCAGTTGTTCATCCACCATCACCAGCCCTCAATCCTACATCAACGGAGTGATCGAGCCGGAACACTTGTCCCCAGTCTATGAGTGCACTGACGTCATGCTGCAAGCGATTCGCAATCAGTCAGTCACCCCACCGCCAGCGACAAGAGCGTTTGCCATGGCTCACCTTTCCGGTTTTTTAGCCGTCAATGGGATCGATCAGAAATACGATTCTAAGCATGAAGTCCGGGCTGCTCCGGACAATACCAACGAAGAGGTGGCCTACCTCGTTGCTTTCACTGATTCCCTTTCGGACGCCTTGAACGCTTCCTTCGTGTTCGATCAGAAACGAATGCTTGCCCGCTACGCAGAGACCGAGGCAAAAGCCAACGGGATTCGCTACGGAAAGTATGTTGCCTCAGTCATTATCAGCGACCGCATCAACGACGGAGCAGAACCCAACCAGGCAAACTTCTACCTTGATCACTATGGTAAGCGCAGCGATCTCCTGGCATGGTCCCCTACCGGTCCCTTTTACGGAGCAAAGCATGGACCGCGTTTCGGCACTTTTGGTCGCGGCTTATTTCCAGGATGGGGAGCACAAAAACCTTGGGTCATGGATGATAAAACCCGGTTTCGGGCCAACCCTTTTCTCGATCCTGAAAGTGAAGAATTTGCGAATCAATACGAGGAAATCAAGGCCCTCGGGGGAAGTGAAAGCAGCACCCGAACGGCTGACGAGACTACGATTGCCTTTTTCTGGGAAGATGGCCCGCGCGGAGTCACACCGCCGGGTCACTGGCAGATCATTGCCATGAAAATCACCCAGAAAATGGACCTGTCTCTGCTGGAGCAAGCGAGATTGTTCTCCCTCCTCAGCATGGCCCAAGCAGACGCAGCTATCACCACCTGGGATAGCAAATACTATTACGACATTGTCAGGCCCGAAACCGTGATCAGAACAAGAGCGTCAGAGTTTGGTCAGACAGGAGACAAGGCGTGGAAAAGCTTGATTCCAACCCCCTCATTCCCGGCCTACACTTCGGGCCACTCAACCTTCAGTGGTGCATCAGCCCGGATACTGGCCAACTTTCTCGGGACCGATCAGGTCTCATTCTCAAGTCAATCACCAGACCTCGTGAACTGGCCAGAACAACTTACAGGAGTGACCAGATCCTACACAAGCTTGTGGGAAGCAGCGGAGGAGGCGGGGATGAGCCGGATCTACGGTGGCATCCACTGGCAAGAGGACAACACGGAGGGACTAAGAGTCGGCAGGGAACTAGCCGACTTCGTTTTCAACCACGCATTTCGCGCCAACAAGTAATACCTATTTAATCATTACGATGAAGACTCACCATCGATTGTTACTCCTCGTAGCCTTTCTGAAGGTATCACTGCTCGGCAGTGCTACTGCTCAGGATGGATTCTCTTTCGGCTATGATACGGTCTCGTTCTTTGAGAAACCCACCGCCTTCGACGTTGGCATTGGCACTCTCAATACTAATCTCCTTATTGATCAGTCGATCCTTTACGGCGATTCCACTGATGATTATTCAGCAGCGACCCAATTCCTCGGCCTCTTTAACTTCGGCACACAACTGACCAACGGCTGGCAGTTCAATGCTCAGTATCTCGCCAACTACTCGGGTTTCGACGACGATGACTACCGTGGTAATCTGGCCTTCTCTATCACAGATCACTGGGGAGTGGTTGCGGTCGGTCAAGTCACTGGCAGCGTTTTTGAGAAAACGAGGCGACAACGCGGTGCTGGCAACGCAAGCCTCGCTTTTGATCAGTTCGCGGGAGGTCTCAAAGACGAGGGGATTTTCTACTCCGTTCGCTTCAACTCCTACGAGTTTGCCGCCACCGTTGACAGAGAGGGCGGATTCGAACTAGGAGCGAACTTTGAGCGTCCGATTGGCGCCAGCAGCTACTTTGGTGGACTCCGCCTCCGCAAGGGAGAGACGATCACCGGAGTCGGAAGCCGGGACACCATCGGCGGGGCCGCTGTTTTAGCCTACACCTACGCCAGCCTAACGATTGACACCCAACTTGGTTTTGAAAGCGTCGGCAGCGTCTATTCCGAGGAAATTGAGCACCTCTTCAGCTCACTGGGACTGAGCTACAAAACGGGACCCCTGACCGTTTCAGCTGAGGCTGGACTCGCAAAGCTCGCTGATCAAAAACGGTACAGCGCGGCGTTCGGATCGCGGTGGGACCTCGCTCGAGGCTTATCTCTGAACTTCGGTGTGAATTACCAGAACACAGAAAACAGTGTTGAAGACACCGTCGCCAGAGGCTCCCTGCGATACGAGTTTTAGTTTATTGATTTACCAGTGAGCCAAGGTGGTGTGGCGCCTTCATTAAAACCTGCACCGAAAGGCAAAACCGTGATCGGGCCAACTGCCCCTCAAAACGTGACGTATGTATAAAGGTACGTTTCATGGCTACTTTTCCTCGCTTCGCTTCAGTGGCTGTTGCCACACTTATTCTCTTTCAATCCGCGGTTGTTGCTCCAGCGATCAATGTTGCTCTCGAGCCGGAACCGGCCGCACTTATGTTGCGGTTTCTCTGGCCGATCTTCTTTGCCATTATTGGGATCCTCGGAATCGTAGGCGTGGTTAGTTCGCGTAAGCAGTTGTCGGGGCTGATCGTGAATGGGGCGACCGTGCTGGGCATGGCTGTCTGCTACTTTCTCGTGCCTGTAATTAATGGCGCAAAGGACAGTGACAATATGGGGCTCTGGAATTCGCTACACATGGTCACTGTGGGCCTAACCTTGGTGCTTCTGATTGCGCACCTGGGATATGTGTTCCGATGGCATCGGCGGGAATAGATTGTCGCCTAATTCTGTGGCGCATGAGAAAACCCCTTGGCACTTCACGCCCCACCCACCATTCTTTCTCCATGTCTCGCCGATTCGTCTCCCTGCTCCTGATTCTCCTCTCCCTTGGGCCAAACCTAATTTGCGGCCAAGATCTCTCCCTCGCCGAGGCCAAGCAAGCTTTTGCCAAGGCTGATGCGAAATTAAAATCGGTCTACGAGGAAGCCAAGGAGATCGTCCCCGGGTATCGCTTTGCCAAGATACAGAAAGGACAGCGTGATTGGATCGCCTACCGCGACCATCGGGCTGCGGGCGCGGCCCAGTTCGATGGCGCGGCCACCTCCGGAAAAGAAACGGCCAACCCGGAATACTGGAAAGCGATGGCCTACCTCACCGATACCCGGATCGAGATCCTCAACGCCTGGATGAAAGTCGACACCTTCGCCAAGACTTGGGAAGGCACTTGGATCGATGGTTACGGCGGTATTCTCCGTATCGCCGATAATCCTGACGGCACCCTCGCTTTCACCTGCACTGTCGTCCGCGGCCCCACCTATCATCTCGGTAACATCAACGGCACTGTCACCACCAATCAAACCACGGCTCGCTTCACCACCCGAGTGGATAACGATACCCCAGAGACCTGGTTGACGTTTCTGCTTGAAGGTGACGGACGGCTGCGTGTGATCGGAGAAAACACGCAGTTTTTCCATGGCGCGCGGGCTTACTTTGATGGGAGCTATCTTCGAGTCAGAGAGCTGACGGCGGAGGATCGAGCGGAAATGTGAGGATTGAAGTTGCGAGAAAAGAAAATTCAACAGCTGCCACTTGATCTTTTCACATGAATTCACAGCACGACAACGCGACTCAAGACACTCAGCTATTCGATGCGATAGCGCAGTCGGATCCGCGCGAGTCAATGAATTGATAGATCCGAGCCAAGTCCGGCCAGCTATTACTGGAACAACTTCATGTTACACGAGGTGCGAACGTCGATCTCGTACTGGCTTTCCCCACAAAGCTAAACCCCATCTAACCCGGCCAGTGGAGCAAGTTGGCAGGTGCCTCGGTGATTGGTTTTGGCAGCACGATGGCTCCGAAACCGTCATCGCCAACGGCCGCGCCGCGCCCCTGCTGATACTCACACACCGTCATCGCAGCAACCGCCGCATCGATCATATCCTTGGGACCAGGCTGAAACTGCGAGACGTCGATACTCATTTTTGGCGCATCTGGATCAGCCTTCCACATTGCATAGGAAGCGGAAGGAAAGACTTCGTGCACAGCCTCCGGACCACTGGCTTCTCGTTCCAGTGCGCTGAAGAGCGCATACCCCAGACGCATCCAGTTAGGGCTGTCCTCCAAGGATGGTGTCCACTGGGGATTGGCCAACCCCAGAGACCTGACAATGACCTCACAGTGACGTCCTCGACCCTTCTCGGCAGGACGTCGTTGACGCCAACCTTCGTTCTTCCCGTCCCAGTACCATTCCCGCGGCGCGGGCAGCGGGCCACGCGGACTGTCAATCCCGATGTGAACGTCACATCCTCTCCGAAGATATCGCTCGACCACGGCCACGGCCTCGCCGCAAATCGTCTCAAACGAGTCGCCTACTACTCCCATCCATCCCGAATCAATTTGGGTCAACGACTCATCCAGCACCATCCACGCCGGCGGGCGCAGGAGCTGAACATCAATACCGAGATAAAGAGGCGCCATACACGACTCACTTCTTTTTGCCCCCGGCTTTTGTCTTAGCCTTGGCCTTGCTATTCGGTTTCACGAAACCGGTCTCGGTTACGACCGGATCACTATCACCCCACTCCTCAAGCCAGTCTCGGAGCCCGCTCTGGAGACGCTTCTGCACTTCGGAATATTCGGGATTACCAACGAGGTTGGTCAACTCCTTCGGATCGGACTGTCGATCGTAAAGCGCCCACTCAGGTCGATGATGCAGCCGCTCGACGAGTTGCTCCTGAAGGGGCTGGCCTTCCTTTTGCATCTTCGCAACCCAAGAGGCGGCCGGGTTAAGACCGCCTTTGACTTGCTCGCCATCTAGCATCATCAAAGCCATGGTCAGGGTCGTGTTAGAAGTGACCTCGATCCCAGCCTTGGGAGACCAAATCAAGGTGTAGCGCTCGTCGCGGATCGAACGAATTGGAAAGACACGCTCGCGGTTGTCGATGATGTTACAGTTTGAAAACGTTCCGTAAGCATAGTCGTGCACCTTCACGTTGGCGCCGGTAAAATTGGCCCATTGGCTTTTGCCGTCATAGTCAGCAGGGTCAATCTCGCCTCCGGCCGCTTCAATAAGACTCGGGGTGATGTCGGAGATCCAAAGGATAGGATCACTTTCGATACCGGCCGGAATGACCCCGGGCCAGGCCGCGACGATACCGGAAGCAAGACCTCCATCGAAGCAGGTCCACTTGGAGAAAGGGAACTGGTTCCCCTGTTCGGAACAGAAAATAACGATAGTGTCCTCGGTCAGCTCAAGTTCGGCGATCAGTTCACGCAGACCGCCGAGTAGCTTATCAAGATGGGTTACTTCGACAAAGTTGCCCAATAATTCGCGGCGATACTCGGGCGTATCGAGCGCGTCCTTCGGCAAGGTCAGCTTGGCCGCATCGTAAATACTCGGATCACCATGGGTGTGGAACGGTGCATGCCCATCGTGCGCACCGATAACAAGGCAGAAAGGTTCGCCAGCTCCTTTCGCTTCGACGATATACTTTCCAGCCCGCTCAAGAGCGATTGGATTGGCGTCTTCCTTCTTTGGAATATCACCGAGCCTTTCAAAGGGATAGGCCTGTTGCGGTCCCACGTGGCTTTTCCCAAGCAGAGCAACTCGATAGCCGAGTGGCTGGAGGGAGTGAGGCAGGCTCTTCGTGTCAGGCGAGGACTGTGAGTGGTTGGGCATCGCTCCTGTCCGCCAGGGGCTCCGGCCGCTGTAGAGCTCTTGGCGGAAGGGAGCGCACATGGCAACGTTAGCGTAGCAACGATTGAACTTCACACCCTCGGCCGCGAGTTGGTCGAGATGAGGTGTTATTGCCTCGCCGCCCCAAGGGCCGAGCGTATCGCGGTCGATGTCATCACCGACCAGCATAACGATATTGGGACGACGACGATCTTCAGCGTAGAAAGGCGTTGCGATTTGGGTAAGAGCGATAGTCGCGGCCAGAAGATGAAAGAGGGAGCTTCGGTTCATGGGAAAACTGAAGCCATGATGGACTATTTAACGGCATTGTCACGAAACACATTCGCGGGTTGCGCCGCTACGCCCCGTAAACCGAATCGGTTTCAAAAAACCGAGCCTTCTACGGTCCGCATTCACACCCTGTCCCATTCAAAAAGACGGTCCGTAACGATATAGATGAAATGCTCCAACTGCCCGCTTGAGGCCACAATACTCTTGGCCTGCTTCTCCATGTTTCAGTCAATCTCGATCGCCAACGACGAACCTTGGGCTTGGCGTGGTCAAACCTTGGCTGAATTTCAAAGCGACGATGCCAACGCGGTTGAATGGCAAATCGTCGACGATGGGGTCATGGGAGGACTGTCCAAAGGGAATCTCGCTTTGTCTGAGTCAGGCATTCTCACCTTCTCGGGAACACTTTCACTTAAAAACAACGGAGGATTTTCCTCCATTCGCAGCGCGGCAATTGACCGCAACTTAAGCAATGATCTTGGGATTCTTCTCAAAGTTCGTGGCGACGGGCGCACCTACACCATGCGTTTAGAATCCACTGCCACATTCAGGGGCATGCCAGTT
>PBSY01000062.1 GCA_002726915.1 Verrucomicrobiales bacterium | reverse complement strand
CCTTCGAATGAGTCCGGCGACTTTAAGCCCGTGATTGCAAGAAATGAGGGAGCGATATCGACCGATGACACGAGGCTTTTCGTTTTCTGTCCCGGCTTGATTTGAGCAGGCCACTTTACGATCCACGGAGTCCGAATACCACCATCATAGAGGGTCGTCTTATCTCCCGGAAAAGGACGCCCATTATCACTGATAAAAACAATCATGGTATTCTCGCTCACCCCCTGCTTTTCCAGTTCGGTAACCACTTTTCCCACGTATTGATCGAGGCGCCCGATCTCATCATAGTAGAGGCGGAAATCTTCTCTGACCTCTGGAGTGTCCGGCATGTAAGGCGGAATCTGAATATCAGACTTCTTGTGAGGAATCTTCAGAGCTCCGTCTTCGTAGGCCCGATGCGGATCCAGAGCCGCCAGCCAGAGAAAGAATGGTTTGTCCTTGGGGCGGTTTTCTATGGTCGACACCCAAGCCTCGCATCCACTTGGCGACTTTGCCACCATCTTGCCCGGTTTGGCATCGGTCCCGGTGGGGAGAATGAACCCGGCAGTTGAAGCTTCAAAAACATCATCAAAGCGATTCTTAACGGACTCGCCAAGGTGCCACTTCCCTGCCGCTGCTGTGTAATAACCTGCAGCCTTTAGCCGCTCCACAAATGTCACCGACTCTTTTGGTAACGGCCAATGCAGTTGCTCGGCCCCAGTATTATGGGGATAGCGACCTGTGATAATGCTCGCTCGGCTTGGGCTACAGGAATTCGCAGTAAGATAGGCGTGTTGGAAAGTTATTCCTGACTTCGCCAGCGCATCAATATTGGGCGTCTTAATCGAAGGATGCCCATAGACCCCGCAATCATCCCAGTTCATGTCATCCGCAATGATTAAAATAATATTCGGTTTTTCGGCAAAACCTGTGCTGGATAACACAAATATACTTATTACTAATATTTTAAAAATCTTTTCGATGTGCATGAGAAATGAAGACGCTTTGTTTCTCTGAATTGGACACCTCCATCCTAGGGCATGGAAACCTCGATCCGGTAGAAAGATGTATCGGCTGGAGCGGAGTCGTCGGTGAGTAAGACAGTTCCTTCGGCGGCTAGGGGACCCTGGGAGCTGACGGAGGTCCATTCTCCGTCCAGCTCGGTGTTACGTTGGAGGACGTAAATCCGACCTGATTTACCGGCGCATTCTGCGGAAAACGTGGTTCCGGTCTTTATGGCTGTGGTGAATTTTAGGAAGTCGATCGAATTGTTCGGATCAGTTCCCGCGGTGTATTCGTTGATATTGGTCACTCCGTCCTTATCTGGATCGGCAACGTCGGCTGCGACACCGCTGTCCAAGATAGTTCCGAAATTGTCTTGGCGCCACGTTTCCAGTGAGCTGGTCAGCTGGTCCTCTTCGTAAGTAAATGTGACGGTGGTGAATTGGCCCCCGGTCACCTCCACTACCTGCTTTTCAGGGGCTTGGAATCCATCAACCGGGTTGAAAACGAGGTTGTATTTACCGGCAGACAGCCCGCTTTTCAGTGAGCCCCCCTGTCGCCAAGTAGATTCTGGAACCAGTTGCCACCCTGCTCCCATTGCAGTTGCACTCGCAGGCTCAATCACTACCCGGAGCGCTCCAGGGTCGGTGGCGCTGATGTTTCCTGCAACGCTTGTATGGGTGATACCACCCCCGGTGTTGTTTTCACCACCATTGCCGCTGGCCTCTGCCCGGAGGAAAAGGTCCACGACGTCGCTGTCGATCGCCCTGACAACGGCCTGACCTGAACCGCCGAGATAGATCGCGGCGGGATAAAAGGCCCCGTTGGAATGACGCGCGAACAAGGGCCCACCAGAGATTCCCCCTACTCCATAAACCGCCGGAGTAGTCCAAGTCTCACCGAAGGCCGGGATCAAGGCATCGGTAAAAACCGGGGTGGCGTGAACTTTGCCAAGGTCACCCTCCGGGATGCCGTCAACCGGGTAGCCAGCTAGCATCTTCTCAACCGAGGAACTTAGGAACTCGTTCTCGTCCTTGGCCTCACTCGCTAGAAATCCACCAACCCCCCCACGACCGGCCTCTTCCTGAAAATAGAGAACGGCGTAGTCCAGATCCTGGGACTCCGGCGTCCCTTCTCCCGGTTGAACTCCTTGTTCCTGCCGGGCATCCGCATAACCTGCAGCCAGATAAAAACCCCGGGGAGTTTGTGGCATCGGTTCATGTTCAGAGGAGTGGCGTTGGAAAAGCCATTTTAGATCTGAAATAAAACTCAATGATCCATCATCGAAAACCACGTGGCCAGCCGTGGCGACAACCCGACGTTTGACCACAAAGCCCGTACTGGATCCCACCGGGCTCCGGATCTGGCCGAGATAGGCAAGCGGCAAGTCCTCATTATTAGAGACGTCCGCAAAGGAGACCGCCCCCGCCCCCTTGCCGGTTGGATTATTGGCATAAACATAAGTCATGGTTAGCGCGCCTGGAACGCCATCTTCGACTCTCACCGAGGTTGTTGGTGGGGTGACCCGATCTGCCACCGGCTTGCTTTCCACCAAGTAAGTGCCCGGCGTCAGTCCGCTGATCTCTAGCTGGCCGTCCCGCCAAACCGTTTCCCCTGAGAAGCGCCACTGTGCCCCCGCCAGATTATCGGGCTTAAGAGACACCGTCAGAGTGCCTGTGCCGCTAGCAGGTGTTCGAAAATAAGTAGCTTCCAGCACTTGCTTCGAGTTACTGCTGGTAAGGCTGACGGTTTCGGTCGGAGGTGAGATAAACCCCGGGGCCGGCCGAAACTCAAGTAGACGGTCTCCACTGGCCAGATTAGCAACGATTTCTCCGGACAGGCGCCACTGTCGCTCTCCGGCAAAGCGCCACCCTCCCGTTTCAGGTGGATCAATGTTTACCGTAACTTCACCCGTCGCCGAAGTCGGCGGATCGGGGAAGGTTTGATCCAGACCGGATAGCAGGCTCAGTGAAAACGTTCCTGTCTCGCTCAGCCCCGTGCCCCCCGAACCAACCGCTCGGATCCGGTAACGATACGTCGTGCCTTGGGCCAATCCAGTCAGAGTGGCCTGAACTTCGATTGAGCCCTCCCCCGACACCACAGCAGGCGTCGCTGGCACCTTTATAGCGTTAGCTGATGTTTTATCTTCAGGCCAATACTCGAAATCAACGGCAGCATCCGCCCCCCTAGCATCCACGCTCCCAACAACTTGTGCCCGGGTCGTCGAGAGTGCGCTTGCACCTCCCAGCACCGAGACCGGTTCGGTCAAGGTCCGAAAACTCCCCTGTCCACTCACTGCTGTCCCGCCAATGCTAAAGGCCACGAGGCGGTAATAATATGTTTGCCCCGCATCCAGACCCGCAATTTGCGCACTAACCTTCGTCTCCACGTTTCCCGTTACCATTTCTGGCTCTGCCATGACAAAGCTCGAGAAGCTATTTCCGTCAAGGCCATACTGAAAGATCACGTCGGCATCGAAGTTACGGGCATTCACAAGGCCATTGAGACGCGCAGTCCCCGGGGTAATCTCGCTAGCCGGGACAATCGCGACAGTTGGTTCGGCAAGGGTCGAAAAGCTCTGCACGGGACTAACCGTTTCAACAGCACTGGTTGTTATTATGCGGAAACGGTAGTAGTAAGTGGTGCCCACGGTGAGGCCGCTCACGGTCCTGCCGACCTCTATCCCTTGATAACCGGCAAGGGTCAGCGGAATGGCAACCGTGTTCGAAAAAGCGACACCATCGGTGCCGTATTCGATCCGGACCTCCTCAACAACTGCTCCACGTGGGTTGACAATGGATCTCAGGACTGCGCTTGCGCTGGTCAGACCCTTCAAGGGCTCCGGTGGTGCTAAAAGATAGGCTGTGGGAACTCCGCGATACACTAGGCGAAATATTGCACCACTCGTACCAAAAGCCGTTTGAGTACCGTAAAGATCTCCATCGGGGCCCACCACAAGGGGGGCTTCCGGGGATCCATCATTTCTAAATTCATGAAACGTGGTCACGACCCCCTCAGGAGTCATCGTGAAGACCGTCCCCTTGTTGTCTACGCCGCCGGAGGCTGTCGTTCCATAGAAATTTCCGTCACTGCCCTCCACCAAGGGGACTATTGGCTCCCAGCCATTATCGTCGGTCTCCCATGCACCAAAATCAAAGAGGATCGTTAACACTCCCTCGGGTGAGATCTTGAAGATCGTCCCTTTGTCATCAGCGCCGCCAGAGGCTGTCGTTCCATAGAAGTCGCCGTCGCCGCCCTGAATCAAAGCGGCCTGGGGATCCCTGCCAGTTTCGTCAGCCTGGCTTTCACCAAAATCAAAGAGGGTCGTTAAAACTCCCCCGGGCGTCATCTTGAAAACCGTGCCGACGTCGTCTATGCCCCCTGAAGAAGTCGTTCCGTAAAAGTTCCCGTCACTACCCTGCACCATGGCGGCGGTGCCAGCGCCTCCAAGATTGTCGCCCTCGATACCAGTAAACTGAACGAGCGTCGTTAACACGCCCGCAGGCGTCATACTAAAAACTGTGCCGTGGTTGGTCGCACCGCCTTCAGCAGTTGTTCCGTAGAAGTTCCCGTCGCTGCCCTGCACCAAAGCGGCTGTGGGAGAGTAACCATAATCTTCATTCTCGCTATTACCGAACTCAACCAGCGTCGTTAACACTCCCTCCGGTGTGATCTTGAAAACTGTGCCACCATCATCCGCACCGCCGAATTCAGTTGTTCCGTAGAAGTTTCCGTCGCTGCCCTGAACTAGAGCTGCCTGAGGGGAACGTCCCAGATTGGGACCTACTAATCCAGTAAACTCAATCAGCCTAGTGGCTACGCCCGCAGGCGTAATTTTAAAGACCGTGCCGGAGTCAGTCGCGCCATCGAATTCAGTTGTTCCATAGAAGTTTCCATCATTACCGAGGACTAACGCGGCTGCAGGACTGCCACCCACACCGCCACCTCCCCTGGCGGCAAAGTCAACCAGAGTGGTCAACATTCCCTCAGGTGTCACTTTAAAGAGAGTTCCCACATCGTTACCATCAAAACCCCCTCTAATAGTCGTTCCATAGAAATCCCCACTACTGCTCAGGACCAAGGCGCCCTGGGGAGAAGCCCCTACATCAGCATCCCCGGTTCCACTAAACTCGACCAGAGTCGTTAAAACTCCTTCCGGCGTCATCATAAAAACCGTGCCGTCGTCGTCTGCGCCCCCGACGGGAGTTGTTCCGTAAAAGTTCCCGTCACTGCCCAGCACCAAGGCGGCGTTTCCAGCGCTGCCAATATTAAGGCCCCCGACTCCAGTAAACTGCACAAGCGTCGTCAACTCCCCCACAGATGTGATCTTGAAAGCCGTCCCATAGCCGATTCCACCGAGATAAGTTGTTCCATAAAAGTCACCGTCCTTGCCCTGCACCAAAGCGGCATAAGGTTGGCTACCGTTGTCGTTTCTGCCGAACTCAAAGAGGGTCGTTAAGACTCCTTCAGGCGTCATCCTGAAGATTGTACCTTGGTTGTCTGCACCGCCATAAGGAGTCGTTCCGTAAAAGTCCCCGTCACTACCCTGCACCAAAGCAGCTTCGGGTGAGCTACCCAGATTGGGACCCTCGGTGCCCGTAAACTCTAGCAGAATCGTCAACACGCCCGCAGGAGTCATCCTGAAGATTGTGCCGTGGTTGAGGATCGTGCCATCAAACTCGTCGCGGCCACTGGTCGCTCCGTAAAAGTCTCCGTCGCTACCCTGAACCAAAGTGGCTAGTGGGTTCTCGCCCTCAGCAAACTCGACTAAGGTAGTAAACACTCCATCAGTTGTAACCTTGAAGATCGTAGCTGGAATATCGCCAAATCTTTCAGTCGTTCCATAGAATTCTCCATCACGGAACTGTACTAAGGTAACTCTTCCTTGGGCCCCTCCTTTATTGGGACCCGTCTTGCCCGAGAATTCAACCAGCGTCGTGATCACCCTGTCAGGCGTCATCTTGAAGAGCGTGCCGTTGTCAGTTGCACCGCCGATAGAAGTCGCGCCGTAGAAATCGCCGTCGACACCCTGCACCAAACAGCCCAAGGGCAAACTGCCCGCTGAAGCTTCAAAGGTATACATCTTCTGGAATACAGGGTGAATGGACAGTTCCAGCAAAAACGGGCCTCGATCGATCGAATAACCACTCACCCGCACCCGGTAGCTTGCTCCTTCTTCGGCTGCCAATATCACTACGGCATCTCCTTCACCGTCCAGCGGATCACTCTCGTCAAGCACAGTCAGAGCTCCCGCTTCTTCGCCAGTGAAAATAGCGAGTTGAGCATCCCAATCAGCCGTCAATCGAATGCTAAAAGTCCCGGTTGCAGGAGCTCTCCATAAAAACCATACCGATCCTCCTGCCTCAAATCCAGCGGTGGTTACCGGTTCACCGGGTTCCATAGTAGCGCCAAAATTGCTTCCGGATAGTTCTCCCTCCACCTCCGTTCCGACAATCACCTGGGCATTGGCAAGGTTGTCGTTTGCAGGCGGAGGAACCTTGGACCAATCCAGCACAAACGGGCCGCTCTCAGCTTGAAAACCCGTGACCCGCACCCGGTAGTTTGCTCCTTCGTTGACCCACACCATCACAAAATCGCCACCAGGAGGATCGGTATCGCTCTCACTCTGGAGAGTCAGGCCCGCCAAATCCTCTCCACTAAAAATTCCCAGTTGGGAATCAAAGCCAGCTGTCAATTCAAACCTGAAAACTCCGGTTTCGGGAGCTTCCCATGAAAACCATACGGACCCGCCTGCTTCAAATCCGTCGGTTTTTGTCGGTTCACCGTCTTCGAGAGTGGCATTTACATTGCTTCCCGATACATTCCCTGAGACCTCGGTAATCACCTGTGCATTAGCAAAGTTGTTATTTGTAGGTTCCTGCCCATAAAGCGGATTCCCAAAGCAGAGAATCAGAACGAGCAGAAGATTTTTTTCTCTAAATCTCATCTTAAACCTTTCTGAATATACGTCTCACCCATCGATCCATTTAATCCATGTTTTTTGATGACCACAACTTTTCAACTGAGTATTCAAAAGTCCGATAGAATTGAAATCACAAAATAGATCATGAGGGGTATATAATCTTTATTAACCACTCAATCGTCTAACCCGAAATAAGCTAACAGATAGAGGATGGTCAGCGTAACGAGTTTGAAGAATTTCAAGTAGAGGCAATGACTAAAGTTTTCCCTTGTTGGAAATAGCTGAAATCGATACCAAGTCGTAGAGTATGCAAAGGATTTTCCATTTGCTCTGTTTCCGTCCAACTCTGATGGGGCGTTTATTTGCCTCATTATTGATTTGCGAGATCTCTTTGGGGATTGCAACTGCGCAAGATGCGAGAGTGCTTGCCGTTGAAAATATCGTACAGTCTTCGACGGGGGGAGGGTGGAAGCCCGCGGGGACAGGCCAGTCGCTGGCAGTCGGTGACAGGATTAGGACGAGACAGCGAAGCCGTGCGACGCTCAAACTTACCGACCTTTACACAATGCGATTGAAGCAGTTCACGACGGTTCAGTTGACCCGTGGGCTTTTTGAAGACGATAAGTCGAAGCTAGACCTGAAAGGCGGCGCGGCGTTTATTTTTAGCCGGGAGAAAGATGGCGAGATCGATATTTCGACTCCGGCCGCTAACGGCGCAATGCGGGGAACGCAACTTTATGTTCAGGTTTCGGAAAACGGGTTATCGAAATTTCAGGTGCTAGAAGGCCAAGTAATATTGAAAAATCCGCAAGGAGATCTGGTCTTGGACGCCGGGGAAGCGGGCGAAGCGTTGCCGGGGCAAGCTCCAAAAAAAACCGCTGCGATCATAGCATCCAACCTACTCCAGTGGGCGCTTCATTATCCGGCGATTCTTGATCCTTCCGAGCTTGAAATGAACCAAGACGACCGCCTCACGACAAGGGATTCATTGCGGGCCTATGTTACTGGGGATCTACTTGGAGCGCTCGAGAAATATCCCGAAAGTGCCGCAGATAGTATCGGAGGAAAACTTTACAGAGCTGGGGTATTGTTGGGGGTTGGTCGCGTAGATGAAGCTCGTGCCGGACTCAGCGAAGTGGCTGCTGAAAATCCTGGCCGGAGAGCCCTCGAAAGGATGATCGCGGCGGTGAAGTTCAACGAAAAAAAGGTGTGGGATCCACAGTCACTTACAACTTCCGGGGAGGCAATGGCTGAGAGCTATTATCTGCAATCGCGCTCAGATCTCAATGGCGCGCGGGAGGCGGCGCGCCTGGCCACACAGATAACTCCCAAAAACGGCTACGCATGGACGCGTCTGGCGGAACTGGAGTTTTCCTTTTCCCGGACCAAAGAGGCCACGGCTGCACTTGAAAGTGCCTTGCGCCTCACGCCGAAAAATGCACAGGCCCATGCTTTGAAAGGGTTCGTTCTAAGTGCGGACAACTTGATTGAGGAAGCACGGCAGTCTTTTGAGGAGGCCGTCCGTCTGGACGGTGCACTGGGGAATGGGTGGTTGGGCCTAGGACTGACCAAGATCAAACGGGGTGACCTCGAAGGCGGGCGTGGAGATCTTCAGACGGCGGCAACGGTCGAGCCGACGGTCTCAGGATTTCACAGCTATCTGGGTAAAGCTTTCAGCATGGAGAACAAACCGGTCGATGCACGCAAGGATTTGGATCTGGCCAGAAAATTGGATCCCAACGACCCGACCCCGTTTCTCTATTCCGCCCTCGAACTACAACAGCGGAACCGGACTAACCAAGCGATTACGGATCTCGAGAAGTCGATCGAACTGAATGACAATCGCCGGGTGTTCCGCTCGAAGCAATTACTGGACCAAGACAAGGCCGTGCGAAGTGCTAATCTTGCGAAGATCTATCAGAATGCGGGAATGCGGAATGTGGCAGTGCGTGAGGCGACCCACGCTGTGGAGAACGATTATACAAATCCCTCCGCCCACCTGTTTTTGGCCAACTCGTTCAACGCCTTGCGGGATCGGAAGCGGATCGAGCTCCGATACGAAACGCCCTGGTTCAATGAACTCCTGCTTTCCAATCTTCTTTCGCCCGTAGGTGGAGGGCAATTGTCCCAGTTCGTTTCCCAGCAGGAATACTCAAAATTGATGGAAGAGGATGGGATCGGCGCAAGTTTTTCCAGCGAATGGCGGAGCACTGAGGAGCTTCGCTCCAATGCATCGGTGTTCGGGACATCGGGGAATGTGAGCTTTGGTATTGATGCCTACTACCGTGACGATCCCGGGGACCGACTGAACTCGGAGGCGAATCTCCAGGAGCTTTACGGTCAGTTAAAGTGGCAGCCGACCCCTGACGACGTTTTCTATTTTCTCGGAAAATGGGCGGACCAACAGAGCGGGGACAATTTCGAGACCTATGACAATCTGCCATTAGCTCCTGGTCTAGACTTTGAAGAATCTCAGGAACCTGGTCTGTTACTTGGCGGCTGGAACCATCGGTGGGCACCTGGTTCCCACACCCTTTTTCTAGCCGGACGATTGAGTGCGGACCAGCGCCTAACCGACCCGTCGGCACAGCAGTTGTTGATCGAGAGGGACAGCGCAGGGCTTCGACCGGGCTTTATCCAACCGAACAGTTTTGGATTCGATCAATTCACCGATCCGGCCTTAAGAAATGCGGATCCGGCTGCGGTATCGCTCGGGACCGACTGGCAGTCGCTGGTGTATTCCGACAATCTTAGCCAGGGAATCGGGCCCTACCTGGGGCAGGGAGATGTGGTCGGGGTAAGCTCGGCGCCTTTTGCCTTCGATACGAATCGGTCATTTGAAATCTACACTGCGGAGATCCAGCAAATCCTAAAGTCCGACCAAAACCTGATTGTCGCGGGCGGGCGCCTGCAGACAGGCAAGTTTGAGACGCAGAGTATTCTCTCGCTGGTCCGCCCGAATTTCTCCGGAGGCTTTTCAACTCCGGCCGCCCTCCAGAGAACCGAGGCCGATTTCCAACGAATGACCATTTACGGATATGACTACTGGAATGCGACCAAGGATCTGACGCTCATTGGCGGGGTTTCGTGGGACAAGATCGAGCACCCGGACAATTTCCGGAATCCACCTATAAATGACCTTCAACGGGAGAAAGACCGCCTTTCCGGAAAATTTGGGTTTAGGTATTCTCCATCGCGCCAGTTCAGGATGCGGGGAGTTTACACTGAGGGGATGGGGGGCGTGACTTTCGATGAAAGTGTCCGCTTGGAACCAGTTCAACTTGCTGGATTCAACCAGGCATACCGAACGGTCATTTCGGAATCTTTGGCTGGTTCAGTCGAGAACCCACTCTATCAGATCATGGGTCTTAGCGTTGAGGGAAGTTTTCCGAAACGGACATGGTGGGGTGCGAGTGTAAGGGTAATCGAGCAGGACGTGGATCGGACGATCGGCGCCTTTACCGGCTATGATTCCGGGGTTTTCCCCATCACCCCGGCCTTCTTTCCCGATAGTGCGTCGCAGACACTCGACTACCGCGAGGTCTCTCTCAATTTTACGCTCAATAAACTGATTGGAAATGAGCTAGCGGTTGGAGCTGGCTACCGGGCCACCCGCTCGGACCTGCGGACTGTGTTCCCGGAACTGGTAGCTTCGGGGGAACCTTTCGCAGATCTCAAGGATGCCGCGACCCTGCACGAGATTAGCTTAAATGCTCACTGGAATTCACCAACCGGACTGTTCGCAACGGTTGAAGCGAACTGGTATAAGCAGGATCTGGACGACGATCCGCGGGGGCTCACTCCGGGCAAGGTAAGCCGTGCAGGTGATGACACCTTGCAGATCAACGCTCTAATCGGTTACCGCTTCAACCGCAACCAGTGTGAGATCAGTGCTGGTGTGCTCAATATCGGAGATAAAGATTACCGGTTCAGTCCCCTAAGTCCCTACGGAAACATCGCCCGGGAAAGGACTGCGGTGATCAATTGCCGAATCAATTTTTAGATTAAAGATGTCTAGCCAATCCAATGCCGAAAGAAAGACGAGCCGGGTCGAGCGGAATGTTCGTCTGTCTGCCGCACTTGCCGGGATCGTATTAACCGTAGCAGCAGGGTATCTAGCGCTCAGTCGCATGGGGGGGGCACTTACCTACCTGAGCTATGATCTCCCGTTTCTAGCATATCCTGACAAAACAGCAGATGAGGTAAGAATCGTCTATCTTGACGAGCTTGACGGCTCCTCACTGGACCGCAGCAACCAGGCGGCGCTTCTTGATAAACTGGGAGAAGCCGGAGCCCGCGCAGTGGTTTACGATCTAATATTTGATCTGCCGTCAAAGGACCCGGAGGTAGACGAGGCCTTCGCGGCGGCAATGTTGCGGTTCCGGGGGGTGGACGAAAACTGGGATCCTATCAAGGGGGCCCCACGACGCCACATATTTCTTGCCTGCGGCCGTGAAAGCTACGAACAAGCGGGAGCCATTGTCGAGAGACTGATTCCTCCAAACGATCAATTGATAGGTGCCGCCGATGACTTTGGGCTCGTTGCCCTAGTCACCGGCAAGAATTTCACGGTCCGGGAACTCATCACAGGCACCCCGGACGAACCCTCGTTAACGTGGAAAGCCGCTGCAGCTCTGGGAGGAGAATTGGATGAAGAAGATCGTCTTAATCCAAAAAGGTGGCTCAACT
>PBSY01000061.1 GCA_002726915.1 Verrucomicrobiales bacterium | reverse complement strand
AGTGCCGTTCGAGCTTTATCGCATCACTGACGATCTGGCCGAGGCGAACAATCTGGCCGAACAGATGCCTGAAAAACTCGCCGAGTTAAAAGCGGTTTACCGGAACTGGTATGACGATGTTTCTTCCACCCGCCCTGATAATTATGCGCCACCACGCATCATCGTTGGTTCAGAATACGAGATGGTCTCTGATCTCTCTATTCAAGACTGGCGAGTGGGAACGGCTCAAGGTTGGGGTTCCAACGGAAAGTGGCTAGTCACCGTTGCAGAGGCGGGATCTTACACGGCAAATGTGCAATGGGCCGACCCCATTGGAGAGCGCGAAGTGACCGTTCATCTGGGTGAAAGAACCGCTTCAGGGACTCTCGGAGAAGATGAGAGTGAGATTTTGTTTACCGGTTTGAAGCTGTCCGCCGGAAACGCTGATTTTCGAGTTGAATACTCTGGAGAACAAAGTCGCCAAAACACTCCGAGATTTTTGAAGATTTCGAGAACGCCCTAAATTCGGTCTTTCATTTGAACTGCTCCATAAGTTATTTGAAGAGAACTACCCCCACCCCATGCAACGTCGGAACTTTCTCAAAACCTCAGCAGCAGGCGCTGGTGCGGCATCGCTACCTGCCGCAGCCCTTCGCCAGACCGCAAAAGCAGCCGCTTTACCCGGCACTCTTATTGATGACTTCGCCCGGGCTGACTCCCTTCACCACGGCATTGGATGGGAATCGCTGAATCCCGGCTACTGGAAAATCGAGAACGGCACCCTGCGCCGACGTCTTAAAAACTACGGGGATCGGGCCCGACGCACCGGGTTTCCTTTCCACTCGGAAACCAATACCGGTGAAGCCCTCGAAACGGAGTACGACCCATCCCTGCCACAGGGAGTCCTGTGGCGCCGCGACTGGAAGCTGAGCGGTGATTACAGCATTACCATTCAAGGCACCTATCAAGCCGATCGGCCCGCAGCCGCAGAAGGCGATAACGCCAACTGGAAAATGTATCAACCCGGCAACGGTTTTATCGGCATCGCTATCGGCGGAAAGAACCTCTTCGAAAGCTATGGGAAAGAGCGCCAGACGACCCTAATCGGCTGGCAGGACAACAACACACTTTCTGTCATCAAAGAGCCTGCCTCGGGGAGGGGCAGCGGTAACTGGACCGGCAAATCGCGCAAAGGACCAAAATCGGTGGAGGCGACTGCCCTGAAACCGGGCAAAATCTTTACCCTTAAGCTTAACGTTTCCAAAGAAGGCAACGGCTTCACCGCGCTTGAGGTAATACTCGAATCCAACGGTGAGCGTTTCAGCCTTAAGCGCACAGGTATCCCTCAACGTTTTACCGACGGTTACTTTGGCGTCGTCGGCCGCGGACTAATCGATTTCGATATCAGTGGTGTCTCCATCGATGCCAAGGAAAACAAACCACTCAACATCGGCATCACGGATTGCTGTGCGTGCTATCCCCTCGGTGATTCGCTCACGCAAGTCGACGGAGACTGGCAGGTTCGCTTCTTAGGTGTCTTCGCTTCCGATGGAAAAAAGGCGGAGATAAGGGTGTCTGATTCCGAGAATCCTGCCGGCGGTTGGGAGCAAGTTGCCGTATCTGGGTCGGCTCATATCATTAATAATGCGTGGCGCCGCAATACGGCGTCTATCCTCGTCACGCTTCCGAAAAATCCGGCCGAGGCCACGCTTTACTACACTATCTGGAAAGACGGCAAAGACGTTACCGCTGATGGACGCATCGGCACCGATGCTTGCGGACCAGGCACCGGCATGGTCGGTGATGTCCCATCGTTGGGCACCTACGTCGGCCGTCTCCCTCAGCTCAAAGCGCCCTACAAGCTTTGCGGCCTTAGTTGTCACGCCATCACCAGCGGCCTCCAGCAACGCACTGAAAACGGTCTCCAGATTCTTGGCGGGAGTGATGACTGGCAGATTCGCGACCAGCCAACCGTGGAGGCCTACAAGCACCTCGAGGACTACAACTTCCAAGTCATGGTCTGGGAGGACGATGTCTGGTACATGGAACTAGTCCTCTACCCACCAAGCACTGATGATGCCTACAAAGTCGTCGCAAATTCGATCTTTGGTCCCACCAGTCGCTGGCAGATGATGAGGCACTGGAATGTCATCAACCCGGGCGACCACGACTACGGCATGGACGATATCAAGGGACCGGAGCAACTCTTAATTCGCCATCGAGAAGGACTTGGTCAGGATCCATCCTACATCCGTCGCAATTTCCAGATCGTGCACCATCTTACCACCGGAGCCGAAGAGGTCGACCCCTACAAAAACCCAAAAAAATGGCGGGCCTGGAAAATGCCCGACCGGGATTTTACTTTCCTCGTGCTTGACTCGCGACTTTGGAGAACGTCACAGGACACGGAAATCTGGAAAAAATGGGGATGGGGTGACATCGAGAATGCCTACGATCGCACCGATCCAACGCGAGCTCTTCTCGGTGAGGAACAATTCGCCTGGTTGCAACAGGTGATTCGCACCGATGCCGCACGTGTCATTGCAATGACTGGTCTCAGTGGCCTTCATACTATCTGGGGTGGCGACAGAAAGCGGGAAAGCCCTTTTGATCAGCGAGATCGTGTCGCAGCGGACTACGCTGGTTGGGTCAAAGCCGGAGCCGACCGGGTGATCGAACTTCTTGCTGAGCGTGACGGTGTCGTGACCGTCTATGGCGACGTTCACAACGGATGTATCATGAAAAACCAGGAGCATAATATCATCGAGTGTAGCTTCGGTCCCATTGGAAGAAGCGGAGGTCGTCGCGTGATCCCCGGATTTGGCCCGGAGATGGAGGATTTCGACGGGCGTCCACTCAAGGTTACCGCCCTCTATCACAAGGAGCATGCCGATCCAAAACTAACTCCTCAGCCACCCGAGGAGCCCTTCTACTGGAATTTTCTTGAGATGGAATTCGATACGGCCAAAGCCGAGCCGACTATTGCATTGCGCATTCGAAACATGATCGACCCTCCCTCAGAATCACCGCGCGGTGGCGGCTCACTCTCAGAGAAGGCATCGGAAAGCGGGCGCCCCGTGGCGTGCCTGCTGCCCGAAATTAAAACACTAGCGAATGCTGACGTTAGATTCGTCCACACGGATGGCCGACCTATCCGAGGGGTTCGCAGCCTCAACGACGGCAGTGTTTCTATCAAAGGCCTGACCGATGTCGATCCGGGCACCAAAATCATTGTCACCGCTTTTAATGGAGAGACCTCACAGTCCCAGACGATAAAGGTTTTGTAAAAAGCCCCCGGATGGTGATCGGTGTCGTGCTTGCAGACTTGAAGTGCTGTGTGATCAGAGTCGCCACAGAATGCACTTCATTCAGCGGTAAAGTCGCCCACGCTAGCCCTCATCTTCTCCCTGACAGAAAAGTATTCGGATGATTCACTCAGATTATCCCATTCATTCGGATCATTCTTCAGATCATAGAGCTCTTCCGATTGATCTGCGTAACGAATGTAACGCCAGCGAGAATCACGCACTGAAATATTGCCGGGATCAAAAAGAGTAAAGAGAAGCCTCCCCGAGTCTTGCCATGGGTTCTTCAATAAGGGCACTAAAGACTCTCCATCAAGTCCGCCGGGAGCTCTAACATCACATAGATCAGTCAAAGTAGGAAAAAGATCGATCAACCCCACGGGCTCATCACACTTCGACCCCGGTTCCGCAAAATCGTCTGCCATCATTTTCGCAGGCGCAACCATCAGGGGTATTCTGGTGGATCGCTCCCAACCCGTCCATTTGCCCCAGTGCTGCTTCTCACCAAGGTGCCAGCCATGATCTGACCACAAGACAATAATGGTGTGATCAGAATGTCCGGACTCATCAAGTGCCTCGAGAAGCCTACCAACTTCATGATCCACGTATGTCACGCAAGCAAGGTAGGCTTCGACAGCGGACCGCCATTCACCAAATCTCACAGTCGTTTCATGACTCCCTGCAGTGATGGGTTCCACGGCCCAACGCTTGCCTGCCTCACCCAAATCATCGAGGTCATCGTTTTTAAACGGAGGTAATTTGCCCGGATTTCCTTGAAAGCGTTCAAAGAATCTCGCCGGTGCCCAGAGCGGGATGTGAGGGCGATAATAACCCACCCCGAGAAAGAAAGGCTGATCTCCCTCCTCATTTATCTTATCAATGGCCCAATCGGTGATCTGAGTATCACCAAAATCGGAATCTGGCACATCCCATGAACCCCAGTCGTGTGATTCACCATCATTCGTATGAGGCTTGCGATCCGATGGCATCCGATTCAGGGGGAGCACGTAAGTCTTTCCGCCGTGCTCGACCACATGCCGGGGGTTGTCGGTGCTTTTGCTTGGGAGACTTTTCTTTGAATATTTCACCATCTTTGAAGACAGAGGACTCCAACGCTGCTCCACCGAATAATAATCCTCGAATGGGCCCGATTTACTGCTGTGAAGCATTTTCCCAGTTCCCCAAGTCCGGTAACCAGCCTTCCTAAAAGCAACAGGAAGAAGGGTTGCGTCCGGCATCAACTTCCCGATCGAAGCACTTTTATTGCCCCAGACTCCCGAGTGATGCGGCATCATTCCACTGAAAACCGCTGCGCGAGAGGGATTGCAAGCTGGTGCTGCACAATGGGCGTTTGTAAAAAGAACCCCCCGCGAAGCAATTTCGTCAAGGTTTGGAGTCAGTGCCTGCGGATGGCCACCGAGACACCCAATCCAGTCATTTAAATCATCGATCGCGATGAAGAGCACATTAGGGCGCTCCTCAGCCAGTGAAAGGTTACAAACAACCAGTCCGATAATTAGAAGTCCCAGCCTTTTCATTTCTTCCGCGGTTATCAGGCTCTACTTCAGCTCTTTAACCTTGATATTTCGGAACTGGATCTGACCTTCTTTGCCCGAGTGAATTTGCAGACTAAAGAATCCTTTACTGTATTCGTCAGTTGTCCAGTGGGCTGCCGGTTTACCGTTAAGCCAGGTCTTGATATTATTTCCATCGGCTTTGATCGTGATTCGGTTCCAGTCACTCTTCTTCATCGAATTCCGTGGCCCCTCGTGAGCATCCAGCCACATCGGATAAATCCAACCTCCAGCGCTCTGTCCGTAAATTCCTCCAGACCAGTAACGCCCCTTGGAGAAGGCTTCCATTTCCGCTTGAGGGCCGAACACAGTCTCTCCTTTTTTGCCGGGCTTAGCGTCGGCTCGAAACATGATCCCGGTGTTTCCGTCAACGATGTATTTCAACTCTGCGGTGAATACAAAATCGGTGTAGTCGTTCTTCTTCGTTGAAAGATAGGTGCTGGGTGATTCTGGCACACAGACCCCTTCGATGTAGCCGTCCTTGGCTTCGAAAGTGCAATTACCACCTTTTGGCTCCCAGTTTTTGAGATCTTTCCCATTGTAGAGATCGACGAACCCGTCGCTCAAATCAGGCTCCTCGTCCTGATTGATTAACATCGCCCCCGGCTCCGGAATGTTGACCTGCTTTTTATAGACCTCAATCCACTGTTGCTGGGATTCAGCGATTTCGTTCGCGTTGCCAAAAGTCAGCGCCAGAAGAAGAGAGGAAATGATCGTTGTAATTTTCATGTTAGAATCAGCAATCTTCAGCCAACTGTTTTTCCGCTCCAATCGCTAGCGAAAATTAATACGGGTGGACGCAGACAATTCTGCAAAAATTTGCGCCTTGGGTTCCTGAGTGACCATTCTACTCAACCCGAATAATATTCACCGGGCAGCCAGTTTCGGCTTCCTTGAGAATTTTCCGATCTGATTCCAGACCTTCTCCATACTGGAAGGTCTTATCCTCACGGCTGACGTTGATCAATTGAGCTTCTCCGTCTTCATCCATTACCCAATACTCCGGCGCTACCTCAGCACAGAGCATGCACCCGATACACTCAGGCTTTTTATGGGCGATTTTGAGAAACATTTCTCGATGATAGATTCTGTTCAGTTTGCGACCGCGGCGGCGGGCTCCATGGTGAAGAACTTGTCATTCTTTCTGACTTTATTGCTCACTTTGACAGAGAAGATCTCCTGAGCTTTAGCCTCCTCAACCTTTCCAGCGTCGAGGTAAAGCTCTTCCACGGTTCCTTCGACGACCCCAGTGGTTTCGCCGATAATCAAAAATTCGTCGCCGACTTTGACATCAGATGTCGCTCGGACTTCAGCCACCCCAAGTTTGGAGTAATAATGGGTAATCTGGCCCTTAAGGGTCTTTTGGTGAGTTGACTTGGATCCATGGCTACCAGACCACCCCTGTTCTCTCCCAAGGTAATAGCCGTCAGAAAGTCCGCGGTTGTAGACCCTTTCAAGATCGCTCAGCAACTTCGAGACAAATTCCTCGGAATAAGTGCCCTTATGAACGGCATCGACCGCCCTACAATAGGCGCGAGTGACAAGTTTCACGTATTCAGGAGACCGGCCACGCCCTTCCAGTTTTAGGGTGTGAACTCCGGCCTGGAGCACTTGATCAAGAAATTCAATCGTGGATATGTCGTTTGGCGACATCACGAAGTTATTGTCGACCTTGAGCTCCTTGCCGGTCTCAGGATCTTTAACGATATACTCCTTTCGACAGTTTTGAACGCAAGCACCACGATTAGCAGAAGCGTTGTCGGTGAAAAGCGACATCCCACAACGCCCTGAAACTGCGACGCAAAGCGCGCCGTGAGCAAAAGCTTCAATCTCGACCACACGCCCTGAGGGCCCTCGCAAATCATCAGCCAGCACCTGCTCGCGCAATTTGCGAATCATCGATAGGTTCAATTCGCGAGCCAACACGATTCGATCACAGAACTGGGCATAAAATTTGAACGATTCGTAGTTGGAAACCGAAAGCTGGGTCGACAGGTGCACCTCGAGCCCGAGTTCACGAGCCTTCATGATACATGCCATGTCAGAGGCAATCACCGCATTCACTCCGTTTTTCGCGGCCGCTTCGAGAAGCTTGTAGCACAGCTTGATATCGTGATCGTAAAGGAGAGTGTTGAGGGTCAGGTAACCGCGGATACCCCCAGCCTCGCAACGCTCCATAATGTCGGGAAGATCGACAAGGTGAAACGAACGTCGCGAACGCGCCCTCATATTCAGCTGGGCCAATCCAAAATAAACCGCATCCGCCCCCGCATCGATGGCGGCTTGCAACGAGGCATAGCAACCGGCCGGAGCCAGCACTTCAGCATGTGATTCTTGAGTCATTGCCGTCATAGAGTGTTTCAGAGTTGAGAGGCTTTGATGGCTCAGCAACGGGCCACCAGTAAATATCGCAGAAAATTCTCACAGAGCGAACGGGAAATGCCTGTCGCCCGGGCCAGAACGACGGGCCGTTTTCTCCCCGATTCTTTTGTCGACTATTGGCATTCGACTCGGGATGAAAGTCACCGCTTATGCCTCTTTGTTTCAAGCTGCCAAACGGTCTCGAGACAAGTGGAGGAGCGGTCGCAACCCTTTACGCGCCAGAGAACAACGTCGCTGATGGGGCCATTGAATCGCATACCCCCCAAACGGGGTATTTTGTGCAAAAGATTTTCTTGGATTCCTTGCGATAGGCATTCAAGCTCCTCGCGTATTTGAATTATTGTTTTCGAACGACAGAAAGTCGTTTCAATTCATTCTAGCGTAACCGCTCCCACTCATGACTCTTAAAACCCTATTTCGTCCCCCGTTGAAGACAGGTTTTGCCGCACTGCTCTCACTGGCTTTAGTCCCTTCAAATCTTTTCTCCGCCGATTTTACTTGGGACGGTGGAGGTAACGACGGCGTTTGGTCCACTCCAGCCAACTGGACTGCTGATGCTTTGTTCCCCGGTTTGGCAGACAACGCGATTTTTAATTCCCCCCAAAGTGGTCCTCCAACACCAATAAGCCTTGGGAGTAGCCAGTCGGTTAATCATCTCATTTTCAATGGGATTGCCTCGTCCTACACCATCGGCGAAGCGGGAGTTGATACTCTAACTTTTGCCAAATCTGGCGGAGTCGACACCGACGCGGCCCTTGCTAACGACCAGACAATAGCCGCGAATATCACGATTGGAGATGGATCTCAGGGAGCTTTCCAGATCGACACCGAGTCAACCACCAACAAAATCATTTTCACCGGAGATATTGCTGTGGGAACCGGCGCAACAACAGCTGGCGTGCAGCGTTTCGAAGTTGGCGATCTGGCTGGGTCTTCAGACGGTCGTCTTGTGCAGATCGACGGAGCCCTGACGCGGGGTGGCGCCACCCGAGTCGACATTCTTGTGGGAGGAGCGGATTTGCTCTTGAATGGTCAGGTAGAGGCCGGCACAGGGAATGTCATGCGGACGATCATCAAAGATGGGGCGAAAGCAACCGTTACCGGTAGTTTCGGAAGCGGGTCGATGGAGGTTCGAAACGGCACGCTCAATATAGATACCGATACTCAGCAGTTTGATAGCCTGCTCATCCTCGGAGACACCAGCGGGCAAGCTGGTAATGCCTTCGTGAACATCGGGAGCAATAACACGCTGATTCTCAATACAGGGATCAACTATGAAGACCGGGACAACAGCAGTGACGCTTCAGTAGCCACTATTAGCGGGGGAACCATCCAGGTCACAGGAGCCAACCGGACGTTAGTTGTTCACGACAATCCGGATATTGATCCTGATTTCGCGGAGCTTACCATTTCGAGCAACATCACTAACGATGGAACGGATCGCGATCTCTCCATGAGAGCGGCTAACAATGAAGCCACCGGCGGCACGCTTGTATTGTCTGGCAACAATTCGGCCGGCGGATTTACCGTCCAGGCGGGATCTCTCATTCTTGGTTCAGATACAGCGCTTGATACCGGCGGCGACTTCTTGTTTTTGTCGGCTCGCAACGCCACCCAGACAGCGCAAGATACAACCGCTAATGTGGACATAAAGGGGACTAACAATACTATTACTGGGTTGACTTTCGGAGCCGCGAATACGGCCTCGATTGCGGGGACTAACGGCTTCACCGCCTCTTTGACTGACTCGCTCGGCACCGGTTCCTTGACACTCAACAACATCATCTACAACGACGGCACCGCCGGTAAAGAGAATGCCGCCGCGACCATCACCGATGTGAATCTTCTCATAGGAGCAAACCGGGTCTGGACCATCAACGGCAACGTTACCGATACAAGCACGCCGCGGTTGATTATCTCCGGCGGCACCCTCGATGATGACGACGGAACACGCGACATTACCGTGATAGGAGATGGCACTTTGAGCTTGGGATTAACGAGTGCCGACAACGATCGATGGATCTTTAGTAATCCGAACACGATCCTAACCGACGATACGCTCGGGAATGGCAGGGTCTTCGTCCAGCAGCGCAACAACGCGGCCCTCTCAGATTTTAATGTGCAACTGGACATCAACGGACAAACCATCGACCTCCACGAGAACCTTGTTCTTGGTAACGGCGCCACAACTAACGTTGCGGTCATGTCCCAAATCTCCGTGGTCGATAGCGCTGGCACCGGAAAGCTTATTTTTAATGGCGACAACCCGGCTTCTGCCAATCCGCAGCGCCAGATTAACAATAACGCCGGAAGCGTCAACAAACGGAATATCACATCCATTGTCGACGTCCATGTGCACGTAAACGGCGGCTCCATGGTTCTGGGCGCAGCTAACACGACCTCTGCTGATCGCGCTGTCGACTCCGCAACCGGTCTATTCGTTGATATGGATTTCACCGGTTCGCTCACTTCAGACAACAACACTCGGCAACTGCAGAAAAACAGCAACGGAACCTTGCGCTTTTCACCGGATCAAGTCCTCTATGGAGCCCTAAACATCACGAACGGAAACGTTATCGTCGGAAACCTCCGAGACATCGGAACCGATGACGTTACACTCGGAAACAATGCAAACAGTGGTGCGCTCTACTACACAGGGGAAACTGGCTTCTTGACTGAAGAATTCCGGGTCGGCGACAACAGTGCTAATAATGGTGCGGCAAGGACTGGAGGAGGTTCTCTCATTAATAATGGCACCGGCACTCTGAAAGTGACCGGGACTGTTAACGGCGGCGTTCTTCGATTCAACCAGGCCATGACGGCATCAGTTGCGAGCAGAAACCTCACCTTGGGCGGCACCAGCAACATTGAAATACTTGGAAGTATTCTCGACAACAACACAGCTGGCAACGGGACAATCAGCGTCACCAAAACTGGCACCAATACCGTGAGCCTGCTTGGTAAGGCCAATACCTACACCGGCAACACCTCAGTCAACGAGGGTATTCTCAATATCAATGGCACCAGCATCACAAACATCGCCGTAGCGAGTGGTGCGAATCTTGGTGGTGACGGCACAACCAGCGGCAACATCGTCTTTAATGGAACGACCCACACCATCCTTGTTGACGGGTTGACTGCGGGGGCTCTTGGCACCACTGGCACCGGTCAGTTCGACCTCACCGCCGCTAACGTGACCATTGACCTGCAGAACAAGGCAGGGGCAGGGGCATTCGACGTCATCGTTTACGGCAACGGCACGAACGTAGGCTTCAACGACACGTCGAAATTCACCGTCACCAATGCTCCGACCTCCGCTCGTGGCGTTGGCGCCGAACTCGCCTTTACTCCGACCGCCATTACCTACGATGCAGGCTACCAAGCCAAGACGTGGGCGGGCACCGATGGCACCAACCCAACTTTCTGGGACGTGAGCACAACCGAGAACTGGACTGGTGGGACTGACAGCCTTTTCTTCGACGGCGACAGCGTTACCTTCGATGATACTGGAAGCACCACCGTGGTTGTTCAAGGGGATGTTCGTGTCGGCAATATGGCGGTCACCCCCGAGTCTCCGGCGATCGACTACAACATATCCGGCGGCAACATCACAGTCGATGGCACGATGACCCTCGGCGGAGGTAACGCCACAACAACATCCAACGGAAACGACATCGTGATCAGTTCTCGCATTATCGGCGATGGTTCAGTGTTGGTAGCTGACGGCGATACAACAAACGATGCAAGCCAGAATTCAGTGACCCTCAGCGGAAACAATGCCTATACGGGAGGAACAGTGATCGGTGAAGGTCGACTCAGCATCACCAATAGTAACGCGCTCGGCACAGGACTCGTCACGATCGAAGCAACCAACACTGCGGGTAATCAGCAGCGGGATCCCCTTCTTGATCTCGACGCTAATAACCTGATTATCAGCAATGATATTTTTGTTGGCGACAATGACACAAAGGTCATTCGCCTTGATGAGGGAGGGGCGGCAAGTAACAGCGGAGAGTTGTCTGGCTCAATCGAGAATAGCGAGAGCGGCGACACTGGCTTCCGAGTGGACGTGGGACGAAATGACGTGTTGACTGTGTCCGGTAAAATCAGCGGCAACCACTTTTTTACGCGTTCTAGCTATAAGAGCGCAAACTTTGATCAACAAGGCACCGTTGTCCTAGCCAACGCAGCCAACGATTTTAAGGGTAACTTAGTGGTTGGGGCCATCACCTCAGTGGCCTCAATTGGTAATGTCGGTGAAGCAAGTCACGCGGGAGCGGGAGCCCAGCTCGTCCTCGGCGTCAATGCCAACAGCGGCCTCACCAATAACAATAACCAATTTGGCACGCTACTTTACACTGGTAGCGGCGATTCAACTGACAAGCGGGTGCAAGTCGGTAATTTTTGGTTCAGCAACAATCACACTGATCCCGGTATCGGCGGCACGATTGCAAACAACGGCACCGGCGCTTTGGCCTTTACTAACTCCCAATTCAGCCAAGTGGAGAATAACAACACCGGTCCTCGGATCGGGGCTCGAACCCTGACCCTTGCCGGCAGTTATGCTGGCGGCACCAACCAAATTCAGGGAACAATCCTTGATAATGGAGTCGCAACTTTCGATGGCAATCAAACCGTCGCCCTAGAGGTAGACACCAATGGCACTTGGGAGGTCAGCGGAAACAGCGGTAGCTCCACCGGATACTCCGGCGGTACCACCGTGACTGCCGGAACCTTGCTGGTCAACAACACCGCTGGTAGCGGAGTGGGCTTCGGCAACGTGACTGTCGGCAATGGAACAGGAACCGCCAATCTGGGCGGTTCCGGCACTCTACTCGCTGATAACGCTACCAGTCGGAACGTCGCAAATCTTGCCGCCAGATCGTCAGTTAGTATTGGAGCTAACGGCACCCATCATGCGGGTGCGACAATCGACGCAGGATCCGTTGGAACCCAAACAATTGCCGGTAACCTATCCTACGCTGGAGGGGCTACGATAGCGTGGGACCTTGTCTCAAATTCTGCGACGACTCCCGGAACTGACTACGACCAGTTCGTCGTCAACAATGGCGGATCCGTCACATTCGACTCCAGCCTCAACCTTGAAATCACCTTCGGAGCCGGGGTCGACTTTGGCGATGCCTTCTGGAATACAAATGGCAACGAATGGCAAATCATCGATGGCACTATCAACGGAGCTTTGCCACAACCGAACGTGACCTTCAATACCACAGGCGCAAGTAACAGCCAATTTTTCAGGTCCAGTGCTTTTGACCTCTTCGCGGACAATATTGCAAACACTGACACCAACGGTGGATACTACCTGCGTCAGCTTGCACCGATTCCCGAGCCCAGCACCTACGCTCTCATGGCCTTGATCCTCGGCGGATTCGGGTGGGTGGCACGACGCCGTAGATTGGCTAGCAAAAGCGAATAGAGTCCTGGGGCGACAGAGTCCTGGGGCGACACCTTGGATCCGGCCCCTTCCCTCTTCCCTCTTTCCTCTTTCCTAGGTGCTGAGACCAGTGCCGAAGTCTGGTGTTATTTGGCGTTACGGCACTCGGATCGACACTTACAGCGGCACTTACAGCGGCACTTGCAGCTTCGCCGAGCGCGAACGCTGCACATTTGCCCCTGCGGGCTTCGTTTATTTCGCGAATCTGAATCAGCAATATGGCATTCTGTAATGGTGACCGACGCTACTTGACGATAAGATAGCCGAAAAGATTACAGTCATGAAGTTAGTTCTCAAAACCACCACCCAAAATCTGGTCAAAACTGATCTGCTGATTATTACCGCCCGGGAAAACAGCCGTCTCACATTACCTCGCGGGGTCAAAGTTCCCAAACTAGCGACCCAGAGCTTCGGGGGTAAATCGCGGGAGATGCGCTTGACCGACGCAACTTCAGGACTGGCCGCACGTGTGCTGTTAGTCGGTCTCGGTTCGGGAAAACTTGAAAGTGAAACCCTTCGTCGATGCGGCGCCCTCATTTCGCAAAAAGCTGAGAAAATAAGCGCAACATCAACCACCGTCTGGTTTGACAAATCCGTCGGAAAATCGGCCGAAAAACTTGGTCAGGCCTTCGCCGAAGGGCTCATCATGGGCGCCTATCAATTGAGTGACTTCAAATCAAACTCCCCGAAAGCTCAACTCAAGCGCCTCGCAATTCATGCATCCAGAGAATTTAACATAGGTGCCAAAAAGGGCCGAATCATCGGTGAGGCCAACTGCCTTGCCCGCCGGCTTCAGGACACTCCTGCCAATCTGATGCGGCCGTGCGATCTTGTTTCCGAGGCCAGGAAAATTGCTTCAGGAGCCGAACAAGTGACCTCCCGCATTATCGATGAAAAGGCCATGGCCAAATTCGGGATGGGTTCATTACTTTCCGTTTCACGCGGCTCGAGCGAACCCGCTTACCTCATTCATCTCACCTACAAACCCAAAAGGAAGGCCGGCAAAAAACTGTGTCTCATTGGTAAGGGCCTTACTTTTGATGCCGGCGGAATCAGCCTAAAACCCTCGGCAAAAATGGACGAGATGAAGTACGACATGTCAGGGGGGGCAGCCGTGTTGGGAGCCATGGCAGCCATTGCTGAGCTGAAGCCCAACATCGAATTGCACGGACTCGTTCCAGCGTCAGAAAACCTCCCTGATGGTAAGGCCAACAAGCCGGGTGACCTCGTCACAGCAATGAACGGAACCACGATTGAAGTCCTCAATACCGACGCCGAGGGACGGCTAATTCTCGCCGATGCGCTTGTCTACGCAGAAAGGAAGATCAAGCCCGACGCCATGGTTGATCTGGCCACTCTAACGGGAGCCGTCCTCCACGCTCTCGGTCACGAATACACCGGTGCCATGGGCAACAACGAGTCACTGATTGAGGAACTCGTAGAGTCGGGCAAGAATACGGGTGAACTCGTCTGGCCTCTTCCTATTCACGAGAAACACGCTGATGCCATGACCGGTAAGGTCGGAGATCTCAAGAACATCAGCGGTCCCGGTATCGGAGCAGGATCCTCAACCGGCGGGGCCTTCCTTAAAAACTTCGTTGGCGACATTCCCTGGGTCCATCTGGATATCGCAGGTAGCGCGTGGGGCGCGGCCGACCGGGATTATCAGAACGGTGACACCGGAACCGGCGTAGGCGTTCGTCTCCTCGTCGATTGGATCGAGCAGAATACTTGAATAGCGATCCCCTCGGAACATGAGCCAGAAACACACCATTCTTATCACTGGTGCTTCATCCGGGATTGGCTTTGACTCGGCACGCACTCTCGCCCGACGCGGCCACATCGTTTATGCCGCCGCCCGTCGCCTTGAAAAGATGGAAGCCTTGAAGGCCGACGGCGTCACTCCTATCCAGCTCGATGTTACCAAAGAAAAGGATATTCAGAACGCCCTCGAAACAATCAGGGAATCCCACCCAGGCGTGGATGTTTTGATCAACAACGCCGGCTACGGCCTCTACGGCGCCATGGAAGACACGTCCCTCGAAGACGCCCGCTACCAGTTTGACGTGAATCTCTTCGGACTCGCCCGCCTCACCCAACTGGTCATCCCTCACATGCGCGAACAGAACTTTGGTCGCATCATCAACACCTCTTCCGTCGGGGGAAAAATATACACACCGCTCGGCTCGTGGTATCACGCAACGAAGCATGCCCTTGAGGGCTGGTCGGACTGCCTGCGACTCGAAGTCGCACCATTTGGCATCGACGTAGTCATCATCGAACCCGGCGCGATCGTCACAGAGTTCGGAGATGTCATGGCCGGACCTATGCTCAAGCGTTCCGGTAGCGGTCCTTATGCCTTTATGGCACAAAACATGGCCAGCACGCTCGAGCGCGAAATGAACAACGGCGGCGGCTCGCACCCGGGGGTCATTTCCAAATTGATGATCAAAGCGATCGAGGCCAGTAACCCCAAAACTCGCTATGCCGACGGCAAGTGGGCCAGGCTGCTGCTCTTCATGCGACACTGGCTCAGCGACAGAGCCTTTGACGGGATCATCAAGAGGATGATCCGATAGCCTTCACTCGCCAACTCTTTAAGAGATGGGAACCTGGGAGGAACTTCAGCGCCATACCCGTGGTGAAATATTCGATCTCCCTCAGAACATATTGAACACCACTATCCCCAGCCCTCTGGCAGCCGCGACATCATATCGAACTTACAGTCGCACAATAATCTGACCAATCTTTGACCGATCGATTGTAGCTTTGGTAAAGTGGAAATCACGATACTCCGACGCGGATTTCGCAGGCTCTCAAAGCGATCGGCTCTCCTGCAAGATAGATTTCGATAACGATCACCTCTTTCATGAGAGATGCGTTCATAGCCTAGCGGATCGAAAAATCCGTGATAACAACCTTACGTTTACCTCTCGTCAACGCCCAACTCTTTCAGTTTCGAGGCGAGGTCGGCACCAGCGCTTCTGGCACTGACACTGCTGTCGATGTAAAGGATCTTGCCATCTTTGCCGATATAAAACGTCACCCGGGAAGCAAACCTTCCCTTAAGAATACCGTAAGCATCTGCCACTTCCCGCACCGGATCGCTCAGGATCGGGTAGTCGAGCTGCAGGGATTCTGCAAATTTTGTGTTGGTTTCTACGTCGTCGCAGCTCGCAGTGAAATAAGCCACCTCAAACTTCTGAATCTCTTCGCCGCTCTCACGGAGCGACTTGCATTCGGCGGTTCATCCACCGGTGAAGGCCTTGGGATACCAGGCAACTACCACCACTTGCTTATCCTTGTAATCGGAAAGCTCATAAGTTTCGCCGTCACTTCCCTTCATTGAGAAATCCGGCGCGTCATCACCGACAGCGAGGTCGGCCCGTGCGTGTGAACTAAATGCGGTCATTCCAATCAGAGCCCCCGCAATGAGGAGTGCTTTTTTCATGTTCTATAAAGGCTTGTTCAATCAAACCACGAGCAACTTACTGATCCACCGGGTGAATGTCGATCTTTACCTAGTAACTCATGCGCACCGGGGAAACCTACTCTCGAAGACAACTTGGATTTTTTTGTTGAGGAGGCACTCGCGGAGGCACTCGCGGAGGCACTCGCGGAGGCACTCGCGGAGGCACTCGCGGAGGCACTCCAGCACCAACTAGGCGGGTGATTGTTTACGGGGAATAAGGCCACCAGTTAATAAGAAAAGCGCTTCGCTGCGGTCGGTTTCCGGAGGGATAGCCGCATTTGGTATCGAAAAAAGACTCATGAAACCCGCATGTGCAAAAGCGTCTTCTGTGAAAGAGTTCCGACATGAACCAGATCCACCTACCACATCATTACGCCGTTTCTTTTTAAGTAAAAATAGCGTTCTCTTGTGATAACCATGTTGCGTGTGATTACCCTGATGCTTTTTGCTCTTTTCGCCATAGCTGCTGGCGCAGAAGAGCCAATCGATTTCAATAAAGACATTCGTCCGATTCTTTCCGGTAAATGCTTCGCCTGTCATGGGCCGGACGAGGCGGAACGCGGCAGCGATCTTCGTCTCGACACGCAGGACGGATCACGCAAGGACCTTGGGGGCTACGCCGCTGTCGCTCCCGGTGATGCCAGCGATAGTGAGCTCATCTATCGCGTCCTCACCGATGACGATAATGACATCATGCCACCTCCTGAAAAAGGCACTCCCCTGACAAAAGAGGAAGTCGCTCTGCTCAAGAGTTGGATCGAGCAGGGCGGCGAATACGCCACTCACTGGGCCTACGAAAAGCCGGTGCGCCCGACAGTTCCCTACAAAACAACGATGGGCTGGCCCATCCACAATCCAATCGACCATTTCATTCACCAGCGTCTTCGGAGCGAAGGATTGGCGCCTTCAGCGAGTGCGAATCGCTACACCATTGCCCGCCGGGTCGCTCTCGATTTGACCGGTCTTCCTCCCTCCTGGGAGGAGGTGATCGACTTCGTCCAAGACCAACGACGTGACGCCTACGAAAACTTCGTAGACGCCCAAATCGCCAAAAACGCCTACGGAGAACGCTGGGCGACTATTTGGCTGGACCTAGCGCGCTACGCCGACTCAGCCGGCTACGCCGATGACCGGGCCCGCTCGATCTGGGCCTACCGAGACTGGGTGATCGAGGCCTTCAATCGCAACCAACCCTTCGATCAATTCACGATTGACCAGATCGCCGGAGACCTCGTTGAAGATCCTACCAGCGATCAGCTTGTGGCCACTGCATTTCATCGCAACACGCCCACCAACAATGAAGGCGGCACGAACGATGAAGAATTTAGAAACGTCGCCGTAGTCGACCGGGTCAACACCACGTTTGAAGTCTGGATGGGCACCACCATGGCCTGCGCCCAATGCCACACCCACAAGTATGACCCCATCACTCATCACGAGTATTTTCAGATCTTCGATTACTTTAATCAAAGTGCCGATACCGACAAACGTGATGAAACACCCCTCCACGAAATCTTAACCGACGAGCAACTCAAAACGAGGCAATCGCTTACAGAAAAGATCGATTCGATCAAAGAAACCCAGGCAACCGAAACGCCAGAACTAACGCGAGCCCGACAGGAATGGCTGAAGAATTTACGTCAACCACCTACGTGGGAACCCCTCGCTCTTAATCGCAGCGAGGCCAATAACACCACCCTGCTCAGAGAGCCGAATCATCCGAACCAAATTATCCAGCAAGGCGACCGCCCCGAAACGTCCCACTACACCGTCGAGTTCCCTGGCGAAGGCCGGAAAGTGAACGGATTGCGGCTAAACGTAAACAAGGAACAGTCCACCAACTTCGTACTTTCGAAAATCAGTGCGAGCTGGACACCCTCAACCCCCACCCCTATCGACGGGCGATTCGTCAGGATTTCATTGAAAGGCGATAAAAGAATGATTCATCTCGCCGAGGTCGAAATCTTCAGCAACGGCAACAACATCGCCTCGCAAGGTCTGGCCAGCCAAAACTCCACCGGCTTCGGTGGGCCAGCCAAACTCGCCATCGACGGAGACACCAACGGCTTTTATCAGAACAGTTCTGTCAGTCACACCGCAGTCGGCAAAGACCCATGGTTTGAGGTGGATCTTAAGTCGATTCGCCCCATCGACAGCATCGCGATCTGGAACCGCATGGACGAGGGCACAGAGAATCGTATCGAAGGCTACCACATCGCCGTTCTCGACGAAGGTCGCAACGTTGTCTGGGAGAAGTCCCCGGAAGATGTTCCGGAGCCGAGCAGCCTCTTCAGTCTAAGTGGCACCCGACCCCTAGAGTTTCGCGCGGCATTTGCCGACTATGAGCAGAATGGGTTTCCCGCCACGAGTGTCATCGGCACAACAATTGACCCGAAGAAGGGCTGGGCCATCGGCGGCAGTCTAAACCAACCGCACGAATTGACTCTGGTGCTGAATACACCTCTCACGCTCGGCGATGGAATACTTAAAGTGGAACTCTTACAACAGTCTGACCACAAGCGCCACGTCCTCACTCATTTCAGCTTCGCCACTTCCGAAAGCGAGCAACTCCAGACATGGGGCGGCATTCCCGAGAATATGCGCACCCTGATCCTCAAGCAGAGGCGCAGCGCCAAAGAAGAGAAACAACTCGCCGGCTACCATCGCACCATCGCGAAGAAACTGGCTCCGCAGCGCAATCAGTTAGCGAAACTAGAGAAGCAACTCAATGCCATGAAACCCGTCACCGTCCCTATCATGCAGGATCTTCCTACTGATCAGGAGCGCAAATCTTTTATCCATATCCGGGGTAACTACAAAACCTTCGGAGATCAGGTTTACCGCGGCACGCCAGCTGTTTTTCCACCAGTCGATGAAAGCCTTCCCGCAAACCGACTCCAACTCGCTCACTGGCTTATCGATTCTGAAAATCCGCTTACGGCCCGTGTAATTGTGAATCGCTTCTGGGAGCAAATTTTCGGCACCGGCATTGTAGCTACCAGCGAAGAATTCGGATCGCAGGGCGATCAGCCGACTCACCCCGAACTACTCGACTGGCTTGCCATCGAATTCCAGGAGTCCGGCTGGGACGTGAAGGCACTGCTCAAGCTCATGGTCACCTCCGCGACCTACCGCCAGGTTTCGGAACTCACTCCAGAACTGGAGAAGAAGGATGCGTTCAACCGCTTCTACGCCCGCGCTCCCCGCTTTCGAATTCCAGCAGAAATGATCCGTGATCAGGCCCTCTTCGTCAGCGGACTGATCAGCGACAGGATGCACGGTGAACCCGTTAATCCTCCGCAGCCTGACCTCGGGCTCAAGGCCGCCTTTGGCTCAAAGACCGACTGGGTCACCAGCCAGGGCGAAGACCGCTATCGCCGCGGCATCTACACCAGTTGGAGACGATCCAGCCCCTACCCCAGCATGGCCACGTTCGATGCGCCCAATCGCGAAATTTGCACCTCGCGACGCATTCGCACCAACACCCCACTGCAAGCACTCGTGACCCTCAACGATCCGGTCTATGTTGAAGCTGCTCAGGCCTTAGCCCGCCAGTCCATCGAACAAGGTGGCGACACCATCGAAACCCAAATCACCCACGCTATGCAAACGACCCTGCTTCGCTTTCCCGACAATGACGAAGTGGATCGTCTCGCGAAGCTTTACGAGCAGAGCCGTATCGAATTCTCGAAACAACCTGAAGCCGCGGAAATCTTTGCCACGAATCCGATTGGGCCCCTCCCCGAAGGAGCCAACGCCACCGAACTCGCAGCTTTCACCCTCGTCGGTAACGTGATCCTTAACCTCGACGAGCTGTTTCTGAAACGCTGAAACGATGAACCCCTTTCTTGAAAAAATTCAACATGGCACCCGCCGCCATTTTCTCAGGCATTCCGCGGCGGGGCTGGGGGGTATGGCGCTGAACTCACTGCTCGCGCAGGAAAGTTATGGAGCCAACACGACGCCAAATCCACTCACGCCAAAATCAGGCCACTTCCCCGGCAAAGCCAAGCGCGTCATCTATCTGCACATGACGGGTTCCCCCCCAAATCTCGACATGTTCGATTATAAGCCCAAGCTCATCGAACACAGCGAGCAGGATTGCCCCGATGAATTCCTCAAAGGGCGAGAATTTGCCTTCACCACAGGCGTCCCGAAACTGATGGGATCCCCCCGCGAGTGGACTCAGGTCGGGAGGAACGGTACTTGGATGTCCGATGCAATTCCCCACCTCCACGGCGTTGCCGACGACATGTGTATGGTCCACTCGATGTACACCGATCAGTTCAACCATGCCCCTGCAGAACTGCTCGTCTACACTGGCTCTCCCCGTGGCGGTCGTCCTTCGATGGGATCTTGGGCCACCTACGGACTGGGATCGGAAAATGAAAACCTGCCCGGTTTCGTTGTTCTCATTTCCAGCGGCACTCAACCAAACGGGGGCAAGAACTCCTTTGGTTCTGGATTCCTGCCCAGCGTGTATCAGGGCGTCCAATGCCGATCCAAGGGCGACCCGGTTCTTTATTCATCCGATCCCGCCGGTATAAACCGTGACCTGCGCCGTAAGAGCCTCGATGCACTCGCTGATCTCAACCAGATCCAGGCTGAAGAGATGGGCGATCCCGAGACTCTAACCCGAATTTCGCAGTATGAACTCGCCTTTCGCATGCAAACGGCAGTGCCCGAGGTGATGGACATTTCAAAGGAAAACCAGAAAACACTGGAGGCCTATGGTGCCACTCCTGGAGAGTCGAGCCTCGCCAACAATTGCCTACTCGCTCGCCGTCTCGTTGAAGCGGGCACCCGTTTTGTTCAACTCTTCGACTGGGGCTGGGACTACCATGGCACCCGCGAAGACAATGGTATTACCAGTGGACTCACCACGAAATGTGCCACGATGGACCAACCAGTGGCCGCTCTCATCAATGATCTCAAAGATCGCGGATTACTCGATGAAACTCTGATTGTCTGGGGTGGTGAATTCGGACGCACCCCGTTCCGTGAGGGGCGCACCGCCAAAAGCCAGATCCTTGGTCGTGATCACTACCCCGACTGCTTCACGATGTGGATGGCGGGTGGCGGTATGAAAGGGGGCTTTGACTACGGTCAGACAGACGAACTGGGCTTTGGCGTCGCTGAGAACGGCGTCCATATCCATGATCTGCAGGCCACCATTCTGCATCAGCTTGGACTTGATCACGAAAAACTGATTTATCGCTTTCAGGGACGTGATTTCCGACTGACAGACGTCCACGGGCATGTAGTGAAAGACCTGCTTTCCTGATTAGAAGCTTCGCCAAAGCAAGGCAGGCGTATTTCGGGATTTTCTCCCACGAGAATACTTCCCTGATTACGCCAGATTCGATCTGCCGTTTTGGGCTCACCGTATAGAGGTCCAAAATCTGCCGAATCTTACCGATGAAGTTCTCTCTTATCCCCGTCCTCACGGCAGCATCTTCTGCCCTTTACATAGCCACTCCCGCCTCCTTGGCCGGCGAAAACTGGCCTCAGTTTAGAGGGCCTGCCGGAGATGGAGTCGCTCGCAGCACTAACCTACCCATCTATTGGAGCGAAAATGAGAACATCGCCTGGAAAACTGCGATCCACGGTCTCGGTTGGTCTTCTCCCGTTATCTATGACGATCAGGTCTGGCTCACGACGGCAACGCAGGATGGAACCGAACTTTCTGTTCTCTGTCTCGACAAAGATTCAGGAGAAATCCTACTGGATCAAAAACTCTTTGATATTGCGGAGCCCCAGTTCGCTCACAAATTTAACAGCTACGCCTCTCCCACTCCTGTGATTGAGAAAGGGCGTGTCTACGTCACCTGGGGATCTCCAGGCACCGCCTGTCTGGATACAGAATCCTTCGAAGTCCTGTGGAACAGGGAAGACCTTGAGTGTGACCACTTCCGTGGCGCGGGGTCTTCTCCTATCCTCTTTAATGACTTACTAATTCTGCCTTACGATGGAGCAGACTTTCAATTCATCCTCGCCATGGATAAGCAGACCGGGAAAACTCGATGGAAAACCGACCGGTCCGTGGACTTCAAGGACCTCGATGAAAACGGTCATCCCAAAGCCGAGGGAGATCTGCGTAAAGCATTCGCCACTCCTCATGTTGCGACTGTTTCCGGGCAGGAGATTCTGATTAGCCAAGGCGCCATGGCTACCTATGCCTACCGACCCGAGACGGGAGAGGAGCTTTGGCGCTACGACGAACACGATAATCATTCAGCCAGCGCGCGGCCTGTCATTCTCGGCGAGACTGTTTATGTTCCCACGGGCTTTCCAAAACCTTCGCTGCTAGCTCTACCCGGGAACAAAAAAGGGGTATTAGAAGAATCTGATCTTCATTGGAAATTAACGCTAAACAAAGGCACCCCTAAGAAGCCTTCACTGCAACTGGTTAACGGATACCTCTACGCTGTCAGCGACAGCGGAATCGGTACATGCTGGGAAGCCAAATCCGGAGAGGAAAAATGGATTACCCGGGTTGGCGGCAACTACTCCGCCTCTCCCATCTGTGCTGACAACAGAATCTACTTCTGCAGCGAAGAAGGCAAAACCACAGTGATTGAGGCCACCCCGGACGGCTACAAGGTCATCGCCGAAAACACCATCGGTGATGGATTTATGGCTTCACCCGCAGTGAGTGGCAATACTCTCTTCCTACGGAGTCGCAGTAACCTCTACGCGATCCGCAGGCCCTAACGCATTTTTCCAACCGCGCGTTTCAAGGCTTAGTCGCCCCTTTTGTTGATAATTTAGCGACAAGACATTCCTATCCAATTCAAGATGGCCAGATTACCATAAAAACTGTCCGCGCCATCCTAGAACCTCTAGGGTTCGTTACTTATAGATATCTCTAAGACTTTATGAAGTTTATTACCCCCCTCTGCGTGCTAGTTGCGACGACATTCCTCATCCCGATGAGTGGGGCAACTGTCGCGGCCGATTCGAAACCGGTCGAAAGCAGCCCCGCAGTAGCCGCTTCTGATAGGAACGAAGCCGGAGCCCTGTTTCAACGATTACGCAACAGCCAACTCGAACCGCTTAACGCCAATGCCTCTCTGGCGATAGTCACCCGAACGCTTGCGGCAACCGGTAACCCCACCTCCCAAGCGGCTCTCCTGAGGGGTATGAAATCAGGACTCGAAGGACAACGACAAATTGAGCCACCTCGCGGATGGTCGGAAGTCAGCAAAACGCTACTGGGTAGCCAGACACCCGATATCGTCACTCTCACTCAGGAACTGGGTCAAATCTTCGGGGATAAGGCAGCAATTCGGCTAGCTCTCGAAACGCTGAAAGACCGGTCCCTTCCCGCGTCAACCCGGCGTGCCGCGCTTCATTCACTCGTTGCCCAGCAGAACCCTGAACTCCCCGCCATTCTTCCGGAATTGATCGCTCAACCGTCGATCAGACTCGACGCCATTCGAGCTTACTCCAATATTCGGATCGAGAAAGCCCCCCAACAACTACTGAGCCTCTATTCAAAAATCGAGCCAAATGCCCAGCGTGCGGTCATTGAAACTCTCGCCAGTCGTAGGAACTACGCTGAGTCACTTCTCGCCGCCATTAAGAGAGGGCAAATTGAAAAAAATGCGATTCCAACCTATACGGCTCGTTCCCTGAGCGAAATGCTGGGTGAGTCTTTCACTGAGGTCTACGGCGACCTCAGTGAACTCTCGGCCGACAAAGAACAGCTCATTTCCAAATACCGAGCTTTACTGACCAATGAAACCGTCTTGCGGGGCGACCTCCATGCTGGCAAAGCCGTCTATGACCGCACCTGCTCGGCCTGTCATGTCCTCTACGGTAAAGGCGGCAAAATCGGCCCCAATTTGACAGGCTCCAACCGGGCTGACCTTGACTATATCCTTCTCAATATGCTCGATCCGAGCGGAGACATCCCCGAGGCTTACCAACTCGTCACTATCACGACTAACAACGGGCAACTCGTCGCCGGAACCGTCGCCGATGAAGACGACCAGCGCCTCGTTCTCAACAGTATCGGACTCCAGAGAACTATCTTAAAATCGGATATTAAAGACCGCTCTACTTCGCCCTATTCCATGATGCCAGAAGGCCTCCTTCTTTCGCTTCCTGACAAAGATGTAATCAATCTCGTTAAATATCTGCGCACCACCGAAACGATAGCCGCCACGCCATGAAGTCCATTCCTCTGTCCGCTCTTATTTCCTGCATTACCTTTTGGGTAAGCATCACTTCCGGCAAAGAACTGAAGACCAGCGATGCTCCCTTCCTCACTCCCGAGGAAGCCGTCGCTAAGATGGAGATTGAGGACGAATTCGAAATTTCAATCTATGCAGCAGAGCCGGATATCGGCGAACCAATCGCTTTTACTTTCGATGGTAAAGGTCGGATCTGGGTAGTGGAAAACTACAACTACGTCGACCGCCGCAATCACAAGGTGGGTGAGGAGCTTACTCGTATCCAGATTTTCGAAGACACCGATGGGGACGGTGTCCACGATACCAAGAAACTTTTCACAGACGAACTCACCTTCAGCTCTGGCATCGCCATAGGAATGGGTGGTGTCTACGTTGGAATGCCTCCCTACCTTGCCTTTATTCCCGATGCAGATGGAGACGATCAACCAGATGGTCCTCCAGAGGTTCTGCTCGACGGCTGGGGTATTCAGGATCGCCATGAGACCCTCAACAGTTTCATCTGGGGGCCAGACGGTTGGCTTTATGGGTGCCACGGCGTTTTCACCACGTCAATGGTAGGAAAGCCGGGTGACACGGAGGAAGACCGTGAATTCATCGACGGCGGAATCTGGCGCTATCATCCGACCAAAGACGAGTTTGAGGTTTTTGCTCGCGGACTATCGAACCCGTGGGGATTTGACTTTAATGACGAAGGACAGGGATTCGCCACGTGCTGCGTCATTCCGCATCTCTTTCACGTTGTCCAAGGTGGATACTATCACAAGCAAAGTAAACCTCACATCAACCCCTACGTTTACGATTACATCACCACGATCCGCGATCACACTCACCGGTCAGCGCACGGCGGTGCTCGCTTCTACCTAGCCGACACTTTTCCCGAAGAGTATCGCAATCACCTTTTCATGTGTAATATCCACCAGCACCAGGTTTTGACGGACTACATGCCCCGCAAAGGTTCCAGTTTCGTTGGCAGCCATGGATTTGATTTTGTCACCACCAACGATCTTGCCTGGGTGGGCTTCAGTATTCTTACCGGACCAGAAGGTGGCGTTTACGTCCTCGACTGGCACGATACCGACATCTGCGGCAACGCCATTAACTTTCCTGACAGCGGCAGAATCTATCAAATCATGCCGAAAGGTGCCGACCCAATTAAACGCCCCGATATTCCTTCTCTGTCAGATCTAGAATTAGCCAAGCTGCAACTTCATCGAAACGACTGGTATGTCCGCCAAGCGCGGACAGAGCTACAATATCGGGCTCACTCTGGAAATCTCGACGAAGCCGCAGTCTACGGGGAACTTCTCCAGCAACTTGACTCAGCCACTACTTCCGGGAAGCGACTTCGCGCCCTCTGGGCCCTTCACGTTACAGGCGCAAAAAATGAGGATACCTTAATCAGTTTGCTGACCCACAAAGACGAGTATGTTCGGGCTTGGGCCATACAATTTCTCTGCGAGGATCGCAATCCGGGTGAGCAAGCGCTAGCAAAGTTTACAACCATGGCAAAGGACGACCCTTCGCCCGTCGTGCGCCTTTACCTGACATCCGCGCTGCAACGAATCCCCTTTGAAAAACGCTGGGAAATACTCGCATCACTCGTCACCCACGAGGAAGATATAGAAGACAACAACATCCCCCGAATGCTCTGGTTTGCTCTCGAACCAATGGTCCCAAAACATCCCGAGAAAGCGCTAAAACTTGCCAGCGACGGGAAGTTTCCCAAACTCCTAACCCACACCACCCGGCGGCTTGTCAGCGGTTCTGTTGCGCCCGCTGGTCCCAAGCGAGGCGGCCTCACTCAGACCTGGATCAAGGATGTGAACACGGTCGCGCCCGGCTTCCGATTATCTAATGTTTCCACTCAAAGAAATCTACAGCCACGCATGGAGGAAAGCTTTAGAAATGAACCAGTCCTCCAGACTCATCCCCTCAACAGGAATGCTCCGGCTGTCTTCTCCCGGCATCTTAATATTGCTGAGGGTGTGGTGACCAAATTAAAAATGCGGGTGAGTTATCATCCACATGGCGACTGGAATCTTCGTGTCATTGTCGGTGATGAAGTTCTCGACGATCGAATTATTAGCTACGGTACGATCGGCGAAGAGTGGTTGGAACTGGAGTATGATCTTTCAAAATATGCGGGTGAACCTACCGAGTTGAGCATAGAAAACGGAGCCAATGATTGGAAAAACGAATTTGGCTTCTGGAGCTACATCAAAATTTTCAGTGAAGAGAACTCGGATCCTGTGACAAAAAAGTAAACGAAATCAGCGACCAGCCAGGATGGCCCAAGCGCTTAACGTGGTTTTCCGCCGCGATTGATTAGTTCTTATTTTGGGCTCCGGTAACCTCGGGAAACAGAACTCCACTGTAGCTGTAGCTGTAGCT
>PBSY01000060.1 GCA_002726915.1 Verrucomicrobiales bacterium | reverse complement strand
CCGGAATCTGCGAAGGTGCGGGATCCTTTACCTTGCAGGTAGGGTGGCTTTGCGCTTCCCTTTCCTCCTGATGCGATTGAAGCACGAGATTGACTTGGGTTACTGCACCAACATCCACCGTGGAGAAACCTGGGAGGAGACCTTTGACGGGCTGAAGCACTATACTGAAGAAGTGCGAAAGCGGGTTAGTCCGACTCAGCCCTATGGAATCGGGCTTCGTCTGGGGAATGATGCGTGTCAAGAACTGGTCGGAAATCGTGCCGCTAAAGATGGATTTAGACGTTGGCTCGACGAGCGAAACGCATATGTCTTTACGATGAATGGCTTTCCATACGGGACCTTTCATGGCCGTCGGGTGAAGGAGCAAGTTTATGCTCCCGACTGGACGACTCCGGAACGTCTGGACTACACCAAGCGGTTGTTCGACCTCATGGTGGAATTATCGCCAGAGGGGCAGTCCATCAGCGTGAGCACGGTGCCAGGTTCATTCAAAGGGTTTATTAAGCCGGAGACCCGAGGCGAACAACTGGAGGCAATGTATCGCAATTTGTCGGACTGCTCCGATTACATTGAAGTGCTGAAGGATAAGACAGGTCGCGACATTCATCTCGGACTCGAACCGGAGCCACTGTGCCTTTTTGAAACGAGTGAAGAGACAATCGCTTTCTTTGATGGTTATCTGTCAGGAAAAGAGAGTGCGGAGCAATCGCGGATTCTCTCTAATATAGGAGTGAATTATGACACGTGCCACCTCGCCATTGAGTATGAAGAGCCAGGTGATTCGGTTCGTGGGTTGTTGGATGCGGGAATCAGGATCAGTAAGATCCACTTGAGTTCAGCTCTCAAGCTCAAACCCTCTGTGGATTCGATCAGGCGACTGGGAGCCTTTCAGGATGACGTCTACCTTCACCAGGTCGTTGTTCGTTCTGGTGACGATGTAACACATCGATTTTCGGATCTTCCAGAAGCCTTCGATTGGTTCAGCAAGAATCAGTCCTTCCCGGGCGATGAGTGGAGGGTGCATTTTCACGTTCCACTTCACACTCGGGCGATAGAGTATTTTGAAGATACTCGTGACCAAATCTCCGGGGTTTTTCAACTGTTGCAGACAACTGCGGCCGAAAAGGGAGAAGTGTTCTGTCAGCACTTCGAAATGGAGACCTACACGTGGGAAGTCTTGCCCGAAGAGATCCGCTCACGAGATGTCGTAGACCAACTCGAAGCCGAGTATGAATGGACTTTGAGCGAATTTCGGCGCTACTGTCTGGCTTAAATTGAGGGGCAGATTCTACTTGAGATAATCAGACTTGTTTTCCTAGGCGGACTGGAAACGAAACTTCAATGGTGAGTAGAGGTGCCAAGGCTGGGCAGTGCCATTTGATCTTTATTGTCGATCCAGAGGAAGTTTCTAATCTTGAAAATCCTGTTCATGATAAAATCAAAACGGATCATCACAAAATCCTCTCGAATTTTCAATGCGCTGATTCAGCGTGTGTCAGCAGAGTTGACCAAAAAATCCCACCAAAAGCGGCCGGTGCCGTTCTGGTGGGATTTCAAAAACAAACAAGGAGGAGAGGCTACTTCACTTTCATTACACCATTCATAATGGCCCAATGGCCAGGGTAGGTGCAGAGATATGGGTAGTCGCCTGGCTCACTTGGAGCAGTGAATTCAAGAATCTCTTCGCCACCCGGCTGGGCAAGCATAGAGGAAAAGAGCACATCATCTGAGTCTGGAACTGCGTGCTTAGTTGTAAGAAACTCGGGATCAGACAACCCGGCATTCGCGGCCATTCCAACAGTGTCTTTGGTTCCGGGCTTTACGAAAAGAATGTTGTGAGGCTGACGGGTGACACTATCTTCAGGATTGACTAGTGTGATTTTGACCTTTTGACCGGCGTTCACGGTAAATTCTTTCACATCAAAAACGAACTGCACTTTATCGGCGGTGATTTTAACTTCAGCGACTTCATCCGCGACAACGGTCAGGGAACTGGTGGCGAGGGTTGCTACAACAAGGCCAGGGAGGAACTTTTTCATAAGATTATGGAGAGGGTAGCTTACTTGGCCAGGCAGTTTATCGCTGACCATCTAAAGCACCCCATAGTAGATTACGAATCGAGTCGTGCAATGGGGTTCACCCGCCCGGCTTCACTGCAAGAAATTATAGAAATTTTTAAAAATTAGTTGGAAAAAAATTAATAAACTGTAAATTTATGGAAATTTGATTATTTATCGTTAATTTAGTGTAATTTTGTAATATTTCAGATGAGTCGGGTTTTGATTGTAGCCGTTGAGCGAATCACGGGCGAGCGGTTTCAGGAGGCGCTAGGCCAACGGGGGTATCAAACCGCCGTTGTTTGGAATCCTGTGCAGATGGTCGAGTTCTGCCGTCAGCACACACCAGACTTCATCGTGATTGATCTTGATCTCGCGGAGCATGGTCTTTGGAGCGCGGTTCAGGCGGTTAAAGGAATCGGTATGCTCGCCAACATTCCCTTCTTTGGGCTTTCATCAACGGAGCATGCTGGGGTGCTCGAAAAGGCGAATGCCGCTGGCTTTTGTTCGGTTTTTCCCACCCATAAAGGGACGCAATCCGTGCTTTCAGCACTTGAAGGCCATGTGGGAGAGGAGAACAGTCTCGAGGAAGAGATCGAACCGATCGAGGTTGGCCGTGATCCATCGCTCAATCGCCTTCGCGAACTCGCTCGCGAAATCATCAATATGACAGTTAGTCTTAAGGCCCATCTTTACGAGTATGGAGAAGATGGTCCCGAATTGTTTGGCTACATTGAGGACGCTGGTATCGCCATTCGGAAGAAGCTGAATCCGGTTGAAGAGTTTTCCCTCCATGACCAAGAGCTTCGTCACGATTTTCGAAATCTGATCGGTTCTGTAACTGGATTTGCCGAGTTAATCCTGATGGAGCCGGGAGTTTCTCCCATACCGGCACAAGGCATGACCCGGCTACGCGAATGGTCCAGGGAGTTTGTTAATATTCTCGACGAGCAAAAAGCTGACGCGAAGGCGTGATCAATGGCTCGAGTTAACAGTATAGGTTTCTTTTGTTCCACCCGATAATGTTTGGCAGAGGCTTCTTTCGGCCCTAGTTTCCCGCCTTTGACAGAATATGGAGACGTGGATTGAATGAAAGTTGGCATCACAGGAGCGCGCGGATTCCTAGGGACGGCGATCATTGCGGAAGCGAAGTCCCGTCACTGGAAAGTCGTCGCCTACAGTCGATCCGAGAACACCGTTATCGAAGGGGCCGACGAGGTTCGATCGTTTGCGAATACTGAGTCACTCGACGTATCCGGCCTCGATGCCCTCGTTCATCTGGCTGGAGAGCCGATTGTAGGGTTGTGGACAAAAGAGAAGTTGCGGCGGGTTCGCGATAGCCGCGTTGATCTAACGACTGATCTTATTGAAGCACTGGCTAGAACGCCTGAGGAGGACCGTCCCAAGGTGCTGGTTTCGGCTTCGGGGATTGGTTTTTACGGCAACCGGGCAGATGAAGTGCTCGACGAAGGTGCAGAGGTCGGTCTTGGATTTATTCCTGAACTCTGCCGCGAATGGGAAGCCGCTGCTTACGAAGCGAAGCGTCACGGGATTCGAGTGGTTGTCCCGCGCATTGGACTGGTTCTCGGTGATCAGGGTTTGCTCCAAAAAGTTCGCCCTATTTTCAAACTCGGCATCGGGGGAAAGCTTGGGGCTGGATCTCAGTGGATGTCCTGGATACATATCAACGACATCGCGGGAATTTTTATGGAGTGTATCCAGCAATGTGGGCTGCACGGAGAAGTCAATGCAGCGGCGCCTAATCCGGTTCGAAATTCTGAGTTTACAAAAATCTACGCGCGCGTTTTAAGGCGGCTGGCAGTCATTCCTGTACCTCAATTTATCCTCAAGCATTTACCGGGTGGTATGGGGTGTCTTTTTCTCGACAGCCAGCGCATCGAACCGGCGGTGATGAATGCCTTCAGCTATCAATGGCGCTTTCCAGATCTCGAAAGGGCCCTCAGGGATATTGAAGGCAGGGAGCTTCCTGAAGACAAAGTTGATTGCGAGGACGTAGCGGATTCGTGACCTCCCAACTCAATCCGAGGCTGCAACAGGTCCGCTTTTGTGTTAGGGTTAACTCAATCGAAGAATATGGCTTCACCGCAGAACACTATTGGAATCGTTTACGACTACGATCAAACTCTCAGTCCGACTTATATGCAGGACGAGGTTCTCTTCCCTCATTTTGGTATTAACCCTTCTGAATTCTGGAAGCGCTGTAAGAATCTAGTCGATAACGACGGTTATGAAAATGAACTTGCCTACCTGAAGGCGATGATTGACTACCTCGAAATGGATGGGCCAAGTAATGCCGATCTTAAGGAGTTGGGGAAAGGGCTAAAGTTTTTCCCGGGGCTGCCTGAAATGTTTGAAGAGTTGGAAGCGCTTCTCACCGACGAACATCGGGCAATGGGAGTATCCATCGAACACTATATTGTATCAAGTGGACTGAAGGCGTTGATTGATGGAAGCCAGCTCAGGGCGCATTTCAAAGAAATCTTTGGATGCGAGTTTGCCGAGAACAGCTCCGGTAGAATTTCGTTCCCTCGCCGTGTCATCTCTCACACGGCGAAAACCCAGTATCTTTTCCGGATTAATAAAGGAATGTTGGACCCGTCGGAGGATGTGAACGACCACATGCCGGATGAGCTGCGACCGATTCCATTCCCTAATATGATTTACCTCGGAGATGGGCCGACCGATGTGCCGTGTTTTACGGTGATGAACCGATTCGGGGGACACAGCATTGCGGTCTACAATCCAGGTGATGAATCTCGAACCAGCTTTCGTAAGGCCTTCCAATTGTCGGGAGTCTCCGGTCGCATCAAATACATTGCGCCAGCAGATTACCGCGCCGGCAGCCACCTGCGATTGATTCTTGAAGAGACTGTTCTAGAGATTTCATCGCGTATTGTCGAGACGCGCCGCCGCGAACTTGTGGACGCGACCGTTGCTGCGCCGACCCATTGAAAACGTGTCGCTGGGCTTACAGGTCTGCGATCAGGCGGGTGAGATCTTCGGCGGACCACTGGCCCGGCGCGTTGGGTGTCTTGAGGTAGCCGTAATTAAGACAAGAGCCAGCCTTCGCGAGAACAAGGCGGGATAGCTTTCCGAGGGAGCCCATGCCCATAGCGGAAATGAGGCGGCCTTCGCTTCGGTGATAGCTCACTAATTCCGCGAGATCGAAAAGATCTGACATCTGCTCAATCACGATGGCTATCTTCGCTATTTCAGCATCTAACTCATAGGCGCGATCTACCTTGGAGCGGATGACGTCCATCCCGGGCCAACAATTGAAGTCATGATACGAAGCAGCAAGAATCGAGGAGTTGTCTTCTACTCTGGTGGCGAATCCGGCGAATGCCTCTGACTCAAGCGAAACGATTTCGGTATCGACAATTTCGGTTCCACTCATGTGTTCTGAATAGAGTGCCACGCGCGCATCATCATCGAGATCGTTGGCGCCGCCTTCATCCGGTCGTCGAACCGTCAGCAGAGTGGGGCGCTCGACTGTACGCATCACTTTGGTCGATTGTTCGGCTAGCTCGCCCAAATTATCGAGGCGGAATTCGAGAATGTTTGAAGGAACTGCGTATCCAGCAGCAAGAAATTCGAGGTCCTCGGGCTGCGTGATCGTAGCGACGCTAAGTGGCTTTTCTGTCAGTGAAAGATTCAAACGAAGTTATGAAACGCTGAAATTGTCAGGAAATCAATTCTCTTCTCTGTTTGGAAAAAAGGATCCGGTAATGGACCCGAATAATACGATAGAATTAGACGTTGGCAAAGGCGGTATCCTGAGTTTCTGGAAGTCCGGGAACTCGCATCGGACGAATCTCGAGTGGAGCCGTCATGCTGAGGTTGGTCGGCACCAGTTTTTGATCGGCATCCCACATGTTATCCCAGGTGATTCGTTTGCCAGAGTAACAAGCGGTTCGCCCAAGGATCGCCATGACCGTAGAGTGGCCGATCCACTCGGCATCATCTTTGCGCTCGCTGGAGCGAATCGCGGCAAAGAACTCCTCGTGTTCAATATCATACATACTCTTCGGCGTGCGGGGCTTTCGATAAGTCCAAGGGTTCTCTCCTTCAATGCTGGCTTTGCCGGGAGCAAAATTCGCAACTCCCTTGGTTCCGATAATGATATCACTGACGTTGTTGTGTGACTTCACGTACTGACGCCAACCTACATGGGCTTTAACATTGTTTTCGTATTCGTAAGTGATGTTGAAGTGGTCGTAGATGTTGCCCTCGTTATTCGGTCGTACGCGGCCACCACTACCGAAAGCGGCCACCGGGTTAGCATCGTTGAATAGCCACCCGACCCGGTCAACGTTATGGCAACCTTGCTCAACGATCCCGTCGCCAGAGAGCCAAGTGAAGTTATACCAATTTTTGATCTGCCACTCGGTATCGCTCATGCCATCAGGACGACTTGAAGGCTCTGGCATCGGCTTGACTGGACCTGCGTAGTAGTAGGAATGAACGCTCTTTATATCCCCGATCGCTCCATCGTGAATGCGCTCAAATAGAGCGCGACCTAACTGGCTGTATCGATAACAAAAGCCACAGAGAATGGAGAGGTTTTTTTCAGCTGCGAGCTTAGAAGTGGCGAGAAAGTCCTTCACTCCCTCCATGTCTGTGGCGCACGGTTTTTCCACAAATGCGTGGACGCCGGCATCAACTGCGGCCCGAAAATGTTGGGGCCGAAATCCCGGAGGAGTCGTTAGCAAGGCGACGTCAATGCCTGTATCGAGGACTTTTTTGTAGCTGTCGATTCCACCGAAGATGCGGCTGTCGATTCCGTCAGAAACCTTCTCTTTTGCGTTAGGCTGTTTGCGAATGGACTCAAGTTTTTTCTCCGCTACTTCAAGGTAGAGATCACCCATGGCCCATAGTTCAACGTTGTCGTCGGCTTTGAGAGCATTCAGTATGGCGCCTCCTCCGCGACCTCCCGTTCCAATAACCCCAATTTTAAGTTTTTGGTCATTGGGAGCACCCTTAGTGACTGTTGGGAAGCCGATGGCAGTGCCGGCAGCAGCTGCTGCGCCAGTGGTTTTGAAGAAAGCGCGACGTGAACTTTCGGTGGAAGGTGGGGGATTTGTTTTACTCATAGCGATTCTGATTGCGCCAGAAAAGGGCTGCGACTTGTGGATGAAAAAGCTGTCGTAAAGCGGAAGGCTTGTCAAAACGGGTAAGTTCGCGATGGCCTGTCCCGTTGCGGGACAGGCCATCTTACGTCAAAGGTGTTTGGTGACCTCGGCAAGGAAAGCATCGTGTTTATCTATATTATATTGAATCGGAATGAGGCCGGCCTCCTTGCCTGCCTCACAGTTTTCAGGTTTGTCATCGATGTAAATCGTTGTCCCCGGGTCTAGCTTAAGTTTCTCGATCGAGTGTTTAAAGATTGCTGGATCCGGTTTCATGAGCCTCACTTCGTGGGAATAGACGCGCCCTTCAAAAAGGTCGAAAACGGGGTAGTTGGCTTCAAAGAAAGAGACGTGAATATCGTTGGTGTTCGACAACAAATGAAGGGTGGCGCCAGACTTCTTTTGCTCTTCAATGAAACGAACAATAGGCATGTTCAATTCAAAGATATCAGCAATAGAGTTACGAAAGAAATCTGAGCTGCCTTTAAAGCCAATTCGGGCTGAGGCCAGTTCGATAAATTCATCCGTCGATAGTTCGCCTACTTCTAGCGGAATCGATAGTTGAGTTACCTCCTGTAAAGCCTCTTCTGCGGGAATTTCGATATGGGGGGCGAGACGACGGGCGGCAATGCCAAAGTCAAAGGCGATGATGACGTTACCGATATCAAAAAGGAAAGTGTTGGACATGGCAGGAACTGCGCAGTGGATTGAATCAGAATCCTCTGGTGAAGTCAATCTGCCCATCAAGCAGGAGATGATGACATACTCTATCGGCGCGATCGGTTTTTATGATGAGCCGCATTGGTTCGTTCCGGTGTTATCCGCAAACTATTGAAACACAGTCAGTTAAAGAATATCAAGTTCGGACTGGCGTGGAAACTACCTATAAATTGCGAATAGGAAGATAGGGTCAGTGATAATTAAACCCTCAATATCACAGCCTGTGAAATTAATTAGATACTCTCATATCAATTGACCATTCAGTGACTTTGATTACCTGCTGGCAAGACAGTGGTTTTCTCGCGACTGCTTCGTTCGCTTATACATCCCTTAATTGGCTTCCAAGCGGGGCGTTGAGTGGCATGAGAGAGTTACCCTGCCCGCCCCGACCGTCACGGCGTGAAGAAGAAGGATCTAAAACTTGAGTATCACGAGGTTCTTATCCGACTCAGCGCAGAGAAAGTTGCGTTCAGGGAGATCCGCAAAACGTGGAGAAAATCGAAAGAGTTCTCCACCTGCCGAAGGGAGTGGATCCGAGAGTGATCTTTGCACGACTCAAAGACGGTATTCTCGATCTAATCCTTGGCAAAGTGCAGGAAGCTAAGCCCGATCAAACTGAAATTCAGCAACCCTTAAATCACCCGAAGGAAAAATTACCACGAGTAAACAGAACTATTTTCGCATAAGAGGCAGTGAGCATACCGACAAAACAAGCAGTGTTTCCACTCGGAAACGTGGTGGTATGACGATCCGTTCTAACGACACCTCGCATCATGACGATGAGGCCTGAGAGGTGGCAGTGATCTTGGCTGGTGTGACGATAGATCAAGCCAAGGTGTCGATCGAAAATGAGATTTTTAAGATTGAAGCATCTCGGATTAATTCCATTCCAAAAGACTGGCAGCTACTTGGTCACTACCCGGAGGAAATCTCTTACCAGCTTAAGCGAGAGGTTTGGCTTTAATTTGCTCGAGAAAAAAGCTCCGTGGTCCAGAGGTATGGAATCTTAATCCTGGGCCTTTCGCTTCGGGAAACCACTAAGCTAAGGTGAACCAAGTGAGATAGTTGATTTCATGATTTGATCAGCTAACCCGTGGGCCAGCCATGTCGGGTAAAGCCCAGTTTTGCGTTTGGAGCGAGGGAGCACTCTGAGGGCGGTTGCGTGAGCGATTTCGTTTTGGTAAGGTAAAGCGTGATGCGGAGACTCTCACTCCCCAACAAGGTTCTTAAAATCATGGCTATCGTCGTCGTGGGGTGCAGTTGTGCCTATCTGGTTGTGGCACAGGAGGCCCGAAGTTACGAAGGGACTGCAGCGGGAGAGCAAACAGCACGCTCCTCGGTTGATGAAGTCTCTTACGCTGCAGAGTGGGGTGAGTCCTACCAGATTCGTGCTTTCGGTCAGGATTCTTTGGCAAAAGTGAAGTTCAGCACTTTCGCCGACGAAATTCGTGATTCATTTCGATCTTCGGTTTATCGTATCCGCCCCAATGGTCCCATCACCAGAGGGAACTGGACCGTTCCCATCGCTATTGAACTTTGGGGTAAAGCCAGTGACGTCTTCATTGGAAGTGATGTGATTAATTCTCTTGAACTTCGGGATGATAACCGTGTGGTCGCTAAAATTTCGGTGCACCTGCATGATGAGTTCAAGGAGCGTCCATTTCGGCTTGCTGTGATACGTGCTTTGCTCGGTGACCTGATGTTGGCCCCTTATGGGGATGATCCTTCAATGCTTGAAGGGCGCGACCTGTCTGCTCCGGAATGGCTCGTCTATGGTTTCGACCTTTATATGGAGCATCGGGAGGGCGGGCTTCCCAGTGCTCACTTCAAAAGCATTCTTCAGAGTGGCCAAATGTTGAAACCAAAGGAACTTTTCAAGTTGATGGATCCGGAGTCGCTTGATCCGGTCAGCTTCATGGTCTTTCGCAGTTCTGCGGGGGCGATGGTGGCGGCCCTACTCGATCAACCAGAGGGAGACTACGCCCTGCGCAGCCTACTTGGTGATCTACCGCTTTCCGCTGCCCGGCCCATGTCCGCGCTCTTGCGTCAGCACTTTCCAGCCTTTCGTGAGATGGACCAAGGAATCGACAAGTGGTGGGCGCTACAGGTGGCGAGTTTTGGTCAACAACAGAGCTTTGAATTCATGAGCTGGGACGAAACCGAGCATTGGCTCAGTCAGGCCTTGATGGTTAGGTGGGAGGCTGAAGAAGCCTCTCCAGTTATTGAATCGAAGTCTGGTTTTCTCAATCGATTCAAGAAGAGTCCGAAGACTTCGTCAGAGGGTGCTCCGAGCTATGAAGGCTCCATTGAACAGTTTCCTGAATTCATCAAGCGTGATGGAGCGGTGCAGAAGATGGACCATTGCTACAGGCAGCTTCAGGCATTGAAGCGAACTGGGTTTCCACTTTATCGTCCTGTTATTGACCGCTATTGCGTCTTGATTGAAAAACTCGCTAACGAGAAAACAGATGGGTTATCCGTGGAATTTAAGAGTTTATTTGAGCTCAGGGCTACGATCCGAAACACAATGGTTCAAACGTCGGATTATCTGAACTTCTTTGAGGCAACACGGGCACCGCAGCGCAGCAAAGCGTTTGATGACTATTCCAAAATGCGTCGCAAACTGGAGGAAAAACCATTACCACGACGGAATGATCGTATCACCCGCTACCTTGATTATCTGGAGCCGGAGTTTCGTTAGGGCTCTGACTGATCTTTGCCCGCTTCGAACTGCGATCGCCAGTGATCAAGCCGTTCGCCGACCCTCTTTTCCATTCCACGATTAGAGGGTTCGTAATAGACACGCCCCTCCGGAAGGTAGGACTGGGGAATATAACCGTCCTCGCAGTCGTGCCCATAGAGATAGGTTGTATCTTTGCTTCCAACTGCTCCGCTCTCGATTCCCAGCTTTTTACGGGTTGTCGTACGAAGGTGCGGGGGCACCGCCAAGGTGCGACCTTCGGCAACGTCTTTCATCGCAGCATTGATCCCAGTGTAGGCGCGATTGCTCTTGGGAGCGGTGGCGAGGTATCCCGCAGCATGGGCGAGAGGAATTCGAGCCTCTGGCATGCCAATAAATTCGACGGCTTGCTGTGCCGCGACAGCGACGCGAAGTGCATTACTGTCTGCCATGCCAACATCTTCGCTGGCAGCGATGACGATGCGGCGGGCGATGAAACGGATGTCCTCTCCTGCGTGGAGCATCTTGGCTAGCCAGTAGAGCGTGGCGTCCGGATCGCAGCCGCGCATGGATTTGATGAAGGCAGAGATTGTATCGTAATGCCCGTCTCCGTCCGCGTCATAGACGACCGTTTTTTTCTGAATGGAATCTTCCGAGACCGGAAGGTCGATCAAGATTTCGCCGCTCTCTTCATTCGTTTCCGTGGTTAAGACTGCTAGTTCGAAAGATGTCAACAACTTGCGGGCGTCACCGTCGCACATGCGGACGAGATGTCTGGCAGCGTCTTCGTGGATGTGGACGGCCTTTTTTCCAAATCCGCGTTCAGGATCTTCTACTGCCGATTGCAGCAGTTTGGAAAGGTCTTCTTCGGAAAGTGGCTCTAGCTGGAAGACTTGGCTGCGTGAGGTGAGCGGGCTGTTGACGTAGAAGCAGGGATTGTGTGTTGTCGCCCCAATGAAGCGAACTGTGCCACGCTCAATATGGGGTAGCAGGACATCCTGCTGAGATTTGTTGAAGCGGTGAATTTCATCGACGAAAAGAGTCGTGATTTCACCGCGAGTCCGCTGAAACTGGCGAGCCGTTTCGACCGCCTTGCGAATTTCTGCGACGTTACTCTCCACTCCGGAGAGATTGATGAATCGCGATTCAGTCCGCTGGGCGATCAGTTCGGCGAGGCTGGTTTTACCGACCCCGGGAGGGCCGTAGAAGATGAGAGAGGTAAACCGGTCCGCTTCGATGGCCCTTCGCAGAAGTTTTCCCTCTCCGAGTATATGGCTCTGCCCCACGTATTCGCTGAGATCACGTGGCCTCATCCTGGCGGCCAGTGGCATTGTGGGAGATAGTCTGGGCATTTCAGAATTGCCCTTTGAGTCTGATCCTGAAGCCTCGTCTATGAAGAGATCATCCATCGGTGGAGTTGAGAAGGCAGGGTAGACAGTATTGACGCTTTGTAACGCGAATTCCTCTGAATGACCTGTATTTCAACCGCTTAAGTCGCCGTCACTACTCAAAAATTGACTGTTTGATCTGGAAAATAAATATTTACAATAAATATTATAATTTAATTGATTTATCGTAATTTACTGCGCTATATTTTAAAATAGTTAAGAATCAATAGTTGCCTGCTTGATTTGGTGGGTTTTAGCAGCCTCCCGTCTTCATCAACGTCGTTCATCATGAATACCCTGATCCCCGATCTTGAGCAATTCCAGATAGAAGAACTGGGTCAGACTCCAGCGGTCAATAATCCAAACTCGGAAGTGAGTTTTAAAGTGGATATCGAGCCATTTCGCATCACACGCCGGTTTGTTGTCGGTATTTTAGACGAGAGTAAGAAGCGCGGTATCGCCATAGCAATCTATCCCGCTACGGGTGAAGTCTGCGATGTAACCAATGGTGGTGGAGTGATCGGATATCTTTCTGCCGCGCCGCTAAATCCCGGCGTTCCGCTACCGTGTGAACTCAGGTTATATCGCTTCGGTATGAACTTTGTTTGTTCGGTGTGGGTGCGGGGTGAGATCTTTCTATACCCAGCGTTCTCGATGGACGGTAACACACGCCTGACCGCATTTGTGGGACAAGAAAGTGATAGCGGGGGAGTCAATTTGAGCTGGTCCCGTCTTCAACTCAATGTGATGGACCGACCGGCGGCCGCTTAATCACAAAATTCCGAATTTTCGTTGGTATTGGATCGCCGTGCTTTTTGCAAGATAGTCGCTTAATTTTTTAGACCTGCGAATTGACAAACCGTCAGGTTAGAAAGTGAAGACCTCCTATGTTGCCTGCATTATCGTCCATCGTGGAGATGGAACTGCGTAGCCCGATCGATGGTAGGGTCAACAGTCTTGCTTCCGGATTGATCGATTTTGTTCACTGAGTGAAGGAAATAAAATGAGCTTTCCAAGTTCCTGGAGAGCCATCTAAGCCTATAGCATTTCTGGAGGCGCGATAGTCAGTGCTAAATCACCTGAGCACGACCACAAAAAAGCCGGGCGTTTCCGCCCGGCTTTCGTCAAAGATGATTTTTGAAGTGCCTATTTGTCTTCGTTTACCTTGGCGATGATCTCCTCGGAAACGCTCTTGGGGCAGGCAGCGTAGTGCGAAAACTCCATGGAGAACTGGCCGCGGCCGGATGTCATCGTGCGAAGGTCGCCGATGTAACCGAACATCTCACTCAGGGGAGCGTCAGCTTTCACGCGAACGCCAGTCGGAGTAGAGTCCTGACTCTTGATAATCCCGCGGCGGCGGTTGAGGTCGCCAATCACGTCACCGACGTGATCTTCCGGGGTGAAGACGTCGATCTTCATGATTGGCTCAAGCAATTGAGGTCCAGCTTTTGGAATTGACTGTCGGTAGGCAGACTTAGCAGCGATTTCGAAAGCAACCGCGGAGGAGTCAACGGCGTGGTAACCGCCGTCGAGGAGGGTCACTTTGAAGTCGAGCATAGGGAATCCGGCAAGCACACCTTTATCCTTGGAACGCTTGAAACCTTTCTCAATCGCCGGCCAGTATTCCTTCGGCACATTACCGCCGACTACCTTGGACTCAAATTCGAAGCCTTCGCCGCCAGCTTCAAGAGGCTCGATCACATAATCTATCTTACCGAACTGACCGGAACCACCGGACTGCTTTTTATGAGTGTAGGAGTCTTCAACAGTCTGTGTAATTGTCTCCCGATAGGCTACCTGTGGCGCGCCAACGTCTACCTCGACGTTGTGTGTTCGTTTGAGAATGTCGACCTTGATGTCGAGGTGAAGCTCGCCCATTCCTTTGAGAATGGTCTCACCAGAATCGGGGTCAGTCTCAACGTGGAATGAGGGGTCTTCGCGCACCATCTTAGCGATAGCTTCGCCGAGTTTCTCGGACGCGCTCTTGTCCTTCGGAGATACAGCCACGGAAATGACTGGATCAGGGAAGACCATTGGCTCGAGAGTCGCGGGATTTTTTGGGTCACAGAGGGTGTGGCCGGTTTGAACGTTCTTCAAACCTACCAGAGCTACGATGTCACCTGCTTGGGCGCTGTCGAGGTCCTCGCGGGAGTCCGCATGCATCTCCACGATACGGCCGACTCGTTCGGTCTTGCCCGTGAAAGAGTTGAGGATAGTATCACCTTTCTGGAGAGTGCCTGAATAAACACGGGTGAAGGTCAGTGCCCCATACTGGTCATCCATGATCTTGAAGGCGAGAGCGCGGAGATTATTGGACGGATCGACCGTTGCAAAATCGCCGGTCTCATTTCCTTCCATGTCCACTTCAGGCTGTGCTGGAACCTCAGTTGGAGAGGGGAGAAAATCGACGACAGCGTTGAGTACGAGTTGGACTCCCTTGTTCTTGAAGGCCGAACCGCAGTAGGTGGGGAAGAAGTCGAGATTGACGGTTCCCTTTCGAATGAGCTTCTTGATCGTGTCGACGTCGGGCTCGTTACCCTCGAGGTAAGCTTCCATGACTTCGTCGTCCTGTTCCACGACCGTTTCGATAAGTAGCTCGCGGGATTCTTCGACCTTGTCAGCCATATCGGCCGGAATGTCCTGAAGCTCATAGTTTTCGGGCTGACCAGAATCATCCCAGACCCAAGCCTTGCGGCTGAGCAGGTCGACCATGCCGGTGAAGTCGTCTTCAATACCGATTGGCAGAACCATGACAAGCGGTTTAGCACCGAGCACGTTCTTGATCTGCTCTACGACACGGTAAAAGTCAGCACCAATGCGGTCGAGCTTGTTAACGAAGATGACTCGGGAAACTCCGGATTCGTTGGCATAGCGCCAGTTAGTCTCGGACTGAGGCTCGACACCACCGGATCCGCAGAAAACGCCAACACCGCCGTCGAGCACCTTCAGAGAGCGATAAACCTCGATGGTAAAGTCGACGTGTCCAGGTGTATCGATAATATTGAACCGGTGATCGTCCCAGAAGCAGGTCGTGGCAGCGGATTGGATAGTGATTCCGCGCTCCTGTTCCTGATCCATAAAGTCGGTCGTAGCGGCACCGTCGTGCACTTCTCCGGTCTTGTGGATCTTACCAGTGAGCTTGAGAATACGCTCGGTGGTTGTGGTTTTGCCGGCATCAACGTGGGCGAAGATCCCGATATTTCTGTATTTGGAGAGGTCTTTCATCTGCCTTTTAGGTTTGGAATGGAACCGAATTTTCGAAGCGTATTGTTGTTCAAAGCAGCTTGAAGGCAACCGAGAATTCCTGATTTATGATAATTATTCACGTGAATTCGATGATGAAGAACTGGAAGCGCTTGCCCTTATTTTGTTTGAAGGGCCTTTTTTTGAACCGAAGAAGGGGTCGAAAGTGAGCTACAGAGGGGTTCTGGAGTGTTTCTAAAGCCCGTGACGCTTGGCCTAGACGTTAGTAAACTCCTAGCTCAGCGGTTTGAGAGGAACCGCCCTCGTCAGTATGGAGCAAAAATTGATCCTGTTGGGCTGACTACACTACAGTCTGCGAATGAGGTCGGAAACCGGCTCCTTTTTTGAAAAGTTGAGCCTACTCACTTGTTTGAAAGAACGTTTGATTTTACATCTCTATATTCGATCTCCTAGCGATCTAGGCGATCGCGAATGCGATCGTTGATCACAGCAATTAGTTCGTCGGCAGAACGTTGGTCTTTCTTCAGAACGGTTGTGACCCGTTCTCGGAGAAATTCCTGCTCTTTCTCCGAAGGATCTTTGCCTGACAAGACGATGACTGGGATGGAACCCAGTTGTTTATCTGCCTGAAGCTTCTCGAGGAACTCAAATCCATCCATTACCGGCATTAGAAGGTCTAGAATGATAGCGGCGGGTCGGTTTTTCTCCAGTAATTCAAGAGCCTCGGCACCGTCGCTGGCCTGCGAGGTTTTCCAACCGGCTTCCTCGAGAATGCGGCTCATCGCTTCGAGACTGGCACTGTCATCATCAACGAGGAGCAGATTTTGGCTATTGGATTGGCCGGTGGCGCGTTCGATGACGCGGTTGAGCCGATTCATATCGATGGGTTTGACAAGGTAGTCTTCCACATCAAGCGCGCTGCCGTTTTCCTGCTCAGCCATCACCGAAACCATCACGACCGGAATCGATTGGGTTGCCTCATCATCTTTCAGGCGATTCAGTACTTCCCATCCATCAAGTCCTCCTGGCATCACAACATCAAGAGTAATGGCATCGGGCTGATGTTTCTTTGCCATATCGAGACCAAGATTGCCGTCGGCGGCAGTAAGCACCCTATATCCCTGCGTCTCAAGCATACGCGTGAGCATCTCGCGGACTTTCTGGTCATCATCGATCACCAGGATGGTGGTATCGCGCGAAATCGGTTGATCACCGCTAGTGGGAATTTTTAGTACAGGGCCTTCATCTGTGCTGGACGGGGCTTTCAATTCGTAATGTTCGGACGCTGGTTCGCAGGGAAGAAATACACTGAAGTGGGTGCCTTTGCCCGACTCACTGACAAAACCAATGCGACCTCCCAATTGTGATACCAATTCCTTGCAGATCGAAAGTCCCAATCCGCTGCCGCCTGCATTGTCCTTCTTGTTGGAAACGAAGGGGACAAAAGCATTGTCTTGTTCTTCGGGACCCATGCCTCGTCCAGTGTCTGAAACGGTGAACTCGACCCAATCAGCCTCGCTAATTTTGCGAAGCCTTGCATCGAGAGTGACGTTGCCTTCACGTGTAAACTTGATCGAGTTGCCTATGAGGTTACCAAGGACTTGGCGGACGCGACGGTCATCGGCGACAATCAAGGGAACCTCGGCGGTGCTACTCTTGATGAAAGAGAGGTCTTTCGCTTTCGCCTCTGGACCAAACGTTTCCTCGAGATCTTTGAGCAGCAGGGGCACGTCTATCTTGTCTTTATTGAGCGTTTCTGCCCCCATGATGATTTTCTGGTATTCGAGTATATCGTTCACCAGGTTGAGTTCCCGCGCCGCATGAGCATGAATGCGATCTACGTCTTGGCGTTGTTCCTCATCGAGATCGGAAAGCCGAAGCGCTTCGACTTGAAGAAAAATTGCATTAAGCGGTTGTCGCAAATCGTGGCTGACTTTAGCGACGAAAGCATCTTTTTCGTGGCTGAGTGTCATCAGCTTCTCGTAAGCCTTTTCCAGTTCGCTGTTGGCTCGCCGCAGTTCGCGGGTGCGATCGCTGACACGCGTTTCGAGTTCTTCTTGGAAAGCGATCAATTCTTCGAAGAGGCGCTTGGAGGCTCTAGCAATATCTCCGACTTCATCCTGCCGTTTGATGTCAAGGTCACGAGCTAGGCCGGCGACGTGCTGGTGAAAAGTCTCGCGATTTGAGGCTGTAACCATCTGTGCCGTTCCGGTCATGCGCTTGAGCGGGCGGATGAAGTGCATTGCGATAAGGAATCCGATGAAGCCAAATCCTGCGGCGACAAAGATCGCGATTGTTTGCAGCGAGAGCATTTCGTAGGCGATTGAGGAAGCAAGTTCATCTTCAAGAACGGCATAATGGAGCAGATATTCCTCAGGCGACCGGTATTGACCGACGAGGGCTCGGACGGTCCAGACGCTAATCTGGTCGCACTCGACCTGACCGCGCCAGTCGAGTCCATCGAACGCATCGCCAAAGCGTCCTTCAAGGGCTGCGGTGACTTCGCGCCTCAGTGTCTCCAAGTTTTCGTGGGAAGGAGCGAGAAACCTCAGCTCGCCTGCCGTATTTGAGAGGCCGCCAACGGTTCCGGTTCCGTGGAGTCGGTGCTGGAGCTCTCTGGAGAAATCAGTAAGCTCCTTTGGGTCTTCCTCGCCGAGTGCTGCGGCAAAGCTCTCCTTAGGTAGGGCTTCCTGGAAGAAGTAGGGTTTCTTTAGATTGATCTTTTCTTGGCGCTGGAGGCGCTCCACTTTTGGCTTTGGCTCGTCAGTTTCCGGGCTGGCGGTTTTCTCTCGGGCCCGCTCGAGCGACTCATGAAGTTTTTGGTCTTCGTGGAGCGACAGGAAAATTTGATCGTTTTCGGGAGATTCGTTCTTCTCATCGTAGCGAATGATCTGGTTGCCGTCAGCATCCTCAAGGACAAGGAAGTGTCGTGGCGAATTAACCGGCGGAAGTTCGGTCATAATGCGTATGAAGGTAGAAACTCCGTCCTTTTCACCTAGATGAGTCATGGCCCAGACAACCGGGGCCCAGCGGATTACCGGTTCGCCGCCGGGCAGGTCAAATCGTTCTAGCTGTGTTCGCAGGATCGGAGACACTCGAATACGCGGGCCGGCTTCCGGCCCCGGCAGCCAGGCTTCGCTGCTTGTGAGCTTAGCTTTTTCGCTCAGGAACAGAGAATCGGATTCCCCTTCATAGAAACTGATGACCTCAACGCGGAGGTGATTCTTCCAGTAACGTTTACCAAGTCCTCGAGCAATGGTGAGGAGTTCTTCGCCTGATTTTCCTTCCGCAAAACTTTGCTGAAATATTTCGCTATTAGCGATGCTGTTCAGATCATCCCGAAGCCCGTCAATCTGATCGATCATTTCCCAGGCGCGGAGTTCGGATTCGTCGCCGAGGTCAACTAGTTCGTGATCGCGAAGGACAGCCTGGGCCTTATTGGACAGTACTTTTGCTACGAGCAGGGCAGAGGCAGCCGTTGCCAGCATGACCAGCAGAGCGACTTTCCCTCGAATTCCAAAATACATCAGGCGACAGTGTAGGACGATGCAAGTGTCCCATCGATTCAAGGAAATCGAAAGCGCAAAACTCCGACGTTGAGTGCAAAGCTATTGCGATTGAACGTATCTCAGTAGAAAAGGGTATCCGAACTAATTATAGGTGTTTGAATTCTGGAGCGCTTTGATGCCGAAGAAGTCCTTAAAGACTCGACGGAAGACCTTACGCTTGAATTTTGGAACACCTCCAAGATCAAATTTCTCCGGCTTAATCCACTTGAAATTGACGAATTCCTGAACGTGCGCCTTAAGATTAATGTCCTTCTTGGTGCCGTGGTAATCGCATAGGAAGTAAGTTTGCGTTTGTCCACAGAATAGCCCTTTCTTCAGATGGCCGTTAGGAAACTTATAACGATAATCAGTTCGGCAGGCGACGATACTGTAGAGGTCCGAACTGACTCCAATCTCTTCTGCTACTTCCCGATAAAGAGCTCCGATAAGGTCCTCACCTTTATCGACGCCACCTTGGGGAAATTGCCAACAGCCACGGTGGTCTTTTCGCTCAGCGATAAGAATTTTGCCATTCTTCGGTTTACGAAGAATTACGGCGACGTTGGGGCGGTAGGTTGCCATGTGGTGGAAACAAGGGCCAATCAATGCGCTAACAGTTATTTACAAGGTAGTGCTGCCTGTTAAAGATAACAGCAGTGAAGATTACGAAACGCAACGCTTATTTTGGAGGGCTGCGCCTGAATTTTGGTCTGATCCTCGCGGGGTTGATTTTAATCGTCGGATTCGTCGTTTGGGAAACGCGCCCTACGAGGGTGGTAACGAAGAAACAAGCCGACCTTATCTCAGGGATCGAGAGCCGAAACGGAGCCAGAATCCGCCGCCTTGTCTCTGACCATTACAATGACAAGTGGAAGTTCGACGGTGACGATGTGGTCGAGGCGGTGGTCGATATTGGAAGTCAATTCATGACGCTCGTTTTGACGCCGGGTGAACAGCAGATTGAGGTTGTTGATGGTGAGGCCATCGTTGTTGCCCACCTTATTATCAGCGGGAACGTGGTGGGACCGGGCGGAGGTGAAGTGATTCGCCGGATCAACCGCCTCGAAGAACCCTTTTTCTTCACGTGGAAAAAAGAAAACTTTCTTCCGGCGAGTTGGCGCCTTGTCCAAATCCACCAGACCGAGCTCCCCGAGGAACTCTACGGGTATGAGCCCGGTGATATCCGGCGGGCCATGAGCGGGAGTGAGCCCGTGAATTTTGAGCTCTAGATCAGCAGGTCTTTGATGACTTGTCGCTGCTCGCCGCTGGTGAGTGAGGAATTTAGCCGTCGGCTCTTCTCGCTGTAGCGTTCGGGATCGATCTGAGCATGCAGAAAAGATTATTCTGTATTTTGTTTGTCAATGATCGCGCATGGACAGTGACGAGGCTTTACGTTACGATTGAGAGACATGAAAACACCCTCACTCCTTCTTCTCCTTTTTATCCTGACGCTTGGTTGCCTTTCCGCTCAGAACCAAAATCAGCCACAGAGTCAGGAAGATGGAAATTATGCAGGCATCGCCGGTTTTTGGGAGGTGGTCACTTCTGACGGTCGTTTCGTGGCGCGTTTGGATCAGATTGCCTCGGTGAGTCAGCATCAATATCTCATCGACGGTGGTATTCGCGTGTATGAGGTGACGGTCGACACCGATGGCGTTCAAACCGCTCGTTTCTATTACATCGAGTCAGTCAATGAATCCTCTTCAGTGACCACAGGGAGCGCCACGTTTAATCGGATTAAAGACCTTGCTAATCAGGCATCAGAGAAAGCAGGCATGGGAAATCTTGACTCAATCGTGACGAAACATTACCCGGATACTACCCACGCCAAGACTTCGGAGTATCGCATGAGCAACAAAGCGACGATCGATCAGATCTACGATCATGTGCATCGCGTCTGGGCCGTGGAGAAGGGACGCGGAAAGCAGAACAGACTTGTGATCCGAAACGGTTAGGAGTCTTCTTTGTTTTTGATTCGTAGCTTGCTTGATGGAATATCGCGAAATCTCGCACACCAACCTCAAGGTTAGCCTGATTGGATTAGGCACGATGACCTGGGGAGAGCAAAATACCGAGGCTGAGGGCCACGAGCAGATGGACTATGCTTTCGAGGAGGGAGTGAACCTGTTCGACGCTGCTGAAATGTATCCCGTTCCTCCATTGGCAGAAACCTGCCATGAAACAGAACGGATCATCGGGACGTGGTTCGCCGACCGAGGGGCAAGAGATAAGGTGATCCTTGCGACCAAGGTCGTGGGTCCCGGAAGCCATATGAATCACATCCGCGACCGACCGCGTCTTGATCGCGACAATATCATGGAAGCGGTGGAGGGAAGCTTGACTCGACTGAAGACTGATTATATCGACCTTTATCAACTTCATTGGCCGGATCGTCCGGTCCCCTTATTTGGCGGAAGGGACTATTCGCCTCCGCGAAAAGATGATTCCATTCCAATCGAAGAGACGCTCAAGGTTCTCGGTGAACTCGTCGATCAGGGGAAGGTTCGTTATATCGGCCTCTCCAACGAGACTCCATGGGGAGCGATGAAATTTTTGCAGATCGCTGATTCGCTTTGCCTTCCGCGAATCGTCACAATTCAGAATTCATACAATCTGCTCAACCGAACCTTCGATGGTGGTTTGTCCGAGGTTTGCCATGAAGAGGGCGTCAGATCGTTACCGTATTCTCCACTCGCTTTTGGAAAGCTTTCGGGGAAATATCGAGCAGGAGCGATGCCGAAAGGCGCTCGCTTGTCCCTGTGGGAGCGCTTTGCTCGATACAATGGCCCGACCAGCGACGCCGCCACTGAAGCGTATGCAACGATTGCCGAGGAATCGGGCCTGAGCCTCGCCCAAATGAGCCTGGCTTGGATTAATCAACGCCACCATGTGGCGAGTAACCTGATCGGGGCAACGACGATGGATCAGTTGCGCGAGAATATAGCGTCGGTCGACGTGACACTTAGCGGGGAAGTCAGGAAAGCGATCGATACGGTTCATCACCGTTACCCGAATCCGTGCCCGTAGGGCACTGGAAGGGCCATGAGGAGCTGGCGTGTTTTTGATCGGCGTAATCCTCGGATCGTGAGTATAATTAAAATTATGTGCAGACCATTTTTGGTAACTCTCACTCTTAGCTTCGCCGTTCTCCAGTTGGCGATAGCGCAGGAGTATCACCAATTTACCAGTAAGGATGGGAAGCAGATGTCCGCTATGCTCCTGGACATATCTGATGACAATCGTCAGGCCATGATCCGTCGCGAGGATGGCAAAGAATATGAATTCGAAATAGTGGGCCTAAGCCTGAACGACCAGCAGTACATCAAGAACTGGCTCAATACTCGCGTCATCGAAGTGAAGACGGATTATCGACTGGAAATTGATCTCGACGATACGCTGGATTTGAAGCGTCATCGCCGCGATTCCAGATACACCTTCGAGCAGCGATTTGTAAGCTACAAAATTGCCGTTCGTAACCTATCCCGCGAGACCCTTCCAGCAGCCAACCTCGAATACATTATCGTTTGGAAGGAGCACGTCCGCGTTTACGAGAGTGCCGAGAAGGGTTGGTCGTATTTGCACACAGGTCATCCGAGTAAGGACACTAGGGTGAAATTGACAGGCTCGGAGGCGCTCGGGGAGCTGGCCTTCAACCGCGACGTAAACGTGTCCACGTCAACGGTCGAGATCAACCGTTTTCTAGTCGATGGAAAGAACTATTTAGAGGATGATCTGGTTGGAATCAAAATTCGCGTCAAAGACGCCCACGGTAATGTTCTGCTGGAGCAAGGCTCTGCCGGTTCCAAAATTGAGCAGATAAGCTGGGAGGACGCCATGGCGCTTCGTGATGCAGTGAAAGACACCTGACTGCTTTTTGCGCTTGCGGCAGCACCGATGTGGTCTTTGGTCTCCGCCATGAGCAAAGTTTACAAGATTGCAATCCTTCCCGGCGACGGGATTGGTCCGGAGGTGATGAGCGAGGCACGCAAGGTGCTCGACCGTATCGCCGAAAAGGAAGGATTTAGCTTTGCCGTAGACGAAAAACTGGTCGGTGGTGCTGCCATTGACGAGACTGGCGGTCCTTTGCCTAAAGAGACCATTGCAGCCTGCGAATCGGCTGATGCAATCCTGTTTGGCTCCGTCGGTGGGCCTAAGTGGGAGAATCTTCCGCCTGATATCCAGCCGGAGCGCGGTGCGCTGCTTCCGCTGCGAAAGCATTTCGGGCTGTTTGCAAACCTTCGTCCTGCGGTTTGTTTTCCTGCTTTGACACATGCGTCACCGGTAAAAGAGGAACGGATCGCCGGCGGCTTTGATGTGCTTTGTGTTCGCGAGTTGACAGGTGGCATCTACTTTGGCCAGCCCAAAAGCATCGAGGAACGAGATGGTGAGCGCACTGCGATCGACACGATGATTTACTCGAAAAGTGAGATTTCCCGTATTGCCCACGTTGCTTTCTCTGCGGCTCAAAAGCGCGACAAGCGAATCACATCAATCGACAAAGCCAACGTGTTGCAGAACGGTATTCTCTGGCGTGAGACGGTGGAGGAGGTTGCCAAAAACTACCCGGATGTGACGTTGGACCATCTTTACGTCGACAATGCGGCGATGCAGTTAATCGCTCGTCCCCGTGATTTCGATGTGGTCCTCGCACCGAATCTTTTCGGCGATATTCTCAGTGATGAGATGGCTATGATAGCTGGTTCTTTGGGCATGCTTTCTTCTGCGAGTTTAGGAGAGAGCAAAGGGGAAGGGCTTTATTTTGGAATGTATGAGCCGAGTGGAGGTTCCGCCCCAGATATTGCCGGTCAGGGCATCGCTAACCCAATTGCCCAGATTCTTTCCGCAGCTATGATGCTGAAATTTTCCTTTGGTCTCGGTGATGCTGCTGAAACGATTGAGAGGGCCGTGAAGGCTGTGATCAGTGATGGATTGCGCACTGGCGACATTTACACCGGCGCCGACGATCAGAGGAAGGTAGCTACCGTTGAAATGGGAGATGCTATTGTTGCCAAGCTTTAAAAAGGTTTGCCAGAACTGAACAGGGTTGACTCGGTGATTTAACCCTGTTGAATGTCTGAAAGCGCATGACCTACGCCGAAACGCTCCGCCAACGAATCTCTGATACCGGGAGTGCCTTGTGCGTCGGCCTCGACCCTCGGCTTGACCGGCACGAGTCAATCGAAGCGATCGAATCCTTTTGCGAGCAAGTCATTACGGAGACAGCTGAATTTGCGGCGGTTTTTAAACCAAATATCGCTTACTTCGAGGCCCTGGGGGTTGATGGCTATGCCATGATCGAGCGGCTTATTGGAAAGATGAAAGCCACTGGAGCACCCGTTGTGCTCGATGCCAAACGTGGCGATATCGGGACGACGCAGGATCATTATGCCAAAGGCTACTTCGAGAACTGGGACGTTGATGCTGTTACGCTGAGTCCCTATATGGGTTTTGATTCCGTGGAACCATTCCTCAAGTATCCGGGTAAAGGAGTCTACCTGCTTGGAGTGACTTCCAACGCAGGGGCTGCCGATCTCGAGACCCACGATCTTGCCAGCGGGCGCAAAGTGTTTGAACTCGTCGGTGATATGGTGACACGGGCAGCGAACACTGCCGCGGGTGAGGGAAGTATAGGACTTGTTCTGGGACTGACCAATGCTACCGATGAGGTGCTGACCCGAATGCCTGACGCCCCCCTCTTGATTCCAGGGTTGGGAGCCCAAGGTGGAGACCTTGAAGCACTACGCGGAACCGACCGATCAGCGCCCTTTGTGATCAACGTTTCTCGTGGCATTCTCTATGCCGAATCAGACCAATCCTTCAGTCAACTAGCTAAAGATTATGCGGACAGAATTGCCAGCGTCACCCGATGAAACCATTCAACTCCTAAAGGACTATGGAGCCGTTGAGGAAGGTCACTTTATTCTTGCGAGTGGAAATCACTCCAACTATTACGTGAAAAAAGGCAAGCTGGTTCAGCATCCGTTCGAGCTGCAGCAGATGATAGGGCAACGCGTCGACGAGATGAGATCGCTTGGCCAGATTGATGTCGTTCTCAGCCCTGCCATGGGCGGGGTTCCAGTGGGTCAGCAGGTCGGACTAGCAGTACACGCCCGCACCATTTATGCGGAGCGGAATGCGGACACTAATGAGCTCGAGTTGAAGCGTGGTTTCGAGATCAAACCCGGTGAGCGTCTGTTACTCGTTGAGGATGTGATCACAACGGGCGGCACCTTACTCGAGTTGACCGATTTCATCGCCTCTCAAGGCGGAGAAGTGGCTGGTGTATTCGTTGTCGTTAACCGATCCGGCAAAGACAAGGTCGGCGATTTTCCTGTGGTTTCCTGTATGGAAATTCAATTCCCGGTCTATGCGCCGGAAAATGTGCCGGATTGGCTCAATGAAATTCCGGCGGTGCGTCCCGGGACGAAGAGGGTAGAGTAACGGCGGTTTCACGGTGGTGTGCGTAGCTTCGAGTTCGCTAAATGCTTCAGAATTGAAACTTTCGCTTGATCATCCCGGCGTCCCTCCTAAACATTATCTATGGGTGATCTTCCTCTTGGTCTGAGCTTCGACGACGTTCTTTTGGTCCCGCAACGCAGCGGGGTCCTCCCAGCTGGCGTCGATATCTCGACTCGGCTGACTAAGGACATTCCCCTGAATATCCCGATTATTTCTTCGGCCATGGATACGGTGACCGAGGACGGGCTAGCGATTGCACTCGCTCGTGAAGGGGGTATCGGGGTGATTCATCGCAACATGCCGATTGAGCATCAGGCGGAGATGGTTGCTAAGGTGAAACGCTCGGAAAATACCGTCATAACCGACCCGTTTACGATGTCGGCGGAAGTGAATTTGGCTGAACTCCAGAGAGTCATGCTCGAAAAAGGGGTCAACGGATTCCCTGTCGTCGACAGCGACAACGTTCTCATCGGTATTGTGACAAGTCGTGATATTTGGCACATTGAGGATGAATCTGCTCCCGTTTCTGAGGTGATGACCCCGAAAGACCGTCTGGTTTGTGCTCCTGAAACCACAGGTCTGGAAGAGGCTCGCCGGATTCTTCAGAAGAACCGTATTGAAAAGCTGCCGCTCGTGGATCCTGATGGAAAGTTGGCCGGCTTAATCACCGCTCAGGACATCGAGAAGCGGGATATGTATTTGAACTCTGCCAAGGATGGTCATGGCCAGCTTCGCGTCGGCGCAGCTATTGGTGTCGGAGAAGACTACTTTGAGCGTGCTCAGGGAGTGATCAAAGCAGGTGCCGATGCCGTTTTTATCGATGCCGCTACGGGTCATACCGAGCGGGTGCTATCTGTGATTGAACGTCTCAATAGTGAATTTGGTAAACCTGTAGTAGCTGGAAATGTTGTCACTGCAGACGGAGCGGCCGATCTAATCGCCGCTGGTGCTGCAGCGGTAAAAGTTGGCGTCGGCCCGGGATCAATCTGCACTACTCGCGTCATAGCTGGAGTCGGAACGCCACAGTTTAGCGCGATTAAGAACGCCGCCAAGGTTTGTCGCGATGCCGGCGTTCCGCTGATTGCTGATGGTGGAATTCGTTATTCCGGTGACGTAGTCAAAGCTATGGCCGCTGGAGCGGACCTCGTCATGCTTGGTTCACTACTTGCTGGCTGCCGTGAGAGTCCTGGCGAAATGGTCAACCACCAGGGCCGAGCTTGGAAGGAGTATCGTGGCATGGGATCGCTCAAGGCCATGCGCAAGGGATCAGGCGATCGTTACGGTCAGAATTCATCCGGCAAGTTGGTGGCGGAGGGTGTCGAAGCCCGGGTTCCTTATCGTGGGCCGCTGGCTGATACTGTTTTTCAGCTTCTCGGTGGTCTGCGCAGTGGTATGGGCTATGTGGGCGCTGAGAATCTTCAGTATCTTCGCGAGCGGGCCAGATTTATTCGCATTACTCCCGGTGGTCTCAAAGAAAGTCACGCACATGACATCGCCATCACTGAAGAACCGGTCAACTACCAGATCAGCTAATTCAACTGCGCCGCTCGCGTAAAGAGACGGCGCTCCTTTTACTTTTCTTTTTTCATGGAACATCCAATCGCCGTCATCGATTACGGATCGCAGTACACACAGCTCATCGTGCGTCGCATTCGCGAGTTGGGCTACTTTTCTCGCCTCTACCAGCCAAGTGAACTCAGTGAAACCGGGAATCCTGCGGCGGTTATTCTCTCCGGCGGGCCTCGTTCTACTCTCGAAGAAAACGCACCTGACATTGACTTCGAGCTCCTGCAGGAGATGGGCGTTCCCGTTCTCGGGGTGTGCTATGGTATGCAGCTACTCAATACCAAGTTTGGTGGCACCGTGGCACCAGGAAATACCCGTGAGTATGGCCCTGCAACCCTCACGATCGAGGAAGGTGTTGATGGTATTTTCACCGGCCTCAAAGGGAACTCACAGATCTGGATGAGTCACTCAGACACAGTCAGTGGATTACCTGATGGCTGCGAAGTGATGGGCCGTAATCTTGATGGCGTGCCCGTAGCGTTGCGCTGGAATGAGCGGTTCTTTGGGATACAGTTTCACCCGGAGGTGTCACACACCGACGAAGGAACACATATACTCAAGAATTTCCTCGGCAGGGCCACAGATCTGCCTGACTTCCAGATTGATTCCTTTAAAGACGAGCTCGTTGCTAAGGTCCGCGACGAAGTGGCTGGTCGCAAGGTAGTCTGTGGCGTCTCTGGTGGAGTCGATTCCTCGGTGCTGGCTGCGCTCCTGCATGAGTCGCAGGTTGATACTCGAAATATCTTTGTGGACACTGGTCTGCTAAGAAAAGACGAAGCAGAGGAAGTGAACTGTCTCTTCGATGGGATCGGAATCGAGATCGAAACAATCGACGCCTCCGAAAGGTTTCTCTCCGCACTTTCAGGAGTGGCAGATCCGGAAGAGAAGCGTCGCATTATCGGTCGGCTCTTTGTCGACGTGTTTTTTGATGCCGTGGGCGATGATGCCGAACTGTTAGCGCAGGGCACTCTTTATCCCGATGTGATCGAAAGTGCTACCAGTGGTTCGATTGCTTCCACGATCAAGACTCACCATAATCGCGTGGATCGGATCATGGAGTTGAAAGAGCAGGGGAGAGTGATCGAGCCGCTCGATGAGTTGTTCAAAGACGAGGTCCGTCAACTTGGCCGAGTTCTGGGTTTACCCGAACGCGTCGTTGGACGCCATCCGTTCCCGGGGCCTGGGCTTGCGGTGCGTTGCCCGGGTGAGGTGACTGAAGAAAAGCTCAAAATCATTCGTGAGGCTGACGATATTTTTATCGGCTTGCTTCGTGAACGGCATTGGTATGACTCCGTTTGGCAGGCTTACGCTGCTCTCATCCCGACAAAGACCGTAGGGGTCAAGGGTGACGAGCGAAGCTATGAGTATGCGCTTAGCCTGCGTGCGGTGACGAGTGAAGATGCGATGACCGCAGAGTGGGTGCACTTACCTTACGAACTCCTTGGCGAGATCTCTAATCGGATTCTAAATGAGGTGCCGGGCGTGAACCGGGTGCTCTACGATATCTCGACCAAGCCTCCTGCAAGTATCGAGTGGGAGTGAGACTTCGAGCCACGCTCAACGAAGCGTTGGGCATAGCTCATGCAGACCCAAGAAATGCTGGTGGGTGAACGCAGAAATAAGGTGCGCCACGCGACGTAAGATCGCCGAAGCTGATGTCGATAAAAAAGAGCGCGGATTGTCCGCACTCTCGACTTGTGTTCAAACAGATTACTGCAGCTCCTCAGTTCGCGGTTCCTACGGCTTCCACTTTCGACATCTCGGCATCGAGAACCTCGCGGCGCAGGTTAGTTCCTGACTTACGGGCCCACCAGAGAACGATGGGGGAAGCAATAAAAATCGAGGAGTAGGTTCCGATAATCACACCGATGATGAGAGTGAGTGCAAAGTTACGAAGGCCGGGACCTCCAAAAAGGAAGAGGACAAATACCGTGATCAACGTGGTCAAACTCGTCAGTAAAGTTCGAGCGAGTGTCCGGTTGAGCGAGTCGTTCATGATGTCCTTGATATTGCCTCGCTTGGTTGCGAGACCTTCACGGACTCGATCGAATACCACGATGGTATCGTTGATGGAATAACCGGCAATAGTTAGGAAAGCACCAACGGTGATGAGGGTGAACTCCTGGCCGATTAGGGTGGTGATGCCCGCCACCACGATTAAATCGTGAAAAAGCGCGGCGATTGCCCCAAGGGCGAAGGCAAACTCAAACCGTAAAGTTACGTAGATTAAGATAGCACCAATACCGATAAGTAGCGCGATTCCCGAAGAGATCAACATAGACTGACCGATGGCTGAACCTACGGAAGCTACGGTGGTGTCTTTGAGGCTGACGTCCAAATCTTCCTGCAGATGCTCGACAATTTGATCTGCCGTGTTGTCGGCAGCTCGAATGAGGAAAAACTCTCCTTCAGCACCAACTGGCTTTTGCGCCTGAACGATAGGTTCACCACCCAGATCGAGATCTGCGAGAGACTCCGAAATCTTATCGACGCTGAGGCCTTCAGCCGACTGAATCGTTATTGAGTCACCTCCTTTAAGCTCGACACCACGCGGATCCATCGTTGGAACGAGAATGAGTGAAGCGGTCACTACGGTTAGGGATAGAAACATGCAGGCCTTGCGTTTACCAAGGAAATCGATCGCTCTATCAGGCACCATATTCATGAAGCTAAGCTTCTTGAGGAGGTTTGTTTCGGTAGCCCAGTTGAAGCACACCCGTGTCACGAGCAGGGCCGAAAACAGGGTAGCAAAAATACCGATGATAAGTGTAATAGCGAATCCCTTAACTGTCCCGGCGGCCAGAGAGTAGAGAATGATCGCGGTAATCAAGGTGGTGATGTTTGCATCAATAATCGCAGAAAATGCTTTCTCGTAGGCAGTATCGATCGCCGCCTTGAGCGATTTCCCCGCTTTCAGTTCTTCGCGAAGTCGTTCGTAAATGAGCACGTTCGCATCGATCGCAACGCCAATGGTGAGGATAATCCCTGCGATACCGGGCAAAGTCAGAGTAAATTGAAACATGGCCATCGTTCCGAAAATGATGGCTATACTGATGCCGAGGCCTAGTAGGGCAAGGAAACCGGCGAAGCGATAGTAGATCAGAATGAAAAGCAGGGTTAGGGCGAGACCCGCAACACCGGCCATGATGCCCTGCTTAATTGTAGCTTCACCCATGGTGGGGCTGATGAAGTTTGAATATTCTATCTCGATTGGGTTTTCCAGCGGGTTTTCGAGTGCGGAGGCAAGCAATTGTGCTTCTTCTCGAGAGAAGTCGCCCGTGATGGAACATCCTTGGGCAAAAGGTTCGCGGATGACCGGAGACGAAAGAATGACGTCGTCCATGATGATCGCGAGCGGCTGGTTGGTGTTTTCACGGGTAAGTGGTCCCATGATTTTGGCTCCATCACTGGTGAAAGATACGCTGATGGAGTGTCCGGAATCTCCGTAGAAATAGCCGGCACTGCTCACATTTTCTCCTTCCATGTCGCGTTTGATTTTCACGAGTCCATAGCGTGTGATGGGCCCTTCTTTTCCATCCTCAAGACTATCAGGCTTATAGGGAAGTGCCTCATAACCAGGCACTACCTGGCCTCCAGCCGCAACCTGCCCTGCCAAAACGTTGCTCTGGGGGTGGAGGATCGAAAACTCCAGTTTGGCGACCTGTTCGAGAATCGCCTCAATCTCTTTGAGCTTTTCTTGGCCCACGCCGGGCATCTGCAGAAAGATCCCATCCTCGCCTGTTGGCGCGAGAATCACCTCGCTCGTTCCAAGTGAATTGAGTCGTTTGTTGAGCACGTCGATGACTTGCTGCTGCTGAGTCGGAGTGATTTCTCCTTCACCACCGGGGCTGATTTTGATCTGCATGGAAACTCCACCTTGGAGTTCGATGCCCTTTTCCAGTCCGAGGGAGCTATAGAGCCACACGCTGAGGCCGGTGATTAAGACGGCGAGTGAAGTTCCAGCCATGCGCCGACGCTTGGCAGATTCGGTTGCAAAGTAGTAAATGAAGAGGCCCAGAAGACCAAGCCCGAGTAGGAAAGTCATCTGTGAGGAAATGCCGGTGGAGGCTGCTTCACTGAGTGTTTCGACCGCGGACTGGACTGTTTCCACTGCAGTTTCTTCGGGCGCTGGATCGGGGGTTTCCTGGATGCCGGGGACCGTCGATTCTGAAGCAGAAATAGTTTCTGCCGTCACGTCGGCGGCTGCGTCGGTTGTTGTGGTTGCCTGGCCTTCTTGATCTGGCATGGGTTTGCGGGATTAAAACAACGGAAGTGGGGTGGTGACGGGTGATTTACGGGGAGCTTTCGCAAATGGGATCAGCTGTCTTCTTCCTCTGCCGCTTCGACCTCAGCTTCGTCGGAAATATCGTGTTCTTTACCTCCCTTTGGATCGACAGAAGCGATCGCAGAGCGGTCGAACTTCAAGCTGATACCGTCAGAAACCTTCACGGATACGGTCTTATCGGCCATTCCGGTCACGAGACCGTGAATTCCGCCGACGGAGACGACCTTATCGCCCTTGCCGAGTGTTTTGCGCATCTCCTCTTGGGCCTTCTGCTGCTTACGCTGGGGGCGGATCAGAATGAAGTAAAACATCACCATGATCAGAATCATGGGAACAAACATGCCGAGGCCGCCGCCGGCAGGGGCGCCTTCTGCTCCAGCGGGTGCGGCAGGTGCGGCTTCTTGGGCGAGGATAAGGAGATGAGCTATCATAACTTTTCTTTAAATTTGATCTGTTTAAACAAAAAGACGCCTTGTATTCATGGAACGATCTTTTTACCGCGGTATCGGGTAATAAAATCTGCCTTAAATTCGGCGAACGTGCCGGCCTCTATAGCACCACGAACCCGTTTCATCAAGTGGAGATAAAACGTGACATTATGGAGCGTCAGTAGCCTGAGGCCAAGGATTTCGTCGTTTTTGATGAGGTGACGAAGATATCCCTTCGAGAATCCCTCGCATAGAGGATGCGTTTTGCCTTCGGTGGCAAGCGGTTCACGGCTTTTTTCCCACTTGGCATTCTTAAGGTTGATGGTTCCCTCGGGCGTGTAGGCGGTGCCGTTGCGGGCAACACGGGTCGGGAGGACACAATCGAACATGTCTACGCCGCGGGAAACTAACTCAAGTAACTGATCGGGCTGGCCGAGTCCCATGGCGTAGCGTGGCTTGGTTTCCGGCAGAATGGGCGCGGCAACATCGACTGCTTTAAGCATGTCGGGCAGGGGTTCTCCAACCGAGAGTCCACCGATTGCGTATCCATCGAAGTCGAGATTAACGAGATCAAGGGCTGCCTTTTCTCGAAGCTCGGGGTAGCAGGCCCCCTGGACAATGCCGAAGTAGCGCTGACCCGGTGGGCGGTTGGCCTCGATCCATTCCCGCGCTTTAACGGCCCATTTCTGGGTTAGGGTGAGAGAATTCTCGGCATAGTCGCGCTTGCAGGGATAAGGTGGGCACTCGTCGAGAATCATGCAGATGTCGCTGCCGATGGAGCGCTGAATCTCCAGCACGGACTCGGGGGTCAAAAACAGTGGGCTGCCGTCGATATGGCTCTGAAATCGGACTCCTTCCTCTGTGATTTTCCGAAGTTTCGAAAGGGAGAAAACCTGGTAGCCGCCCGAATCGGTCAAAATGGGGCGATCCCATTGCATGAAATTGTGGAGGCCACCGAACTCGTCGAGCGCTTCGGTCCCGGGGCGCAGATAAAGGTGGTAGGTGTTTCCCAGAACAATTCGGCAATCAAGAGCAGGGTCCGTCAACTCTTGCGGATGAACGGACTTTACAGTCCCCCGAGTCCCGACCGGCATGAAAGCGGGCGTCTCAACCTCTCCATGAGCGAGCTCGAGTCGGCCGCGACGGGCCGCCGTTTCGGAGTCAGTTTTCAGCAGGGTGAACATGGATGACGTCGGGAAGGACGGAATCTACGACGAATTTTCGTAGGGCGCCACTGAGTCTTCCGAAAACCGAATAGGCTGTTTCCTCGACAGGCAGGTGGTCGCATCCATCATTTTTATGCCTGCACATCACACTTCTCTTGCCGACCTCTTGTCCTGAGTCGGGAAATTTAGAGCCTTTGTCAGCTATCACGGGTGGAGCACGCTGATAGGTCTGGTTAGGAGTCGGGGAAATCCTGTGACAGACTGGTTGAGTTGGACGCTTTCTGAAAAAGTTGAACCTTAAGAAACGGCCCAGTAGTGATCTCACCTAGTGAGATCGAAAAGAGTCGCCCGGCTAGCGGATTGAGCTATCATTTGCGGCCGCCTTGACTTCGATGCTGGCCCAACCAAGAAATGGACGGATCCCGTTGGAAAATGAGCGATAAATACAGCCTCTCCAAAGGGAAGGGATTCAAAGCTGGGCTATTGACGCGATCCCGTTCGAGGACGTGCCGCCCGATATCCAGGATGTTGGTCTGCGTGTTTGACACCGGTCGCAGTTAATTCTTTGATTTAGGCCTATGTTGGAAGAATCTGAAGCGCGGCTCCGAATCCTAGAGCAGGCCCAACCTGGGCCGGTGATTTGGTTACCGCTTGAGCTGGGCCTTGATCAGCTTTTGGCACAGGATATCGTTGGGGCGGTGGACTCGCCTCCGTTCGATAATTCCAGTATGGACGGCTACGCCGTGAAAGCCTCAGAAGCGGCGAGTGGAAATGTTCTCAAGGTAGGAGATGAAACTCAGGCAGCGGGGCTCGACCAGGGGTTCGAACTAGCAAGCGGTGGAGCGATACGCATCTTTACGGGCGCCCCTATACCGGCAGGTGCTGACGCGGTAATCATGCAGGAGGACGTCGTGCGAGATGGTGAAAAAATCACCATCATTGAAGGTGTCGTCGAGGGCGAAAATATAAGGCGACGAGGAGGAGATGTTTGCGCGGGGCAGCGCTTGCTCGACTCAGGGACGATAGTGACTCCGGCTCGGATCGGATTGCTGGCTTCTCAGGGAATTTCCGAGATTCCGGTGCATTCGCGTCCTCTGGTTCAGATCGTGACCACAGGTGATGAGTTGGTCGAACCCGGAATGCCTTTGTCGCCGGGAGAGATATACAACAGCAATGGACCTTTGCTGCAGACGGCCGTGACGCGGGCGGGGGGGTCGCGGCGACTTCTCATGCCGTCGATCAAATTGAAGAACTCCGGGGAAAGATAGGGCAGGCTCTATCGACTGCCGATATCTTGGTTATCGCGGGAGGCGTGTCCGTCGGTGAGCGTGACTTTGTCAGAGAGGTCCTTTCGGATCTCGGAGTGGTTACAGATTTTTGGCGAGTGAGGGTGAAGCCCGGCAAACCGTTCGTGTTTGGCCGGCACGAGGACGGAACGATGGTCTTCGGGCTGCCTGGTAATCCAGTCTCAGCGTTCGTTACTTTTTCCCTTTTTGTGGAGCCTGTGGTTCAACGATTGTTGGGCCATCGTTTGGATGATGTGATAGAGAGCCGTAAAACGGCGATTGCTGCCGAAATTATGACCAATCCTGGGGATCGACCTCATTACTTGAGGGGAATTGTGCAGGATCACGAGGTTAGGTTGTCGGGGACCCAGCAATCCCATGCTATTTTTGGTCTGAGTAAGTCTAACTGTCTTGTAAGGTTGGAACCTGAAGCGACAGCAAAAGTTGGAGAAGAGGTGGAAATTTGGTCGATCTGATTGACAGCAAAGCGCTTCCTTGACACTGAGTGGGTCAACCACGACTCGTTTGGAACTATGACGGCTCAGGCCACAGATTTAAATGTCGTATTCAACGTCCCGCTTCCGGCGCCGGCGCTGTTGACTCATGAACAACCCCGTACGAATCAGCAGGCGTCGACAGTAACGGAATCTCGAAAGCGGATCGAAGATATTCTCCAGGGAAAATCAGATCGTTTTATCGTGATTGTGGGGCCTTGCTCCATTCACGATCCCAATCAGGGAATTGAGTATGCTGAGAAGTTGGCGGGCTTGGGCGAAGAGGTGAAGGACCGGATTGAAATTGTAATGCGTGTTTACTTCGAGAAGCCACGGACTTCGGTAGGTTGGAAGGGTTTGATCATGGATCCTGATCTCGATGGGACAGCCAATTTGCCTGAGGGATTGCGCACCGCTCGAAAATTGCTAAGGGATGTTCTCGATATTGGACTGCCTACTGCGACGGAATTTCTCGATCCGATCACGCCGCAATATATCGCTGATCTGATCTGTTGGGCTGCCATTGGAGCGAGAACAGTCGAATCGCAGACTCATCGTCAGATGGCATCCGGATTGTCTATGCCGGTTGGATTCAAGAATACAACCTATGGTGGCATGACCGCGGTGGTGAATGCACTGAAGGCTGCGATTGCTCCGCAGACATTCTTTGGTATCAGCCCTGAGGGAGTCGCTTCGATGGTCAGTACGAGGGGCAATGCAAGTTGCCACACCGTGCTGCGTGGTGGCGATGGAGGTCCCAACTTCGACGAAGTATCTGTAAACGAGGCAATTGCCAGCCTCGAAGCTGGAGGGGTTTCCCCAGCAATTGTCACCGATGCGAGTCACGCCAACTGTTGCAAGGATTACGAAAAAATGCCGGGTGTCTTCGAGGAGATTATGAGGCAGCGTAATGATGGCAACCGATGGGTGGTGGGCGCGATGTTGGAAAGTAATATCGTTGAAGGAAATCAGAAAATTCTCGACGACCGTTCGCAGATGACATGGGGGCAGTCCGTTACTGATCCATGCATCAATTGGGCCACCACTGAAAGAATTATCCGCGAGGCGGCAGATACGTTGGGATAAGCGGTATGCCCTTAGAAGATCATAACGCGCTGCTGAAGTCGGTCTCGCGTTCCTTTTATTTGAGCATGCGTTTGCTCCCTGCCGGAATGCGGGAGACCGTTTCGCTCGGCTACCTGCTGGCCCGTCTATCTGACACGGTCGCAGATGCCTCAGGAATAGAGTCTAGTGAACGGTTGGAACTTTTGAATTCCATCCGACTATTGATCGAGGGTTCGGCTACGTCGGTGGAGGGTTTGGAAAGAGTTGCCTTGAGCTTGGAGCATCCCGGTGAAGCGGCATTACTGAAGCGTCAGGCTGATCTGTTTTCGTGGTATCAATCCATCGACCCTGCGAACCGCGAGCATCTCAGCGAGGTGATCCTGACGATCATTCACGGCCAGACATGGGATGCCACCTGCTTGGAGGAAAAAGGCATTGTTGTTTGCGAAAAAAGCGAGGACCTTTTGCGCTATACTTACTGGGTCGCCGGTTGTGTTGGTGAGTTCTGGACCAAAGTAGGATTCACCAATCTCGGCCGGAATTTTGCAGCACCCGAACTAGCAGAGGAGATGCTAATAAGTGGCAGAAAGCTCGGTCAGGCTCTTCAACTGGTAAATATCCTGCGGGATCTTCATGAGGATCTTCCCGCAGGACGCTGTTATCTTCCAAGGGCCGAAATGATTGAGGCCGGGTGGACTCCTGGGAAACCGGTTGCTGCTGCGATAGGGGAGCCTGTCTTTAAGCGTTGGGCCAGTAAGTGTGAGGAGTTTCTCGAGGCAGGTGATACCTACAGTCGACAAGTGAACTGCATGAGAGCGAGGCTCTGCACCAGACTCCCGAAGATTTTGGCTCGAAAAACGTTGAGTAAGCTCGAACTGGCCGGCTTTGAGGCAGTGATAAGCCGCCGCATTAAGGTGCCTCGGTCTACGGTCTGGCAGTCCTTCGTTGAGGCGTTTTTATTTTAGGGGGACACTGAGTTGGAGTCGGTCATGAGTGACTTATGTGAGGCATTAGCCCAACCTTTTTCCGGCGGGTCACTTCTTCTTTTGTTTTGACCTAGAGCCTTTTGGATTATTTAACCAGTCGTTGGCGAAGTACTGGATGCGACGCGCTGGCTCTCCCGTGACACCATCGAAATCACTCGCGTCGAAAGGGAAAGCTGTTTTGATGTTTTCGTGAAAGTAGGCGGCGGAATTAAGGGCGATCAACTGCTCTACTGGATGGTCTGTCGAATTGACGACGCTGATAATGGTGGCTCGCGGGTCCACTCTGCCGATGCCACCGAGGAACTCGGCTGCCCTTACGCGAACCATGCAGTTTTCATCATCAAGCAAAGGCAGGGCAAGTTCAGCTAATTCGTTCGCTTCCTCGCCAAAGTAGGCGCAGGCCGTGGCTGCCCAGTAGCGTTGATAGGGGTCTTCGGAAGCGAGTGCCTCGGAAAGATCGGCCTGAGCTTCGTGAAAAGGCTCAAGCATCAAATTGGCGGTGTCGATAAGCTTTCCAATCTGTTCTTGATGTTCCTGTCCATATTTGACCGGATTGTTCATTGCTGAATCGTAAAGGACGTTTTCCGGATACATGCTCAGATCGGGCAGACTCTTCAAAGTTTTGGTGAGTTGTTCGCGCATCGCCACGAGCCGTGGCTGGTGAATTAGATCATCAGCGAGATTCTTGATTTCGTGGGGATCGGTTGAGAGGTCAAAGAGTAACTCGGCTGGTTTTGGCTGAAAGAATTGAATCTGCGCTTCGTCGAGTTCGCCCTTATTGAAGAGTTCTCGCCACTCGCGGAAAGCGAGTTGCTTGTAGCGATAATTGTTCTGCATCCCATCGGGGTAATAGGGCTGAAAGCTGCGCATGTATTTCCAGTTACCGATCCTTAGGGTTCTGATTTGTTCATACTTTTCGTCGAAGCGGTCGGCGTAGCCGAATGTGGTATCGCGCTGGGACACTTCTTCGAGAGCGGTTCCCTTACCAAGAAACGGAATGCCGTCCATGTTGACCGGAACTTCAAGCCCAGCGAGGTTGAGAACGGTAGGGCCGAAGTCAATAAAGCTCACGAAGCCAGGGTTTTCGGTTCCCTTTTTAGCGTCGATAAGGTGCTTAAAATTTTCTGGAATACGAACCACGAGAGGCACGTGCAAGCCTGACTCATAGGCATAACCCTTTCCGCGTGGCATTACGCCGCCGTGATCGCCGAAGTAGAAGATGAAGGTGTCTTCGAGGACTCCGTCTTCCTCCAATTTGGCGACCGTTGCTTCGACAATGCTGTCTATGATTTGCATGCAGTCAAGGTAGCGGGCTCGGGTGTATCGGAACAAAGGAGTGTCTGGAAAGTAAGGTTGAAGGTGCACTTGAGACGGGGCGTGATCGGTCTCATTTTTCTGGTAGGACTCCTCACTGAAGTGTAATCGGCTTTCATGAGACTCTGGGTGACTCTGCATGTGAAAGAATGGCTGCGACGCGCTAGGACGATTCCGCCAGGTCGCTTTCGAAGAAGATGCGTCCCATGTGCCCTTGCTCTCGATGGCGTTGTAATCCTTTTTTGCCTGGTTGGTGGTGTAATAACCAGCGTCGCGAAGGTAAGCTTGAAACATGCGAATACTCTGTGGCATCTCGGCCATTTTTGAGCGGCGATGAAACTGAGTCCCAATGCGTGGCCCGTAGCAGCCAGTTGCGAGAGTAGTACGCGCTGTTGAGCACACTGGGGCGTTGGAAAAGGCACGAGTGAACTTTATCCCGTTCTTTGCCAATGAGGCGATGTGGGGAGTTTCGGCGCCGCCTTCGTCGAACAGCTTTAGGTAGTGCTTAGAGTTGTCCTCAGAAACGATAAAGACGAAGTTTGGCATCTCGGCAGCCATCAGGGGAACCGGTGTGACGAGCAAGGCAACGAAAAACAAGCGGGGAATCATAGAATAGCCTTAGCATGATTGGTCCGCTTGAAAAGATCGTTCTCGCGAGCGGGTGATGACGTATCTCTGATTTACGGAATTTATAATTAAGCATCACGTCCTGTATATTCTATCCGTGGCGATCAGGGGCGTCCGCGGTCGCTAAATTATTTGAAGTGTGGGGCTGCCCATTTGACAAAATTAGGGTTGGGCTGGCGGTTTAATTCTTGAAACCGAACTGAGGCTTGAGAAGTGAGGCGCAGATAGGCACTAAAAAGAGGCGCGCAACGCCTAAATTTCCGCTTGATTGACGTGTTTATCGCTACTAACGTCCGCCCCTTCCATTTTTTCCTACGACCATGAAAGCGGAACTCCATCCTGAATATAAAGAATCGACGATCCAGTGCACTTGTGGACATGTTTTCCAGACGCGCTCCACGGTGAGTGATCTTCATGTGGGTATCTGCTCCGAGTGTCACCCGTTTTTCACCGGTGAACAGCGTTTTGTCGACACTGCTGGTCGGGTGGATAAATTCCAGAAGCGCTTTGGTGATGCCGGCGGCCGCCGGAAGAAGCCCAAGCTTTCCGACGTCTGAGCGGAGGATCGCTGAATTCCCTCACTTTTCGAACGGTGATAATGCCTGCTTGGTATTGTCGCCGTTTTTTGTTGCCCATTGCCCCCGAAACGTCGAAACGTAACCTCCCGTGGATTATTCTGCCCTCATTGAAAAAAAACGCTTACGAATCCCCGAACTCGAGTCGGTCATGGCTCAGGAGGGATTTTTCGATGATCCTCGTCAAGCGGGAGAGTTGACGCGTGAGTATAACCGTGAAAAGGCGCTGCTGTTGGACTGGGAATTACTCGGAAAGTCTAAGGAGAATCTTGAGCAGAATCGGGAGTTGGCTAGAGGTGATGACGCTGAGATGGCGGAGATGGCCGCTGAGGAAATTCCGGATCTCGAGAAGCTGATCGAGGATCTTGAGGGTAAGGTGCAGTATGCGCTGCTTCCACATGATCCGACCGAGGATCGCGATGCGATCGTGGAGATCCGCGCGGGTACTGGGGGGGACGAGGCCTCGCTTTTTGCTGGAGACCTATACCGCATGTATCAGCGCTATGCAGAAACGCGAGGCTGGAAGACTGAATCGGTAGAAGCAAGTGCGTCTGATGTGGGGGGATTTAAAGAAGTGGTTTTCAAGGTAAGTGGCGAGGAAGTGTTTCGTTTCCTCAAATATGAGAGTGGCGTGCACCGTGTTCAGCGAGTACCGAACACGGAGACACAGGGTCGGATTCACACCTCCACGGCAACCGTGGCGGTGCTCCCTGAAGCCGAAGAAGTTGACGTTGAACTTCGGACTGAGGATCTTCAGATTCAGGCAACGCGCGCGGGCGGACCCGGTGGGCAGCATGTCAACACGACCGACTCTGCGGTTCAGGTGACTCACTTGCCAACGGGTATCCAAGTGAAATGCCAAGACGGACGGAGTCAGGGCAAGAACAAGGAGAAAGCGCTTCAGATTCTGCGGGCCAAACTGCTAGAGGCGAAGATTCGCGAAGAGCATGAAAAGTATTCTGCGCATCGCAAAAACCTTATTGGCTCAGGCGGCCGTGAAGAAAAGATTCGCACTTACAACTTTCCCCAAAACCGGGTGACTGACCATCGGGTCAACATGACTTTATACAATCTCGATCAAGTCATCGCAGGGGATTTGGAAGAGACGGTCGGAACGCTCCAAGCTTCTGAGATGGCTGATCGTCTTGCGGAGTTGGAAGCCACTTAGGTTGCTGAGAATTTGTTCTCCTTACTCTTTCGCTTTTGGGCGGGGTACGCCATGTTGGGGATATGACTCATCGATTCACCTTTCGCCGCCGAGTTGAGTTTGCGGACACGGATGTGGCCGGGATTATGCATTTTTCGAATTTCTACCGTTTTATGGAAGTGGCAGAACATGCTTTCTACCGCTCAATGGGGTTCTCGGTGCATCCCTTTAAAGACGGTGGAGTCGGTGAAGGCCCGCAGGTGGGCTGGCCGCGGGTTCATGCTTCGGCTGATTTTCGGTTGCCTTTAAACTTCGAAGAGGAAGTCGAAATTGAATTGCTTGTCGAAGAAATTCGCAACAAGACGGTGAAGTATTACTTTAATTTTTGGAAAGATCCTGACAGCGCGAAGGAGCGCAAAATTGCTGCCACAGGTCGTTTTACCGTCGTGTGCGTTTCTTTTGACTCGGAATTGCGCCGTATGAAAGCTGTTGCGATCCCTCGCGAATGGCACGAAAAACTTTGTGAGGCGCCCGAAGGAACTATCCCTGAGGCTGCCGAACGGTAGACATCTGCCGCCTTTTCTCACCTTTCTCTAATTATCTACAACCAATTTATCATGGGAAGTTACGCCTGGCTTATTTTTGCACTCGGAACCGTCTTCACTTGGGGGCTCTACGGAATTTTTCTTCACATGGGACAAGTAGGAATGAGCGACCCCGCGAATGGTCGTTACAAAGCATTCCTCTTTGTTGGCGTGGCTTACTTCCTAACTGCCGTATTGGCGCCGCTGGCGATTCTTGTCATTCGTGGATCCGACTGGAATTTCCCCGGGAAGGGACTTTGGCTCTCATTGATTGCTGGTATCTTGGGGGCAGTCGGTGCCTTCTTTGTCCTGCTATCACTCGGCGCCCTCTTCGCTCAAGGTAATAAGAGTGCCCCGGCCATTGTCATGTCGATTGTCTTCGCGGGGGCGCCTATTGTGAACGCGATTGTGTCGATGATTCTTCACCCGCCCGCGGGTGGGTGGGCTGGATTGCGCTGGCAGTTTGTCTTGGGGATATTCATGGCTGCGATCGGAGGTTACTTTGTGGTGAAGTTTAAGCCTGACCCGGCTCCGGCTGATCACGGTAAAAAAGTTGCCGCTAAATCTGAGTCCAGCGAGAAAGAGTCCTGATCCGCGCTCTGTCTTTTGTGTTCTCATCGCTTGAAGATGAGGAGTAATTTCTAGTAACGTGTCAGGAGATGACTGACCGACCTTTGACAGAAGCCGCCCAGCTCGAGAAGCTGCGCGACCTGATTAAACATTTGCGTAGGGGGAACGAATTCTATCAATCTCGCCTTGGTAAGGCGGGGCTCAATTCCGACGTCGAGTCATTGAAGACCTTCGCCCGTGACATGCCGTTTACCACCAAAATGGACCTCGTATGGGATCGTGAGGAGTTTCCTCCCTATGGCTCCAATCTCACCTTTCCCATTGAGGACTATTCCCGCTTTTGCCATAGCAGTGGTACTACGCGTGGTCCTTTGCCTTCACTCGACACAGCGGACAGCTGGTCTGCGATGTTGGATTGTTGGGACCGCGTTTATGAAGCGGCAAGTGTTGGAGTTGATGAGGTGATCTTCTTCGCTTTTTCTTTCGGGCCGTTTCTTGGGTTCTGGACGGCTTTTGAATCGGCGACTCGGAGGGGTAATCTTTCTATCCCGGGGGGTGGCTTGAGTAGTATGGCCCGACTGCAAGCCATGGTAGCTCACGATGCGGATGTCATTTGCTGCACCCCAACATATGCCCTCAGACTTGGGGAACTGTATGCCGAGCATGAAGGGGATGAGGTTGGGGCCTACCGCCTCAAAAAGATCATCGTGGCTGGTGAGCCTGGCGGGAGCCTTCCGGGAGTTAGAGATCAAATTTCCGATCTGTGGAAGGGCGCTGAAGTGTTTGATCATCACGGAATGACTGAGGTGGGGCCGGTGACCTACGGACATCCTGATAAGCCTCTAAGTCTTTTCGTAATTGAAGAGGCGTATTTTGTCGAAGTGATTGATCGTGAGACTCACGAGGAAGTGGGTCCTGGAGAAAAGGGTGAGCTGGTGATCACCACCCTCACTCGCACCGCCTGCCCACTGTTGCGTTATCGCACAGGGGACCTTGTGGAGAAAACTTTCTTCCAACCCTCGGGTTCAAGGGAGCCGATGTTCTGCCTCGAAGGCGGCGTCCTTGGCAGAGTCGATGATATGGCAGTGATCCGGGGAGTGAACGTTTACCCGACTGCCATTGAAAAAATTATCCGTGGCTTTCCCGAGGTCGTAGAATTTCAGATTGTTCAGACGACGCGGCAGTCAATGGCCGAGCTGGAAGTCACTATCGAAGCAAAAGTGGGCGCTCCGAGCGATTTAGCCGATCGCGTGGCTCGTGAATTAGCGGATGCATTTACCCTCAGAATACCCGTGCGCTTGGTAGAGCCAGGCTCGCTGCCACGATTTGAATTCAAATCCAAACGCTGGATTAAACAATAGCGATACTTCATGAGCGAAGAAATTCTCAAACTAGAAAAGGTGACGAAGTGGTATGAATCCGCTTCGGAGAGGAAGATTCTTGACGGGTTGGATCTGACGGTTTCCGCCGGTGAACGATCTGCGATTATCGGGCCAAGCGGCTGCGGGAAAAGTACGTTGCTCAATATAATGGGCACGCTGGATGTTCCCTCAGAAGGTGATGTTACTGTTAGCGGCACTGCTGTTTCGGGGTTCGATGAAAAGGCCTTAGCTAGAGTTCGTTCACAGAAGATTGGTTTTATTTTTCAGATGCATCACCTTCTTCCCCAGTGCACTGCCCTCGAAAACGTTCTGGTTCCAACCCTAGCTCATCCCCGCACCGATGCCGCAGCAGCTTCGGCACGTGCTCGAGACTTGTTTGATCGGGTCGGGCTAGCCGATAAGTTAGACAGCCAACCGTCTCAACTTTCTGGGGGAGAGCGTCAGCGCGTAGCGGTAGTGAGGGCGCTCATTAATTCTCCTAAACTGCTCCTCGCAGACGAGCCGACAGGTGCCCTGGATGAAGACAACGCAGCGAACCTAATTTCGTTACTCGGCGAATTGAATAACTCAGAAGGCCTCGCGCTCATTGTGGTGACACATGATCGCAATATCGCAGAGTCGGTGGGTAATGTCATGACACTCAGGCGGGGGAAGATCGAGTCGGTGTCATGAGTTGGTTTAAAGTGATGCTCAGCTCGCTTTGTTATTACCGAGGGATTAATCTCTCGGTTCTTGCTGGTGTAGCGCTGACATCTGCCACCCTCAGTGGTTCTTTTGTCGTTGGAGACTCAGTGAAGGAGAGTCTCCGACGCAATGCCGAAGCGCGCCTTTCAAGACTGGGGTTGGTCATGCTAGGGGGAGAGCGCTTTGTTTCTGCTAGCCTCGCCGACCGCGTCATGGGTAGCGAAGGGTGGAATGGTATCGTGGCTCCGATTCTTCAGATTGAGGCAACTGCGTCGAATAGAGCCAGTGGCCAGCGAGTGAATAAAGTTCAGATCCTTGGCGTTGATGAACGATTTTGGGAGATGTCCAATTCTGGCGAAACTCCGGAAGGTTTTGACCAAGAAAACTGGATCGGCATTAATCAGCCTCTCGCTAACCGGATTGACGCAGGAATTGATGATACGCTGATTCTTCGAATCGAGCTGCCGGCAGCCCTCTCTCGCGATGCGCCACTTTCAGGGGAGTCAGAGCAGACCACTCCTTTCACCGCTAGGGTCACGAGTGTCCTTGATGCTGATCAATTTGGCCTGTTCTCACTTCGTGCAGAGCAGGTGCCGCCATCGACTTTATTTGTGAGAATGTCGCGACTGGAGTCTATTCTGGAGCAGCCGGGTCGGGCTAACATCCTTGCAGCCGCAGCGGGTAGCGACCCCGTAGCTTTTGCCGATGCCGTTCAAGCCAGTTGGAATCTTGAAGACCTTCAGCTGTCGGTCTCAGAAGTGGACGGTGACGGCACGAAGCAGTTGGTGAGTTCACGTGTCTTTTTTGATGATGTGATTGTTAACTCGCTTCAGGAGAGGGCTTCAAAGGTGGCACCAGTGCTGACCTATCTGGCCACTGATATCAAGAGTGGTGACAGTTCAACACCCTATTCGATGGTGACTGGGGTGGCGCCAAGACTGAACGGAATCGTAGAAGACTCGTTGCCAGATGATGGGATCATTTTGTCCGATTGGGTGGCAGAGGATCTCGGAGCTGCTCTCGGTGATAAAGTCACGCTGGTCTACAATGTAGTAGGATCGGGTCGAGCCCTGATTGAGCAGGAAAAATCATTCGTTGTGAGTAAGATCTCTCCGCTTAGTGAATCTGGTTGGGACGACAGCTGGACTCCTGCATTTCCAGGGATCTTCGACGTGGATAATCTTGATGACTGGGAGCCTGGTATACCGATAGATCGGAGCAGGATTCGCGACAAGGACGATGAATACTGGGATCAGTATCGCGCGACTCCGAAAGCTTTTGTTTCATTGTCTGCGGCGAAGGAGATGTGGTCGAATCGCTTCGGCAGTGTGACTGCGGTCCGCTTTCGCGACGCGGGTAGCGAAGCGAAACTTGATGATCAATTGCGCCAGTCACTTCACGTGGAAGATCTTGGAATAGCTTTCCGAGACCTTCAGGCGGAAGCGGAATTGGCCGTGGCTAACTCGTTCGATTTTGGCGCGCTCTTTGCCAGTATGAGCTTCTTTCTCATTGTGTCAGCTTTAGTCCTTACCGGGCTTGTCTTCGCTTTTGGAATTGAGCAGCGCTCCTCCCAGATTGGATTGATGCTTGCGCTCGGATTTACGAAGAAAAAAGTCAGGTTGCACTTCCTCACTGAGGCGCTCATTCTTTCGTTGTTTGGTGCTGCTTTGGGATTGCTGGGAGGCTATGTATACACCTGTCTGGCTCTCTATGGTATGTCAGGAGTCTGGGAGGAAGCCGCAGCGGGAATTGAGTTTGTTTACTATCTCCGTCCAGAGTCTCTCGCCAATGCTTTTGGAATCACCGTGATTGTTGCTTTGACTGCGGTTTGGTTGGCCAGTCGGCGAGTTTCGGCAGTGCATCCGGGTCATTTAATCTCTGGGAGTGATGGTGTCGTGGCAACGCAAGCAGGACGGTCGTGGGATGGTATCTGTTTTGTCGGCTCCTTATTACTAGGATTGGGCTGCCTCATTCTACCCAAGGATGCTGGAACGATGTCAGAACAAGGCTTATTCTTCGGGGCTGGCTTTCTGTTTACCGCTGCCGGTGTGTCGGCCTGTTCGGTTTTGATCCGACGTTTTCTGAAACCATCATCGGTGCTGTCTTCTATCAACGCTCTTGGGCGGCAGCATGCGGTTAGACGTCGAGGGCGCAGCCTAGCTATCGTTGGCCTGATGGCAGCGGGGGTTTTCATGGTTACTGCAATCAATTCTTTCCGACTCGAAGGAAGCCGGGGTGCCGAACGGAGAACATCTGGAACTGGAGGGTTTGCCTTCATGGGCGAAGCTACACTGCCGATCTACGAGGATCTTAATGGCCATGCGGGCCGCGAAAAGTTTGGCATGGATGATTTCTCAGTAGAGTTTTCGGTCTATCCTTTCCGGATCAGTGAAGGAGAGGATGCGAGCTGTCTTAACTTGAACCGAGCCCAGCGGCCAAGACTCATGGCGACGGATGAAGCTCGTTTGGCAGAGCTTCGGCCGTTTTCTTTCACCAAGGAAGAGGAGGCTGAAAACGGCGAGGGTTGGTCGCTGTTATCCGGCGGCCCGGAGGTGAATAAAGAAGGGGTTCTAGTGATTCCTGGAATTGTCGATCAGAATACTGCAACGTATGCGCTGCAGAAAGGGTTGGGGGATTTGGTTACTTATGAGACAGTGTCAGGGCAGACTTTTGCGGTGAGAATCACAGGATTTCTCGATACATCAATCTTGCAGGGAAATCTCATTATCTCGGAGAAAAACTTCATTAAATTCTTTCCTGATGCGGGTGGCTACCAGTTTTTCCTAATTGATGGGGAGGCGGCCGAATCGTTAGAAACCGTGGCTAATCACATGAGTCGTATGTTTGGTGACCTTGGTTTGGAGATGCGCCCAGCTGCTGACCGTTTGAATGAGTTTAACGCGGTTCAGAACACGTATCTGAGTATTTTCTCAACCTTGGGTGGTCTTGGTATTTTCCTCGGTACAGTTGGATTGGCGATCGTTGTTGGCCGAAATGTTCTTGAACGGCGCAGTCAATTGGGCGTGATGCAGGCCATTGGATTTACGCGTGAAATGTTGGCGAAAATGGTGCTGGCTGAGCATTGGTTCCTCCACGTCTTTGGAGTGGTTCTTGGATTTGTTGCGGCCATGGTTGCTGTCTATCCTCAGCTTTCGAAGGGAGTCGACGGGCTTCCCTTGGGATTGCTGCTAGGCATCAATGGATCGGTTCTTCTAGGGGGGCTGGTCTTTTGCTGGATAGCAGCGCGCTTTGTTCTGCGTGCTGAATTGTTGGAATCAATTCGCAGGGAATGAAGCAATCGTTGGGCTTAGTTGTCACTCTCGTGTTTGTTGCAGCGTCAATATCTTCAAGGGAGAATTTTCAAAGTTCTCAAGAGGTGAGAGAATTGAGGCCGATCGCTGCGGTGGATATAAAGAATTCAATAAATGGAGAGACACCTGCAGGCACGAAAATAAAGGAAGGTATGTGGACGGTAGATGCTGAGGCTGAAATACTCGAAGCGGCCGCGGAGCCACTCGTTCAAAGTTGGTTGGAATTCGGGCCGGAGATTAGGGAGAAAATAGCGACAATCAAGGGGGGTAGGAAAAGCCGAGGGACGGGAGAGAATACAGTCCCGTTTTGGGGTGGGGTTGTACGGGAGTAATGGATTTCAAATTCGATTGGTTCCGGCGTGGAACCGAGTAGAGGTTGTCCGGCGCGGAGATGTTGTTGATTCGATCGGCTTTGAGTTGAAAGCTGAATTGAGATACGAGATGGAATTCGCCTGCATTGAAGAAGAGGAAAGTTGGCTGCTGAAGGTTCGGGTCTGGGAGTTCGATTCTGAAAGGCCGGAGATGCCACTGATGAAACTCCGGTATCCCAAAGCTAAGCTTCGGTTCCCTCTCGCAGGACGAGGCGTTCTTACGGCGACCCCTTATTCGGGAAAGCCCGTTACGTTCTATTCCGCAGAAATCTACCTTGAGGAGTTCAATCCGGTTAATGCCGCAGGGGAAACAGTGGATTTTAAGATAGACTCGGTCGAATAATAGGATTGACCGATTCTTATGCCGGTATCGTGATGACTAGAATAAAGGTATTCAGGTCACTTTGAGGCCTTTCATTATTCGTTTTTGTCAAACCCTTCGGGCTTATTTAGGGTGTTAAGGGAATGAGCCGCGTAAGGGAGGCCCCCGGCGCCTGTGAAGCGCTCGCGCTCCCAGTGGAAATCGTGATGATGTGCCACGGTGGGGAATCCCGTCTAATCGATAAACTCAGTCAGAGCAATTCCCAGAGGATGGGTCATGGGATTGGTCGACGCATTCTGAGGAATGAGTAAATCGATTTCGAAGCGTTGGCAGAACGACTCAATCGATTCCCGAAGGCAGAGCGTGGTTGATGCCATGGTTTCTTTGATCGCAGGTGCGATAATTGGCACATTCCAGATTTGATCATTGGTTACCTGAATTACAGGGCGCCCAAAGAAGGCTAGTGGATCGACATCAAAGTTTTTACGGGAAGGTCACTGACTTCACTGAACCAGAAACACTTATGGCCAATCTGAGTGAGGGACTCCTCACATTTTTATGCTTCGAGTGAAACACCATCGGTGCAGGAGAATTGAGCTGATACAAAGCTGATGTTCACCAGGTAGGGAGAAGTTGAATCATTGCCACCACAGCATCGATGCCAGAATTCTCAGTAAAATTGCTTTTCTACGATTGTGATCTCTTTAGGTTGCTCATAGCCCTAGATGACAAAGGAACCGGCACAGAAAACGACAGATCAGATTCTGGATAATCGTCAATCGCTCAGTAAGTTGCGCGAAATTTTGTTCGCTAACATCATTATGGCCGGAGAGATACCTTCTCCGACCGGTTTGGAGCGTGCCGTGACGCAGTTTCTCAGTGATCGATTTAGCGAAGGTTGGCTTAATGATATTTCACGCGATCAGGCCGGGAATGTGGCCGCAGTTCTTCCGGGAACAGATGTAAAAAGAAACCTCCTCGTGGCAGCCCACGTTGATAAGATTTGGGGCGAATCTGAGGATCATACCGTTAACGTTGGGGTAGGTAGGATGAGTGGGCGTGGGATTGCCGATAACGGGCTGGGTGTAGCTGTCCTAGCAACGCTGCCGTTGGTGCTTGAAGCGCTGGAGATTCAACTTAAATCCAACCTGATTCTCCTCGGAACAACTCGGAGTTTTGGCCGGGGAGATTTAGCGGGAATGCGTTTCTTTCTGGAGCATACCGATCGTGAGATCGGTGCAGCGTTGTGTCTAGAGGGAATGAATCTGGGTCGGCTGAGCTATTCATGTCTGGGCATGGCTCGTGGCGTCATTTCGGTGGACAGTAAGGGCAGCTTCAGCAGTCCTGACGAGCACTCATCGGGCGCCATTGCCTGCCTTAATGAATTGGTTAGAGAGTTGTTGGAGTTGAATCGAGATGAGTTTCCCGAAACTAAAATTCTAATTGGTTCGATAGAAGCTGGTTCGGGCTACAATGTACCTCCCGGTAGGGCTATGGTGCGATTTGAAATTAGGAGCGAAGATGCTGATCTCGTCGAACGGGTTGAAACCGAAGTCAAATCGCTGGTAGGCCAAAAGGAAGTCGGCTACGTTGGAGAGGTTAACGTGGAGATGATTGCTCATCGCCAACCGGGAAATCTAGGAGCTGATCATCCACTTGTAAAAGAGGCACGCAATACCCTAAGCTGCCTTGGCATACGTCCCAATGTAGAGCCCAGTATCTCAGAGTTATCGGCCTTGTTAGATCAGAAAATTCCATCACTTACTCTTGGGATTACGAAAGGAGAAAACCGACATGCGCCGGATGAGATGATTCATCTTGAGCCAATCTTTGACGGGTTGGCACAGATAGTTTCCGTGCTGCAGTTTATGGATGCATCAGGTTTTGAATTTGAAGGGTAAACCGATGCTCGAAGTGGATAAAACAGTAGCCCGCTGGCTAAAGACGAACACCTTTCATCATAGCGAGTTCTGGGACATGCAGGAACTCATACGTGCAAAAGAGAGAGCGGGCATCTCTATCAGTCTCTGCATACCCACTCTGAACGAGGAAAAAACGATTGGGAAGGAGATCATCGTTTTTAAAAGCGAGTTGATGGACCGCTACCCATTCGTCGATGAAATTGCTGTCATCGATTCTGGTTCGACAGATAATACGATTGAAATTGCGGCTTCCTACGGGGCTGATACCTATCTCTCAGCGGAGATTCTTCCTGAGCATGGATTCAAAGCGGGTAAAGGCGAGAATCTCTGGAAGGCAATTCATCAACTGAAGGGAGATGTTATTTGTTATGTGGATGCCGACATCAAAAACATCCACCCCAAGTTTGTCACAGGTTTGGTCGCCCCCTTGCTTTATCGCCCTGAGGTCCAATACGTGAAGGCTTTCTATGATCGCCCTCTTGCCCTGTCAGAGGGGCTCCGGCCCTCTGGAGGAGGCCGTGTTACCGAGATCTTGGTTCGACCTCTATTTTCGATCTTCTTTCCGGAGTTGACTGCACTAATGCAGCCGCTTTCGGGTGAATATGCCGTCAGGCGTGGTCTCCTTGAGACGCTTCCTTTTCCCATTGGCTACGGAGTAGAAACGTCGCATTTGATCGACGTTTTCCGGACTCATGGATTGGATGCGTTCGCCCAGACCGACCTCGATCGAAGGGTTCATCGTAATCAGTCCACGATCGACCTTGGGAAAATGTCCTTTGGTATTCTTCAGGCTTTTCTGAATCGATTGCGTCATTACGACATCGTTTCGGAATTACCGGAAGTGAATGGGATGTTTCGGCAACTGCAGGCGGAAGGGCGTTGTTACGAGATGCTGAACCGCGAGATCATTGAGGAGGAGCGTCCCCCGATGGTCAATCTCCCTGAATACCGAGAACGACATGGCCGGGACTGAAAAACTTCTTAGAGTAGCGATTGTTCACTACCACCTTCGTCGGGGGGGGGTGACCCGAGTGATCGAATCAGCGAGGGAGGCGCTGAAGGAACGAGGGTGCGAACTATTGATTCTTTCGGGAGAAGAACCACGTCCAGAAGCGAGCAGCGAATCAGTTCGAGTCATTCCTGCCCTAAATTATCGCAAAACAGGTAATGCAGTGATTGCGGAGAATCTCGCCGAAGCACTTAAAGCAGAGGCGGAGAGGCACTTTGGTGGACAGCCAGATGTGTGGCATTTCCACAATCCGACGCTGGCTAAGAATGTTCTCATTCCAACGGTGATACGTGAGTTGGCAAAAGAGGAGGCGCGCATCGTTCTGCAACTTCATGACTTTGCCGAAGATGGAAGGCCAGGAAACTATTCGGCACAGCGTTCCTTTTTTGATTCAGAGGAAAGTTTTGAAACGACCCTCTATCCGACGGCCAAGCAGATTCACTACGCAACCATAAACTTCCGCGATCATGATTATCTTAAGGCTGCCGGCGTTCCTGAAACGAATTTACATGTCATTCCGAACGCGATTACTCCGTTGAATGTGACCCCGACCTCGGAGAAACGGCCCTTTTCTCAAGATCGGCTTTTTGCGCTCTACCCGACCCGCGGGATTCGTCGCAAAAACCTAGGTGAACTCCTGCTGCTTGCTCTGATTTTTGGAGATCGAATCGACTTCGCTACCACGCTTAGCCCGGAGAACCCAGAGTGGAAGAAAGTTCACGATTTCTGGCTATCGGCGGTGCAGGAGTTAGAAGTCCCGGTGACGCTTGGTATGGCGGATATTGGTCAGTATGAGTTTTCTGATTTGGTTGGTTGGTCTGACTTTATTGTGACGACAAGTGTTTCTGAGGGCTTTGGGCTCGCCTTTCTTGAACCATGGATTGCGAACCGGTGTGTCTTTGGCAGGGATTTACCGGATATTACGCGGGATTTTTCGAGTAATGGTTTAAGGCTTGGCAATCTTTACCCCCGTATTGGTTTTCCCATGGAGTGGTTGGACGAGAAGATCCTCCACTCGGAGATCGAATCGATGTTGCGCCGCAGTTACTTGGCGTATGATTTTCGTATGCCGAGGAACGCGGTGAAGCAAACTTGGAAAGCGTGGGTCGGCAATGGTCGAATTGATTTTGGTGTTTTGAACGAAGAGTTGCAGATGACGGTGCTTCGCAAGGTAAAGAAGGATCCTTCCCTTCTCGATCAGATGAGAGTGCCGACCTTGTCGTTATGTTCTGGTTCGGAGATCAGGGCAGCGCGCAAAGTCGTTGAGACAGTCTATTCACTGGACCGTTATGGGAACCGACTCGAATCCCTCTATGATAAGGTTGTGAGTTCACCGACCAGCAAGGTAAAACACCTTGCGACCAGCAAGGTGTTGAAGCAGTTCCTCAATCCAGCGAGTCTCAATCTGTTGCGTAATTAGTCATATGATAACCGCTGCCAAACCCTCTTGCTTACTGGCCCCCCTGACTCCAATTTCTACAGGGGTTTCTCCGAAGCTTCCTGAGTTGGATGGGATAGAGCTGGTGGCTTTTGATATCTATGGAACGCTCTTGATCTCGGCGGCTGGGGATATCAGTCTCGCCGATGATGCAGTATCTATTGAGTCCATAGAACGCGCTATTGCTCTTCTCGGGGAAAGGGCAAAGGCAATCGACTGCGGGTTGATTGCGTCCTTCTATGATGAGACTCTGAGAGCTCATCAGGCAAAGCGTCGTGGTGAAGGAATAAACTTTCCGGAAGTCGAGATTCGAGAGGTCTGGCGAGACATAATTGATCGGGCCGGGATAGATGGCGTCGCGCTAGCTGACCTCGAGTCTATAGCTATCAACTATGAGTGCGGTGTAAATCCGGTTTGGTTGATGCCGCACGTTCTTGAAGTGATGCAGTGGCTTCGTAAGGCCAAGATCCCGGCTGGGATCGTTTCAAATGCTCAGTTCTATACTCAGCCGATTTTTGAGAGTTTGGCTGGAACTTCATTAAAAGCTCTAGGATTTGACGCTAGTTTTTTAGAATGGTCGTTTCAGCTCGGGGAGGGAAAGCCTTCGAGGGTCCTTTACGAGCGGTTGGCAGAATCTTGTGAAGCAAGGGGAATTGACCCGGGACGCGTTTTCTATGTGGGTAATGACTTGCAGAAGGACATACTCCCGGCCCGTGAAGTTGGATTTATGACAGGACTCTTCGCGGGGGATGAGCGCAGTTTTCGCATCGGAGATGTACCGTTTGAAGTGGCAGCTTCCCTTGCTGATGCCGTGATAACGGATTTGAACCAAGTAAGAGAAGTGGTGAAATTCCGATAAATGAAAACTTATCAGGTGAAACATTCAGGAACCCTCGACTGTAGCGAGGGTGAAGCGCTCACTGACTTCAGTCTGCCCTGGGTAGATCGTGAGTGTCCATCCACGTCTTTTAGGGCAGTGTGGAATGATGAGTGGCTTGGATTTCAATTCCAAGCTGTGGATGACGATATAGTGCTATGCGAAGGCAAAGATCGCGACGATTCAGTTCTAGGTTCGGATCGAGTTGAATTATTCTTTGCAACCGATCATGAGCTAAAGGATTACTACTACGGAATCGAAATGGATCCCCGGGGCTGGGTTTTCGATTTCAGAGCTCGCCATTACCGGGAAATTGATGATCACTGGGACTTTCCGTCGCTCAAAATTTCAGCGCGCCGCGGGGATGGTGGATATTTCGTTGAAGGTAGGCTTTCTCTTCAGGTTTTGGCCGACCATAATTTAGTCAGGCGTGAAAAATTAATTATAGGTGTTTACAGGGCAGAGTTTTCAATGATGGGGAATGGCGTGCAGGAAGATTGGATCTCTTGGGTAGATCCGCAGACAGAGAGACCGGATTTTCATGTGCCCTCGTCCTTTGGTGAGTTTCTACTTGTGAAATGATGAGGGACTCAGGAGCTCTTACCTTACCTTATTGCCCTTATCTGCCCCGTGTCGATGAGCCACTGCGGGCTTCTGCTTTGAAAGAGTTTGGTAATGATCGTGGCCATTTGTTCTATCTGCGGGCGTTGGAGTGCGGACAGGCCCTCTGGCAACAGGGGTTTCCTGCCCAGTCTCTCCTTATGATGAATCGTGCCTTCGCAGCAGACCTTGAGGAACATGCGCCGGTGTTGAATGATTGGCCGCTTCCCTACAAAGCTGTGCGATGGGTCATGGAGTCGCGTTCGAAAGATCAATTCATCGGGAATCCACGCCGTCACTTTCAGCATCTCTCAACGCGGATGGTCGAACCTAGAAAGGAACTTCGTTCATGGCGAGCATGGGGGTGCTGGGCGTTAGCCTGTCTGGTCTTTCCTAGCTATCCTGCTGATGAGGAGCAGATTTCGAAGGAAGGAATCGTTGAGCCTGACTCTGCAGAAATTAAAGCAAATTTGCTTAGGCTCGGTTGGGCAGGTGAGGCTGAGGAGTGGGTGAGTGCTACTCTTCCATTTCGCGGATAGACCCGAGAAACTCGGTGTATTCAATCAGGCTGGCCTGGACATCGGTGCGATAACGAACTTCGGACGGTAGTCGATTGATCAGGGAAGTGGCTTGCTCTAGATAAAAAATGGCTAGCGAGCGGGACGATTCATTTTCGAGCTCAAGAGTCTTGGCAGCGAGGTGATAGGCTTCGGCAAGGGAGACTTTTATCTCTGGATCGTAGGGACGAAGGCTGGACCGCTCCTCTCTCAACTTGATCTCCTCCCGAAACAATACCAGTGCAGCTTCAGGCTGCTTTTGCTCGAGTTGGATTCGACCGAGGGCATTAATGGCTGAAATGTAGGATTCTCTTCCCTTTTCCGCTACCGTCGGCGGAGCGCTTTCAAGTGATTCAGCTAACTCCATTAGACGCTGGAAGGTAGCGGAGGCCGCATCGAGGTTGTCGAACTCATATTCAGTCTCGCCTTTTACATCCAGCGTCCTGATAGCCTCAACAATAAGGCCATTGATATTTTCCTCGTTTGGGTCAGAAATTCTCTCTTCAAGAATGGCATGCAGTTCATCGAGGACTTCGATGGCCAGTTGCTCCTCTTTATTCAGAGTGTAGGCGCGACTAAGAGAACGATAGGTGATCGAAAGGTTTATGTCATTCTTGAAGCCGGCATTATACGCGCCCTCTTTTGCTTTGAGCCGCCATTCCTTGGCTTCATTATAGGCCAGAATCGCCTCGGGATATCTCCCTGAATTTTCGTTTATTCGACCCATCCCCATAAGCGCCCGTGCTGTGAGAGAAGGGAAATCTGCGTTGAGTGTCTCAGTGGCACTGGCATCTCCCGAGAGTTCGGAGTGAATCTCATAGGCAGCAGTGAACTCCCGAAGAGCTTCATCGAGTTCTTCGCGTCTACTTGCGTCGATCGCGCGAGTGTAGGCGGTTTGTGCAGAGAAGTGCAGCATCTCCGAGTCCTGGTTATTCTTGACCCGGTTCTCAATGAAGGTCGAAGCATTATCGGCTACGATTGCATAAAGACGATCAGCCTCATCAGTGGTGATTTCCCCGTTGTTAAGCTCTTCAATGAAAACCGAGAAAAGATCCATCGCGGCGCCGGCGTTTTGTTCGGCATCCTGCATCGCAATTCTCGCTGACTCTGTGGCGGTCTTAGCTCTTTGTGCCTGGACGAAAGCGAATCCCGAAGCCCAGATCGCAACGACCAATAGAGTTGCGAAAATAGTGTTGAGGCGACGGGCTTTCCTGACAACAGCCTGCTGGTCAAGGTGTTGAATTCGGCTCCATACTTCACGCATGTCGGCGGGACGCTCGTTCGGGTTGAGTTTGAGGCATTGTTCGATCAGTTCTTTACGATCACTGGGGACATAAAAGTCAGCTGGCCAAGTGATGTCTTCGACGGCTTCGGTTAGCGTGGCAAGCTGCTCCCCGTCGATTGCATTCCCCGTTTCTGCCATTGTTGCCTCGAGGCTGGCTTCTACGAGGGTGGCGTCAGGGTCAAAGCTGGCCCGTTCGACTTGGGAAAGAGCTTGGAGACGTGGAAGTTCGCCGGTTAGGAGCTTGAAGGTCAGGACACCAAAGCTGTAGACGTCCCATCGGAAGCCCTTTCCTTCAGCTGAGTTTCGGGGGGCACGCAGTTGTTCCGGGCTTGCATATAGCGGGGTGCCGACCGGCTCATATCCTTCGGCGACGAGGCCGCGGCTTTGCCCAAAGTCGCAGATTTTGGTATGATGTGGGGTCTCATCTGTCAGGAGGATATTTGACGGCTTGATGTCGCAGTGGATAATCTGGTGCTGGTGCAGGTAAGCCAGAGCGTCAGCAATATCGCGCGTGATTCGCCAGCCTTCACGGTGGTCAACATGACCCACGATTCTTTCGAGCGTCCGCGTTTCCCAACTACCCTCAAGATCCTGGTCAGCGTGCAGGCCCATCGCATAATAGGGCGGCTCGTGAAGTAGGTCGAAGTCGTGGAGAGTTACGATACCCTGGTGCTCAGCGACCTGAGAGAGTTTCTCTAGCTCGCGAGCCATAGCGGAAAGGTCGACTGCGCCGGGTCGGAAGATTTTGAGCGCCCGGTCCGAGATTCCCCTGTAAGTAGCACGAAAAACCTTACCATAGGCCCCTTGTCCCAGAGGGGGCGTATGCACCAAGTAGTCCTTGATTTTGATATTTTCTTCTTCAGCCACGGTGGTGTTTTACTTCGAAAAGCTTTGAATTTCTCCACCCCAATCTGCGTTAGGAGGATTTTGGCAAAAACTGTCGGTTTTGTCGATTAACCAAGCAGTGGGTGGGTCATCATCTGGAAGAGTCATTAGCAAGCCCCGAGCTTCGTCCCACTTTCTTTGGTGAAAAAGCTTAAGTGCTTTTTCGTAAATTTCGACTTCGTGGTCAGCGATTCCCGAACCGCCCTGTGATTTTGGAAGAATTAGCTCGTGAATAGAATAGCTCTCCTCAAAGCCGGCGGGTCGGATCTGGCATAGGCGCCGGAAACGTCGCTCACCAATACCTTTAATTCGAAGATAGGTTTCATCAGAGACGAGAATCGGGATTCGGAACTCCTTTGCAATGCGTTCCAACCGTGCCCCGAGGTTAGCAACGCTGCCGAACACGCTGATGTGCCATTGCTGGGTTGGACCGGTTTTTCCGACTGCGATGCGACCAGTGCTGATACCGATTCGAACAGCGGACATGTCTCGTTCGAGTTCCTCCTCGTATTCGACACGATCGGCCAGCCGTTTCATTATAGCTTCGGCAGCCTCAACTGCTTCAAGGGCATGCTGAGTTTCCTCTTCATCAATATTGGGCCAACCCCAGAGTCCAAGAGCGCCATCTCCGGCAAAGTCAGTCACCACGCCTCGGCTGTTGAAGACTTCTTCAGTGATAAGTCCCACAACGCCTTGATTTTCGTTGAGGCGATCTAGAATTTCGTAGTCACTGCGGGCCAGTTCAAGCATGCGGCTGTGACCACGTCGGTCGGCAAACATGACGGTTACGTCAACCATGGCAGGTTCCAGCACAGTTTGATCAAGACGCTGCATCAGCTTGCGGAGACCTGGCGAAAAGTAGGTCGCCATCTGGTCCTGTAACTTTTGATCTGCTCGCGCTGACAGGAGGCTGGCCACGAGGGAACTGATCAGTCTTAGGAACGGGACAAAAGCGGCAGCAGTAGTCTCGGATGCCTGGCGGGTTTCAACGTAGAGGTAGACGGGCCGACGGCGCTCATCTCGATAGATCTCAGCGGCTTCGTCGAGACTGGCAACCGGCAATATACAAACCCAATCGATCTGGTCACCGAGACTTTCAGCACTGAACACTTTGGAATGCTCTTTAGAGGACCAAATTTTAATATCGGTCGACTTTGGGTTTTCGAGCTTGAGCTGGTTCAGCAGAGTACGACTGGGACGAAAATCTGCGCGAGCTAGAGGATCGGGATTAAGCACTTCGATTTTCAGATTACCTTCCCGTGAGTCTAGGGCCACAAAAGTAGCGCTGACGCCCTTTTGTCCGGGGAGCGCGTTTTCAAGAAAAACGGAGGCTCTCGTGAAAAGGTCGGTTTCGTCAGACCAACCAGAAAGAACTTGCTCGGGAAGTTCACGCTGAAGAAGCTTGAGTTGCAGCCGGAGACTGTATTCATCAAGTTGCTCGACTTCATCGTAGTCCTGCTCGGTGATTGATTCTTCTTCGAAAGCCTCTTTTTCAGACTCAAGAGACAAACGATATTTTTCGATTTCTGCATCGAGGTCACCAAGAGATTTCAGCCAGTAAATGGCAGTATTACCCTTTGTCCCGATGATAGCTGAGCACCCAAAGTCCAGTGAGACCGGCTCCGGAATTAAGTCGCGGTTGCGAGGTGCCACGTTTGTGTAAAGCGCGTTTGGTGTGCTCCGACCGGTTAGAGCAGGAAGTCGGGCTAGTTCGATTTTTTCTCCACTGCGCACAGCATCGCAATGATTGCGGCTCACGAGACGGTCATTCCAGGTGATCCTGAGAACATCTACCGGCTCTTCCGGAAGGCTTTCGGGTTTTCGTCCGATGCGAATCCTGCGCCCTTCTTTGGCCAGCGCTACAGCCATTTCGCGGGGACTTTCCAGATTGACGGCAACCAGATACATGGGGTGATAGGAAACGAAAGGAGATGACTTTGATCAGTCTGTCATTAGGTGCGAAGGGTGTCGAGTCCCGCCCGGATAAAAGGTTCGATGCGACGTGCTGCTTCTTCTATGGGAACCTCTGAGTTCGATTCTGTTTCGAGGGAAGTCATGGTCACATTTGATATGCCACAAGGAACGATGGCTTCATAGCCATGGAGATCGCGTGAGACATTGAGACCGAATCCATGCATAGATATCCATTTTCGAACTCCAACGCCAATCGAGGCCAGCTTTCGGTCATCAATCCAGACTCCGGTGAGCCCCTCTTTCCGCCTACAACAGATAGCAAATTCTGCGGCAAAATCAATCAGGATTGATTCAATCTCACGAAGATAAGTATGCAGATCTTTGCCATAAGCATTCAGGTCGAGTATGAGATACCCAACCAACTGACCGGGGCCGTGAAAGGTGGCTTGTCCACCTCGGTTGGTCTCGAAAACTGGGTAGGGCAGGCTTTCCGGGCTAATTAGGGAGGAGCGGTCCCTTGTTCGGCCAATTGTGTAGACCGGTTCATGCTCCAAGAGCAGAATAGTATCGGGCGCCACACCCTCGAGGCGCTGATCGACCAGCTTATTTTGCAGCGCGAGTCCCTCCTCATAAGAAACTCTGCCTAACCAACGGAAGTCCATTCTGAAAAGAGTCCGCCCTCACGGCGCTTCGTCAACGGTTTCATCACGTTGGTAAATGGGAAGCTGACGATAGGGGACTGTAAAGGAAAGCACCATCATGGAGGTACCATAGGTCCCGCCGTTGCGACCGTTGGACCACGAACCGTTGGATTGCTGTTTGGGGACGTATTCTCCATACATCCAGTCCGCATACTGTGCCCAGAAGCGTCCGCCCAGTTGGAACATGGCTTGGGCGTTATAGTAGTTGGCGTAATATTCGTGGGCGTTACTCACGATTTGTTGGCGGTGCTTGAGGATGAAATCCCCAGCGCGGAAGGTGGATTCTGTGCCGTGATAGCCACAGAGTTCGAGGCAAAGTAATCCGCAGCCGGTGAGCGTTTCTGAATGGCCCCAGGGATCAGTGTAGCCGAAGCGACCCTCTTCCTTGTCGTGGTTGGAAAGGACATATTTCACAGCGTCCTTGATTGCTTGGTCGGGAATTGGTGCTCCGTTGAGCTTGGCAGAACGAAGGGCCATAAGCGCCCAACCGCTGCATGAAAGATCGGCATCTCGGGAATCGGGCTTGTAGCGCCACCCGCCCTGGTGTTTCTCCGCCTTGGGAACCGCTTGTGCCTGCAAGATTAGTTCGGTGGCACGCGCCAACACAGGGCTGAGCCGTGCTTGGGTCTCGGGATCGACCATACCGCTGCATTCCGAGAGGAAGAGTGTAGCAATGGTATGGGCATACATGAGACCGTGCCCTGAATCTCCCTTGTCCAGAAGGCCGGTTGGCCGCTGACTGTCGATTACGTAGTTAAGGCATCGCTGGAGATTATCGGCAAATTCCCCGCTCCCAGGCGTGTGGCCTGCAGATAAAAATGACATGCCAACGAGGGAAACCACGCCGACAGACCGGCCGTATGAATCATTGAACGTACCTTCCGTCGACTGATTGGAAGCAAGGTAGCGAAGGGCACGATCAACCGCTGCCTCGACGCTTTTATGGTGTTTCGAGAAGACGGCATTGGAGAGCGAGTCGTTCTGCGATCTTACTTGATGAGCAGTGAGTAGTGCGCAAGTGATAAGAATAGCGATGAACGGTCTCATTCTTTTCCAGCCTCCTTGGCGATCACTTGAAAATATCGCCCGACAAGCTCGCGATACTCAGCTGGTAATTCAGTCTCAATACCAGCGGCGTTTCCGCCCGATAATGCTCCCTTAAATCGAGACCAGTCTTCGGCGCTGATTCCCATAGCTTCAAGTTCAGGCGGAATGCCTCGCCCATCAGCGTCTGTGGCTTTTAGCCCAGACTCGTTCAAATTGAGGGAGCCATCTGGTTCGCCAGCCATCTCTGGATTGGGATTGGGCTGATCGGAGGGAGCTATGCTAGGACTCTGCCCCTCGGAACCGAGCTTTTTCATGGCGTTGCGGGCCAGTTGCTGGAGTGAGTCGGCCGCTTGCTGAGATTGCTGAGCAGCCTGCTGTGCATCCTGTGATTGAGCCGACTCGGTGACTTCGTTGAATCCTTCCGCCATCTCTCCTCCGTCAGCTATTTGATTGCCTTGGTCCGATGGCTCCATTCCTTTCTCGGTTTGCTGTAATGATGCGGCGGAATCGTTGAGGGCTTCGGATGCCCGGGTGAGTGCTTGGGTGGCCGTCTGTTGCTCGATCGCGGCGCGTTGCATGGTTTGTCGGGCGGGTAGGGAAAGTTCACCGATTTCAAGTTGGCCATTAGCTTCCTCCTGTTTCTGCATGTGTCCCGCGTTGCTTAGGTGTTGAGCTGCATCACCCGCTTTGTGATCGCCCAGATCGAGGGCTCGCTGAGCGCGGTCCGCGGCGTTTTTGGCTCTAAATTGTTCGACTTTGGCGAGGGTCGCTCCTAAGGCTTGAGTCTCTGAACTGAGCGCTCTGGCATCAGTTTGTATCTGAGCCTCGATGGCACTTAGGGCTTGTTGTAGGTCTCCATCCCGTACCATCTCAATCTGTTCGGCGAGAGCTTCCTGGCTCTGAGCAAGATCACCGAGAGAAGGTTCGGGCGAATCAGATGCTTCTGGTTGACTGCCACCGCCGGATTCGGTGGCATTGGATGAATCTGCTGTGTCAGATGTATTGACATCAAAAGCCGAGGGCTTCGCCGTTTCGGCAGCGGCAGTTAGGCTATCACTAGCTTTGTTTGCTGATTCAGCGGCAGATTCCAGATCCTGCTGTCCCAGATTTTTCGCTGTCTCGATGGCCTGAGTAGAAGCTTCAGTAAGTTCCCCAGAAGGGGCACTTTTCTGCTGCTGAGATGATGACGAGTCTGGATCTGATGCATTGGCCTGCTGAGACTCTCCCGCGTCCTTAGTGACATTCGATTGCTCCTGCATCTGTGATACGAGCTTTGTCTGCTCCTTCTGGAGGTGGGCGATTAATTGCTCGCGGAGAGCGTCTTGCTTGTTTTCCTGGCTCCGCGTGGCTTCCTCGTTGAGCGACTTGAGTTCTTGCTGCTCCTGTGCGAGTGCCTTAGTGGCGTCAGCTAGTTGCTCCGCGCGTTTCTGTTGAACTCCCAACACCGCTTCGAAAGCTTCCGGATTCTGCTTCAGCATTTTGCCGAGCTGTTCTTGGACCTGCCCCTGTTGATTGCGGAACTGATCCATCTGCTGCTTAGCTAGTTCGGCGAGTTGTTGCTCGGTGAATTCCTTGGTGGCTTCGCTGATGGCCGCCTCGCGATGTGATTGTTCCGCCGACATTGCTTCGGCGCGATTCGCAAGATCCTGCTGCTTGTTGGCGAGTTCATTGAGTTGGGAAATCATTTCAAACTCTTTGTTCGCTTCCCGCATCGCCTCGGCTATTTCGGCGATTCCATTGATGGCTTCTTGGATTTCTTTTTTCGCATCCTGAGACTTCGTAATCCTCTCCTCTTTACTGTCAGTGATCGGGATAAGATCCGATTCTTCGCGTGCCTTCGAGATATGTTCATTGGCGATCTTCTCCGCCTTGTCTGACTGTTCCTGCAAGAAAGACCGGTCGAGCGCGGCGGCGACCTTGTCGAGTTCTTCCCTTGCCTTTTCCGTGTGCTCAGAGAAATCATTGAGAGAACGCATGGCCCGCTGAGAGACATCGTCGGTTCGATTAAGTTCCATCTCGGTCTGCTGCATTTTGATGCGCGCCCGTTCAAGTTCCAGTTTGGCTTTCTGGAGTTGTTCTTCGATGGCTTTCTTTTTGGCTTCGACCACCTGCTGCGCTAGAGGCTTGGCATCGGCATCCAGTGTAATGAAAAAAGGTATGCTCAGGCCAAGGCCCGGTCCGTCATAGCTTTTTGGGCGATTGTCACGGACAAGGACCTGCACTCCGATTCGCTGCTGGTTTCCGTTTAATTTGATATGGCTGAGATCAAGAAGGGTATCGGAAATATAGGTTTCGGCTATTTCGGTGACTTTGGGAAGATGGATTACAATCTCCTCTGGCTGATCGCCACCGACCGGAGTGATGAGGAAAGAGGCATCCTTAAATCCAAAATCTTCAACGATCTCGCTCACCACAGGAAGAACTTCCGTTGGGCGAAGTCGCAGTTCTTTTTCGATCGGAAATGTGACGATGACTGATGGCGACTTATCTGGAAGAACTTCAAGGGGGTAGGTGAGTTGCTGGTTGGTAAACCCGTCGGTGTCGGTGAGATCGATCTGCCAGTTGCCGTTCATGCCGCCCTTAAGTTCGAACTGCCATTGTAAATTTCCGTCGACCACCTCGGGTGATCCAAGATCGGTGCGCTCGTTTATCAAGAGACGAGACTGATCGATTTTTTTGTTAGGGGTCGCGGTGAGAGTGATTCGCGTGTGGGTAACCGCTCGGATTTCGCCAGTAGCGGTGGTCACCGACTTTGACTTTAGGTTGGTGTAGTCTGGGAAATCATAGTCGACCTTAAATTGGTTGATTGCTGGGGGAGCGACCGTGGTCACTTTGTAGTATTGTGTCAGGGCTGATCCAGCTCGGATACGATAGGTAAAATCTTCTTCAACCTCGTTAAACTTAATCGAAAATTTCTTTTTGCCGTTTTTAGACTCTGAACCAAGAGAGAGGCGTTCCACCGATTCTGTTCCATCTTCAAGAAGGCGGCGAATTTCGGCGCGCTTCAGCTTCTTATGCGTCGTGGTTAATGTTATCGTGACGGCTTCCCCTTTAGCGACGCGCAGATCGCCCGGATCGACCTCGAGTGAGTCCGCATAGGCGTTGCCGATATCGAGAAAGGGAGCGACGGCGCGTTGTAGAAGTATCCATGACTGTGAAGGCCAGATCACGAGAGCGAGACCGATGAGGAATGCGAGGGCGAGGGTAATGCTCGCAAGCTTCGCGGTGCGAGCCGACTTAAATTCCATTTTCGGATCAACTGCTTCAACATCGACAATGGCAGAGTCAACCACGGCTTCGATAAGCTCTTCGGACCCTTTGATTGATTCCGGATCATTAGAGGAAAGCAGTTCCACTGCGGTTGAGATTCGTTCCTGTAGCTCCGGATGACGGATTTCGATAATTCTTGCCATCTGGGTCAGCGTGAATCGTCGTGAGAGAGGACGGAAAAGGAACCACCAGGCAGCGACTAAAGTTATACTCAGACCACTCAGGCTGAGCGCCCAGCGTGAGGTCATTGAGAAGAGAGTGACGCTCGCATCGATTAGCATAATCGCGAGCAGGCTGCCCAGAGCTACGGTCAGAGTCGCGCAGAGGCCACGAATGAAGAGCAGGCGTCGAACTCTCCGGATCATCGATCCGAGGCTGTTCTGGATCGGATCAGGCAACTGACTGAAAGCGGCTTCTAGCGTGCTCATGAGTGTCGTTTTGTTTTTATACGAGGCCACTGCGTCGGCGCAGGGTCCATTCTAAAGTTAAAAAGCCTAAAAATGCTAGTAACATCGGCCACGTGTCCCAAAGGGTGACGTTTCGCTGTTCGGTTAGAACTTCTTTGGGAGCGCCGAAGGCTGAGAGCAGAGAGTCAAGGTCATGGAGTTCAGCAAGACGACCTCCCGTTAGCTGGGTCGCATGGTTTAGAAAGTCACGGTCAGCAGTTAGTTCTGCCAGTTCGACCGGGTTGCGGGTGGAAACGACGAGCAATTCTGTAGATATATTTTCGGGGCCGCCCGGGTTTCTCGCAAGTGATTGCTCGACGTCGTCACCAGCGAGGCGGAGTTCGTAGCTCCCTTCGCGAGTGAGGCTAAGACTCGATTCATAGAGGCCGGAAGAATCACTTTGGTAGCTCATGCGTTGCTGATTGAGACGCTCGCCATCTTTCCAGACTTCGACTTCGATTTTTGCATCTGTCATCGGTCGGCGTTCGGCGTCGAGCAACTTGGCAGTAACGGTAATTGGATCTTTAGGGGTATAGCTGAGTCTGTCTGAGCCGAGCCTTACAAAATCGTTGCCTGAACGCAAATTTGGACCGGCTCCCCACCGCATGACCTGCCCCCAGAAGCGGTGATGGTAAGTATCGCCAACGCCGTAGCGGAACCGCCAAGTTTCATCAGTATTAAGGAATAGTACTTTGCCGAGCCCAGCACGAATGGTCGAGATGACGGCGTTACTCTGTTCGATCGTCTTCCGATTGGCCAGCCTTTCGATCGCTGCTTCGACGGATCCGGGTGAACCGTCCGGTGTGACATCATCAATCGTTCCAATGGTTCCAGTCGCTAGTGCAGAAGCGAGCACCTCCGCGGTTTCTTTGACTCCGTCCGAAACGAAACGCCACTGCTGGGGTTGAAAAGAGGCCCATCGCTCAGAGTTGAGGGCGCGACTGCTTGACTGTGACGTGACCGAATGAGCTTGCCCGGCGGCAGTAAGTTCGATCTTAAAAAACGGCTCTGGTGATTCGAAGCGACCTTCGGTGTCAGCTGTGTAGTTGACCGGCAGAAGTGTCTGAAGGGTTTCGTTGTCGTGAGCATGAGGCATATAGCGTGCTCCAGCAATGCAGACCAGCATCGTGCCCCTTCGTGTCACCGCTTCATTGATTGATTGCCAGTCGCGGGAACTGAGGGCGTCGGGTTTAATATCCCCGAGAATAATGACATCAAAGAGGCGCCAGTCTTCGGGCGCGCGCGGCAGCTTCGTTGCCTTTGCTTGTCCGAACGGTCGGGAAGCACTCGCATAGACCGGCGCGCTCTCAGACGCGCTGTAAATTTCGTCGGGGTTCAGCAATACATACTGAAGGTGCACTGACTTATCGCGGCCGTAGAAAAGATTGCGAAGGTATCGAAATTCCCAGCGCGGGTAGCCATCAACGAGAAGAACGTTAGTGCGGTCGTCAGTCACCGCTACTTTGAAGTCCCATGAGTTGTTGTTCTCGAAAAGTTCTTCCTCGGTTGGCTTTAGGAATATCTGGTAATCGAGGATCCCTTTTTCTTCGGGGCGATGAGCGAAGCGAATCTCGGATCGGAAATTGACGTCAGATATATCGAGGGTCCGCGTGTCTACGACAGCCCCATTGCAAAGCAGTTCCGCCTCAATGGATTGACCGAGTAATCCGTCGGCTTTGATTTCGGCTCCAATGACGACGCGATCATCAAGGTAGATTGATTCAGGGGCCTTGAGGTCAAGAATGGAAAGGTCAATTGGTCCGAGGCGGCTGCCAACGGGAACAGCGCAAAGAGGTATGTTCTGTATCGCCAGTTGTCGCAGGCTGTCTTCGGGGAGTGTCTGGCTGTTGTGGCGCCCATCCGAAAGCAAAAGGATGCCGGCGAGTGATTCAGGGGTGGTGGTATCGAGAACGTGTTCTAGGGCTCGAGTTAGATCTGTCTGCGTCCGAGTCGGATCCGTGTTGAGTTGACCAGTGAAGGCAGATTCATCCGAAAGATTGTTGAAGGGAGCGACATCTTGAGCGTAACGATAGAATCGTAGGTTATAGTCATCGCTGAGCAGGTCCAAGAGCGTTGGGTCATCAATTTGACCGGGTTGGGACGCGTCCTTGTCAGCTCTGATAGTAGACTCAAGGATACGCCTCGTCAGTTCAAGACGGGTGGTGTTGGCGGTTTGGTTGATCCGCGAACGTGCTTCTTCTGAGAGTGAGCGGTAGTGGTGTTCGTCCGCTTTCAGAGTCGTTGCGGGAAGCGTTCTGCGAATAGAATCAAGTTCTTTTCGGGCTACTTCGATCTGCTCAAGCAGCTCGGGAGCATCGCCGGATTCGAGGGCTTGTTTCGCGGAGGCAAGGGTTTTGCTTATGCTGTCGTGACTGCGCTTGTGGTAATCAGTAAGCTGGTCAGTGACCTCAGCGGGAAACGGAATAGTCCGAGTAGATTCGAGCAGTCTCGTAAGCTCGATGTTTTTTGCTTCAAGAGCTTCAAGTAATCCAGTCAGTTGCTCGATTCGACTTTCAACAGCCGCTTGTGGATTGGGCGCGGCGTCGAAAGCCCGTGTTTCATCGGTGAGCTGGGATTCGATCGACTGGACGAGGTTTCCTATTTGCCTGAGTGGCGGGCGAGCCTTGAGCTCCGGAAGACCAGTCAGCGCAGCACGATCCATACGTTCGGAGGCGTTGAGTCTGCGGTCAGACAGAAGCATGGAATCAGATTCATCGACAATAATAGCGACCTCGCGGTCGATTTCGCGGGACTCTAGAAACGAACGTACGGGTTGGGCGAGAATAAGGAGGAGAACAATGAGAGCCGAAAAGCGCAGCCCAAGAAGGAGGCGGCCTCGGGCCGGGGCAACGAGGCTTCGCTCGAAATGGTAGAGGCCTACGATCCATTCAGTAGCGACACCTCCTGCGATAGAAAGGCCAAGCAGCGGCCACGAGGTTGCCAGGGCGATGGTTTGGCCAAGAATTTGAAATATTGACCAGCAGGCAAGGCCGGCAAGTGCGGCTCCTGCAATTCTCCAGAAGAAGTGAGGAAAGCGTCTCAGTGACGAATGAATCACAAACCAGAGTATGATACTCACAACAAGAATGCCGCAGAGCGCTGCCACTCCAAGTGAATTTACCAAATCGTCTCGACTGTAGTCTTCTGGGTTCAAATCGTAGGTTTGCTAGCCTGTCTTGCCCATTTTCAGGAGTTGTTCGTGGAACTTGCCGGACGGAGCGTCCTTTGATTCAAATTGGATCGCTATGTCCTCGCCCATGCGACGGCTCTGGGAAATCCATCGAGAGAGAGTGACTTCGATGAGTAGGAAAATAAGAGCGCCCATGGCGAGGTAGCGCCACAGTTCCTGCCCGAATTGATTTCCGTTTAGGAAGCCGACCAGTTCTTCAAGTGTCTGTGGTTGCGCTAGGGTGACAAATTTACCGATGAAGGTGTAGTCGGCTTCAGTTAGCTTCTCGAGCCGACTCTCGTTTTCATTACGCCGCACGGTAAAAGGAATTTCTTTACCTTCCTGTGAAAGGAAGTGAGAGAAGTAAAGACGCTGTTCTTCTGGGACAATGAGATGGTAAAGGCCGGAAGAGATTTCACCTTGAAGCTTAAGCACAGATCCTGACCCTACTGAGGCGAGTTGCGCGGTGCGGGGGCGGCCGCCGGGGCCGTTAACTTGATAGGTGGTGAGGGAGGACTGCCTTCCGACTTCGTTCTCTTGCTGTGAAAAAGTGCGGAGGGCTCGCGAAGGAATAATCTGTCTCGCCATGGAGTCAGATTCCCACATAAGAGACACCTTGGCATTGCCGCTTTCTTCTTGGTAGCTGGCGCTGAATTCATACCACTTGTCAGCCTCAAACTTAAAGCCACTTTGCTTTCGGCTTCCCGGAGATATAAAATCGCCTATTGGCTTATTGTTAATCGTGACGCTGAGTTTACCGTCAAGCTCGGTGACAAAAGTGTAGCGATTGGTCTCAGGGAATTGGATGCTGCCTTCCCACTCGACGCGGAACTTATCGACTGGGATACCGCCCGCCGGGGTGCTGCTCTTCCAGTCGAAATTGACGGAGTTATCCGTGCGAACTAGGAGCGGTTCTTGGTCAAAGTAGTTTTCATAATATTTAGCAGTCAGTCCTTGGCCGATAGCCTGACCACGCTGACCGGCAAGGTTGATGTTGATTTCCCAACCTGGGTCAAGATTGAGCTCATAAGCTGACGGATTAGCAAGGTAGTAAACTAGTTCGTGAAGGTAGGGAAGGAATGCCTGACGGGTGACAAGGTTACCGGAACTCAGATCAAGCGGGATGCTGGTAAGAACAACCTTTCCATTTCCAAGTTTCCGGTCCGACAACAGGATCGCTCCATTATTCAACCGTGCACCGACAGAGCTGATTCGATTGAGCGACTCAGGGATCTCCTGTCCACGATAGCTTGTGATAAAGGTATCGAGAAAGTCACTCTTGCCTGGTTCAGCTACCTTGCGCAGCGCTGGGTGGGTCAAGCTTCCTGGCGATGGCTGGTAATAGTCGCCGTCACTGGCGAAGGTGGGGTGTTTGGCTAGGAGAGCCGGGAGGACGGGTAGACCGTCGCCGAGGTTCCACTGATTGTAGAAGTCAGCCTGACTTTTATTTCCAGCAGCGACCAAAAGGCCGCCACCGCTTTCGACGTAGGAAGAAAGCGCTTTGGCCGTTTGTTGAGGAAGTCGGGGGACGTCTACGAGAATGACTGCATCGTAGGTTTCGAACTCGGACAAAGTCCTGATGTCAGGAGCATTAACAACAATTGGTTCGATGAGAAAATCGATCAAATCAAGAGTGGGGTCGTAAAACATGTCAAAGTTGTCGGAGGCTTCGTCCGCGACAGCTTCGTTGTTAGATTTTAGGCTGGGATCGAGCGTCAGCGAAGAAGGTGCGAGAGCGATGGCGGCGAAGGTTGAGGCTCTTTCGAGGGCGCGGCCGGAAGGACGCCCGTCCACAATCATAACTTTGAGTCGGTCTGCGACATTAGTGGCGTAGTAGCCGAAATTGTCCGTCGTGATATCGTCGTCGATTTCGAGCTGTGCTGAAACGGAGTGGGCGCCGGAAGTGGAGAACTGGTGGGAGAAAGTGACGGTCTGGCGTTCGCCTGGCTGCAACTGAGCAATGGATTGGTCGCGATAGGTTTGGTTGCCGCCGACTGAAAGAATGAGTGAGGCGGGAGTAACGGCTTCATTGCCGGTATTACGAACCGTAACAGAAATTTCGACAGGGCGATCCACTCCTACAATATCCCGGGCAAGCGCCACATCGGTCACGGCTAGATTTCGAATATAATCAGGGAGAGGGAGCTTGCGTATCAGGATTTGTGGTTCGGTTGTGAGACTTTTGAATGTGTCCCGGAGGAAGCTCCATTCGCCGGCCTTACCGATTTCCCAGCCAATATCTTGTTCATCAGTCAGGATGACGACTTGTTTTGCTGGGTTATCGCCACGAGCAAGGCTGAGTGATGCGAGCGTAAATGCCTGATAAGTGGCCATGGCGCCGTCGATCGGTGCGAGATCATCCAGCGCTAAATCTAGCGCCGCGCGATCGGTCGTCGGGTCGAGAATGATGGAGGTTGGGGAAGGCCCTCCGAGAATTAGGCTGAAGGCATGTCCGCGCGGGGCGCGGGTGATCAAGGTTCGGGCTTCTTCGACAGCTCGTTCGAAGTTGGTCTCTCCATCGGTCATGATGGACATGGATGTCGAGCCGTCGATAATCAGAGCGATGTCCTGCCGCGCGCCAGGAGTGAAACGCGAGAGGTTGAGATACTTTTCAAAAGCGATTAACCCGATGCAGGAGAGCAACAGGATAATGGAGATTCCGCCAATCCAACGTTGCCATTTCTTCTCACCGTGAAGCACAACTGCCACTCCGACTCCAATCACACCGAGAAGCATTAGGGGCAGGATAGCGATCCAAGGAATCGTTGTGCCCGGTGGAATGAAAGGGCGGGCCAAGGCAAGAGCCAGTAAACCGACGAGGAGGCAACGTGTTGCCATGAGTAGGGCCTCTTCTAGCTGGATTCGGCGATTTCTGATCGCGAGAGATTCGAAGAGAAAGTTCATCGCTCCCCAGTCAACGATCTTCTTCGAGCGTCGATTGAGCAGGTGAATGATAATTGGTATCGCAATCGCGAGGGAACCGATTACCAGCGCTGTATTGAGGAATAACAAAGGTCAGGACTTTCTTTGCGAGAAATAGGAAAACAAGGCCTCGGCTACACCGGTCTTAGTATTGATCGGGACGTAGTCGGCCTGCATCTGGCCACAGGCGAGTTCCATCGCCTTGAGTTGTTCGCGGACGCGGTCGAGATACGAAGCGCGGATTGTTGAGGGATCGATGTTGAGCTTGCGCCCATCTACCTCGAGACAGCGAAAATCGTCAAACTTCTCAAAAGGGAAAGTGAGTTCCTCTTCTGCCATGAGGTGGAAGAGGACAAGTTCGTGATTCTTGTAGCGGAAGTGATGGAGGGCGTTCTTGATTGCTTCGGCGTCATCAAAAAGATCACTGATGATGATGACAAGACCGCGCGAGGGAATTCGTTCGGCGATTTCGTGAAACGTGTCAGCGCAGCGGGTGTCTTCACTTGGTTGTGTGTTAGATAATTCCTCAAGGATGGCACGGACCTGACTCGGCTTCGCCGTCGGCCGAAGGTATCGCTTGATGCTGTTAGCAAAAGTGACGAGACCTACGGCGTCCTGCTGGCGAATTAGTAAGTAGGTAAGGGCGGCGGCAAGATATCGGCCATATTCATACTTGGAAAGATGCTCGCTTCCGCCGAGCGAAGAGGAAGCCTCTCCCGAGTATGCCATCGAACCTGAAGCATCAAGAAGAATGGTCACTCGCATGTTGGTTTCTTCGATGAATTGCTTGATATAGTAGCGATCGCTTTTTCCGTAGACCCTCCAGTCGAGGTTGCGTAGATCGTCGCCCGCGACGTATTGGCGATGTTCAGCGAACTCGACTGAGAAACCTTTGTGAGGACTTGAGTGACGGCCATTGATGGTTCCTTCCTTCGCGCTGCGCGCAAGGAATTCCAGCCTCGAGATCATGTTGATGATCTCGGTTGGCAGCAGGTCGGTGAAGGCAGGTGTGGCACTTTCCGGCATAAGATCAGACATCAAGGTCGGCGCTGGGCTGGAACTGATCGACCAGCATCGTCACGATTTCGTCGCTGGTGACTCCCGCGGCTTCTGCGTTGAAAGTGGTAAGCACCCGGTGGCGCAACACAGGATGCGCCACTGCTCGCACGTCTTCCGTGGTCGTGTGATAGCGGCCCTGAATAATAGCTCGTGCCTTAGCAGCAAGAACAAGGTAGATCCCCGCTCTTGGACCGGCGCCCCACGCGACCATTTCCTTGACGAAGTCCGGAGCTCCTTCTTCCTTCGGTCTGGAGGCACGAGCGATCTGGGCGGCGTAGGAAACCACGTGATCAGCAGCGGGAACGCGGCGAACGACATCTTGAAGTTTGAGAACCGTTTCGCCAGTGATTTGCTTCTCGATATTTGCTTTGTAGGTGCCCGTGACTCGCTTAATAATTGCCTCCTCTTCCTCGGCTGTTGGGTAGTTCACACGGATGTTGAACATGAAGCGGTCGAGTTGTGCTTCTGGGAGTGGGTAAGTTCCCTCCTGTTCAATGGGGTTCTGGGTTGCGAGGACAAAGAAAGGTTCGGGCAGAGGGTAGGTTTCCTCACCAATCGTGACATGGTGCTCCTGCATCGCTTCTAGAAGAGCGGCCTGCGTCTTCGGCGGCGTCCGGTTGATTTCGTCAGCAAGAATCATGTTGGCAAAGACAGGGCCTTTGACGAATTTAAAGACGCGCTTTCCAGTGCCATGATCTTCTTGGAGGATTTCGGTTCCGGTTATATCCGCCGGCATGAGATCCGGGGTGAACTGAATCCTTTTAAAACTCAGGTCGAGAACTTCGGAAAGAGTCGAGACGAGTAGTGTTTTGGCGAGCCCGGGGACTCCGACCAGCAGGGCATGGGAGCGACAGAAGATGGAGACCAGCAACTGTTCAATGACCTCGTCTTGTCCGACGATGACAAGATCCAGCTGTTGCTTCATTGCCGCGTAGGCCGCCTTGAGTTCTTCGATGACTTCCTTATCGGAGCTGCCGAGTTCGGATGGAGGATGAGGTGACGTACTAGCCATAATTTATTGGGTTCTTGGGGGGGTGGAATGTAGAGTAAAAAACCCGCAGTTTAGATGATAAGCAGTTGCGAAAAGACCTGTCGAATTGGATTTTCGCGCAATAGCGCGCGAGTCGAAGAGCAAAAGAGCCACGGAAAAAGATTGAGTTAGAGTTCCCAAGATAAATTTCACACGTTTGTGGTTCGAAACTATGTCAATTTTGAAATAAAGAAGAGATGAAGACTTTAAGCGTTAACGGTCATAATTACTCCTCTAATCTCAATGAAATTTGGAAATATTTCCTCGAATTGCAGTGAACCTGATGGGCTTTTTTTTCGGACTGGGCGCTGCGGTCTCTGACCGTTGGTTTTATCGACTCTCTTTAAGTCAATTACTATGCCGCAGAGAGCCCGCCTGTGTTCGATGGAGTGAAGCCGAAAGGTTGCTGGCTTCGCTGCGATAAACTTCCCGCGATAAAGTGTTTGAGTCGGAGTGACTTTTGCGGTTGTGGGAGTATGTTTTAGTCGTGAAGGTTTTTCTTCCCATCATCCTCTTTGCTCATGTGCCGGTCAGTCTTGTGGCTTTGGAATATGAGAAGGATATCATGCCTATCCTAGCCGATAAGTGCTCAGATTGTCATAGTAACTCCGGCACGGTGAAGGGTGGTTTTAAGGTAGATGACCCGAAGCATTTCGCCGATCGCTTAGCCAAAAACAATCTCGTCATTCCCGGTGACTGGGATGCTAGCTATTTGTTTGTGACATTGTTTCGTCCTGGAGATCACAGGGATGCTATGCCGCCCCAAGGAAAAGGTGAAAGGCTGACTCCCGAAGAAACTGCCATGGTTCAGCTTTGGATTGCCGAGGGAGCGACTATCGATGGCAAGACGGGCGAGAAGGGTTATATGCCCAAAGAAGGTGAGTCTGGGTTCGTGGCCAACGTCGATGGTAGAAGAGGCACTGAAATGACTGAAAGTAGTCTACCTGAGCTCGCTCAACCGCGCGAATGGACAAATACGGACGGCAAGACGATCACGGCGACCTTACTCCGCGTTGAAGATGGCGTTGCCGTTTTGAAACTGGCAAATGGTCAGGTGTATCGCTACCCAATCGTCAAACTCTCAGAGCGGAGCAAGATGGCGCTGAACGAGTGACTGGTTAGACTGCACTCCAAGTCGCAGGATCAACACCGTAGAATGCTTCGAGTTCACCGTAGAGGTCCGGTTGTTCTTTTTTTAGTTGGTGGGATTCTTCGTAAAAGGTCTCTGACGCGACAGCGAAGAACTCTGCGTGGTTGGTTGCTCCGTAGGGGTCGATCAGGGAGCGATGACCCTTTCCGCTTCCGACCTCTTTGGTGAGTTCCTCGTAGTTTCGAAGGAATATCTCAGCCCAGGTGCGGTAGGCCGTTTTATCCTTTAGAATGGGGACCCCATCAGCCACGCCGTCGTCTTGGTCTAATTGGTGTGCAAACTCGTGGATGGTGACGTTCATGCCGTCATCAGCATTGCGGGCGCCGGCGAGGACGCTTTCCCAAGAAAGAATGACAGAGCCGGTAGACCACGATTCGCCCAACGTTCTAGAATCGTCCTTTTCTTCACTGAGGTCAAATCGACGGCGACCGCTGTCGTGGAATGCGGTCGGATATACGAGAATTGATTTCAACTTACGATAGAAGCGGTGCTTCCTGAGGCGAACAAGAAGGAGGGCGGCCTGGGCAGAGATAAGGAGCTTCATTGAAGTGTCGACGAGGTCGAGGCCGCCACAGGGTTCAAAATGCTTCTCCGCCATGAGCACTTGAAGGTGACCATCGAGTGATTTCCGAACATCGTCCGGCATAGCACGATAGCGCGGAAAATCCTTTCGGAGGATCTCGCGCCACTCCTCTGGAATTTCCTGTGAGAGAAGAAACTCACGTCGACGTTTCTTTCGCACCGAAATATGAAATGTTCCAAAGCCGATGCCGAGGAGGGCAAGAGCGGCAATGATAACTGAGGTCATGTCAGGAACGGTTAGAGAATCGTAGGGAAAGGGGAGTCACTAAACTCGAAAGCTTCGTTACGGTCGTGGAGAATACTGACGAGGTAGGCTGCGGGTAAAAGGACGATCCAATGGTTCTCTTCATCTCGGGCCAGAGAGCAGCCTGAGGGGAGTATTACGCCCGGAGCATCACGAGTGTTGGCGTCTGGGTCGGGATCTTCGGGGCGAACCCATTGGGCGACGCTCCAGGGAGAGCTTTCGAGGCGGCAATCGACTTTGTACTCGTTTTCAAGCCTGGCCTTGAAGACTTCGAATTGAAGCGGGCCCACGGCTCCGAGAAGAGGAACTCGTTGGGCGCTGCCGTGAACATCATAAGCCTGGGCAACACCTTCTTTAAGTAGTTGCTCCAGTCCGGCTCGGTAGCGTTTGATATTGGCGGTGTCGTTGTTGAAAAGGTAGGAAAAGCACTCTGGCTTAAACCTAGGCATCTCATCGTAGAGTAAGTTGTTGTTACTAGTGACAGTATCGCCGATGAGAAAATCGTAATTACCGACAAGAGCAAGGATGTCGCCGGCGTAGGCGTGGTCGAGAGTTTCTCGATCCTGACCAAACAGCTTTTGGGCGTTTCCGAGACGAACTTTTTTTCCAGTGCGAACATCGATGACTTGCATGTCACGTTCGAAAACTCCCGAAACAATGCGGATGAAAACTGCTCGGTCGCGATGACGAGGGTTCATGTTGGCTTGAATCTTGAAAACAAAGCCGGAAAAAGCGTCGTGGTGAGGGCAGACTGATTCGCCTTTTGATTCACGCGCTGCTGGCTTTGGAGCCAGTTCGAGAAAACGTTGCAGCATCAGTTCCACACCAAAGTTGTTCATTGCGCTTCCGAAGAAAATGGGCATCTGCTTGCCGTTGAGAACTTTCTCCATGTCGAGTTCTTCGGTCACGCCGTCGAGCAGGTCGATCTCTTGAACGGCAGTCTCGTAGATTTCTGAATCGAGCGCTTCCTGAACAGTTTCATCCTCAATGCCAGCCACGGAGAGCGGGGCTTTGAAGGCGCCGTGAGGAGTGCGTTCAAACAGGTTTACTTCATTTTTCTCTCGATCAAAAATACCCCTAAAGCGGGGTCCATCTCCCAGTGGCCAATTAAGCGGAACTGGAGGTAGGCCGAGAACTCGTTCGAGTTCATCGATGAGTTCCAATGGGGGACGCGTTGGTCGATCCATCTTGTTGATGAAGACAAAAATAGGGACTCCGCGCTTTCGGCAGACCTCAAAGAGTTTCAGTGTTTGCGCCTCAATACCTTTACCGGCGTCGATAACCATGACAGCCGAGTCGACCGCCGAGAGCACGCGGTAAGTATCCTCAGAGAAGTCGTGGTGTCCCGGGGTGTCGAGCAGGTTGACGCACGCGCTGTCGTATTCGAATTGAAGAACCGTCGACGACACCGAAATACCCCGCTCCTTCTCCATTTCCATCCAGTCGCTCGCGGTTGCGTTCTGATTTTTCCGGGCAGTAACGCTGCCTGCCAGATGGATGGCGCCGCCATAAAGAAGCAGTTTTTCGGTTAGTGTCGTTTTACCCGCATCAGGATGAGAAATAATGGCAAACGTGCGCCGGCGGTCGATTTCGCCGGCGACTTCGGCCGAGACAGTTTTTTCCAGAGTGCTCACAGTGAGAGTGGATTAGGATTCAAGCTGCTCATTCTCAAGGAAAAAGTGCAACGCGGGATCTGTAAGCCGCGCTGCTACGATTCGCAAACGGGGTTTTCCTTCCGGTGGACTACTCTGGAGGAGAGAGAGCCTTTTCTCCAGCAGAGGGTACAAGCGGTCTAGAAGCGGGAGGAATTTTCAGAGTATTGGGTTCCTCAAGCACCTCAAGGATTTCGCGTGCGCGGGTCTGAAGTAGCGGAGTCAAATTGCTAGAATCGCGCAGTGTCTCAAGCATGGGTCTAAGATTCAAGTTGGGGTGATGGACTGCAATCCCTAGGGCATTCTCCAAATCCTCCTCGGTGGCATGAGGATGGAGCGTTGACCTAACTAATTTGAGCCACTCGGGCTTCAGATTAGTCAAAGTGGAGAGATGAATTAGGCGCAACGCCAGTGAACGTTTTTCCGGCGTATCGGATTTGGCGAGTGATGATAGAAAGTCTTGGATTGGGGGTGAGGCTGCCAGGCGGGGAACAAAATTCTCGAGAGTGGTGATTTGTTGATCGTTCAAATCGTCGGACCATTCAAAGAATCGGTTGGCGAGACCAGCGTCCCAATTTGGATGCTCCCCAGCAATCGTAACAAGTGACCTGCGGAGTCGCTTGTCCTGTATTTCGATCAGCGGGAGGACATCGAAAATTTCAATTTGGGAAGAAGGCATTTCGTGAAGCGCCCACACGACGCCGTTAAGGACCCCTGGATTTTCAGAGTCGAGAGCTGCGTGAGTGGTTGTGTAATCATCTATTTCTATGAGGGCGTTGATAAGAGAGTGTTCGAGGAATTGGTCATCTGGTGTTCTTCCAAGACGCCCTAAAATGGCTCCGATTGACCTGAATTCTGCCATTCGACCCAACGCGACAGCAGCACTGCGTGCAACGCTGGGCTCATCGGAACGCACGATGTTAGCGAGGGCGCCGGAAATAGTTCTGTTTCTCTCCAACTCGATGTTTCGTTCGGCTGGCTGATTCGCTGCAACCTGCTGCCACGTTCGTGTCACGCTCATAGCGTTGCAGGCAGCTTGACGAACGTTAGGGCTTGGATCGGTCAAGGCGTCATAAATTAGATCGATTGATTCTGAGAACTTCATTCGGGTGAGTGCCCAAACTGCGTTTTGGCGAACGTTTTCAGGAACGCCGGAGCGGAGCAGGATATCGCGTAACTCGGGGATCGCGGGTGCACCTCTAACGGCAAGCTCGGTGACGGCTTTGGATCGGACCCAGTGTTCTTCGGCGAAAAGTAAGTTAGCGACTTCTTCAGCGGTGAGTATGTCCCAGTTGAGGTAAGCGGTTGGTTGAAATGGGATCCCTTCCCTTGAGATGCGATGGATGGTTCCGCCGAAAAAAGAGAGAGCTCTAGTCGGGTCCTCCTCTCCAACAGTCACCGCGTTTCCTTGGTCAATGATAAGTAAGTCACCGTTGTGATCTTCAACTAGGTCGGTGAAGCGAGAGGTTTTGCTTTCGAGTGCAAAAACCGTTTTGCTCTCCACCGCTTCATAAGAGGAGGCGCTATCTTTCAGGCGTGTTCGGGTGAGGCGCGGTGGATCGAAGTGGGTCGTGAACCACTGGTCGGTCCATTCTTCACTGAGTAGGCCGCTGCGATAGCGAAGGACGCCACTTAATCCATCGTTTCTGAAGGTATGAATCCCGTGGAGCAGGTCACCGCTGCGAGCGTGCTCAGCGAGGGACTGTGACTGGTCCTCGCGGGGGTAAACACCCCGATAAATCCAGTGTACAAGGGCATCGCCTCGAGGGCGTCCGTAAAAGCCATTGCAAGCTCCAACAATTTCCCCTCGGTCGGTGAAATCTAGCTCTGCTGGCACATCCATGCCGCCGCCTGCGAAGTAATCAAGATCGCCTCCCGTTATTTGGCAAAACCAGATGCGAGCACTTTCGCCAGAATGTATAATTTGATTAGTATCACTGTCAGGAATCTTGAAGCGCGCTCTTGGTTGAGTCCAATAAATACGACCATTGGGGTGTAGAAACGGTCCGTGGGCACTGCGATTCTCCGATGATACTCCGAAGCCGGTAGCGAGTTCTTCGCTTGAGTCGATGATGGCGTCGCCATTACTGTCGGTATACTTCCAAAGAGAAGGTGGTGAGAGGATGTAGAGTGAGTCATCCAACCAGGTGAGTCCCTGCACGCCTTTCAATTCATCAGTAATTAAAATCGAGGTATCAAAAATTCCATCAAGGTTTGAGTCTTCCAAACGTTTGATTCCATCTGCGTCACTGACAAAGAGTCGCCCCTGAAGGTCTAAGGTGGCGGAGAGAGGATGAATGAGCAGACCTTCGTCCACTGCTGCTTTAGTGGTGAGACCCTTTGTGATCTTTTGTTCAATAGCAGGGAGTTGCTGAGTTACCAGCAAGACTGATACCAAAGAGAGGTAACGAACGCGGGGCATAGACGAAGTTGCCAGAAGCCCACGACTCCCGCAAGCGGAGAGCGTCGGTTTCTGCAAATACTAAAACGGCAATTTTACACCCATGGCACGAAGTGCGCACCAGCCTTTGACTCCTTCGAAAATAGCAAAGGCTCCAAGCGTGCAAAGACCGGTGGACCAGAAGGCGCTGCTAGTCTCCAAGAGTAGATAGATACCACCAGCGAGGGTGGTGAGTCCAAGTAACCCGCGAAGAATACGACCACGGGGATTGATGTTGCACTTCCAGATAGCCATAGAATTCTTGCTTTACCATCCGGCTCCCATTGCTTTCGTCTGTATACGGCAAAGGTAGGTGTCTGCTGTGAGGTAGAGAACCGTCCCATCGTTTCCCCAGGCACAGTTGGCAGTTCTTTCACCTGTTGAAATACGTCCGAGTAGTGTTCCGGAGGGCGAAAAAATATAGACTCCGCCCGGACCTGTCGCCCAGACATTGCCTTTGTTGTCTACTTTTAATCCATCAGGGAGGCCTGGAAGTCCTTTTTCAAAAGCTTCGGTTGCATCATGGAAGATCGTCCCTTTGCCGATCGTTCCATCTTCGTTGACAGGGAATGATTTCCAGACGGCCGCGGCAGGATCAGATTGTGCAACGTAAAGGGTTTTGAAATCAGGGCTGAAGGCGATTCCGTTAGGGCGAGTCATTTCGGTCGTAAGGAGTGTGATCTCACCTGCGGGAGAGAGACAGAAAACGCCGCAGAAGTTAAGTTCGCGTCGGGGATCGTCCCAGCGCTTCGGCAGGCCGTAGGGTGGGTCGGTAAAGTATAGCGTTTTGCCATCAGCGCCGAGGCAGACATCATTGGGGCTATTAAGTCTTTTGCCTCGGTAGTTATCGATAAGCGTGCGTTTACCGCCTCCTTTGGTAAGCAGAGAGAGGCGTCGGTCTCCATGTTCGCAGGAAATAAGTTGTCCTAAAGTATCCAGTAAAAGTCCGTTACAACCGGGTTCACTACCGTAGGTATCGACTCCGGTATAGCCGGAAGGAGTTAGCCATGTCTTAGCCCCTTTGCCTTCGTCCCATCGGACAACTCGATTGTTAGGTATGTCGGAGAAGAGAAGATAACCGCCGTGCAAATGGTTCGATTCAGGGACCCAAACGGGCCCTTCTGACCAGAGAAATCCAGAGGAGAGTACTTCGATTTCAGCGCTGGGATCGAGAAGAGCATCTAACGACTTATCAAATTTCAGGATCTCGCCAATTGTTGGAAAATTGACTGAATCCTGTGCCTGTGAAAATTCTATGAGTCCAAGTAGGGTGATGAACTGAAAGATTAGGATGTGTTTGCGAATCATGTTGATGGGTCGAAAGTGAAACCACCCGGGGTGTTTAACAGACTGATGAGTGACAAGGCAAGTGGTAATCGAAGCGAGGGTCACGGAGATGACGACAGAGGACTGGGAGAAGCCAACCTTTCCAAGAAGGAGGAGGTTCCAATTGATCCTGATTCTGGGGACCAGCTTGATATGACCGATCGTTGGTGGGTTGACGGCGATAATGATGAGCGACGGGATAAGGAAAATCAGCCTACTTCTCTAGAGGAGCGTGACGCCGCTGAAGAGGCAAAAGACGCGGAAGTTGTGAATAAGAAATCTGAGAGCAGAAGTTCCCAAAGCGATTCCAAAGAAGTTGAGAAGAGAAAGTTCAATGAGCGAGTTGGAAAAGACTCTAAGTCTGGTGAAAAAATCGCAAGCTCGGATGACGCAAGCGAAAAAGAGAGGCTAGATAAAAGGCATGAGGGGCCACCTGAAGATAAAAAGCTTTCTCAGGAAACCGAAGATGCTGATGACGAGAGCGTGCTGGATATCAAACCTCTGATCCGCAAGTCCGCGCCAATTGAAGATCTTGCCAAACTGTTCGGTGAAAAAGGCTCCAACAAGAATGCTGATGAGAAGGGTGGAAAGGGTCCGGACGATGGAGGCTCGAAAGACCCGAGCAAAAAAGAAAAAGAAGGCAAGCTGTGTGCTAAAGAGTCTATGCCTTGGGAAGAAGACGGGGATGAGTTCTCTCTGACAACTGCCAAACCGAGATCCAAAAAAAAAGCGACTAAGAAGAAAAGAGCATCGAATAAAAAAGCCCAGTCTTTTGGTCAGAGTGTTGGAGATAAGGCGGGGGATAAAAAGTTGCCAGGAAGGTTCCAGTCTGACGATGATAATAGGACTCCGAGGGTAGCCAAAAAAAAGAGACCGCCTATCGATAAGGAACTCGGTGAGATAGTGGTGGTGGCTGCTCCACCTCAGCTGAAGACCGAGAAACCGGCTGAGAAAGAGAAGGCAGGGTGCTGGTCTGTATTTGCGACTTTATTCTTTATCCTAACGCTATTAGTCGTTCTTGTAGTCGCCGTGGCTGGGTATCTCAGCTGGTCGAGATTTGCGGGATTCGCCCCTTAAGTCATTTCTAAAGCACAAGTCTACCTGAAAGAGCGTGGTATATACCTTGATTACGAAGACGGTGAATATCAGTTCCCCCGCGGAATGGTCCTGAATGGAGTTACCTTTTTCGAGAGTGAAGCGCGGCAAGTTCCTCAGGTGAAGTTTTCTAATCTGGGAATTAATATCGATATTATAGGGCTGATTAAGGATCAAACCGCTGTGAGTGCCGTTGAATTTTCTCTTCTCGACTCCAGCGTCGCCTTTTTTAAAGGGGGTAATCCGGTGGCCCAACTAGAGGAAATTAGCGCCGAAATTATGGCCTCCTCAGGAAAGGTCGATGTGGAGCGTTTTTCAGGCCGAATTGGAGGCTTAGTCGTGAGGGCTTCAGGCAGTTTGGCTTTGCCTAAATCAGATGCGTCTTATGAGGCAGTTGGCAATGCGGCTTCAAATGAGACCTTTGTTCTTCCATTTGATTCTGTTTTGTTCGAGGAGTTTGGGGAATGGCTTGAGGTACAGGCTAACGGAAATCCTCCGGTGCTTGATGTGAAATTCTCTTCAGATGGTGGTGTTAAGTCACTTGCGATTGAGGGTTCTCTCAGAGGTTCGGATTTTCTCTGGTGTGGGGTTCCAATGACACGAGCGAACGCTTCCTTCGGTTTTGATGCTCCTTCGCAAATGTTGGATTTTTATTCGTTCCAGTTCGGGCATGGCGAGGGCGACTTGATCGGAACGGCGTCGCTCAATCTGGAGGACGATGTGCTGAGTTTTGATAAGTTTGAGTCCAATGTGAACCTTGTATCGATGCTGTCGGCCTTCGATGCAGAATTCGCAGAAAAATTTACGTCAATTAACTTTCGGGATGCGCCTCAAGTTCAATTGAGTGGGTCAATTTTGCTCGAGGATCTCGCTAACTCGAATTTGGAAATTTTCTATAATCATTCGCTTGGATTGGTGTATACGAATGCTTCAAGGGATCTTCCAGTGTCGCAGATAAAGGGCGAGATTGAAGTCTCGGGTGGTTCCTTGATTGTCAAAGATACCACCGCCCGGTTGCTGGGAGGAGATTTGAACATGAGCGGTAAAGTGAGCCTCATTGACGAGGGCTATCCGTTCAGCATCGACTCATTTAGGTTGGACAATGCGCCATTGGGCTCTATCGGAGAATGGCTTGGAGCGGAAGGTCGTGCAATGAACGGAGATCTTGTTTTAGAGTTTCATGGTTCGGGCACGAACGATATTTCTGATGTTCGAGGTGGGGGTTCGATTTCAGTCACTGAAGCAAAGCTAATGGGATTTCCGGTTGTCGGGGAAATTCAAGACTTTCTAGGGAAGGTGGTTCCTGCTTTCGGCGCAAGAACGGGTGACGCGCTTTCGGGAACCTACATCATTGAGTCGGGAATCCTTTTGACCAACGATCTGGCTGTCACGCAGGTGGGTGCTAAAGTTTCGGTGGACGGTCTCGTCAACCTGAAGCGAGGGACCACGAAATTCGCAGCGACAGCCAGAATGGATCCAAACGTTGTGATCGGTATGCCTCTGGAGGGTAAGGAAGTGATAATTGAAGGTGAAGGGCCGTGGATGAAACCTTCGATAAAGCTGAAGCGTTTTCCTGTTGAGTTTGCCTCCGAAGAACTGAGTTCCCTATTGGGTACTTCAACCGAAACTATAGAGTCACTCCAAGGGTTAATTAAGGGCGAAGAAGACGTCGCGAAAATGATTTCGGATCAATTACAGAAGGCCATCGGTAATGAGGGTGCCTTGTCTGAGCTAGATGGGTTAATCGACGGGATAATCAACAGTCTGTCATTGCCTGATAAGGGAGACAGCGAAGCGATTGTGCCAATTGAAGAGTCAACCGCAGTGCCCCATTCGGAAGCTGCGCTGCCGGTTCCAGTTGAGGAGTGAGAGTTTCGGGTCACTCACGTTTCGGCGACTAGATAATTCGATTCAGCTTTTCGCTTCGGCGGAAAGCTTTGATATTATCTACGATCTTGTCCACTAGTCGCTGCCGCGCTTCAATCGAACTCCAAGCGGTGTGTGGCGTAACGAAGAGATTGTTGAGAGCAGCCGCAATGAGAGGATGGTCAGCTGGAGGTGGCTCGGGCGTTACGACGTCGACTGCTGCTGCTCGAATAGTTCCATTTTTCAGCGCTGTTACGAGATGGGGCTCATTGATGAGATCACCGCGTCCGGTATTGATTAAAATGGCTGAACTTTTCATCATCCCAAGCGTTTCAGAATTAATGAAGTGAAGCGTCTGGGGAGTGAGCGGGCAGTGAAGAGTGACCACATCTGAAACAGCGAAAAAATCTTTCTTCGGAAGCCGTGTGATTGCCCCGGTGCTGACGCCTTTGCGAGCCAGTGCAACAATATTCATGCCGAAAGCAGTGCCTACCCGTGCCACGGCCTTTCCAATTGCTCCAAGACCAACGATACCAAGAGTTTTACCGCAGAGTTCATTAATTGGATAATCGAGTCGAGTGAAGATTGGTGAATCGGGCCAGAGGTGTTTTTCTGCGGCAAAGCGGTGTGCGTTGGTTTCCAGATTCAGAAGGGAAGCGAAGACATGTTGGACGACCGATTCGGTGCTGTATCCGCTCACGTTGCACACGGCGAGTCCGCGCTGACGGGCAGCGTCGAGGTCTACATTATTCACGCCTGTGGCGACAATTTGGATTAACTTCAGATTCGAAGCCGCGTCCATCTCCTCGCCCTTAATAACAACCTTGTTAGTAAGTATTATATCAGCTCCAGCAATACGTTCGTTAACCTCTGAGGGGTGGGTCGTGCCGTGGTAGACAAGTTTACCAAGAGACTCTATCTCGGAGAGATCAATGTCCCCGCGATCCGTCGTGTCGCGATCAAGAAATACAATCGTTTCGCACATGCAAAGTTAGATGAAGTCACCCATAACCTCGATCATTGAAATGGCTGCCTCAGCCGCTTCGCGGCCACGATTCAATTCATCGCCGATTGACCTCGCCTCTGCCTGCTCGGAATTTTCGACGAGCAAAACTTCGTGGATGACGGGAATTAAATGAGAAACACCGGTTTCCTGAAGGGACTGAGTGATCGACTGTGCGATGAGGTCGGCGTGGGCAGTAGAACCGCGAATGATCACACCGAGAGCTATGATAGCGAGTGGTTGGACATCTCTGCAGGCAGCAGCTTCAACCACAATCGGGATTTCAAAGGCCCCCGGGACGCGGGTAATGTTGACACCAAGATCCGGAGCCAGGTTTGCGAGCGTTTCGCTGGCCGATTCGACGAGTGCGTCGGTATATTTACCGTTGTAGCGGCTGGCGATGATAGAGACAAAGCCGGCTTGGCTGGTAGTCACAGGGGCTTCTGGAGCGGTTTTCGTCATGGTTTAGTAAGCTTAAAGAATGTGCCCGAGCTTGTCTCGCTTGGTCTTGAGATACTCTTCGTTGTGTGGATTCGGCGTGACCTTGATGGGGACTTTTTCGACGATTTCAAGCTGGTGCCCATCGAGACCGACGACCTTTCTCGGGTTGTTGGTCATGAGTCGGATTTGGCGAACTCCAAGATCGTGAAGGATCTGAGCGCCCATTCCGTAATCGCGAAGGTCGGACCCGAAGCCGAGCCGCTCATTGGCCTCAACCGTATCGAGGCCCTCTTCCTGCAGTTTGTAGGCACGTACTTTGTTGGCGAGTCCGATGCCGCGGCCTTCCTGACGCATGTAGACAAGAACGCCTTTCCCGGCTTTTTCGATCTGGGAAAGTGCACTGTGTAACTGGCTCCCGCAGTCGCAGCGACGAGACCCGAAAACATCCCCGGTAAGGCACTCGCTGTGCACGCGCACGAGCGTCGGTTCAGCGGGGTCAATATCACCTTTAACAAGTGCTAGATGTTCTTCGGAAGAATTGATCCGGCTGGCGTAGTGAACAAGATCAAAAGTGCCAAAGTCAGTCGGCATTTTTATCGTTTCGATCCGTTGGACCAGCTTTTCCTCCCGTCGGCGAAATTGGATAAGAGAGGCGATCGTTCCAATTTTCAGAGAGTGTTTTTCGGCGAACTCTGTTAGCTGGGGCAGTCGGGCCATGGTGCCGTCTTCATTTAGAATCTCGCAGATGACGCCAGCAGCTTGTAGTTCTGCGAGGCGAGCAAGATCGACAGCAGCTTCGGTGTGACCGGCTCGGCGAAGCACTCCCTCCTGCATGGCCTGCAGTGGAAGAATATGTCCCGGTCGAACGAGATCGCCGGGCTCCGCAAGTGGGTTGGCCAGAATTTGCACAGTTCTAGCCCGGTCAGCTGAACTGATACCGGTGGTGATACCGGAAGCCGCGTCAACGGCGACAGTGAAGTTGGTACCATGTGATTCGGTATTTCGTCGAACCATTAAGGGGAGTCCGAGGCGTTCGGTGGCTTCCGGGAGGATCGGGGCGCAGATCAAGCCACGGCCATTGGTGGCCATAAAGTTGATCATATCAGGAGTGATTTTCTCCGCTGCGCAGACAAGATCGCCTTCGTTCTCGCGGTCTTTGTCATCCACGATGATGACAAGTTTACCGGCCTTAATGTCGGCGATGATTTCTTCTATTGGGCTGAACTCCATGATGACAGTAGGTAGTAGGTCAGGCGTGGTATTCGTCTTCAGGGTCGAATTTAGGAACAGGAACGTTAAGGATTTTTAGACTAGGTCCTACCGCACGGTGAAGGCAGCCTGGCTTAATGAGAATTGCGGTCCCTGGGGACAAAGAGTGAACTTCTCCATCAAGCTCGATGTGGCCTTTGCCTTCGAGGACGTAGTAGAGTTCTGTCATCTTCTTATGAAAATGAAGTTCGCTATCTTGCTTGATGTCAACAATGTGCATCGACGCGACGGAATTTTTATCGTTTATGAAAGCACGTCTTGCCTCACCACAAGCGCAGGGAGTAGGTTCAACCTCAGCCAGTTGTGTAATTTGGTAGTTTTTTGCAATCACTTCACCAGACATACGATAGACTACGCTCGTTGGATCTGCTTTGAAAGAGCCTCTTTCGCCACTGTGCCTTAAATATTCGCGACTTTCTCTTGAGGGATCGCAGCGCCTAGGGCGCTATTCACCAGACATCAGGTCAATTTTGTCGGTGGTGGGAAGGTAGCGGTAGTAAACCTCCAGCATGAGAATTGCCCAGGCGGTGTTCATGATGCGATAATCTTCCCGATTACCGTCGCCCAGCCAAGATCCATCTTCGTTTTGCGCATCGAGTAGCTTTGGCTGGAATATTCCGTTGTAGTGTTCCCAGTCTTTTCCACCCTCCATGAAAAACACCTGAGTGTTGTAATAGGGCTGATAGAGGCCGTGGCCACCTTCAGTCAGCGCTGGATTATTGAGCCTACCTTTCAGGTAGCTGTAGCCTTTCTTGTAGGAAGCGCTTCCGTAACCTTTCCAGATCTGCATGCCAAGCAGGGCAGCGCCGGTAAGTGATTGTTTCCCTTCACCGTCTTCCGGCCGATACTTGAACGCTCCTTTTGAGTCCTGAATCGCTGGCAGATATTCTTCAGTGGCTCTGTCAAGAGCCCGTTCAATGCCTGAAATCTTGATGTCAGTGTTGTAGGCAGCCTTGAGCGCCTGGACATTCCAGCCTGAGACAGAGAGGTCGTCGTGCCCGCTTTCTTGAGCCAAGTAAGGCCACGCACCATTTCCCCGCTGGTAGCTTATGATGATACCTGCCGATTTTTTGATGACGGATTCGAGCCTAGGTATTTCGCGACCACTTTCTCTTGTCATGGTGAAAAGCTCAGCAAGAGCGTAGGTGGCGATGGCATGTTCATAGGCTTGGTGGTTGCCATTTTCACCGTTGGTCATCAGCCCACTATTCTTTAGGGACTTTTCGATGAGATACATGGCGGCTTTGACAACCGCATCACCGAATTTGGGAGATGCGGGAGTCTCGCAATGACCGAGGTAGGCAAGAAGCGAAAGGCCGGTCATTCCTGCAGTGAAGGTTTCTCCGATAGCTCCTGTTTCTGGGTTTTGCTGGGAAGTAAGAAATTTAAGCCCATCCCGGACAGCGCGCTCCGCACGATCTTCTCCACCCATCTCTCGGAGTAGGCGCATGCGTTCCGATGCTGAGCATCGAGAACGCATCCCAGCGGGAATGGCTCCCACATTTGAGGGGCTTCCAAACCCGCTCATGGAGATGCCGAATCCAATGTCGTTGTCTGACATGGCGACCATGGAAAGGTCGGTGTTCATGTCGAAATTATCTGGCACAATGATATTTGAGAATGCGTTACTGGTAATGACAGGCTGAGTAGGCGGGGCAGCGCTAGCCGTCTTTTGTGTGTTCTGAACAAGGGTTTGATTCTCGATTGCGATTTCTTCGTCGTTAGGAACCGAAGCGACCGTAATTTGTGGCGGCGTTGGCGCCGGCACAGCTACAAAGACAAACATGAGAACAAGAATCAGCAAGACGTGAACCATAGCCGCAACAGCCACAGCACTCATTTTTGCTCTGGTTTGAGACTCACGCTCCGCGACCTGTATGGCTTCCCCTCCGCTAACAATCAAGGCGCGTTCACAATCTTCGTTATCCTCGACAACAACAGCGTGACAATATGCGCCTTCATGGCCGAGGTCTCCCACTTCGCTAGCCGATTTGTGCGTTGGATGTGAAGTCTTTAAATCAGCTTTAGGGGGAGGAGCGGTCGCAATCTCAGAGGTGGGTTTGGACGTTTCGTTGATCACATCTGTTTGTGCCAGTTTACGAGGATTTGGCATGACCTTAACCGCTTTGGTTTCGGGCGTCGCCGGATAGTCAGCAGTCTGGTCGTTATTTAAATCCTTGAGCTGCTGCTGCAGTTTGTCGATAGCTGGAGAGCTTCCGCCGGCCGCTTGAAAACCCTTGAGAATAGCGATGCCTGTAAGGGGATCTTTAGCCCCTAGAATCGTCGCTGCAAAAATGATGTTCTCTTCCTCCGCGGGGATATCCGGAGCGTCAGACATCAGAGTAGCCGCCTCGGCATATTTTCTGCATTCGTAAAGCCGTTGAGAAACGAGGCAACGGAGGTGCCAGTCCTCTGGGTGAGCTTCCAGTTGGTTGAGATACCAATCGTCTGTGCTATCGGTGGGGGAGTCCATACAGCGTGACCTGTTACCAGTCACGGTTTCACCCGTGATTCCTTTTTGGAGGTTATCAGGAATAAAATCTTAGATACAAGGTCAAACCTCTTTTTTCTTCCTGTTTCCAAGTATGCCAATGACTACCCACCGGTCCTCATTTCCACTCGATCGGTGGTGGGCAGGTAGCGGTAATAGACTTCGAGCATGAGAACGGCCCACGCGGTGTTCATGATACGGTCGTCTCTGCGCGGTCCAGTGCCCAGCCAGGAACCGTCAGAATTTTGAGCAGCAAGAAGTTGAGGCTGAAACTTGGTGTTGTAGTTTTCCCATACTTCACCACCCTCCAAAAAAAATAGCTGAGTGTTGTAGTAAGGCGTGTAGTAGTTGCCGCCAGGAGATGGATTAAGGTAACGGTTTGTTAGGTAGCGGAGCCCCTTGAAGTATTCCGCTTCGTCATCGCCACCCCACATCTTCATCGCCAAAAGCGCAGCGCTGGTGAGGGAATCGCGACCAGCCGGATCCTCTGGATTATATTTGAAAGCGCCCTGACCGTCCTGGATACGAGGGATGTAATCCTTGATCGCTTTGTTGAGTGCTTGTTCAACTCCAGGGACACGTTCGCCGGTATTGTGGGCTGCCTTGAGAGCCTGAATTTGCCAACCCGATACAGAAAGGTCTTCAAGCCCCTCGCCGGTGAACCCGTAGGGCCAGCCGCCATCCTGCTGTTGAGCGTTGACTATAATCCCGACTGCTTTGCGGATGACCGATCCAAGGCGGGGGATTTCCCGTCCAGACGCTTTAGTCATAGTGTGCAATTCACAAAGAGCGTAGGTCGCAATTGCATGTTCGTAAGTGGCTGGATCTCCTAGTTCCCCATTAGTCATTTGGCCGTTATTTTCCATAGACCTATTCATCAGGAAGAGAGTGGCTTTGACGACGGTATCTCCGAATTTTAATGATTCAGGCGTTTCGCAGTGACCCAAGAAAGCGAGCAGAGAAAGACCTGTCATCCCGACAGTATACTCCTGACCGATGGCGCCGGTCTTAACGTCCTGTTGACTGGCGAGAAAAATCAGACCCTTTACGACCGCTTCTTCGGCTTTTTCGTCACCGCCGTTCTCTCGAAGCCGGCTCATTCGTTGAGTGGCGGTGCATCGCGAGCGCATGGAAGCTGGGATGCCTTTTATACCGCCAAAACCCGGCATCGAATTGGTGAATTTGGCATCGCTGTCGGACATGGCAGACATGTTGACATCGATTTCAATATTCAGGTTGTCAGGCAGCGCGAAATCAGAAAAAGCGGAGGCTGCAATGGTGGGAGTGGCGACAGCCTGCGCGGCCGTTTCTTTGGCTTCCTTTCGCTCCATTGCAGTCGCATCAAGTTCATCTTGTTCCTCGGCTGGTGCTGAAGCAATGATCTGTGGTGGTGTTGGTGGGGGGGCGCTAACGGCAGCAAAGGCAAAAATCAGCAGGAAAATGACATGGACAACTACTGCTGCAATGAGCGCTTGGATCCGTTCCTCCCGGTCGTCCTCTTTCTCAGCAGCGTGGACAGATTTCCCTTTTGACACCAGAATATGGAGCCCGGTTTCTGTTTCGATTTCGGATTCGCTTTCTACCGTCTTGCGTAATTTAGGGGCTTTTTGCTCAGTGGGCTCCTTCGAGACTGATTCCTCTCCACCAAATTTTCCGGAAAGGGATAAATCTTGAGCTTCTTCCTTGTCTCTCTCAGGTGATTCATCAGGAAATTTTTTCTTTCCGCTGGCTTCGGGGCTCGCTTCTGAAGTTTCTTCACCAATTGTGGCAGGATGTTCTATTTTGTTGGCTTCTTGGGCCTGTTCTGCCTCCGGTGGAATGGCAGCCTTGAGAAGACGGTGAATCAGACCCTTCTTTTTTTTCTTCGCCTGCTTCGGTGCCGGCTGAAAATCCTGAAGATCTTCAGCTGGCCGAGCTTCCGGAGGAACCGGGAGGATGGGCTTTCCTCCCTGAGTTTTTTCCGGGGGCGGAATCGGGGTGTGAGACTGAAGGTCCGAATCAGCTGTTCCTACTCCAATCTCCTTTTTCGTGGGAGTTGGGTTCGATTCTTCTCGCGGGGGAACAGGTGCTAAGCGTTCGCGACTGCTATCTTGAGAAACAGGGGCGCGCGGGTGATGAAATTGACTGATGCGAACTTTGAGCTGTTCGATCTCGGGGCTGGTTCCATGGACGGCGCTAAACTGGTCGAGGAGGGTAAGGCTGTGCGAAGGGCTCGTCTTGGAAAAGACGGTCGCAGCTAATAAGACCGAGTTTTCTTCGCTAGGGATTTTTGGGGCTTTGGCGAGGATGCTGACGGCCGCATCGAAATCCCTCGCTTCGTAATACTGCCTCACAATCAATACGCGCAGTTCCCAATCGGCCGGGTTTTCGGATAGTCGATTGAGAAGTTCCTTCATTGGCGTGTAAGCGGAGGTTCAGGCCATTAAGGAAAGGCAGGCCGGAAATGAAACGATAGGTTTCCCTGCCTTACAGTAGACGGTATGCATGACCTTTTCTAATGCCTTTATTTAAATGCTGCCTCGACGAGCAGGGCTGCAAGGGTTTGGGTCGCCTCGTCGAGCGTGTCATTAGCCTGTTTCAGTGCCGGAACGTCTTTTAGGTCGCTCGTAAGAATGCCTTTAACTAGAGCAGCAGCTTCGTGAATTTCGGCTAACTCGTCTTCGGGGAGCTTTGATCCTACAAGTTCGAGAGCGCTTTCGACAGCAGGCAGTAATTCCTCACTTTTCATGCGGGCCTCCGTCCAGATTCTTTCGTTCATGTCATCGAAGGCATGATCGATTGATTCGCTGACCATTCGTTCGACGCTACTGTCGTCGACGTCGACCGCAGAACTTTCAATCTTAAGGATGTGATCTTCGTCCGTTGCTGTATTGCGAGAAAGTACTTCAAGGATGCCGTTATGATCGATTTCAAACTGAACCCCGACGCGAACGTTACCTTTGGGGCCAGGCTGAAAAGGAATTTCAATTTCTCCGAGTAGCCAGTTATCGCGGGCCATTTCTCGCTCACCCTGGAGGACTCTTATGGCAATAATCTCCTGATTTGCGACCGCGTTCGTGAACATCTCCCCAGCTTTTGCAGGGATTGTTGAGTTTCTTGGGATAATCACATTCATGAGTCCACCGAATGTCTCGATACCGAGAGAGAGCGGAGTGACATCAACCAGTAATACTTCCCTGACTCGCCCGCACAGAATGCCCGCCTGAATAGCTGCCCCAAGGGCGACAGCCTCGTCAGGATGTTGGCTGAGATTGGGGATGATTTCGAACCATTCTTCAAGACTGCGTCGCACCAAGGGAATTCGGGTGCTGCCTCCGACCAGGATCAAGTGATCGATTGAATCAACTCCTTTGTTTTGTGCCTCTGCGAAAGCGCGCCGACAAATCGATCGAGTCCTTTCAATGACGGGAAGCATGATCGCCTCTATCTCACTCTGGCTTATTTCAGTCTCGAAGCTCTCATTCCCGCGGAAAAAAGGAAGGCGAATGAGGTGGGTGTCTGACGAGCTTAAGGATTCTTTGGCTTCGCAAGCAGCGACTCGAATGCGTGATGACTCGCTAGTTGTGAGCTCATCGAGCTTGAGGCGTCTTTGAATTTCTTTAGCAATGACAAGGTCAAGATCATCCCCTCCGAGTTGCGTGTCACCAGCCGTGGAAACCACCTCGAAGAGACCTTCTTTCATCTGAAGAATAGAAAGATCAAAGGTGCCACCGCCGAGGTCGTAAACAGCTACCGTTTGCTGCTCATCGAGCTTGTCGAGTCCGTAGGCTAAGGCTGCGGCAGTGGGTTCATTTAAAACCCGCTCGACTGTCAGACCAGCCGATTCGGCAGCGGACTTCGTTGCTTCCCGTTGGGAATTACTGAAGTAGGCCGGGACGGTTACGACCGCTCGCGAAACTTTGTGGCCGAGGGCTGTTTCGGCGACAGTTTTTAGACGCCTTAAAATCTCAGCAGAGACCTCGATCGGGGAAGTGGTTTGAGTTTCACTCAGGGGGATTTCAATCCCGATTGAGGCGGGTTGAATTTTGTAATCGGAGGCGGCTATCTGATCTGTCGAAATCTGGTCAAAAGGGCGGCCAATAAAACGTTTTACCGAGGAAATGGTGCGTTCTGGTTCAAGTTTTCTGAGGCGAACTGCTTCTCGCCCGGTTACTGCGGAACCGTCTTTCAGGTAGGTCACCACGGAAGGAGTGAGACGTTCGCCGTCCTCGTCTGCAAGTATGAGTGGAAAACCCGAGTCAACGACTCCAACAAGCGAATTGGTGGTGCCGAGATCGATTCCGATGATGAGGTCTTCGTTCATTGATAATTCAGCACTCGAGGAGAGAAAGTAACCTCGCTTGGCATTGCTGCTCCCACTTGGTGAGGAATTTTAATTGTGAGAGGTTACGGTTGGCTGACTCAAAATTACCCGAACTCGCCGCCTCTTCGATCTGCGGGAAGATGTCGACGATTGATTCTTTGAATTGGTGAATATGAGCCATTTTTTGCTGGATACCGAGTTGTGCGTCGACGCTCTCTTTGGTCAGTAGAGCCTTGGCTAGAGCTGTGGTCGAGTTCTGGTTTCTTGAGATGACCGAATCCGCTTTTTGAAGGGCGGTATTAATGGTGGCGAACAGGTCCATTAAATTTGGACTGAGAGAGTGATTGGGCTCATGATCACTGACCTTAAGTTCAAGCCAATGAGCCAACCGCTCTGCTGGCGAAGAGAGGACCGAGCGAGCTCGATTTAGGTCTGCCGAGACGGAATTTGTGGTGCCGCTTTCCTGATCGGGATGCCCTTTTTTTGTAGCTGTCCGCCAAGCCTCCTCTATCTCAGCGAGATTGAGGAGGAGCGTCTCGGGAAGTCCTAGGATGGCGAATAAATTCGTCATTCATCTGACTCCAAAGCTTAGTGACCGAAGGCGGAGGTCACTTCTTTTTCTTTCCACCACCTCCACCACCGCGACGTGGGGTTGGATTCGGCTTAGGGCGCTTTTTCGGTTGCCCAGGACGAGCCATAGAGCGCGGAGAACGACGCTTTCCCGGGTGGCCTCCAGGGCGAGGGCTTCGACTGTCGACACGATAAACAATGCGCGCCTTCTCAGTGTCGTAGGGTGACATTTCGATTTTTACGCGGTCACCGGCAACCAGACGGATGAATCTCTTACGCATTTTCCCGGAGATGTGAGCGAGGACGAGGTGGCCGTTGTCCAACTCGACTCGGAACATCGTTCCAGGAAGAACGGTGTGGATCGTTCCTTCCAGTTCTACGGTATCGTTGTCTTTGTCCATAATTGATGGTGGCGGCGAACATCGCTCAATTCTCAGATTTTAGAAGCGTTTTTTGTGGCATCTACGGAGACAAAGTGTGAACACACTTTTTCTGGGTGATATTTCTGGCCAAGGTTATCCTTTAATTTACTTCGATTTTCCGGCGATTTGAGGAAATGGGATCCTTTTCCAACTGGGAGTTGATCGATTAGATTTATGCGGACGAGGAGAACCGCAAATCCAATAAATATAGACTGAGTAACTCCTCGTTTTATTAAAGCTACCTGCGGGTCTTTGAGACCAACAATGCCTTGGAATGGAACCTAGTGGTGCTGATTCGCGACAGGTTATCGGACTCAGTGTTAATTGGAACAGAGCGGCCTCATTGGAAATCTCAAAACTCTGCCGATTCCACGCGCAGAAGGTTGGAAGTGCAATCAGCGATGCGCAGAGACAACAACCGAAGGAAGACAGCCTGCCTGCTAGTCGGGAGCGAAGCGTCAAAGAGGCGAAGTTAAAAAGCAACTCACTAGTATTCGAGCTTCGGCCCTACCGAAGTTGAGTGGGTGAAAATCATCGCTCGCGTTGATGTGGGCGGGGAGGAGGTATACCGCAAAACTTCTCCGGTTCTACGCGCATTAGGTTGGATACGGAATGAACGATGCGCTCAGCTTGGGAAGCCTGTTGATGGTGCGCGGGGACGGGATTGAACCGCCGACCGACTGGGTGTAAACCAGTTGCTCTACCGCTGAGCTACCCGCGCATTATCGTTTGGTGGCCCTCAAAATGGACCCCTCCTTATGGGAGCTTTGGCAGGGGTGGGTAGTATGAACTCTATCCTAGAATCCGCAAGTGGTTAAAGTCGTGCGGCGGACGGGAGCATTGCGAAGGTGATGCGGGGGTTTTCGTATCTGCTATCTTTGATGTCCATTGGTCGGGGCCAGTATTTGATCCCTAGCCTCACTCTTGAGAAGTGCTGGTTTTTGCGTGCCATCAACTGAGGGCGGCGATCAACTCGATTCTGGAAAAGGGATCTCTGGGGGGATCAAATTTTCGCCCCGAAGATCTGTCCAAAGCTGTTTAGGGATAGAGTGCCTAAGATCGTTCAATTGATTCTCCACTTCCAAAGCAGAAGCGGCCCCAAGGACAATTGACGATACGGAAGGATGACCAAGGACAAACTGCAAGGCTGCGGTTCTCAGAGAGATTTTATGTTTCTTACAGATCGATTCGATCAAGTTAGCTCGCATCATGATATCTGACGGTGCTTCGGTGTAATTGTAGCGGGCGCCTCGAATCGGGCCCGTAGCAAGTATGCCTGAGTTGAAAACACCGCCGAGGATGACTCCGATATTTCTCTCTTCGGCAAGCGGCAGAAATGTTGTGTTTGCTGGTTGTTCAAGTAGTGAATAGCGTCCCGCCAGCAAAACAGCATCGGGGTCAGAGTTTCTGACAAATTTCTCAGCCGCATCGGCGTCATTCACTCCAATGCCGTAGGCCTTGATAATTCCCTGCTTTCTCAGGGCGGCAAGGGTAGGGACAGCACCTTCCATTGCTGATTCGAAAACCTTGTCATAGCGATGACCGTGAGCACCTCGCTCCAGATCGTGAACCAGAACGAGGTCGATATGGTCCCGACCGAGTCGAATCAGGGATTGCTCTAGGGACCGCATTGTCCCCTCACGACTGTAGTCAAAGTTCACAGCATGGGGGGCACCGCCTGAGTAACCGGTGACAGCGTTATTGGATGGTGAAAAGGGATCGGTAACTCGACCGACTTTGGTTGAAAGAATGACCTTTGCCTGAGGTGCTCGGCGAAGCGCCGCACCGATGCGGTGCTCCGAAAGTCCATGACCGTAGAGTGGTGAGGTATCAATTAGGGTGACCCCTTTTTCAAGTGCGCAGCAAACGGTTTCAATGGCGTCCAACTCTTCGATTGGAGAGTAAAGATCTCCAATCATGGCAGCACCGAAACCGATCGCTGAGACCTCGAGGCCGGAGCGTCCGAGGGTGCGCTGAGGAAGAAGATCAGGCATGAGTGGAAAATGGCTGAATTGACGCCTTTCGTCAATCGTGTCGCTTTCTGATGAGCGCAGAATATAGGCGCACCTTGCGCCATGATAACGGGTTACCCATTATTCTAATATGAGTAGTCATCCTTCCATTGGCAGGTTAGCGGGAGTGGCGATTGTTTCTTTTATTATCGCATCAAGCATTTGCTGGCAGCCAGAAGTTGCTGGCAGCAGTCTTTCGCGCGATGAGTATAGATTGTGAGTGATTCGCTGAGCATCCAAGAGCTGGCATCCTGGCTGAAGGATCGCGAGTGGGAAAACGCGTTTTGTGACGGCATCCTTGCTGCTGCAAAGCGTCTGGTTTCGGCTCGATTGGTTCACGATGTCTCTGCCAAGTGGCTCGATACCGGTGATGTGGAGATTACTGGTTCCGTGTCCGAGAAGAATGGGCAGTCTTGGCAACCCGTGGTCGCGATCTGGAGAGAGGGTGACGGAATGGCGCTAGAAGGTAATTGCCAGTGCCCGCGAGCGATAAACTGTGAGCACGCCGCTGCCTTGCTGGGCTACCTTGCTAAGTCCAAAGAAAGACTGGAGCGCGCTGCTGGGGGAACTCCACAGCGGGACACGATGATCGAAGGAAAGATAATAAAATTGAAGGAGGGTCGAGAGGATCGGGAAGCTGCCCCGGCTACCGTCGACATCACTCCACGGTTCCTCATCAGAGTTAAGCGGCGTCCTGAGGGAGAGCGGGCGGCATGGATACCTGAAATTGTGGTGGAAGCTTTCGCTGTCTACGATGGCCGCCAAGTGCCGCTTAATCCTAGTGGTCACCTTCCGCCTATTGTTTTGCCTGACGGTAAGATAAAAAGGTCACGAGGAGCCGAGTTTGAGGCGATGAATTGCCTTTACGCGCTTGATCTTGTGCCCGGAGCTGAGGAGCCGCCTCAGTCGCTTCGCAAAGTCGAGTTGCCGGAGGTCGAGGGCACCCTTTGGGCACCTGATGCCAAAGAGTGGCCGCATCCTGAGTTCTACTGGCAAAGATTTCGGCATGAGGGTGGGCCGGCATTGGAGCGACGCCAGTGGGAGATTCGTTATGCTCCTGACGTTGGGTATGAACCGCTCATATTTCAGTCCAAAACGTGGAGTGCTGACATCGTTGAAGAAGGGAAGGGCTGGTTTCATTTATCTGCTGGATTTGAAATCGACGGCGAGACCTTTGAACTTCAACCCATTCTCGCAGCGCTCGTGAAGAACCAGTTCCTTGAAGTGACTGAGTCCATGCCAGATGGACAGGAGTTCATGATTTTCCTTCCTGATGGTCGTGGCCTAGCTCTGCCGGTCGGCCGGTTCCGGCGATTGCTGAAAACCTTGGGCGAACTTCTCGAATTCAAATTTGGTGAAGGACGTATCAAGTTGAGCCGGACCGATGTCGCCCTCATCATGGCGGGTGAAGAATCTGATGTTCTGCAAGCGGATGGTCCTGCTGAAATTGTAGATATTGGTGAGCGCTTGCTTCACTTCGCAAAGATCGACCGGGTTGCCGTCCCCGACGGTATTGAAGCAACACTAAGGGAGTATCAGCTTGAAGGGTTTTACTGGTTACAGTTCTTGTCTCAGAGTGGGTTGAACGGTATTCTCGCTGACGATATGGGGCTGGGTAAGACCCTGCAATCGCTCACGCATATCACCTCAGAAATCGAATCGGGACGAAATCAAGGGAGGCCCTCACTTGTGATTGCGCCCACAAGCGTCGTTCTGAACTGGGAGCGCGAAGCTTCCAAGTTTGCTCCTGATCTAAATGTGCTTGTCCTCCAGGGAGGGGGGCGGAAGCAGAAGTTCGCAAAGATACCGGATGCTGACCTCTTACTGACTTCTTATGCACTCCTTCATCGTGATCTCGAGATTCTCTCGGCATACGAGTTTCACCTTTTGATGCTTGACGAAGCACAGCACGTCAAGAATCCCGGAGCTCAAGTTTCGCGGGCAGCGATGCAGTTGAACTCTCGCCATCGAGTTTGCCTCTCGGGGACTCCAGTCGAGAATCATCTCGGTGAGTTATGGAGCTTGATGAATTTTTTAATGCCGGGTCTTCTCGGGACGAGAGAGTCTTTTCGGGAGAACTACCAAACTCCTATCGAGAAGAATTACAGTGAGTCGAAGCGTAAATTATTGGCTGATCGGGTCGGTCCTCTCATCTTGAGGCGGACCAAGAGCGATGTAGCAAAAGAGCTTCCGCCGAAAACTGAAGTCGTGCACATGATCGAGATGACTAAAGTTCAGAAGGACCTGTATGAAACAGTTCGTTCGACCATGGATAAGCAGGTCAGGCAGGCGCTTGCGATCCGTGGTCAGGAGGCTCAGGTCGTATTTCTCGGCGCGCTCCTGAAGTTGAGACAAATCTGTTGCCACCCCAAATTGTTGAAAGAGGGGAATTATGGAAGTCTTGAAAGAGAGTCGGCCAAGTTTGAATATCTAGTCGAGTTGCTTGAAACTCTCGGGGAGGAAGGTCATCGCGTGCTTTTGTTTTCGCAGTTTACTTCCATGCTCGAGTTGATTGAGAATCATCTTCAAGAGCAAGGGATTTCGCACCTGAAACTGACTGGGGAAACCAAGGACCGACAAGACCTCGTGGAGCGTTTCCAGCAGGGAGAAGGAGAGGTCTTCCTTATCTCTCTGAAGGCCGGAGGCACCGGTTTGACTCTTACCGGAGCGGATACGGTGATCCACTACGATCCATGGTGGAACCCTGCGGTGGAGAATCAAGCCACGGATCGAGCTTACCGGATCGGGCAGGGCAAGCCCGTCTTCGTTCACAAACTTATGTGTCAGAATACAGTTGAAGAGCGCATCCAGCAGATGCAGGAGAAAAAAGATGACCTTGCCGAGGATCTGCTCTCCGGCGCGACCAGTCAGTTAAATCTGACTGCAGAATCGATGGCCTCCTTGTTAGGCGCTACCGAGGATCCCTAGTTGCTCAAGAAGATGTAATCCTGAGCAAGGTGATTGGGAGCTTCTTTGGTGTCGTCTAACTTGTCTGCAAGGACCGGATAGACGTTCTTAAGGTTAAACTCGTCCGCAAAGGGTTGCTTCGACGTCGAGTGAAAAGCGCAGCGGGCTCCTTCCTCGTAGTGGTCGATGGGAGGAGCTCCCTTGCGGTTGGAATGATGTTCGATGAATTCAGGAAATATACCGGTTAGGGACATGGTGCTATTACCGCACTGCAGTTGTAGGAAGAAACGGCCGCACTTACTGAGCCCATCCATTCCGTCAATGAAATCAACATGGCAGGTAAAGTCGCGGTCCTCTCGTGTGGGCTGAAGGCCGGTCATGGGATTGCCAATGGAGTGCGCGGCAAGGGTGGAGGCGACATAGTCTGCGATATGTAGTTCGTCGATTTCGGCGTCCTTTAGGTGGCGTCTTACGAGGACAAAAAAGTAAAGTTCGGGAGAAATGGACAGTGAGTAAGGGTTCTCATTGATCGCTGCAAACAGCTTCTCGTGTTCAAGAAGCGTGACCAGCGATTCGCGATCCTGAAAAAGCGGAAAGAGCACTTCTGAGTGGGATTCGTCATCCAGCAAAGCTTCCTCGATGAAGATGAAATCCGTGGGGGTGAGATGGTCGAGGCAACTGGAGGGAATGTGGCGCATGGCACAAGCGGTGTGTAATTATTAAGTAATATTGATATTCAATAAATATTAACTAAATGAGATTACAGCAGTGCATGGTTTGGGTGGCAAGAGGAAATCTGAAGAATCTTCAGATAAAATTCGGTGCGATCAGAAGACGATGGCGCCGATCTGTCAGGGATGATGACTATCCCTATTTCGCTTGGTTAGGGCGGCGGTAGGCTGGCTAAATTTTACAAGGGCACCGGCAGTGCGCCTAGTCCACTACTTTGCCGTTCTTGTAGGTGAGTCCGAGATCGTTCTCTCTCACATCAGCGAGACGTCGTGCCATCTGGATTTTGAACCGGTCGACCACTTTGGTGAACTCAGGATTCATCGCCAGATTGGTGTATTGGTTGGGATCTTTTTCAACATCGAACAGTTCGATTCCTTTGGAGGCATCCTCCTCATACTGGATGTAGGCATATTTGTGCGTGCGAAGGAGAAATCCCCTCCGCATCGGTGCGACGCTGAAGGCGGCTTGGCGGACTTCGAGGTTTGGGAGCTCGATCATTCCAGAAATATCTTTCCCTTGGAGTCGCTCCGGAACCGGCAGGCCACAGAGCGATGAGAGGGTGGGATAGAGGTCGATCAACTCGACGAGAGAGTTGGACACGACAGGCTTCCGGCCGGGTACAGATATGATGAGGGGAACACCCGACGAAACGTCTCGCAAGCTGACCTTGGCCCAGAAGTCATGTTCTCCAAGGTGATAGCCGTGATCACTTGTGAATATGACGATTGTATCATTTTCTAACCCTGCTGCCTCAAGGGCATCAAGGACCACACCAACCTGAGCATCCATATAGGCAACAGATGCATAGTAGGCGCCAATGGCCTTCTTCTGCTTCCGGATATCCATCTGCATATTCTCGCTGGTGCAGTAGTTAATTCCCGGCTTGGGAATATCGTCCCAGTCTCCTTCGACCTTGGGAGGTAGGACCATCTTGTCGTAGGGGAGGAAGGGTTCGTAGTATTTCCGGGGTGCCACGAAAGGGACGTGCGGCCGAACGAAACCGACTCCGAGCCAGAATGGCTTCTCCTTGTTTTCATTGATTAGTTCGGCCGCTTTGCGAGCTGCTTTTCCATCAGCATGGACAAGATCGTCACCGTCTGCCTCAACGACTACAAACGTGTTGCCTCCAACGACGGGGCGCTTGCCGTCTGGATTCTTCTGTAGCGTCTCGCCGTCTCCCTCGGCTTTCCATTCAGGGCCCGGCGTGTTAAACCGTTCCGTCCAGTTGGCAGGATCGTCCGCACCGTTATAGCTCTCATGCTCTGGCGGAAGATTTTCTTTTTTGTATTCGACGCCGCCAGGAACTCCCATGTGAAAGATCTTGCCAACCCGGGCGGTGTGGTAGCCATGATCCTTGAAATGCTCTGCCCACATGGCGCGTTCACCAATGTAGGGACGGGGGTTTTTGTATCCTAGAGAACCGGTGGCATGCGGATAGTAGCCGGACATGAACGAGGCACGCGATGGGCCGCAGTAAGTGCCCTGGCAGTAGGCGCGGGTGAAACGGATGCCGCGCTCAGCAAGGCGGTCAATATTCGGAGTGTGGCAGACCTCGTTGCCGTAGCAGGAAAGAGCCGTGTAGGTGAGGTCGTCCGAGATTAGGAACAGCACATTATATTTCTTTTCGGACCCGAAGGAAAGGGTCGGAAAAATGAGCGTGATGGCAATCAGGAGAACTCTTTGCATGCAACAGTTCCAGACTACAGGTAGATACAATAGAATGACAAACCTTCCACGCATACGCAGTTGCGTGCATGTGTCACACGGTATAATGGAACGGCACGATGCACCCCCCGGTCCTTAGGGTTAGAGAGCTGACCAAGCATTTCGGTAACGTCACTTCCGTGGACGGTGTTTCGTTTGATATTTTCAGGGGGGAAGTTCTCGGGTTACTCGGAGCAAACGGGGCAGGTAAAACGACTGCGATTAACATGGTGCTCGGGATTGTCACGCCAACGGGCGGTCGAATTGAAGTCTTTGGCAAAGAGTTGATGGCAAATCGAATTGAAGTGCTTCGCCAAATGAATTTCTGCAGCACTTACACTCAACTACCGGGGAACTTGAGGATCTGGCAAAATTTGAAGGTGTTTGGTCAGATCTATCGGGTGCCTAATTTAAATTCGCGGATCGATGAAGTGCTGGAGATGCTGGAAATTTCCCATCTCAAAAAACGGGTCAGCGGAGAGCTGTCAGCCGGAGAGGGCACCCGCCTGAATCTCTGCAAGGCACTCCTAAACCGTCCCCGACTCTTGCTCCTCGATGAGCCCACCGCGAGCCTTGATCCCGATATTGCCGACAAGGTGAGAAGAGTGGTGAAGCGGATTCGTGACGAAGAGGGAACTACGATTCTCTATACCTCTCATAATATGCGTGACGTGGAAGAAGTGTGTGACCGCGTCGTCTTTATGCACAGGGGTAAAGTCCTGTTCACTGGAACCTCAGAGGAGACCCTGCATCATTTTAAGGAAGAGTCGCTCGAAGATGTTTTCATTCGGGTGGCGCGTGGCGGGGATATTGAATCCAAGGGAGAAATAGAGGAGGCCAGCAAATGAGCTTACGTACAGTGAGGGCCCTCGTACTTCGTTATCTTTATCTTTACACCCGAACCCCTGTCCGGATCGTTGAGCTGATCTTTTGGCCTCTGGTGCATCTGTTAGTCTGGGGTTACTTGACTCGGTTTCTGCAACAAAATATTGGTGATGACTTCCCCCATGAGATCACCTTCTTGATCGGGGCTGTAATCCTTTGGGATATTCTCTTCCGGGCTCAGCAGGGTGTCGCTATTTTCTTCCTTGAAGATGTCTGGTCGAGAAATCTTCTCAATATCTTCGCGGCTCCCGTGACCAATGCGGACTATCTTGGATCGACCTACGCAGTGGGGATGATGCGAGCAACTGTGACTTCTGTGATGCTGGGTGGGTTGTCGGTCTTATTCTACAGCTTCAACATATTTCAATTGAGCTGGGCGTTGATACCCTTTGTATTTAACTTACTTATCTTCGGGTGGGCACTGGGAATGATTTCCACGGCATTGATTGTCCGCTGGGGGCCCGCTGCAGAAACGCTAGCGTGGGCTGTACCGTTTTTTATCCAACCGTTTGCCGCAGTTTATTATCCGGTGGACTACCTACCTACCGCACTGCAGTGGATAGCTAAGGCGCTGCCGTGTTCTTACGTGTTTGAGGGTATGAGGGGCGTTCTCACCGACGGGGTTGTGAACTGGAAAGAATTAGGGATCGCAACCCTACTAAATTTCTTTTATTTGGGTCTCGCCGGGTTGCTCTTTGTTCGCGTCATGCTCAAGGGGCGAGAGAAGGGTTTGCTGACCAAGTTTGCGTCTCAGTAGCCGGCTCCAAATGAAGGAGAATACGGGCTTAGCAAAGCTTTTTCGTTAGGGCGCGTGGACTGTTGGTCCGAGTGATTCATAAATCGAAATATGAAAAGAATTTTTAAACACGCCCTATGGATGGACGGACTCCTAGCCCTCTTTGGGACTGCACAAGCCGAAGCGCTTCGACCTAACATCATCCTTGTATTTGTCGATGACTTTGGCTGCAGGGATCTTGCCTGTTACGGTGACGAGAAGTTCAAGACCTCAAAACTTGACCGAATGTCCGAAAAAAAGACAACGGTGGTCGAGTTTCTGCTCCTCTGGTTAAACTGTGTTCCAAGTCGGACGGGACTGATGAGTGGTTGTCACCCGCCTAGTGCAGGAAATGAAACACTTCCGTGAAGGTAAATAGCGGGAATCAGTGTTTGAGATTCCATCGGAGCACTCGACCGATCCGGTTCCATTCGGTGACGATGATGTTGCCATGGTTGTCAAAAGCGACACCATGAGGGGAAGTCACCACCCCTTCCTTCCACTGTTCTGGGGTGGTTTTTGATGTGTTGATCTCGCTGGGAGTATCGTTAGTTCCAAGTTGCGAGACAATATTGCCCTCTTTATCGAGAACGGCGACACGTCCAGCGATCTCCGCGATTACGACGAGGTCACCATGGAAAGAGGCAGAGGATGGACGCCGCAAACCGGTGGCATATTCTCCAATCACCTTGCCATCAAGGGTGAGGTGAAGAAGGCGTAGATTAACGCGGTCACAGCAGAGAATGCGAGGCTCATCATAGCGAGGATCGATGAAGATCTTGTGGCAGTTATTAAGGTTGTAGGGCTCATCGCGCCCGCCAAATGAATGCTTAAGATTACCTTCGAAATCGAACACGTAGATCCAGTCGATGCCGTATCCATCCACGACGAAGATGTCACCGTTGGGAGCTACATCGACCGATGTCAGCCTGAGTCCCTTTGGGCCAAAATTTTCTTTTGGGAAAGCACCTTGAGGAATCTCTAAGACGATTTTGCCATCAAGGGTTGCCTTGATAACTTTTCCTTCTCCAAGAACGGAAGCGTAAATAAAATCATCTTTGATTACAAAACCGTGCAGGGTCATTGGCATGTTAGGGACCGAATGAGAGTAGCTGCCGTCTGGCCTAAAACCCTGAAGCGAGCCGTTATTCCCCTCGACACTAAGGTAAATCATGCCTTTGGAGTCAACGTCGACTTCACCATGGAGATTGCCGATGTGCTCCCTGTCAGCGGGTGGTTTGAGCCAGCCAGGAACATGAATGTACGATTCAGCCTGAACTGGAAGCGTCAGAAAAAGGAGAGCGATGAGAGAGAGAGGAGTGCACTTCATGGGGGAGAGAATAGTGAGGAGGCTGATACGGGCAAGGCGATAATTTAGCGTAATTCTTACCGTTAGATTTAGGAATTCTTGGATTCTAAATCATGTAGATTTTTCTGAAGAATTTTTTCGGTAATACGGATCAGCCAGGAAGAAACAGGGCTAATTATTTTGGAAATGAGTCCAAAGTTTCTGCCGTGTTGCCATGTAAAGTGGTGAGCTGGGCTGATATTGTGGCCAAGGGGTCTCCAAACGTCGAGGTCGCCCACTTGGTGCCAAGCGAGATCGGTCTAAGACCGTCTCTCGCTGCAACAATACTTGCAGTTATAGAAAAAAAGTGTCCGTGTTGAGAGACTGGCGCCAGTGGTGACCATGCGAGGATTCGAAGCCTTCCAGTTCGCCGATACGTCTGAGGTGTTCGACGTTTTCAAGGTGAAGACTCTCCTCGATCGAATCACCTCGCAACTCGCATTTCCTTTCCTTAATACTTCCGGGGATTATTAGGTGTTCCGTGCCTTTTTTGAACCAACCCCTACGAAATACAGAAGAGTTTTCGTAGCTCCAGCAAACAGCCGAGATAGGCGTGGTCCAGGCTAGGTGTTCGATACCGACTTTACGAGCAAGTGCGGCGAGCACATCAGCCGAAGTTTTTGTTTGCTCCTTTCTCGATTCTCGGGTCTGACGACACACTTCAGCGGCAGTTTTTAAGCGATCAAGGAAAAACGAGCTTTGGTCGCCGAAATTAAGGTGCTGCCCGGCTCGCTCGAGTTCATCTGCCACCCATTTAATGCCTTCGGCCTCCCGACCGATCAAAACCTGTCTTAGTCGCAAGGCTACTATCACTGCAGCAAGCCGTGCTTCGACGCTCGAATGTGTTACCTGGGTGATCCGATCGGTGAAATCGACCAGGTCAAAAAATGAATCCGCGTAAGCCCCTGCAATAGCCGTGACCTTCATTGCTGATCCATCTGAAACGCCATCACCTGCGACGTAGTCGGGATCATTACTGAGTAATAATTTTGAAAGCTGCCCGTGATAGTTGGGGGTTATTCCTCCTGGATGAAGTTTCCTGCCGCGGAGCCGATACTCAGGATTTGCCCGATAGCGTGAGACAAGATCTCGCTGATGGAATCCCTGATTCTCGATGAGTGACCTTGCCACCAGAAGCGTCTGCACATAATCGTGAGCGTCACCGGCATCGCCATATTTCCGCGCTACCTAAGCGACCGCGGCGAGTGAGGCGTGTATCCTTTGCTGACGTGTCATTTTAGCTGGATCCTCAAATTAAATAGGGCTTGATCATTCTCGCAATAACTTTGACCGCGTTTATGATTCCGTGGTTAGCAAATGGTGTGCACAGTCTCTTCGGGACTCTGAGAAGAGCAGCTAGATCTGAGGGCGGCACCAGTCCACTGAAGACCCGTTGGAAACCGCTCAAAACCTTTTGATCTAAAAACTCGATGTGCGGATCAGTCGCGATCTTCGACCTGATCGCTAAACTTATCTCGGCCGAGGAGCACTCGATCCCTGCTTGTCGACATCATCGATTATCCGCATAAAAACATCGCCTTTTTGTCGATCGCTCAGCTTGCCGCCGATTTCTTTCATGCGTTGCCCCATACGCTGCCCGATTTCCTTGCGCTGAGCATCCGTCAGTTTGCTCATGCGGGACTTAATATACTTCCCCCATTTCTCGCGTTCCTCTTTGGACGGAGGAGGTCGAGAATCGCGGCCGAAGCCTCCATTCACTCCTGCGGCCCGCTTCCGCATGCTATCGGCCTCAAGGCGTTCCCCGTCGAAGCGCAACTCTACGATTTCGCCACCGGGAACGGCAATGTTAGCAAAGGTGCTTTCCGAAGCGTAGTCGACGCCGGCGGACACTTCGACCAGCTTCCAGCCTTCATCGTTGGCCTTCCTAGAAACGATGTGACTCTTCTCGGAATCCTGATCCATCAGCGTGATTAAATTCTGTTCACCAATGCGGGCAAAGCCGGTCAGGGACAGTGTTTCTGAGAGATCAATAGGTCTAGAAAATGGGGAAAGCACCGAGAGGGAGTCAAAGTCGGTGTCGGTGACCGGTTGCGGCAACTCCTCGGACGCTCTGGGTGATACCAGAAGGAAAAATGATAGGAAGGTAGTTAAACGGATGAGACGCATCGGAACTTGGTCATTAGACTCTGTCACTTTCCACTAACAGGCAACTGGGCATCGGCCTTTTCCAGTGACGCATTCATGGCGTTTATCATTTCCCGAAGTTTCTCGGGATTTGAGGAGGCGAGGTTAGCGGACTCGTCGCGATCTGCTGCGAGATTAAAAAGTTCGATTTTGTCGTCGCTCGGGCCTGAGTTTTGATCATAATGATATATCAGCTTCCAATCTCCTTTGCGAAAAGCGGTGAAGTAAGAACTTCGATGACTGTGGGGAAAGTGCATCAGAAACTCTCGGTTGGCGGTTGAGCCTTTGGCGGAGGTGAAAATTGGGCTCAGGTCAATGCCGTCGACGACATGCTCTCCGTAATCGCCTCCAGCGACGTCGAGAACGGTGGTGAATACATCGTAAGCCACGCCTATGTCGGTCGTATTGATGACACCGCAAGGAATAGGCCGTTCTTTCTGGAAGGTATTGTCAGGATCGGGCTTGGCCCAAGACGCGATAAAGGGCACCCGCATGCCGCCTTCGTAGTGGGTGCCTTTCTTGGCTCTGAGGGGAGCGGAACTTGCGATATCGTGGGTGCCGCCAGCAGGGGCATCGCTACCGTTGTCTCCCAGGAAAATGACGATTGTGTTTTCGGCAACTCCGATTTTCTCGAGATGGTCTAGCATATCATTGAGTGATTTGTCCATGCCTTCGATCAAGGTGGCGTAGGCAGCGAGGCTCTTCTTTTCAACGTTTGTGTAGTTAGCGGCAAAACGCTCGTCGCTTTGAAAAGGGGTGTGCACCGCGTAATGAGACATGTAAGCAAAGAAGGGCTTTTCCTCTTTCACGGCAGCGCTGATGGCTTCATTGATTTCGAGGGTGAGCGCTTCGGTCAGGAAGATGTTCTGGCCGTGATATTTTTCGAGTCCGGGTACCGCACGCTTTTCGCGGCCCTTCTTTGCCCAGCCGAAATGATCGCTGCCATAGTAGCTGCCGGGCTGGCCGTAGGCGCAACCGCCGATGTTGATATCAAATCCGATGTTGGTGGGATCGCTGGCGTAGGAGTCGTTCGGACCGAAATGAGCCTTGCCGGCGTGAATGGTTCGGTAGCCCACTTCGCGCAGAAGGCTGGGCAGGGTGACATCGCCTTCGACAAAGCCTTTCCACTTCCAAGCTTGGGGCCCGAGCGTGCCGGTATTTTTGGATTCGGGTTTGATGAATTGGGTCGTGGTGTGACGTGCTGAGGTCTGGCCGTTCATGATGGACGCTCGCGTCGGTGAACAAACGCTCATGGCGTAGAACTGACTAAAGCGGATACCGGTCGCTGCGAGTCGCTCCATGCCCGGAGTTCGGTAGAGCTCGTTGAGCGGATGAATTTCAGGGTTGCCGTCTTTGTCTGTGAGGAAAGGGACAGAGGTGTCCATTAGCCCCATGTCGTCGACTAGAAAAACGACGATGTTGGGCTTGTCAGCTGCTGTGGCCGTGATGAGCAGCCATGGGATGCAGAGAAGAGACGAGAGGAGGCGAAGTGGGAGCATGATAAAAAGAGGGGTGGACCACCACCCTCCATTTTTTCGTGGATATCAGTTTTTCTTTTGTGTCGGGAGTGGGTGATGTGCTTCGGCAATAATCTTTTTCATCTCTTTGACTCTCTCGGGCATGGAAGCCGCGAGATCGTTCTCTTCGTAGGGGTCCTTTTCGAGGTCGTAGAGTTCGATTGGCTTTTTGGCCTGCACGTAGGCTTTCCACTGACCTTGGCGAACGGCTTGGGAGAAGATATCTTGATTCTCACCTTTGCAGAATTCCCAGTAAAGGTAGTCGTGGGAGGGTTGGTTGCCTTTGCCGGTGAGAGTGGCAAGAAAGGATACGCCATCGATGCCTTCGGGGGCTGGCTGGCCCACGATCTCAGCGGCGGTAGGGAGAATATCCTGAAAGCAACTGAGGTGATCGGTCGTGGTTCCTGCTTCAATGCTACCGGGCCAGCGAGCTAGCATGGGCGTGCGGATACCGCCTTCGTGCATGTCACGCTTGTGGCCACGAAGCGAGCCGGTGGAGTTCCAGAAGTTAGGGTCGTGCCCGCCTTCTTTATGCGCGCCGTTGTCACTTGAGAACATGACGAGCGTGTGCTCGTCAATGCCCATTTCTTTGAGAAGGTCGAGAATATGCCCGACTTGGTTGTCGAGATTTTCCATCATGGCTGCGTAGCCGGCGATGGGATTCTGGACGTCAGGGCATTCTTCGTCGGGACCGGCGCCGTATTTGCCAATCTTGTTGTCAAACTCAGGAAACTTTTTGCGCCACTTTTCGTGAAGCTCGGCAGGAGCCTGCATCGCGGCATGCGGAACGCCGGTAGGTATGTAGCAGAAGAAAGGTGCGCCAGATTTACCGTTCTCTTTTATGAAGTCGAAGGCCTTCTGCATGATGAGGTCGTGCACGTAGGTTTCGCCGTCGAGGAGAAGTTCTTCTCCATCGACTACCCAGGACGAGGGGTAGTAGGTGTGCGCTATCATCTGGCTTTTCCAGCCGGCGTAGGTGTCGAAGCCGTGAGTGAGTGGATTGGGCGCACCTTCAGAATTGGTCTGCCCAAGGCCCCACTTGCCGAAACCGCCGGTGGCGTAGCCCGCGGCCTTAAAGACCTCTGGAAGCACCGTCCACTCAGGCTTGAGAGAAGCTCCGTTTTCGCTTTTGAGATTGCCACGAACGTAGCAACGGCCGGAGTGCAACCCAGTCATGAGCACGGCGCGAGAGGGGGTGCAGACGGTGTTGCCGGAGTAATGGTTGGTGAACTGAAGCCCCTCAGTGGCGAGGCGGTCGATATTGGGCGTGGGGAGCTTTTCCTGGCCATAACAGGCGAGGTCGCCGTAGCCGAGGTCGTCCGCGAGGATATAAATGACGTTCGTTTTTTCGGCGGCATACGAAGTGATCGCATTGACGAGCGTGATGGCTGAAATAAGAAGTATTTTCATGCTGGGAGCGGGAGATTCAGGGTAGGAGTAAGACTAGTATCCGATGCAGATCAACTCCTGAATCGTGTGGGCAAAGATTTTTCCATTGGCGAAAGAAAGGGAGCCACGCTGATAAGACCGGCCTGCCGGCCCGAGGTCGTTGATCGCGATCACGGCAGTTTCATCAAGAGTCTCGGCGTTCCAGTCGATGACATAAACCGTGCCTGTCATCGTGGGTAGGTAGAGGTATTTTCCGGCAACGGAGGGGGAAGGTGACCCGATGTGTCCCCAACCGTTGCCGGTGGAACGCTTATCGTCAAAGACAACCAGGCCGCGGGAGTTTTTCATTTCGTTGGGGACAATGGTTTGCGATTCCATTTTAGGACTTTCAGGGTCGTGCCAAAGGAGAATGTCATCTTCTCCCGGCACACGGGATAGTTGAAGCGGGAGTTCGAGATAATTGATGCTACCGCTGTCGACATTGACGCGGCCGAGCCAGGGGAGCTTGTAGTGTCGGAAGTAGTGCCAAGGTCCAACCAGCAAGTTTGAGGTTTGGGTGATGTTGCGACCCCGCCCGCTTTTGCCAGGGGATTTCACAGAGGTGATGCGATGGCCGTTGTTCCAGACTCGCACAGAGACATTTTCGGATATAGAAGTCTTCCTAGTGATCTCGCCGGTGTGGCAATCAACAGAAAGGTGGTTGGTTCCATAGAAAAAGTGAACCAGATCATCGCGGATCCCGAAGGTCTGGGTGGCATTAAAATTGTCGAGGGGGAGCGTCCAGAGAGTGGAGCCGTCGGCCAGATCAACGAGAGAGATGCCGAGCGGTTTTTCGGGTGGGCCGTGGCCTCCACCGCGGCCTGTCACAATAACATCCCGGCCGCTCTTTAGTTTCTGCGGCAGCATCGCCATGCCCATGTTGACGCCGCAGTCAGTAGTCCACATGATTTTGCCAGTTTTCAGGTTGAGCGCCTGAAGTTGGGTCCACATCTCCCTCGCAGAGTCCTTGTATTTATGGGGGAACTTGCCACTGGAATCGGGCGGGTAGTGTTGACGGGTGAAAACAAATTTGCCGTCGTGAATAAATGGCAGTGTGCGGCCGACACTGAGGAATTCTTGTCTCCAGACGGGTTTGCCATCCAAAGTGAAGCACTCGATAGCACCTGAGGCGTTGACGAAAACCACATATTGTCCATCAGTTGCAGCTGGGGGAGATGTGCTGTCGCTGAAGCAGCCCGAAAGACGGAGGTTGTAACGGGCGGGGATGGGCCTCTTCCAGATGACTTTACCGGTTTTTTCGTCGCAGCACCACGCAATGATATCGGACCCGATCGTGGCGTCACTATCGAAAGGTTGATACGTCGAAAAGAAGACCTTGTTGTTGAAAATCGTGGGAGTGTTCTGGCCTGTCTCAGGAAGCGTGATTTTCCAGTTCACGTTTTCGTTTCGTGCCACGCTCCAGACAATAGGCGCCTTCTTCTTTACCCTAAGGTTTCCGTCGGGGCCTGCCCCTTGAGGCCAATCCTGTGCTGACGCGAATAGGACACAAGCGAGGCAGGAGAGCAAGAGGGTAGTCGGCTTCATTTGGGACGGCGAAGATAGGACTGATATTAGCGGCGGCAAGAACCCGAAATATGGCGTGATCGTTAGGTGACGGACAGGCTAGTTGGGTTCATCGACCGGTAGCATTTCATCATAATACTTCGCGCTCGGTCCCTGCCAGTAGGGGGACGAGCCCCAAAGGGGATCGGTAGGCAAAGTCATTTCCCAGTCGCTCAGTTGACGGAAAAGCTCGAGGAAACGTTTGTCCCCGGGGGAGGCGAGATCAGAGAGTTCTCCAGGGTCGCTGACCGGATTGAACAGTTGAGCCGGCCGGTGCGATGGACGGCAGAGTTTGTCGTCTCCGTCGAGAACGACGGCCTGGCCTTGGAGGCGCCAGTAGAGTGTCCGATTCGGAGGTTCAACCTCGCCTTTCAATAACGGCAGCATGTTGATACCTTCGTAGTCGCCGTATCGTTTGGCGTAATTTATGTAGTTACCCTTGTCTTCGTGGCCGAGGCGTTTGCGCGGGGGAAGCGGATCACTTCCTGCGGCGGCGAGAAAGGTGGGTAAGAGATCCAGAGCTGAAGCGGGAGAGGTGTAACGAGTTTTTTCCGGCAAAGTTTCGGGCCAGGACCAGATCATGGGAACGCGAATACCACCTTCCTTGAGGCAGCCCTTGCCCCCAGAGAAAACGCCGTTCCAACTGGCGTTGTTCGGAGGCCCTCCGTTGTCGGAAAAAAATACGATGAGTGTATTTTCCAGTTCACCACAATCATCGAGCCAGCCACGGATCTGGCCCACTCCACGGTCGAGGGCCCACATCATGGCAGCGTAAATGCGACGCTTTTCGTCTTGGATGTTTTCGAATAGCGAGATGTCTTCTTCGGTCGCATGCATGGGGCCGTGGGGTGCGTTGTAGGACAGGAAAACGAACCAGGGCTTCTTTGCTGCTGTTTGTTCCTTCATCCAAGAGAGGCTTTCGTCGGTGAAGAAATCGGTAAGGTAGTCGTTGGAGAACTCAGTGACTGGCGCGCCGTTGCGCTCGATGCTGTGCCTACCTCTGGTTGGGAAGTAGCTGTGACTTCCGCCAAGCATGCCGCAAAAGTAGTCGAACCCTCGTTCATTGGGATGAAACCCTTCGCCGATTCCTTGGTGCCATTTTCCGATGAGTGCGGTGGCATACCCAGCGTTTCTCAGGTGATCCCCTAAGGTGAGTTCGCCTGGCGGGAGGCCGAGCAGCTCAGGGCGGGTTGGGTAAGCGCTAATACTTTTATTTAGATTGCCTTGGTAGCCAAAGCGTCGGGGGTCGCGTCCTGTCAGCAGTCCAGCGCGTGAGGGAGAGCAGACAGGGCTGCTCACATAGCCTTGTTCGCAGAAGACGCCAGACTCGGCTAGGGCATCGAGGTGAGGAGTGCGAAGGTATTTCGAGCCGGTGAAGCCGAGATCTCCGTAGCCCATATCATCGGCGAGAATAAGAATAATATTTGGCGGATTGGCCTTCAGCGATGCGGTGCTCACGAGCGCGAGCGCGAGCACGAATAAAATTAGGCGAGGAAATCTCATCCCGCCTATCGTTCAGGCAAAACGGAAACGGGTCAAGGCGCGCTCTCGGGTAACGTCATCGTATAGGCGAGTTCTGTATTAGAATCCTTCAGTTCTGAGCGAGCGGTGAATGCCTTTAAAAATCTTCACAAGAAACGGTGGTTACTGGCCTGCCCGCAGTATGACGGGTTTGGGAGTATTGCTTTGAACAAGGTTAAGTCTGCGGTCTCACGGGGTTGAGTTGTCCTGAAGCCCAGCTACAGTGTCTCCCTGATACATGTCGAACCCTTCTGTTCAAAATGACGCCATTCTTTCGGCTAAGGATCTCGAACTTTCGTTCGGAAATGATCCGGTGCTCGACGGCGCGACCCTTGCCGTTTATCCAGGAGAGAAGGTAGGTCTGGTGGGGCGTAATGGTTGCGGTAAGTCGACTTTTCTAAGGATCATTACTGGCGCGGAGTCAGCTGATGCCGGTCAGATTTCGCGAAAGCAAGGGCTGGTGGTGGGATATCTTCCGCAGGAGTTCGAGCTAAATGAGAGTGACACAGTTGAGGAGAATATCCGAGCAGGATCGGCTGACCTTCTCGCGAAGATCGAGCGATTCGAAACAGATGAAAATCTGAGTCTGGCGGAACAGGAGAACCTACAGCGTGCGATTGATCACGCTGACGGCTGGAATCTGGAATCACGCTTAGAGATTCTGATGCGTGAATTATCAACTCCGCCTGCTGACCGAAAGGTGAGTTATCTGTCAGGGGGAGAAAAGAGGCGTGTCGGGCTGTGTCACGCTCTTATCAGTCAGCCGGATTTGCTGGTTCTAGATGAACCAACAAATCACCTTGATGCGGAGGCTATCGCTTGGCTTGAAAGCTACCTTGCTCAAGGGAGTGGTGCCTGTCTCTTCGTGACGCATGACCGCTATTTTCTCGATCGTATCGCCACCCGGATCATTGAGCTGGCCGATGGGCGATTCTTTTCCTATGACGGCAACTACAGCGATTACTTGGCCGGTAAAGCCGAGCGGCAGGAGCGGGATCAACAGGTGGAGAGAAAGCGTCAGCGATTTTTAAAGCGGGAAATTGAATGGGTCAGGGCAGGGGTCAAAGCTCGCAGGACAAAGCAACGCAGCCGACTGGATAACTTTTACGAGATTAAATCCCAGAAGTCGCCAGACCAGGAACTTGATATGGAACTGGTTATCCCAACGCCACCGAAACTCGCTAATATCGTGGTTGAGATGAAAGATGTGGGATTCTATTACGAACGCGAGCCGGTCTTACTAGGGCTCGACCTCAAGTTTCAGGAAGGAGAATGTGTCGGCGTGGTTGGCCCAAACGGGGTGGGTAAGACAACTATGCTCAAGTTGGTCCAAGGTGAAATAGCTCCAACAGAAGGTCGGGTCACCATCGGTAAACGGACGGAATTTAACTATGTAGATCAAACCCGGCTCGAACTTGATGAAGACAAGAGTGTGCTGGACGAAGTGTCGCAGGGAATCGACTATGTGAAGTTTGGTGACGAATCGATTTCGGTGAGGGGCTACCTCCAGCGTTTTCTCTTCAGTAATGACCGGATCAATGACCGAATCGGAAATCTGTCAGGTGGAGAGAAAAACCGTGTCCTCTTGGCAAAGATTCTTAAGCGCGGCGGAAACTTTCTAGTGCTTGATGAGCCAACTAACGACCTCGACCTCCCGACCTTGCGAGTTCTGGAGGAGGCACTGATAAATTTTTCAGGCACCTCCGTGGTTGTGAGCCACGATCGTTGGTTTCTCGATCGGGTTTGTGATCGGGTGATTGTTTTTGAAAAAGGTGATCTTGTGACGGTGAACGAAGGTAATTACTCCTATTACCTGCAGAAGCGGAAGGCTCGCGAGCTTGCGGCGGCTGCGGCCAGACCTAAACCTGCTAAAAAGAAGCGGGGACGCGATCGTTCAAATGAGCCTCGCAAATTGAAATGGAAAGAGGAGCGTGAACTGGAAGGGATGGAGGACGCCATTCTCCAGATTGAAACCGAGATCGAGGAGATGGAAAAGAAGCTGAACGATCCCGAATTCTATAAAAAGAACGCCGCTTCAGCGGGGGAAGTCGGGGTGACGCTTGAGGTGAAGCGCAGCGAGGCTAAGGCGATGTATGATCGTTGGGAAAAACTTGAAGCTATCAGGGCCAACTATGATAAGGCCACTTCGTAAGAGGGGCTTTCTCGAAGGTTTTCCGGAGATAGCCGGGTGCGTGATTTTGAAGGAAAAAGCTTTAGTATTGAAGGTAGCTGAAGCACATTCTTTTCATGGAGAAGTTGATAAGGGTATTCGCGATTCTCGTGCTGATTGGTAGCATTTCCCTGGTGGAGGCACAGGAGGGCGAGGAAGAGCAAAATTCTCTGGGTGCCCTGTTTAACAAGGTGAAGGATATCAAGGTGCCCGACTCAGTCTCTAATCTGCCGACCCAGATTACCGAGATAAAAGAGTCTTATCTCGAAACGACGAAGACTCTCGAGATGCTTCGGATCGAGGTGGGTCAGCTTCGCGATGAGGTCTACATGTTAAAAAAGGAAAACGAGGAACTCCGCGCTGCCGTGGGTGTGAAGGCGAAGGAAAATAGAGTCACTGCGATGCTGAAACCAATCGAAATCACAGCGTCGGACCTGGTTGCCGAATTCAGGTCAGACAAAGTGGCTGCCGATGCCAAGTATCGAGACCGTTATCTTAAGGTAGTCGGGTTGATTTCTGCCTTTGAAACCGGATCTTCCTCGATTGAGATGTTTTTGCGGGTCGATGGCAGTGACTCCCGCGTTCGCTGCCTGCTAATGGCCGGCCCTGACTTTTTTGTCGATGTGCTTCCATCTCAGGGCCAACTTATCAGTCGCAACGATCGTCGTCCTCTCTTGAGCGTCGGGCAACCTGTTGCGGTTCTTGGCACTTGTTTAGGTTCTGGGCTGAATGTGGAAATGGGAAACTCGCGAATCGATGGTCTCGTCGAGAGGCGGACTGAGAGGAAGCCTGGTTCCAAATAGTAATGGTTTTTCGAGCTTGGTTTGTTTGAGTTTTAAAGATTGGTAATCCGTGATCAAACCTCCGTATGAGATTTAATTCCTTGTTTGGTTGAGGAGATTAGGGTTGACTCTGATCGATGATTCGAAGCCTTTTTATTTTCCTCTTCGTGGCAGCTGCTTACCTGTTCTCAACGCTGTCTTTCGCTGATTCAAAGCCCAACTTTGTCATTATTTTTACGGATGACCAAGGCTATGGGGATTTAGGATGTTTCGGGTCTACGAAGATAAAGACGCCTCATATTGACCGCATCGCTGAAGAAGGGCGGAAGTTCACCAGCTTTATGTCGGCCTCGCCGGTTTGTACGCCATCGCGAGCGGCTCTGCTGACTGGGAGTTATCCCAAGCGGGTGGGTCTGCATGCTGGGGTTTTGTTTCCTCAGTCAAGTAGAGGATTGAACCCGGAGGAGTACACTATTGCTGATCATTTGAGTGCGCAGGGTTACGCGACGGCTTGTTTTGGAAAGTGGCACCTTGGGCACCATCCCGAAACCCTGCCACAGCAACACGGATTCGATACTTACTGGGGAATTCCCTACAGTAATGACATGAATCATCCTGACAATAAGGGCAAGCCCAGGGTGTCCTCAGATGATCTTTGGCGCGACCAGGAGAGTACACTGACCCTTTGGACCACACCGTTGATGGAAAATGAAAAAATTGTCGAGTTGCCTGTTGATCAGCGCACGGTGACGCGCCGTTACACTGACAAGGCGATCGAATTTATCGAAGATAACAAGGAAGCACCGTTTTTTGTCTATCTTCCTCACTCGATGCCTCACATTCCTCTCTATGTTCCCGAGGATGTTCTCGATCCCGATCCACAAAACGCTTACACTAATACGATTGAGCATATCGACGCAGAGGTGGGACGCCTCATGGGTAAGATTCGCGAATGGGGATTGTCTGAAACTACTTACGTGATCTACACCACGGATAATGGGCCGTGGCTGCGTTTTGGCAATCATGGTGGGTCTGCTGGACCGCTACGAGAAGGCAAAGGAACGACCTTCGAAGGTGGGCAGCGAGTTCCCTGCATTATGTGGGGCCCTGGGCGTATTCCTGCTGGCAGCGAATGTGATGAGTTGGCGGGAACAATCGATTTGCTCCCGATGATAGCTGCTCTATCTGGGGAACCCCTGCCGGGCGACCGAGAGATTGACGGTAAAGATATCTCTTTGCTGTTAACTCAGGATGTGGAGAGTCCGCGCCAAGAATTTTTGCATTACTCCTCCCGCGGAGAGCTCGAGGGATTGAGGCAGGGAAAATGGAAGCTACTCGTGAAAAGGGCTCCAGCCCCTCGAGGGAAAAATAAAAGTAAGCAATCGCCGAGAGACTCCGAGGTGATGCTGTTTGATCTCTCCGCTGATGTAGGTGAGCAAACCAACTTAGCCACTTCTAATCCTGAGATCGTGGATGCGATGAAGCGCCGAATGCACGAACTTGATAGCGAGATAGAAGCTAACGCAAGATCGGCTTGGGAAAAAGAAGGGAGCTGAGTGTCTCAGGATGACGTCGGTGAATTAACCACGTCAATTCCCTGCGGAGTGTCAGGGTAGCCCCACTCGTCAAAGGCGAAGCGCCAGCGCCTTCGAATCGCAGTGACTTGGTGCTCAGTGATCTGGTGGGTGTTCTTTTGGTAGTCCCTATTTGTTTCGAGGTATTCTGAAATTTTTTCGAGTCCGCTGAGCTTGCCAGGCAGGTCAAACTGCTGATAGATCCGATTAATTTCGTCGAGGGGTTGTTTCGTTAAATCTTCGAAGCGGGTCTCAATGAGATTTTCTCTGGGGATCTGAGCGCGATCTTTGAGATACCCCTTCATGAGCTGTTCGTAGAATTCGAGAACGTGATCATCAATATCAAAATCTTCGAAGTTTTGCCATGAAAAGGGGGGGAGGGCACCTATGTAGCGAAGGGAAGATGAGGTGAATACTTTGAATGGGTTACGAATAATGTGGATAAATTTGGCGTTCGGAAAGTGTTTCAGCAGGAAGGGGATTCTGCCTGTCGATGCAGGGTTTTTAAGGAGGAGTTGCTTGCCGTGGTGAAAGTAGTCCAGTTTTTTCAGGAGTTGTAAGTAAGCAGCGGTGAAAGTATCGATGGTCTCATCCGATAAGCTTCGAAAAAAAACGGATTCGTAGAAGTGTCGCTTGGCCTCTCTGGGAAAGTAGTAGGTCTTGAATTCTGATATAGGGTTCAAATTGGCCATCGCCAAATCATCTTCCTGCGGGGTATCAAGACCAATGGAAACGTTATCAAAGCCGCGAGTCTTGGGCATGCTTTGTTTCATGATAAAGCGACCGATAGCAACTTTCTTACCCAGCATATTCAACGGCATATTAGCCTGATAGAAGCTTAGCCATCCGAATTGAGGGTCCTGACTGAGCAGATTATGCAGGTGAGTAGTTCCACTGCGCCAATGACCGAGGATAAAGATCGGATCTTTCGCGAAACGGCGCGCTTGCACCTGTTTTCCCCACCGCCATTTCTCGTAAAGGGTAAAGGGCTTGCGCACCATAATTCCAGTTCGACAGGCTGAACGCATTTTCTGAGTCCGCTCACTGAAGGGAGCATTCTCTTCGCTATAATGGCGAAAAGTTTCTAGGTCGCAACCTCCCAGTGGATGAAGGGGAGGCGCGGGTTGTTCAGCGGCTTCTTTGAGACGTTCGGAAGGTGGCATGCGGGAGGTGAGATTCGTCGTGGTAGCGGAATCCGTCAACTCTTGCGGGCGAGAACCGTGGTGTCTCCGCCTGCCTTGACCCGATACTTGATCCCGGCCCACGTTATCGTGTTCTTGAATAGTACGCTGACAATAAAAATGAACTGCATGCCCATCCAGATCGGAGTGCAGAGATGTTCAATCAGAATTGTTTGGTCCAGATTTCGAACGGTCTCGGGTTGGTCGCGGAATTGATACTGGTAAATCTTACGGCGACAAAACGCCCGAATTTGGTCGCTTAGCATCACAGCACCCAGAGGAAACCAGGCGAGAGGATTGTTGAAGAACGTGATCGCAATAATTGAACTGATGAAGCCAGCAAGATACAAACCGGTGACCTCGTAAGCGCTAAGATAGAGCTTGATAGAGTAGAATTTCACCATGAAATACTGACGACTTCCGAAGTTAAAGAGTTCACGCCAAGTGAATTGGACTGGGCTAGGAACAATGAGGGAACGAACGAAACCGATGGTTCGACCCGAACGCTTTACGAGGCTGTTAAGGGTTAAATCATCACTAAGCACTCGGGAAAAACGATCAGGAACCCTGAGTTCTTCGAATGTCTCTCGCTCTATGGCTACCATGCCTCCCCAAACAGTATTTAAGAACACGTGTCCGCCCATTGTGGCGCAGGAGGCGTTGATGACGCTGCCGAGCAAGGTTGCAGGATGCGAATCGCCAGGAATTAGCCAGCGGAAGGTGGTCATCACGTCGAAATGTCCCATGTTGATGGGAACGACAAGACGGGAGAGAGTCTCCGGTGGGCAGGTGATGTCTGCGTCAGCAAAGGCTATGATTTTATCGTCTTGTCGAAGCCTTGCGAATGCAGCGATTTGGTTGTGAACTTTTTGTCCACAGTCCCTAGCAGGTCCGGCCACGACCAGTGACACGCTCTCGAGACCTGAGGAAATAGATGGATACCATACCGCTTCTTTTTCCGTGAGGCCTAGATGATTACGTAACCATATGTAACCTTCATCTTGATCACTTTCGAATGTAAAAATGATTCGATAGTCCGCATATGATTGTGTGATGAGGGATTTAAAAAAGGGTTCGGTGAGTTGCTTGTCGAAACCTTTCAGGGCTATAATCCAACAGACCTTTTTCTGATCGACTTCAAGTTTTGGGTCGAGCCAGCGTTGGTCCTGTTGTGAACGAAAGTGGCCATAGAACAGGACATTGGCCATGGATAACAGTGACCCTGTCATCCACACTGTCCAGATGAGCCACAGTAACCAATCCATTTGTGAAAATCACTGTGAATTTAATCTTTGTATGACGTAGGTCAATTCTCAACTGGTAGGGCGCGAACAGTGGCAGTCGTTTTAGGACCGCCTACGCAAAAGCGTCGTTTAAGCAAGCCGGTTTCTAACTTACACTCCCTTCTATGAATCGATACAACGTGATGTGCCTTGCCTCCTCCCTTATTCTTGCTGGCGGATGGGAGGTCCCGCTGAGTTCTGCTGAAATCAAGAATGTTGTTTTTCTGGTCTCGGATGATCTCAAAGCGAGTGCATTGGGTTGCTATGGTAATGAAGTCTGTCAGACACCGAATCTCGATGTGTTGGCTGAGAGTGGCATGGTCTTCGAGGGAACCTATTGTCAGGGAACCAGTTGTGGTCCGTCTCGGCGCTCTTTTATGTACAGTCGATACTCAGGCGAACGTGGGAAAACCATCGGGGAACATTTGATCTCTCAGGGGTTCTACAGTGCGCGTGTCGGCAAGATTTTTCACATGCGAGTCCCCGGAGATATTATTGCCGGAACCGACGGTGTTGATGTGAAGGAGACATGGACAGAGCGCTTCAATACTCAGGGGAAGGAAGCGCATACCGATGGACTGTATCGCCTTCTCAATCACAACCTTTCGACGCGGGCACCTGAGAATCGTCAGTCAACTAAGATGCCTTATCGCATGTTTGCCAGTGTGGTATCAGATGGAGACGGTTCGGAGCAGCCAGACTTCAAGGCTGCGGTGAAAACGGTGGAGCTTTTAGAAAAACGAGCAGTAGCGGAGGATCGTTTCTTTCTCGCTACTGGTTTTGTGAGGCCGCACTATCCGAGCGTTGCGCCAAAGAAATACTTTGATATGTATCCGCTGGATTCGATCCCTGCGCCTCACGTTCCGGAAGATGATCTTGATGATATCCCGGAGCTCGGGATCGCCAAGATGACTGATGAGTCCAGCGGTATCGGCAACTACCCTGACAACATTAGGCAGATGTGGGCAGACTATTATGCGACCGTTACTTTCATGGATGAACAGGTCGGCAAGGTGCTTGCCGAACTCGACGCAAGGGGGCTTCGAGATTCCACGGTGGTGATCTTTACCAGTGACCACGGATACCATCTCGGTGAGCATCACATGTGGCAAAAGTCGAACTTCCACGAAGAGGCTGCACGCGTGCCGCTGATTATTTCAGCTCCCGGATTTAAGCCGGGCCGTTCGCTGTCGATTACGGAGTTGGTTGATATCTACCCAACCATTTGTGAGTTGCTTGGAGTCGTAATTCCGAAAGAGGTGCAGGGAACCAGCCTCGTTCCGATTCTTAGGGATCCGGAAACAATGGTGAAAGAGGCGTCCTTGACACTAGATAGATCCGGTCGGGGACTGCGTGCACCTGATTGGGCTTACATGCGATACAAAGATGGAACCGAGGAACTTTATGATATGGTTAATGATCCTGGTCAGTTTACCAATGCGGTGGACCGTGAAGAATTAAGCGGGAAGAAATTGGAGATGAGTGAGTTGCTCGATGAGATCGAGCAGAAGGTTAAAAACTGACCTACTCGGTCTAACGCCTCTTGATCATTTTAGGTAACACTTTGGCTATGTGACGTCTTCTGTGGAAGCGGTCACCCCACCTAAGCGGCAGTTGTAAGTCCAATGTTGGGGTGAGGTAATGTGTTTCCGAACATGCGGCGGTCCTGATCAGGGTTCCCGTCGGGCTTAGAGTGAAAGCGTTACGCAATAATATCCTTCACGACGTGACCGTGCACATCGGTGAGACGAAAGTGGCGTCCTTGATATTGGAAAGTAAGGTGTTCGTGATCGATGCCGAGCTGGTTCAGGATAGTGGCGTGGAAATCGTGGACATGGACGCCACCATCGACAACGCTGTAGCCGTATTCGTCGGTCTGCCCGTGGTGGTAGCCGCCTTTGATGCCACCGCCCGCCATCCAGGTAGAGTAGCAGCGTGGGTGGTGGTCACGTCCGAAACTCTTGTCGTTCAGCTTGCCCTGGCAATAGTTGGTTCGACCGAATTCGCCGCCCCAGATCACCAGCGTGTCATCGAGCAGGCCGCGCTGTTTCAGATCTGTGACGAGAGCCGCAGAAGCTTTATCCGTTTCGAGACACTGCTGGGGAAGCTTGCCGGGGAGGTTGCTGTGTTGATCCCATCCCTGGTGGTAGAGCTGGATAAACTGGACGCCCTGTTCTGCCATGCGACGAGCCATCAGGCAGTTGGCGGCGAAGGTTCCCGGTTTGCGGGCTTCTTCTCCGTAGAGCTCGAAGGTGGAGTCCGGCTCCTTGGAAAGATCGGTGACATCGGGGATCGAAGTCTGCATGCGAAAACCCATCTCATACTGAGCGATACGCGTTTCCAGCGCGGTGTCTCCCGTCTTGGCGAGTTCGATCTGGTGAAGTTCCTCGAGACGGTCCAGCATCATGCGGCGTGACTTCTCGTTGAGTCCGTTGGGATTGTTGAGGTAAAGAACGGCATCGTTATCAGGACGGAATCGAACACCGTCGTGCTTGCCGGGAAGGAAGCCGCTGCCCCAGAGCCGGCTTACCAGTGGTTGGCCACCCTTGTTGGCCGTGACGAGGACGACGAAGTTGGGCAGGTTCTCGTTGGTGGAACCAAGACCGTAGGAAAGCCAGGATCCAATGCTGGGACGACCGGCAATCTGGGAGCCGGTCTGCATGAAGGTGACACCCGGGCCGTGGTTAATTGCCTCGGTATACATGGAATTGATCACCGTGATGTCATCGGAAATGCCCGCCGTGTATGGGAGCAGTTCGCTAATCCAGGTGCCGCCCTGTCCGTGTTGGGTGAACTTGTAGGGAGACCCGACGAGCGGAAGGCTCGACTGGTTGCCGGACATGCCGGTAAGGCGCTGACCCTTGCGAACAGATTCCGGGAGTTCCTTGCCGTGTTCCCGATTGAGGCGCGGTTTATGGTCAAACAAGTCGATTTGAGACGGACCACCTCCCTGGAAGAGATAAATAACGCGCTTGGCCTTGGGTTCCCTGGTGAGAAAGCGGGACTGGTTGGGCTCGGCCTGGGCCTTACCGTTGAGAAGACTGCCAAGAGCAAGGCTACCAAGGCCACCGGCGAAGCTGGCCAGTGAGGCACGGCGGCTCATACCGAAGGGAGAGTCAAATCCGGTGCAGGTCTTCATGGATAAATGGCGGTTCGGGTTATCGTTTTGTAATACACTCGTCAAAATTCATCACCGTGGACACGAGCGTTGTGACCGCGGCGAGACGTGCGGGGTTTTCAGTTTCGGGAGCCTTCGAGGCACCAACCGAGATGAGCTCTCTGGCTGTGCCAGGGCTGGTTGCGAAGTGTTTTTCCTGTTCCTCGATCAATTGGCGCAGCACGGGCCACTCCTGTTGGTCGGGATCGCGACTGGTGAGGCGGCGGTAGGTTTCGTTAATGATAGCATCGTTGTCGTTGCCGTATTCGTTGACCAGATTTTCTGCCAGCGTCCTTGCGGCTTCAACAAACTGCGGCGAATTGAGCAAGACGAGTCCTTGCAGTGGTGAATCTGTTTTTTCTAGGCTAACGCGGCAGACGTCCCGCTTCGAGGCGTTGAGCGTTGTCATCATTGGGGCCGGGCTTGTTTGTCTCCAGTAGGTGTATAGGCTGCGGCGATAGAGATCGTCGCCCTTGCTAATAGCCGATGGCTTGAAGGAAACTGAGATGTCGTAGGGCTTAACGGGAGCGCCGCCCACCTTGTTATTAAGTAATCCGCTCGCGGCGAGGGCATTATCACGGATCATCTCGGCAGAGAGGCGGGGAGCTGGGTAGCGATAGAGGAGCGCATTTTTTGGGTCAATGGTCGCTAATTCACCTGAGGCGATGTTTGAACTCTGGCGATAAGTCGCGGACAGCGCGATTTGCCTGAGTAGGTGCTGGACATTCCAGCCGCTTTTGATGAAGTCCCGTGCCAGCCAGTCGAGCAATTGTGGATGGGTGGGGCTGCTACCTTGGCTGCCGAAGTCTTCGGGTGTTGAGACAAGTCCGGCGCCGAACATTAGTTGCCAGTAGCGGTTAACAGTGACTCGGGCGGTAAGGGGATTGTCACCCGAGGCCGTCCAGCGTGCGAGGTCGAGACGGTTTTGCGGGGTATCAACTTTTTGGGACGGAAGGAAATCGGGCGTGGCTGCTGAGACGGTTTTCTCGCGATTCGAGTAGTGGCCACGGCCAAGCAGATAAGTGGGCTTAGGTTCCTCTATTTCCTTCATCACCATGATGTCTGGAATGGTGCGGATCAGGGCGATCCGTTCATTGCGCAGTTGCTTGAGTTTAACGGTTTCCTTCTGATAGGGGGGATGGGCGTTGGTGAGAAACCAGTCAATGCCTGGCTGCCATTCGCTGCGTTCGAAGAATTGAGCCACTTCTGCGGGGTCGAGTTCCTTGTTAAAAACCTGGAAGTCGTCGACGAGGCCGCCGGTAAATCCGTTGTCTCTCATGCGTGAACCAATCACGATGGTATCGCTGCCACCGCCAGTGATGTCGCGGGTGAGATGGTCGCGAATGATTCGTGTATCGGCGGGCTGACCATCGACATAAAGCGTCACACCCGAGGCGCGGCTGGAACCATCGTAGCTCACAGCCACGTGCTTCCACTCTCCGACGGGAAGTTTCTTAGTGGTGCGCACGCGGATGGCGTCGCCGGGATAGAAGTGGATGATTCCCAGGCTGAGTTCACCATCCTCGATGAGCAGTTCGTATCCTCGGCTAGCTGCGTCAGTCCATGCCCTAGAACGGCTGAAGATAACAGCTCTTTTCTTTTCGTCCGGCGTTTTGAGCCAGAGCGAGATAGTGAAGGAATCGTTGCGGGTAAAATTGCCGACCGGTAGGGTGACCTTGTCATCACCGGTCAGTTGGATCGCTTTGCCATTGCGACCGTCAACGAGCTGGTTATTTCCCGACGTCGTTGCGGGATCGCCACCTTCAACGAGATTCAGTATCTTGTTCCTTTCGTTCGACTCGAAGTTAAAGGAAGCAATCGGAGCGGCATTGGTGACTTTACTGAAAGAGTTTTTCATCCCCTTCTCAAAAGCGGGAGCAGCGATCTTCGCGAATTCGGTCAGCCGGGCTTCGGAAGCTCTGATTTTTGTATCGAGATCTGCGAGTTTTGCCTCCTGAGCTTTGTCGGGTAGCCAGAGAGTTGGCGGAGGTGTCGCATCTACTTTGGGGAAGTAGGCATACAGACCCGCCTCATCGATGTTGTCAAAGTAGGCGGCGACCTCGTAGTAGTCCAGCATCGTCAGAGGGTCATACTTGTGGTCGTGACAGCGGCTGCATTCGAAGCTGAGTCCCAAGAAGGCTGTGCCAAACGTGTGAACACGATCAGCGACATACTCGACGCGGAATTCTTCAGGGACACTGCCTCCTTCGTTCTTCTGCGAGTGAAGGCGATTGAAAGTCGTCGCGAGGATTTGATTTCGCGACGGGTTCGGCAGTAAGTCGCCGGCAAGTTGTTCGATGATGAACTGGTCGTAGGGCATATTGCCCTGGAAGGCTTCGATGACCCAGTCACGCCAGGGCCAGACTCGACGATTCCAATCCTGCTGGTATCCGAAGGTGTCTGAGTAGCGAGCGACATTGAGCCATTCACCTGCTATACGTTCACCGTAGGCAGGCGAAGCGAAGAGGCGTTCGACCACTTTATCGTAGGCATTGGGGGAAGTGTCAGCGAGAAATGCATCCAGGGCCGGCAGCGTAGGGGGAAGGCCGGTCAGGTCGAAAGTGATGCGGCGGAGCCATTTTTCGCGAGTGGTTTCCGGGGAAGGGGTAAACTGCTCCTGGTCGAGACGATCGAGAATAAAGTGATCGATGGGATTGCGGGCCCAGTCAGGTTGAGTTTTCGGCACTTCAATAGAATCCGGGATTGCCGTGAAGGACCAGTGCTCTTGGTATTCGGCACCTTGATTGATCCAGCGCTTGATGATGTCGATCTCCTCCTCAGTGAGGGCCATCCTATTTTCCGGTGGCGGCATGAGATCGATCTCGTCATCGGTGATGAGACGATAAAAGAGTTCACTGTCTTCGGCATTGCCCGGAACGATACCGTAGTAATTCCCCAGGTCGGCCGTAGCGTGCTCGAAGGTATCGACGCGGTAGTCGGATTTCTGGTTATTGGCGCCAGGGCCATGGCACTTGAAACACCTGTCTGAAAGGATCGGTCGAACATCCCTATTGAAGTCGACACGATCGCTGGCTGAGAGCGTCCCGATAAGCCCAAGGGAAAGGATTAGTATAGAGTAGCGCATCGGGAAACTTCGAATCACAACATCAACTTTACAGTAAACACAAAAAGGTATGATCTTGCGGAAATGATAGCAAGTTTGAGATACGCGATTGCGGGCCACGTAACAGCGAAGCGCGGACAGGAGAGCAATAAACATAAAAAGAAATACTCTCGTGATCCCTATAAATTAGGCGTAGCAGCTTTTTAGCGGTGGCTTTAGTGGGCTCGGAAGACGGTCACAGACCGCGGTCATTAACAATTTGAATCTGTTACAGCTTTAATGTAATTTTAGTATGTAATGACGTTTTTGGCGAAGAGTTATGACGAGCGGTTTTTTTCGCGGCATCCCGAGGCGAGACAGATCATGGAGCTCTTTGAGTTCCTGCCTTCGGTTTATTTCTATGTCAAAGATGCGGAGCACCGCTATGTCTGCGTGAACCGGCCTGTGCTCACCGAGATCTTCGGAATGAATCGAATGGAAGAGATTTTAGGGAAATCAGACCTTGAAATTCAGGCCCCAGCGATGGCGGAAGCCTACCATGCTGAAGATCGTCAAGTAATGAATGGCGGGAATGTGGTCCCAAATCAGGTCTGGTTAGTGATGTTGGCTGGGGGAGGACCTCAGTGGTTTGTTTCGACGAAAACTCCGCTCAAAGGAGATAAAGGTGATGTTATTGGATTGGCGGGTGTGATGTATCGCATCGATACACCGGATGAAGAAGTCGAGCGTTTTGGGGAGATTCAGCCAGTGATCAAATATCTCGAAGAGCATTATCGATCGGATATTTCCATGGAAGCTATGGCGCGTCTTTCAGGTCTTTCGACAACTCAGTTTAACAAACGCTTCCGCGATCTTTTGCGGGTCTCCCCAACGGAGTTGATATTGCGTCTTCGAATTCAGGAAGCGCAGCGCCTTTTGGTCAGTACTTCAGATGGAGTGGCAGCGATTGCGGAGGCGACCGGATTTTGTGATCAGAGTCATTTCACGAAACGTTTCAAGCGAGTCACGGACATGACTCCTCTTAGATACCGGAAGTGTTTTCGTTGAATGCTGTTCGACACCGAGCGGGATTCGGAGTAGGGGATGGGTGAATGAGTCATGCAATTGCAGCGTTTCCCGAGTCCCGCGAAACACTCGCGGACACGGTCTCAGGCATGAGTCTGGATATTGCAGCGCTTTCTCGTCCGCTCAGGCGCTGCAACCTGACCGCGTGCGGGGGGACCTGTTGTCATGACGGCGTCTATCTCTCATCAGAGGAAGCGCGCGTTGTTCGCGATGTGGTTGGTGAGAAGCGAGTTGGGCTGGAGGCGCTAGGAGCCGAACTGCCAAAGCAGGTTGTGGTCTACGGTAAGTGGAGAGACGCGGCTTCCGGGCCGAAGACAGCGACGAAGCCAGCTTCAATGCGAGCGAAAGTGGTTGACTACCCAGAACACTTCCCAGAGACCAGCTGCGTCTTTCTTCTGGATGATGCAAGGTGCGCTCTCCAAGTCATGGCGACGAAAGAAGACAAGCATCCATGGAGCTACAAGCCGTTGACCTGCTGGTTGCATCCCTTATCGATCACTTCAGGTCCGAATCACAAGCCGTTGCTGACTTTGTATTCTGATGTGACCGATCCTCAACGTTATCCGGATTACGATGGGTTTGTGTGCCGAACCCATTGCGGTCGTTCCCAGGAAGCCGGTGAACCGGCATGGCAGGTGCTTCGATGGGAGATAGAAACTCTCGGCGAAATCGGGGGTCGTGATCTTATTGCCGAAATCGAAGCGGTAACGGTTCGCAAGTAGTCAAGCGGACGTATCAGCTTTCGCTTCGTTGGCTGCTGCTTTCTCATCGCGGTTTGGCTCGGAAGGCTCTTCGACTTCAAGCCCCATTTTGGACGCCCGGGTTTTCCAAAGATTACGGGCGAACTCCTGCATGTCCTCGCGGGTGTCCGCCTCGTCGACAATCTCTAATCCAAGCAAGGTCTCGACCACATCTTCCATCGTAACGAGTCCGCTCATACCGCCGTATTCATCGAGGACAATAGCGACGTGATCTCGATTGGCGACGAGTTGCTGGAAAGCATCCGTCATTTTGGTCATCTCAGGCATGGCGGCGATTTCGCGGCTAAGGTCCCGCAATTCGAGATCAAATTTATCCTGAGCGGCAGCTAGCAGGATGTCATGTTTGAGGACGAAACCTTTAATGTCGTCGCGGTTTTCGCTGTAGATCGGAATTCGGGAGAAAGGAGAGCTCCGGTGACGTTCTAGGTAATGCTCCACGGTAGTATCCTCGGTCAGCGCAAAAACCACCACTCGGGGGGTCATCACTTCGCGAACAGTGATTTCGCTGAGGCGGAGGAGATTGTCGAGAATTCGGGATTCGTCTTCCTTTAGTTTTCCCTGACGAGTACCCAACTCCGCCATCACTTTCAGTTCGTCGCGGCTGAAGGTGGCTTCACCGTGTCCACCTTTACTAAAAATTTCGATAAACCAAACCACGGGGGTCATCAACTTGGTCAACCAGTGCAGTGAAACGGCAACCCAGGGAGCCCAAGCTCGCCAGTGACGTGCGCCAAGATTTTTGGGGATGATCTCGGACGCGATTAGAATGGCAAGGGTCATGAGTGCTCCTGCAAGTGCATCCCACTTGCCTCCTCCGAGCGCGGAAACTTGGGCAGCCACCCCCATCGCTCCTACGGTGTGAGAAATAGTGTTTAGTGTCAGAATGGAAGTCAGTGGCCGACTAATCTGACTCTTGAGTTGCTCAAGCAGTAATCCTGACTTGGGACGTTTTTTCTTGTGGTTGGCAATGTAGGGATTGGTGACGCTCAGGATAACTGCTTCCCAGACAGAGCAGAAAAATGACACGCCGATGGCAAGGCAGAAATAGACGATCAGGAGGGTCCAGGAGCCGGTAGTGTCAGGATCAAGGGTTGCCGGTGCGAGCGCCGCGACAGGGAAAGGAAACATGATTACTCCCATATTGCTATGAATTAAGACAGCTTCAAGTCGAAACGAGTTCGGGATTCAGGGGCCTGAGAAGCTTGGCGATCTGCCTCGGTGTCACCCGTTGACCACAAGGAGTGTAGTATGCCACCAAGCGGCGGTGGGATATTGTGGCGAGGCTGTCTTGCTCAGCAACTGCGGGCAGTGCTAATGTGGTCGCAAAAAAGGCGACGCTGAGAGTGACTTTGATAGCTTTCAATAGGCTTGAGAATGATTTTTAAATCTGACTTGAGAGACTTAAAGGAGGCTACTTTCTCTTAACGTAGGCGAAGAAGGCGCCGGTTACTTCGCCCTGATTGCCAAGAAATGTGGCATAGAGTTCGGCCGGACCAGCTTCGAGGGTGACATCGAAGGTTACATTAGAGGCGTCCGAAGGGACATCCTTGGAGAGTCGAGTGCTTTGAATCTCAATTTTGGCGGACGTTGCAGGAACGGCTTTACCGGGTGTTTCGCGGAAAGCGGCGCCACCAGGTACTGAATTCCCTGGAGAGATTGGAGCGATGATAGGCGTATTGGCAACGTTTCCTTCGTTGGGCCAACGGCGTAGCTCAATTTCGTAGTCGCCTGCTTCTTCCACTGTGAGATACCAGAAACCAAGGTTGCTAGGTTTAGTTACGCCGTCACGAATGTGCTTCTGGTTCCAGGGGCTGGAACCGGTTGTGATCCAATCGTGGCTGGTGAGTCGGCTCGGATTTTCAGCGGGATTGCCAATGTGAATACGCGCTGGGTCCCCAAATGACGGGGCTATTTCAGCCCACCACGCCTCGTAAAAATCCTTGAGTCGCTCTGCTACCTCTGGGTGGTCTGCGATGATGTTGTTCTGTTGCTTAGGATCGTTCTTGATAGCGTAGAGCTCGTGTGTCGGTCCTTCGTTAGAAACGAGGCGCCACTCATTGGTCATCACTGCAGACTTTCTCCATTTGATGGGATCTTTGACGCGCTGACTATCAGTCACAAGAATACGGTCAGCCCAGCTATTGGGTCGCTGGCTACTCTCAATCAGCGGGCGGATTGAAACTCCGTCGAATGTGACATTGGCAGGTGATTCGATGCCAGCGAGATCGATCAGCGTTGGGACGACGTCAACGTGAGCAGTGATGGTCTCAACTTTATTCTCCTTGTTGAATCCGCCTGCGGGCCAATGCAGAAAGAACGGAACGCGGTGACCGCCGTCATACTCGCTACCTTTGGCCCCGCGCATACCACCGTCGTAGGTTCCGCGACCTCCAGCCGTGCCGTTGTCGGTGGTGAAAATGAAGATGGTGTCTTTAGTGAGGCCTCTTTCGTCCAGCCACCCGCGCAGCGCTCCAACGTTGTCATCGATATTGGCGACCATGCCGAAGAAGTTGGCCGGCGCAACGCCGAGATGCGCATAGGGAGCTGAACTTTCTTCGGGGGCGTGGTTGGGGCTGTGTGGCGCGTTGGTTGCAATGTAGGCTAGGAATGGCTTGCCTTCGGCGGTGCTGGCTTCAATGAATTTCTTCGCGTAGTCGAAGTAAACGTCGGTGCAGTAACCAACGGTCTTGGTGGGTATTTTATTATGAAAGTAGGTGTCGTCGAAGTAAGCGTTGTCCCAGTAATCCGGGGTCTGGCCGACGCCGCCACCACCGTGGCGAAGGACCTCAGTGAAGCCACGGTCTTCAGGGCGGAAGGGGTAGTTGTCACCAAGGTGCCACTTGCCGAACATTCCAGTGTTGTAACCGCTGTTCTTGAAGATTTGACCGATCGTGACTTCATTGAAGCGCAGCATAGAGCGTCCCATAATAGTGTGCCAGACGCCGGTTCGGTTGGTCCAGTGTCCCGTAAGAAAGGCGCCACGTGTAGGGGAGCAGGTCGGGGCGACGTGGTAGTCCTCGAGGCGAACTGACTCGCTGGCAAGTGCATCGAGATGCGGGGTTTTTACGACTGGATTACCATGGCAAGAGAGGTCGCCATATCCCTGATCGTCAGTGATAACTATGACAATGTTCGGGGTAGCTGTAGCTGTTATTGGACGAGCCACAAAGGAAGCAACCGCAAGAAGTATAAGGATTGAGAATTTCATTATATGAGAAGAGTAAAGTTAGTGGATATAATATGCAGGACAAGGCTAAACCCATCGAAAGAAAGCTCAGATAGACGCCATTAAATAATTCAATAGTTGGTAATGTGGGCAGAGATGGAGGTGGGAAATGTTTCCGCCTTGACCCCATTTGCGCAATTCCTCTAAACTACACCCTTGTGGAAGCGTCGGGAAGTGGCGCTTCACACCCCAAGGCAGCCATTTATGAAGTTTTCCCTCTCCCCCGAACGCACGGCTCGATCAGGTTTCACTATGGTTGAAATGCTGGTAGTAATTGCCATTCTCGGTATTCTCGTCGCCATCCTAGTTCCAAGCCTTGGTAGGGCGAAGCAGATCGCCGAGGCCATGGTAAATACCACCAATTTAAAAAATATTGCGACGGCTACACTCGCGTGGGCAGGGGATCACGGAAATAAATTGCCGTCGCCTCAGTATCCCGGTGGTGAAATTGTTCCCGGCACCATGGAACCCGAAGATTTTTTTCCGGATTACTGGGACCTCTGCGAGTCTGGGTTATGGATTGATGGGGTCGTTTTTGGGCATATGTATCTTTCTGAGCAAGCGCGTCGTGAGGGCGATGAGAACGGCGATAATGGCGATAATGGTAATGCCTCTTCCGGTGGTTATGAGGTCGACGAATCTGGAACCCACCTGAAAGGAACCCTGTTTGAGAATACTCAGGCGGTGAAGGCTGATCCGGAAGAGCAGGACTGGCATAAGCACAGTTATGCAATGAATACGAATCTTCAATATGACCGTCGAAAAAAAGATTCACCCGAACCTTGGTTGACAGAGAAAACTCTTTCAAATCTGCTCTTCATGCCCAATGCACTTCTCTACATCGAAAATAAGGAATCCAACCTGATCGATTTCGATGACCGCGAAGCGATTATTGAAACAATGGAAGAGCGTTGGGAAGGCAGCAAAGTCATCGCCGCGTTTCTTGATGGCCACGCCGAGCGCCTGAAGAAAGAACAGATTCCGGAAGATGATCCTAACACTGATCGGGAGTCGAGCCGTTTCTGGCGTGGCGTAGATATTGATCGTAACGCGAGCTCTGAGTGACCACGGATTGTTCAAATTCGAACTATTGAACGTGCCGGCTCTCGTCGGCCGTTTTGGTTGCGCCGGTTTTTGGGATCATAAAAAGTGATTGCGGCGGAACTGTTTCAAAACATGTTTTTTCGCTGGGCGTCTTCGACTATCTAGTATCGATCACGATGAAAGGCATACTCTGCTGCGTGTGCGGTCCAACAGCTACGAGTAAAAGGCCGCGCAAGCCATCTCCTTATCAAGGTCCGACCAAGCTCAAAGTTTCTGTTTAGCTTGAGAAACGCGTCATAAAAGTGGTTGGAAGGGTTTGCGGGTCAACTTTGTCTGGGTTCTGAGGTGAAAGAGTTAGAACTGTCTCGTCTCATCGGGGATTTATTTCCGAGAACGAAGGCGCCCTACAGTGTGCTAACTCAGCTATGTAAACGGGAAAACTTCCACCCGATAATTTACATTGCTTAAACTTCAATTGTACTTAACTTTAACCACTCGACCGAGCATCATCGAATCGAATGAAATTTTGGACAATCATTGCCCTGTTAGGCTCTTGCGTAAATGCACTTCAGTTAGCCGCCTCAGACTCAAATGGCTATGACGACGTGTTTGACGCATTGTCATCCTTTGGCGTCTCAGAAGCGCCTGGCAGCCGTGAACCTCTTCTTGGGGTAGCGGGATTCTACGGCCAGCCACAGCCCCAACAGTGGTTGATTCTTACATCGATTAAGGAGAAGTCCGGAGTTCTGCGTGAATCGGTTGCATCGGAAGGGAAAGTGGTGGCCGAGCGGCAGTTCCGTCGTCTATCGGGCCAAGATCTTCCCGATATTCCCATCGCCAGGAGATCTCTAAAAATTTCTTCGTTGGAGGCGTTTAAGATCGGAAAAGCCGAGGCTAAACGACATCAGGTTTCATTCGAAAGCGTCCATTTCCAACTCAGTTGTTGCGATCAAGCCGGTGAGCCAGTCTGGATGCTCAGTTTTATTGATCGCGCCCAGGCTTCTGTTGGTTCCGTTTACCTTTCCGCGGTCTCTGGAAACGTCATTAAGACTGTCTGGCAAGACGCCGTAAACTACACCACATTTTTGCAAAAAAAGGTGCCAGCAAGCGCCGGTAGTGATGCTTTTAAAACCGCAGGTCGCTAGGCTGTGTTTCCCCTTACAAACGGTCCGGTGATAGCGACTGTGATTCCCGGGCTTTGAATATTTGCAAAGAGAACGGAGCCATCAGGGCTAAAGCAGGCACCTGTCAGCTCACTGCCGTTGAGTGCATTGCGAGCTAGCGTGAACATCTCACCACTGGGAGTGACTCCGCGAATGTGGTTAGTGCCTTTCGTGTCTTCGCAAATAAAGAGATGCCCGTTTGGTGCAATAGTGATGTTGTCAGCGTGAGTCAGTAGTTCGGAATTATTAGGCTCAAGGAAAAGCTCTAACTCTCCACCCGTCTCGTCGTTACGACCTGAAAAATAACGGAAAATTTGCCCCATTTGGTTTTTTCCCCCGTTGGTGCAGGCCCAATAAATGGACGATTCACCGACGGTTTGAGGGCTGCCATACCACATCCCTTCTGCACGAGAAAAAATAAGTGCTCCTTTCTCGATCGCGCGGAAGCGAAGATCGTCGTTCGGTGTATCAACCTCATCAAGGTCAACCCATTCGACAGGAAGGCGTTCGCGCACTGGAAAACTGGTTTGATTTCCCGGCCAGTTGCGAGAGTCCCAATTTCCTGCTGCTTTTATCTTGAGGGCTTGCAGCTTGCCTCCATTTGCCAGTTTGCCAGTTTGATTGGGAATAAAGCGGGTGATGACGCCGTCACCGCGGTCCTCGGTCTGATAGACAATCCCCGCAACTGGATCGACAGCGACTGCCTCGCGTCGAAAGCGACCCATTTCCTTCAGTGGGACCGGGGGGGTGATTTTTGTTTCAGCTGTTGCCGGAACTTCGAAGCAGTAACCGTGGAACTGCCCCCACTGTGTTGTCATGTCAGCCGGTTCCTCGCAACTGAGCCAGGTTCCCCAGGGGGTTGGACCGCCGGCGCAATTCCGATCGGTCCCAATAAGACTGAGAAACTCGTTCTCGACCTCGCGTTTCCTGAGGTTGTAGACAATGGTTGATGTTCCACCGACAAAAGGCTGAGCTCCATGGCGGCCGGAATCGTAGACGAGCGTCTTGTCCAGATCCTCCGGGATTTTTTCATTTTCACTGAATGGCCCTTTAGTGTGATGGGAATGACCGATCTCATGATTGCGAATCAAGGCAACCCGGTTCTCTCCAATATTAAAAGCTGCCATGCCGTCGGGTTGCCCCGGAACGCGGTATCCGTCTTTCATTCGATCACCGGAGGTGGAGAGGATGCGATAATGAAAACCCTTTGGCAGATCGATGACCCCATCGGGATCTTTTAGGAGTTTGCCATAGGAAAACAATTCATCGGCTTGGGCTGTCCTTTTCAGCAATTGATCGAGACCGATGAAGCCGGTTGTAACGGCTGCTGAATGGCTAAGAAATGCACGTCGGGATACCATAACTAGTCATAAGGATAAACCCGTGCTGAGGAGACATCCTACACGGAATTGTCACTTAAATGCGCCACGATGTTTACGCTTTGACTTGCATCGTAAATCGTCATTTGGCACGTTCGACCATCTTAAATATGAAAATTGAAACTCTCTGCCTTCACGGGGGACATACCCCAGATCCAACAACCAAAGCCCGCGCCGTTCCTCTTTACCGCTCCAGCTCATTTGTTTTTGACTCCACTGAGCACGCAGCCAATCTTTTTGCGCTCAAGGAACTGGGAAATATTTACACCCGTTTAATGAACCCTACTACCGACGTGCTGGAGAAGCGTGTCGCGCTCTTGGAAGGGGCTCATGAGATGGGTGGTCTTGGTCTTGCCTCTGGAACCTCAGCGGTTTTTTACTCGATCATTAATCTGGCCAAAGCGGGAGACAACATCGTTTCAGCCCGCAATCTCTACGGTGGAACTTACACTCAGTTTAACGAGATTCTTCCTGCTCTTGGCATTGAGGTAAAATTTGTAGACTCCCAAGACCCTCAAGCTTTCGCCGAAGCGATCGACGAAAATACGCGGGCGCTTTTCTGTGAAACAGTGTCGAATCCAGCGCTTGAAGTGACGGATTTGAAGGCGGTCGGCGACATCGCTCATGAAAATGGGCTTCCTCTGATTGTTGACTCCACCTTCTCGACTCCTTACTTAACTCGGCCAATCGAATACGGAGCTGATATCGTGGTGCATTCCCTTACGAAGTGGATGGGTGGACATGGCGCCGGTATCGGAGGAGTCGTCGTTGACGCAGGAAAATTCAACTGGGCGGGCGGAAAACACCCCCTGTATGATGAGCCGGACAATTCATACCACGGACTTCGCTGGGGGCATGATCTCCCAGAGCCATTGGCTCCGCTCGCGTTTATACTGCGGATGAGAACAGTGCCGCTGCGTAACCTTGGGGCCTGCATTTCTCCGGACAATTCGTGGTTGATGCTGCAGGGCATCGAGACGCTCCCACTGCGTATGGAACGCCACTGTGAAAATGCCCTCGCCGTGGCTAAACATCTTCAGGATCATGAGCAGGTCGAGTGGGTTCGGTTTCCAGGGCTAGAGTCAGATTCTGAATACGGAAAAAATCAGCAATATCTTGAGGGCAAGGGCGGCTCTATGGTGGTTTTCGGAATTAAGGGCGGAGCTGAGGCGGGCCAGAAATTTATCGAGAATCTTGAGCTCTTTTCTCACCTCGCAAACGTAGGAGATGCGAAGTCATTGGCGATTCATCCGGCGACGACGACGCACTCGCAGCTCAACGAAGAACAGCAGGCAGCAGGTGGGATTACACCCGAACTTGTTCGTCTTTCGGTTGGCATCGAGAGCATCGAAGACATCGTTTCCGATCTTGATAAGGCGCTGGCGGCTTCCTGACGAAATCAGTTGCGTGAAACTTAGAGGTGCCGTATTTTCAGGATACCCAAACATTCGCGCCCCCAACGCAGAATAAGGAAAAATGGCAGAATTAGAAGATAGATACGAAGACAACGTTGTCGGCACGTTTTACGTCGACGATCAATGTATTGATTGCGACCTCTGTCGTGAAACGGCACCAGATAACTTCACTCGAAATGAAGACGGGGGTTATTCCTTCGTCTACAAGCAGCCGGAAAACGATGAAGAGCGCGCGCTGTCTGATGAAGCGATGGAGGGTTGCCCGGTTGAAGCCATCGGTAACGATGGCTCGGGTTGAACCTGCCTTCAATTTCTACCTTCAACGGCTGCGTCGTCTTCGGGTGACGCGGTTTTTTTGTGGTGTAAACCTCAACGCCGATTTAGACTGAAAAAGCTTATGGCTTTTCGTAGAAGACCGCGTCGGACAACTAGGGAACGTGCCCTAGCACAGCTTCGCGGTTACTGGGAACCCCAGGATGTTTCAAAGTACACCCGCGACAGCGAAACCGTCGTCGAAGATACCCTGAAAGACCTAGGACTAGAGGGCCGATTCAACGAGGAGCAGGTGTTTGACGCATGGAATACAATGGTGTCCAATTTTATTGCCCAAAATGCAAGGCCAATCGGGCTTCACCGAGGGATCCTAAATATTCAAGTGCTTCATTCTACGGTGCACTATGAATTGGAGCGAATGAAAGGCCAATTGCTGGCTAAAATGCAGGATAGGTTTGGCCAGAATAATGTGAAGGAGATTCGATTCCGGCTTGGCTGACCACCACCGCAACTTATGAGCGATCATATTAATATCAAAGGCCTAAGGCTTGTGACTACGATTGGAGTTCCCGAGGAGGAAAGAGCGATTCCTCAGAGTGTGAAAGTGAATGTGGCCATCGCACTCTCCAATATAGTCGGGGGGGTTGACGACAGATTAGATCTTACAATTGACTATTACCGCGTATCTCAACGCTTGCGAGAAGTGGCTTCCTCAGGCGAGCGAAAGCTGATCGAAACCCTAGCGGAGGAGCTCGCGGCCGCTGTATTGGGTTTCGATGGAGTTTTTGAGGTGACCATCGAACTACAAAAATTTATACTCGCTGACTGTGAGAGCGTGAGTGTGGTAATCACTCGGTCGCAAGAGCAGAACTAAGAATTATACTCTACCTTTCGAGATGAGTCGTCATCGAATCTAATGAAAGCGAAACCCATCACCATTTGGTTTGTAGCCGCCTTGCTCGTCGTTGGAGGCGCTGTTCTCACAGTAGGTCTTCGCGCGAATACCGAGTCAGCTCGCTACAAAGTGTTGGAGAAAAGTGGGAAAATTGAGATTCGGGAGTATGCAGAGCACCTTGTCGCCTCCACTTCGATGTCTGGTGCAGGCAGTAACAATAGCTTTGGGCGACTTTTTAGATACATTTCCGGTGAAAACGAGGACTCCAAGAAAATCTCCATGACCACACCTGTCTTCATGCCGGCAACCGCTGACGGCCGAACGACCGAAATGCAGTTTGTCGTTCCAGCTGACGTAGCTCAAAGTGGAGCCCCGGCACCGTCATCAAAATCGGTTAGTCTCAAGCGGATGCCGTCGGGCCGATACGCAGCAATACGCTACGGGGGGAGAAGTAATGCCAAGGTTCAAAAAGAGCGGCTCGCCGGATTGAGAGCCTACCTCGATAAGGAGGGATTGGAGCCTGTAGGAAACCCCTTATTTGCAGGCTACGACCCACCATGGACACCTGCTCTGCTGAGAAGAAACGAGGTTCTCCTGCGGCTACGCTGAGATTTTAAGTAGTGCGACAGACGGAATTTTGAAAGTCCGAAACCAGTAACCGGGCAGAGCGGTAATATGGCATTGGATCGGTCAGCGGGGTTCAAGGTTGGAGAGGTTTCGAGTTAAAACTAACCTGCCTCCTTTACATGGGTTTGGGGATTTCCAACAATTACGGCCATGTATCGCTCTCTTCTATGTTTCTCATTTATAACTTTGGCTATCACTGCTTCCGCAGGAGAGTTAAAAATCGAGGGTCGTGTCGCTTTTGTTGAGGGCCCGGCTTGGAGGAACGACGGGAACGTCTTTTTTACAGATATAGAGAACAATCGTATCATGCGGAAAGATCCGACTGGTAAGGTTCATGTCTTTCGACAGCCTTCAGGTAAAGCGAACGGCTTATTGTTCGATCCGCAGGAGCGCCTTCATGCTTGCGAGGGACATCGAGAGGGAGGGAATCGGCGTGTTACGAGGACCGAACTTGATGGATCCATTACTATTTTGACAGATCGATTTGAAGGGAAGCGCTACAATTCTCCTAACGACCTCGTGATGGACGATCACGGGCGTATCTACTTCACCGACCCCCGCTACGGCGGGTATGAAGGCACAGAACCAGTCGAGCAGTTCGACGAGATTGGTGAGCCGATTGAAGGGGTCTATCGAATCGATCCAGATGGTGAGGTAAGCCGGGTCATTGAACATGAAGTTCAGCGTCCTAACGGAATCGCAATTTCGGCTGACGGAAGGTATCTTATTGTAGCCGACAATCACAACGGGCCTCAACCGGGAGGGCAACGGAGGCTGGTGCGATTTGATCGTGGGAATGATGGAAATATCAACGTTGAAAGTGGCAAAGTCCTGTATGACTGGGGGAACGACCGAGGTCCGGATGGGATTGCGATCGGGCCTGAGGGGCATATCTACGCCACTGCCGGACTGAATTTTGCAAGCTCCCTCGAAACTGTCGCTGAGCATCTTTCGGGGGTATATGTTGTGTCGATAGAAGGGGAGTTGTTGGATTTTATTCCGGTTCCTGAGGATATGATAACCAACTGTACGTTTGGTGGCGAGGATGGCAGGACTCTTTTCATTACTGCTGGTGCCAAGCTCTGGAGTATCGTGATCGACTGAAGGTGGTTATGCTTCGTTGAGGACCCCATTACAGCGACTTTAACCTGTGAATGGAATTTATTGTGGCTTCGTCATTGAGCTTGGATGTCCTTTAAGGCAACCTTTCCTCTCGGCTGGGTTGAAAGCCCACCTGTATACATGAATTATCGATTATTTTTTTTCCTGTCAGCAGTCTCAGTTTTTAGTGCAGTGACTGTTAAAGCTGATGAACATTGGCCTCGGTTTCGCGGTATTAACGGATCCGGGGTGAATCACTCTCACTTGGTTACAACGAAATTAAGCCAAGCTAATCAAGAGTGGTCGACCGAGATCAACGGAGTGGGGCATGGATCACCAGTGATCTGGGGAGATAAAATATTTCTCTTGAGTGCTGTGGCTGATGAAGCAGCAAAGACCGGTGGATCGCATCCTGCGAAGAAGAAGGGCAAAAAAGGTAAGGCGCCTAATCTGGCTCTTCCCTACCGGTGGGTTACTTTGTGTCTCGATCGCCACACGGGGGATATTATTTGGCAAAAGACCTTTGATCAGCGGTCATTTAAGGGGCACCGGTTCAACAGCGCTGCTTCATCGACCGCGGCTGCGAATGATGAGATAGTTGTATTTACCTGGGGCACGGCAGATCAGCTTTCCGCAGTCGCTCTCGATCATGATGGCAATGAGCTGTGGAAAAGCGATCTAGGTTCGGTATCAGGTGGTCACGGATTCGGTGGATCCCCAATTCTCTACGATGATGTGGTGATCTTGAACAATGATCAGGAAAAAGGGGGTGGAAACCTTCTGGGACTTGATGCGAATACTGGTGAGATTAAGTGGGAGGTGGAACGGAAGAGCCAAAGAATTTCCTACTCGGTGCCTTGTATCTATAAAGTGGCTGGACGGGATGTCGTGGTTTTCGTGAATTGGCAGCACGGTTTTACAGCGGTCGATCCCTTGACTGGAAGTGTGATCGCCGAGAAGTCGGTATTCAACCTTGAGACTAATGAGCGGGCAATTAGTTCGCCCATAGTTACTAAGGGTATGGTGATTGGGACCTGCGGGTTCACTGCCAATCCTAAGCATTGCGTGGCGATGAAACTTTCCGGAGGCGACTGGCAGGAAGTCTGGCGACGCGAGTCACGAATCAATCATATTCCTTCAACGATCGCGGTGGGAGATCACACCTTCCTGATCGAAGATTCTGGTATTGCGACCTGCCTGAATACGATGACCGGTGAAGAGAGTTGGATGGAGCGAGTCCCTGGAGTAGAGGGTTCGATTTTTGGTTCACCTGTGAGTGACGGGAAGAATCTCTTTTTCGCTGACGAAAATGGAAATCTTCATGTTATTGCTGCGAGACCAGAGTTTGAACACGTGGCAACGAACCGATTGGGTGAACTCTGCCGGACCACTCCTGTCATTGTTGGCGGCACGATTTATATTCGGACTGAGTCAATGCTCTCGGCGTGGAAGTGAACTGGTAAATCTTCGCTTTCTTTAGCCCGCGATACACCGCCGTAGCCTGCGACAGGTATGAAATAGGAGGTTAGAAGGTATGCCTTCCGATTGCCCGCAAAAGTGAGGGAAAGGCTAAAAAAATCAACGTAGCCGCTCGATCAATTCGCTCCGCTGCTTTGGGAGATTCCCGATCAGATCACCAATAGAGCGAATTGGATCGGTTCCATTTTGAAGTATGCCTAGGAACTGAGCCAATTGTTTTTCGAAGTGTCCCACCGCTTTGAGATTGGCATCATTGGAGTCGAGGTAGTCCAATCCACGGTCAAGCAGGTCTGCAATTTCTGGAATAGCCGCTTCCGGCTCAGCAATACGATCAATCAGTTTGATAAAGTAGGAAGCGGCAAGGGTCTGCCCATAGTCACGCCTGAGAGCAAGGCGGGCGTTTTCGATTTGAAGGTCTTTGAGGATATGGAGATCGCCGTTCTTGGCTGGATGAATCTCGATCTCACAAAAATAAAACAGGTCGAGCTTGCCCGCAAATGAGCTTTTGGGGCGACGTGCTCCCTTGGCGACGGTTTTAACGATGCCGTATTCGTGAGTACACCAGTGTACGATAAGGCTGGTCTCTGTAAGTGGAGATCGACGAATCAGAGTGCCTCGTGCTTTCATCTTGAGCGGACGTTGGTAAAACGGATAAACATTACTAAGCGAAAGTTTGAAATTTTCCACATCTGTGAGATCGCTTACACCCTTGATGAAAGAAGAACTGCAAGCGATCGATACGGAATCTCTTAAAGCCCGGCTCAACGAGCTGAGGCGGTATCTTTGACTTCGATAAGCTGGAAAAGGAGTTGGAGGCGTTTGAGATAGAAATGAGTGCCCCGGAGTTTTGGGATGACAAGGATAAGGCCCAAGCCAAGGTGTCCGAGGTGTCAGTTTTGAAGAATAAAGTAATTCCAGTGCGTGAACTGGCCTCACGAATCGAGGATTTCTCCGTTCTCGCGGAACTGGTAGCCGAAGAAGGTGACGAGTCTGCCTTTGATGAAGTGAAAAGCGATCAGCAGGCGATCGAAGCGGCGTTCGAAAAAATTGAACTTCAGACGCTCCTCAATGGACCCAATGACGGGGAAAGTGCCTTTCTTACGATCCATGCCGGTGCTGGAGGTACCGAAGCCTGCGATTGGGCCGATATGCTAGTGAGGATGTATCAGCGATGGGGACAGCAGCAGGGTTACAAGAGCGAAATGATCGACTTGCAGGAAGGGGAAGAAGCAGGAGTTCGTGGGGCCACGATTCGCTTTGAAGGTGAAAATGCCTTTGGTTATCTCAACTGTGAGCGCGGTGTCCACCGACTGGTGAGGATTTCTCCGTTTGATTCGCAGGCCCGGCGTCATACTTCATTTGCAAGTCTCGATGTGGTTCCTGATTTAAAGGAGGAACCGGACATGGAGATCGATGAGAAAGACATTGAGATCAAGACTGCCCGAAGTGGTGGTAAAGGAGGGCAGAATGTGAACAAAGTCGAAACGGCGGTTCACTTGACCCACTTCCCATCCGGTATTCAGATTCGATGCACGGTGGAGCGAAGCCAGCACAAGAACCGCCAGATGGCGATGAAGTTACTGAAGGCTAAGCTTCTCCAGATTGAGGAGGATAAGAAACGGTCCGAAATGGAGCGGCAATATGGAGAAAAAGGTGAGATCGCCTTTGGAAGCCAGATTCGCTCCTATGTGTTTCAGCCCTACCAGATGGTAAAAGATCATCGCACTGGTCATGAGACGGGGAACATTCAGGGAGTGATGGATGGCGATCTGGAGAAATTCATCGAAGCCAAGCTTCGTGGCCAGGTCGCAGGAGAATCCGACGACGAGGTCTGAACGACTTGGCGCAGCGTTTAGGGTTTGCCCCCACGGGGCCAATTACCTCGACCGAAAAGAAAATGATCTGGTCCAAGATCATGTGGAGTTAAATTCATTCGATAATCGTAAGGTCATAGGGTGAAAGGCTACTCCTGTCTCTAGTCCCTTTTTTGTTCGGGACCAACGAAGAGGTGTGCCTTGTGGCGGCAGGTGATGGGACGCCGTCATCAACTGGCGGTTCATTTAATTATGTCCTTTTTGGAGAAAGACGGCTTCAAACCCCTGACTTCCACCCCATGGAAGGGAAAAAGTCGACATCCCGACCATCGAGTGGCACACAGTTAGCGGTTTGATGCGCTCAAAGAAAACGTCGACACGGGCACTTGGATGCCAGAGCCTACTTGTTCTTAACGCAAGCTTCCGGAGTCCGCAGTGTGCAACCGGCAACTGAAAGTGGTCTTATTGGCTTATTATCTCAGCAAACTGCTTATTGGCGCCTTTTGAGGACTTGAATTGCATGCTTTTTTCCCGGAAACTTTACGGCACTTTGGTGGTTTATCTCTATTGAACAAGAGGCCATCCTGCCCTCGAAGATTATGTCCAACCAAACGATTGTATTGCCCGGTCCCGAAAAGGAGTGGCTTCTATTCCAAGGCGAGAAGGAAACCCTTCAGAGTTCTGATCTGAGAGAATTAATCGGCCACCGGAGCGATGTTGTTATTGGCTACCCTTCTGACAAAGTGACAACCTTTCCCGTGGTGCTTCCGGAAACGGATGAGACCCTGTATGACAGCATGATATACTCCCAACTGGAGAAGCGGGGACTTCTTGCCGGTAATGAGGGCGAGGTGCTTTACGATTATGAGATCATAGACAAGGGGCCAGAGGGAAATACCTTCGCGGTGTCAGTCGTTTCCGATGTTTCCAGCGAGTTGATTGATTCCAACGCCGCTGGGTATGCTTCTGCGGCTTCGTTGCGCGCGGTTTCGCAAAAGTCGTGCCTGCTTTGGAAGGAGAAAGGGAGGCTCGTGCTGGCGATTTACAAGGGGCGAGAACCGGTTCATCTCCAAGTTCTTAGCGGAGGCGACCGCCTTGGATCAGCGATTGCGGGTGAGATCAATCTAGTTCTCATGGGCCTGAATGGGGACCCCTGCATGGAGGACAGTATGCCGGAGGCTTTGGTTCTTGAGGTCGACGATGCGTCGGCCGATGAGCGCGAATCGTTTGCCGAAGGGTTGAATCTAACCGTTCATCCGACGTCGAAGTCCCGTATCTCACTGGGCCGAATCAGTGAGCGATTACTTCCGAGTGCAGTCACTCGGGCGCGTCGCAAGCGGAAGACAAAGAGTCGGATTACGGTCATTCTCGCAGTCCTGTTTGTCGTCTATGGAGTTGGACTGAGTGCGATGATCATCAAGAGCAACAACACGGTTGCAGAAATCGGATCTCTTGAGCGCCAGATCTCGATCGTTGAGCCGGATGTGGATTGGGTGGAGCAGGTAGATCAGCGCTGGAAGAACCTCGAGCCAGCCTTCGAAAAATCTTGGTTTCCCGTAGTGCAGCTCAGCCGAATCACCTCAGCCCTGCCAGGTAGCGGCGTGGTTATCCGAGAATACCGAACTTCGGGGCGCGGTATACGGGTTCAAGGTCAGGCTCGGGATGTGCAGCTGGCGAATCGATTACTAGAAGACCTTCAGTCGATGACTGAATTCAAAGGTTACGACTGGAGTATGCCAAATCCTAAGGTCGAGAAAAACAATACGGCAACATTCGAAATTACAGGAAAACCAAAAAATGCGGGAGCTGACAGTTAGAGAGAAGGTCCTTTTAGGGGCCTGTATTGGGGCGATTTTTATCGTGGTGAATGGGTTCGCGGCGCGGTCTATTCTCAAAAATCTATCAGGTGGAGACGGCGAAATTCGCAGCCTTCGCAGTCAGCTTGCTGATCATGAAATGCGGCTGGAAGATGCTCCGGCAGCTGAAGCTCGTGAAAAATGGCTTATCGAGATGATGCCTCGATTGGGAAATTCCACGTTGGGAAAGGAGCAAGGCGATCTACTGCAAGCACTGCAGGATGAGTGTTTTGAACGCAAATTGACGATTGAAAGACAAAGCCTTCAGGAAATTGAGTATAATAATTTCTACACCGAGGTTGCCGTTCGGCTGGAAATCAAGGGAGACGAGGCGGTTGTGACCGAATGGTTGACCACGCTTCAGGGTCCCGAAAAATTCCAAGTGATCAAGAATCTGGAAATTGAGCTCGATCTCCGTTCCCGTGAACCGGAGCCGCAGGCAGAGTGTGAAATTACTGTGGCAAAGTGGTTCGTTCCCGATTCTTCTGGTGTCTCACCAGCAGAAACGGACAAAGAGAGTTCGGGTGAGCAGGGCTGAAGACGGAATCTCGGTAGGAGGGTTGGCAAATGGAAATAGCAATGAGGTGGCCAGCGATCGAAGTAATACTGGCTGTGGTTGCCTTCTCACTGACTGCTTAGGAAAGCGAAACATTCGTCTCCTTCGGTGTCGAAGTTCCTTCGAGTCTTGAGCCGACCGACTTTATGCTTTGAAAGGAGCTAGTCCGTCTGCCCGAATCCTTAATTTGCCGAAATCTACACTCTGGAGGGAGTTGCCAATGTCGATGAAGAGCATCTGGCTACCCTCTACAATCGAGAGTCAAAAAACCGTTGTTGTGTCTCCAAAAGAATTTAGTGATGAAGGGATTTAACTGCTCGGTGTTGCGGGTGGTCAGGGCTTAAAGGAAGTGACTGCAACGGTTTCTTTTGTTGGAGAGGAAGTTGGACTCAAATATCGACTTGAAGGTCTCTACCCAGGTTCCCGTGGCCCTGAAGGTTCACTGATAAATAAGAAAGAAGACGACAGGAATAGAGAGCGCCGTGGACTTCCTAATGGGGGATTGGGAGAGATACCAAAAACTCAGTGCAGAGAATAAGAATCAGCTAAAGCAGTATATTGGGTAGGTGATGAAGATCTACCCCAGTCTCTCTCGCGGGGAGCGTGGTAGCATGATCTGCGGAGCGATGATCAGATTGGGTGGCGAAAGGCCCCTTAATTCCTCTAAATAAAACAATAGCGGGGGTAACCGTCACCGCAGCAGCGGCGCTGATCTTTGGCGCAAAGCCATTGATTAATTTTTAATGAGACGAACTTCACCAATATCCATCATTCGCGCCGTTATATTTTTGCCAGCAGTGAGCACCAAGGTGTAAATCATATCTTTTTCCAGATTCACTGTTCCATCTAGTTTGACGCGGCTGAACGAAGAGAGGTCACCGGTCTCTGAGGATCTTCCTTCAAGAATTTGGTCGGCCACATAGACAATGAAGTCGCTGGGCTCTTTTTCTAGTGAGGACTGTTCAACCTCAAATGTGTAGACACCGGAGTCCTTGATTTTGAAACTCCACAAAAACCAAGTGCCGGGCGAGGTCCACTCAGTGATTGATCCGAGAGAGGAGTTGAAAGCTGCTTTCTGGTCACCCTGAAATCTGCCTAGATTACCGAGAAGGCCCTCGCCAGAAGCAATTGTTTTCACGGAGTTGACGGAGGTTTCCATCGTTGTAACAGCCCCTCTGGTGACAGATTTGAGATCCTCATCGTTGTTCCAGCTACGAAGGAGCTTAAGGGTCTCGGGGTGAGGGTATTCAAGAAGGTTGCCGACAAGGCGGCGCAGACTGTTCTGATCATTGATTCTGCGGGCCGCACTGTTCCATATTGCAATTTTTTCCTCGAGGGTTTCAGGCCCTGGCAATGTGACAAGTCTGGCGAGAGCACGCCCTGCGATGGCCTCAAGGCTTCGATCATCGGTGTTGTCGATGATAGCCTCGACCTGAGGGATTAGAGAGCGATCGTTCCAAGTCAGGTAGGCACTAATAGCATCACGCTGGTAGTCGCGATCTTTCTTCTGATTGAATATACTGGAAAGACGAACCTTCACCTCATCGCTTCCTAGGGCTCCCAGTATTCGAAAAAGACTCTTCCGCTCGTCACTTGCAGCATTGGAAAGTCTCGTAAGAATATCTCCGACATACTCCTTCTGCCTTTTGCTACGGCGCAGAAGATTAAGCGCCAGTCCTTCAACGGTGCGGCGAACTTGCGTCCCTCGATTGTTCTCAAGAAGTTTGAGGATCTCCGGAAGATTTTTATCTTCTGCTAATTTTCCGGCCGCGGCGATGAATTGGAGTTGTTGCTCCTCGTTGTTTGCCGATGGAATGTAGCTGAGAATCGTTGGAAGGGCTTCCGAGTAACTTTTATCAGCGAGAACTGAAGAAAGAAGAACGCGGAGCGAGTTTGATTTAGCTTCTTGTAGTTCACTGAAAATCGCCTTTTCAATGCCCGCTCCTTCAAGCAGGTGAAGGGCCTTTAATGCATTTGTTCTGAGCACTCCCGGCGCGTCCGAGTCTGCAAGGATGCCGACAGCAATTTCGACATCTTTTGCCGTTCCGGGAACCTCCTCAAGTGAGGCTATTTCGAAAATGCGGGCTTCCCGATTTTTCTTGCTGATTGTGTTGATGCCACCGATGCCGGCTAGGATTATGATTCCTCCTGCAATACTTCCTACAACGAGGCGCTTTGTCTTGTTATTCTTCGGGCGCTGGGTGCGATGATGGGCGGGCCGTATAGTTTTTCTGCTTGCAGCTGTCGCTGGAGGGTTAGGCGAGGTCCCCACGATCAGTGCTTGTGGCGCTGAAGCCTGGCTCGCCGCTGTGACAATTTTGATCTGCCCTGTCGTAACATCCAAGGCCCCTTCTGCAGGAAGTGCTTCAACAGGGACGGCTTCAGTGACTTCCGAATTCCGCGGCCAGCGTTGAAGAGCATCCTTCGCGTTAAGAGGTCTATGCTCAACGTTTCGATTGATCAGCCACATCACCCACTGACAAATTGAAGGGGCAAGATCGGGCCGGATCTGATCGAGCGGCACGACCTTGTGTTGCAGGTGAGAGTTCATAACCTGCGGTGCGGTTTCGCCGTTAAATGGATACTGGCCTGTTAAAGCATTGTAGTAAACGCAGCCCATCTGGTAGAGGTCAGCACGTGCGTCGAGCGCACTTCGCTCAAACTGTTCTGGAGCCATGAAGAAGATCGAACCAAGAACTGAGTCTTCTTGATCCATCGTTTGTATGGATGGCGTTTTGCTGAACTTGGCGAGACCGAAGTCGAGAATCTTAGTCTGAAATTTTCCGGAGGCTTGCCAAATCACCATTATGTTGGTGGGCTTGATATCCCGGTGGATCACATCATTTGCCTGAGCAGAAATGAGTGCCTCCATCGTCTGATAGACCACCTCTGTGAAGTCTTCTTGGGTAAGAACACCGCGTTCGACTGTTTCGTCGAGAGTTTCCCCCTTGAGAAGTTCCATTACGACAAAACCACCCTGTTCGTCCTGACCAACGTCAAAAACGGTGATGATATTGGGGTGGTTGAGGCTCGAGAGAGTTTGAGCTTCTGAAATCAGCTTGTCTGCTGCTTCTTTGACTTCCTCATCCGTCGCTTGCCCCGCAGTCAGAACCCGTTTGATGGCTACTTCTCGCTGCAATTGCGTGTCGAAAGCTTTATAAACTGCTCCGAGGCCACCTTTGCCGATTTGTTCGCGAATTTCGTAGCGACTACTCATTGACTTACGGTGATGAAAAGGCAATTGGGGAAACCTCGCACTGCCCGATATGAACATAGGGGGCATTGTGAATTTTTCACGAAAATTTGGGCCTTTTTCCGTTCGTTTTTTGAGGGGCCCGATGTGTCTAGGACGGCTTTAACCTTCTAGGTTGATTTCAGTGCGGAAAACAGTTGGCGGGGCGTCGGGTTCGTCCTAGTTTGGCACCATCTATGACACGTGAAGACTTGGCGGAAATTCTTGATGAAATTGCCATTTTGCTTGAATTGAAAGGAGAAAATCCGTTTAAGATCCGTGCATATCGTAGCGGGGGCGAGACGGTGCGGCAGTATCCAGGTGATATTGCTTCACTCGCACGTGAGGGAGAACTCCAAGGGATCAAAGGGCTCGGCGACGCGCTTCAACAGAAACTGCATGAACTGGCTTCGACGGGCAAGCTCGATTACTATGATAAGCTGAAAGGGGAGTTTCCAGAGACGCTTTTTGATTTGTTTGGTATCCAGGGTCTCGGGCCAAAGAAAATCAAGGCGGTTTACGAAGCGCTCGGGGTCGATTCTATTCCCCGCTTGAAGGAACTCTGCGAGTCCGGTGAGATTGCAGAATTAAGTGGCTTTGGAAAAAAAACGGCGGAGAAGATTCTGGAAGCTATTGCCTTCAAGGAGGAGAACGCGGACCGTTTTCGACTAGGTGATGTGGCATCATCCGTCATGATGATTATTGATGCTTTGAAACAACATCCTGATTGTCTCCGAGCGGAAGCAGCAGGAAGTTTTCGTAGGGCTAAGGAGACAGTTCATGACATAGATTTTCTTGTAGCGTCAAGTCAGCCAGAGGCATTGATTGAGTATTTTGTCGATCAGGAGTGGGTTAGCCGAATCATTGCGCAAGGGGCAACCAAGGCGAGCATCAATCTTGAGAATGGACTACAGTGTGATTTGCGTGTTGTCAGTAACGACGAATACGCTTGTGCGTTGGCGTATTTCACTGGTAGCAAAGAGCACAATGTAGCAATGCGTGGGAGAGCACTGGAGCGAGGCTACAGTCTAAACGAATATCGTCTTGCCGTTAAGGAGGGAGCCGATGCCGAGGCGCCTCCAGTGTTCGAAACTGAAGATGAGCTTTATCAGTTCCTTGGGTTAGACTATGTGCCGCCGGAGATGCGAGAAAATACCGGCGAAGTCGAAGCGGCTAGCGAGGGAGATATTCCTGAGCTTGTGAAACTGGAGAACCTCCGAGGGACATTTCACAATCACACGACGGCCAGTGACGGGCAGAATTCTCTTCGGGAGATGGCCGAGGCAGCTATTGATCTTGGCCTTCAATACCTTGGTATAGCGGACCACTCAAAGAGCTCGTTTCAGGCTAACGGGTTGAATGAAAGTAGATTGAGGTCGCAGATTAGTGAGATAGCGTCTCTAAACTCAGAGTACAAGACGCAAGGGCAAAACTTCCGCCTTATCGCGGGAAATGAGGTTGATATCCTCAAGGACGGCTCGCTGGATTTTGATGATGAGCTTTTAGACGAGTTGGACTACGTGGTAGCATCGGTCCACAACGCGATGACTCTCTCCGAGTCGGATATGACCGATCGAATCATCAGGGCAGTTCAGAACCCTCGCGTTACCATGCTCGGTCACCTGACGGGACGCCTCCTGCTGAAGCGAGAGCCTTACGCCGTTGATGTGGCAGCTGTGATCGAGGCTTGTGCAGAAACGCGAACTATTATCGAACTAAACTGCAGCCCATGGCGCCTCGACATGGATTGGAGGTGGTGGAAGTTTGCTAAGGAGAAGGGGGTGAAGTGTTCTATTAACCCGGATGCTCACCGCGCCTCTTCTCTGGAGTATCTATGGTTCGGGGCTAGTATCGCGCGCAAAGGCTGGCTGACCCGCCGTGACGTGGTTAATACCCTGACCCGCCACGAGATCGAGGCTTTTCTAGATCTGGATCCCGTATCATGAAGCGTTTTGTCTTGAAACAGGATGGTGATGGATGTGGTGAGATAGTATCGGACAAATGCACTCTTCCACCCCCCGCGGCTGGTGAGGTAGAAGTCAGGATGGAAGCTTGTTCTTTAAATTATCGTGACTTGTTGATGAAGTCGGGTCTTTCAGCTTCGGGTGGTGAGAGGGACGTGGTCCCTCTCTCAGACGGAGCGGGAATTATCTCGGCACTAGGGGAAGGCGTGGAACGGTTGAAGGTGGGAGATCGTGTTGCTCTTACATTTTTTCGTGACTGGGAAGATGGGCCTTTTGAGATGCGATATCACACGGCTGCTCGCGGAGGTTCCTGCGATGGGGTGCTCGCCGAGTCAGTGTTGGCGCCGGCACACAGTGTCGTAAAAGTGCCGGAATATTTGACGACCGTAGAGGCGGCTACCCTCCCGTGCGCCGCGCTAACAGCTTGGCACGCGCTCATGGAAAGAAGCCGTCCGGTTGAGCCTGGAGACACGGTGCTTTGTCTGGGTACTGGCGGGGTTTCGATCTTTGCGTTGCAGATTGCGAAGGCGGCCGGGGCGAAAGTTCTCATCACGAGTAGTTCTGATGAAAAATTGGTCCGTGCCGAAGGGTTGGGCGCTGATGCGGGGATAAATTATCTCAAGCACGTTGCTTGGGAGAAGCAGGTGAAGGAACTAACCGATGGGCGTGGAGTCGACCGGGTTATCGAAGTAGGTGGTCCCGGGACGATTGAGCGCTCAATTGACGCAGTCGCTGTGGGAGGGGCTATTTCTCTTATTGGGGTCTTGACGGGTTTTGAATCTCCTCATCTTGGCCTGTTTCCTTTGGTGACCCATAATGCCGATCTCAGTGGTATCTACGTGGGTAGCCGGGCTATGTTTGAGCGAATGAATTCCTTCCTGGTGCAACATAAGATTCGTCCGGTGATCGACGAAGAGTTTGTCTTTCAGGATTCATTGACGGCCTACGCGACAATGAGGGATGCCGGTCACTTTGGAAAGCTTGTTGTCACGATTTAGCATGACGAAAAGCGGTAGTCATCTTGAAGGTCTACACGTGACTCGTGATGCTTCAAAAGTTAAGATAACCACCTTTGTTAGTGCGAGACTACAGTGACTTAGTTGCCATCGTTTCTTTCTGAAGCGGTCAAATAAAATCTTAATGGCAGCGCCGCCGCCGAAGTTGACTGATCGGATAATTAAGTCGCTCTCGTCAATTTAGTTGAAGGTGGTCACCTGTGATTTTCACTTTCGAACCAAGGGGTAGCGGTTCATTATGTGAAATATGCCCAGCGGGCAGTCCTTTTAGCACGGGAAAATCTGCGTCGTGGAAGTGGCTTTCAAATACATCGTCCGTAGTGACTTTATCCTGACCGGGTTCACCTTCGGTGAACGCACCCAGCACGAGGCCCTGTAATTGATCGAACCACCCGGCCTGCTTTAGGGTCGTCAACATTCGGTCGATTCGATAGGGGCGCTCTCCGATATCTTCGACAAAAAGAATTGAATCCTTTAATTTGGGAGCATAAGGAGTTCCATTCAGTGCCGTTAGGACTGCGAGATTGCCGCCGGCCAGCGTTCCCTCGGCCTCTCCCGAGAAGTTGTTTATCGATTCTAAATTCCATTGTAAAACAGCCTCGGGCTCTTCAAGCGCATTGATCCACAGTTTGCGGATTGCGTCGCTGGCATTACTCAGGGCTGCTACCATGGGAGCATGGATCGAGCGAATTTTCTGCGAGGCCCATAGAGAGTGCAGCGCGGTGATATCCGAAAAGCCGACAATCATCTTGTTCGATTGAGCGACTTGGGAAAGGTTAATTCCCGGAAGAAGGCGCGTCGTTCCGTAGCCTCCTCGAGCGCACAGAATAGCATCCACCTCAGGATCAGCGATAGCAGCGTTTAGTTCACTAAGGCGGAGCTGATCGCTACCCGCAAAGTAGCCTTCCGCAGAGAAAATTTCCGGGGAATGAGTGATTTCATAGCGTTCGCGCAGCCACGAAACGCCCTTTTTAAATGCCTCGTGATTAAAAGGTCCGGCCGGAGCAACGATAGCGAGGCGGGATCCTTCAGTAACGGGGCGGGGCGACCGGGTGGGCATAGTAGCTTTGGGGCAATTCGGTTTGAGGAAAAGGGAACGACGACCCGTGTGAGGATTAACGCTTTTGAAATGAGCCTTATCAGCTTTTGAATTACTCCTCGACAGGAGCCACCATCCCATAATCGCCGTCTTCACGACGGTAGATGATTGAAAGCTTATCTGTCTTTGCATCGTGGAACAAAATGAACGGCTTCTCGTTCATTTCCATATCCATTATGGCTTCATCAGAGAAGAGGTGCTTGATCTTATAGTTCTCTTTGTGGACGATAACCGGCTCGTGTTCCTCCTCAGGTTCTTCCGGGATTTCGGGTGGGAAGATAGCCTCAGGGATTTGGCGTATTTCTTTGGTCCGATTTCGAGGGCGGTGGGATTTCAGCATCCTCGTTTTATGTTTACGCATGCGGCGGGCAATTTTTGAAATCGTCTCATCAATTGACGCATACATGTCAGGTGTCGTGGAGTGCGCCTCAATCACAATGTGGTTAGCACAGAATAGAATGATCTCGGCGATATGCCTTTCCTGTTCCACATTGAGTAACACCTTTGCCTCAATGATCTTCGGATAATCGAGATGCAAACTCGCTACTTTCTTCTCAGCATACTCTCGCATCGGCTCGGTGACGGATACGTGGCGGCCAGTTACAGTGATTGGAAGGTTAACATTTTTGACTTGCATGATGTGCTCGTTTTTTTGTTTTAGCTTAGATATCCAGGCTGCGAAATTCGCCCTAATTCTTTAAATAGGCGAGATCTCTCCTCAGTAGATCCTGCGAGTTAAAGATTAGGATGTTGAAAAATAATCACTACATTGTGAAGCGTTCTCCCAAGTAGAGTTCGCGACTTACGGGGTCGTTAATTAGAAAGTCACGGCTCCCTTCGCGCAGCACTTTACCCTCATAAATTAAGTAGGCTCGATCGACCAACTCAAGGGTTTGGCGGGCGTTATGGTCGGTTATGAGAATTGCCAGTCCAGATTCCCTCAGCTCTTCGACAATGGTTTGGATCTCGTTTACTGCTATCGGATCGACGCCGGAGAATGGCTCGTCGAGCATCAATAGACTGGGCTTTGTAACGAGAGAACGAGCAATCGTGAGACGGCGTTTTTCACCTCCCGAGCAAGTCAGCGCGATATTGTTGCGAATGTGGGTAATGCTAAAGCGTTCCAGCAGTTCGTCGCAGCGTTCGATGCGCTCTTTTTTGGAGAGGTCGAGTGTCTCCATCACAGCCATGATATTTTCTTCAACGGTTAGTTTTCGAAAAATCGACTCTTCCTGTGGAAGGTAGCCCATGCCCAGTCGGGCACGTTGATACATGGGTAGTTTGGTCACGTCTTCGTTACCAAAAATTACTGAACCACCGTTTGGCGGCACTAAGCCAACGATCATATAGAAACTAGTGGTCTTTCCTGCACCGTTAGGGCCTAAGAGGCCAACAATTTCTCCAGGCCGCACTGTAATTTCAACCCCGTCAACCACTGTGCGGCCATCGTAAATTTTAACGAGGCTGTCTGTCCTCAGAAGAAAGCTCCTATCGTTGCCGGAACTGGATGGCTTCTCAGGTTTGAGAATTGGGTTATTCTCGTTTTGATTAGAGGCGATGGTTCGGCTGTCGCGGTCTTTTCCAGCGTCGGGCTGAGTCTCCCCGGCCTTTGATGGGGGGGAGTCCTCCAGCGTCGCTACTTTATCTACCGTGGTTTTTTTATTTCCCGTCTCTGGCGACGGCTGTTTTTCAGGTTGAGAGACCTTTCTTATTTTTGGATCAACCGGCGCAACTTTAGATTCCCGTGATACATCAGCCGGAATTTCATCAGAGAAATCAGGAGCTTGCTGCTCCACGAATGATTCGTCCACATGGGTTCGCGACAGGTCATCTCCAGATGATCCGGGGTCTGGGGAAGCCGTTTTCTTCGCTGGGATCTGGTAATTTTCTGAACTCGTAGGTGAAGAAGTTTCACGTGGGTTAGGGGCCTCTTTCTCTGAAGACTGTTCAGCGTTAGACTCGTTCACAGGAAGTGGGTCGGAGTAGCCACGCTTCTCCTCTTTCCGAAGATTTAAAACCTCATCGGGCTCGTCGGAGTAACTCATGTAGTTAGGGGTAACAAACGAAAGACGTGATTACCGGAGACGATCGAGGCTGCCGCCGACACCGGTGCCAATTCCAATTGTCTTGGTGCCACCTTCATCTTCGACAGGAAAAGTGATTTTGTGACGAGAGGGAGCTCCTGCGTCGGATCCGGTGATTTTATACTTGCCGTCCCCAGTCATAACAATTTGAGCATCCGGAGCATCACAACGGACATGTTTCTCACCATCTTGGATGTAGGGAGGCCCTCCTGAAAGTGTAAAATCTTTGGTTACTCCATTGTACTCGGCCATTCGTGCTATCGCGACTTGGGTTTTTCCTTCGGGGCTAATTCTGCGAATCCTGACAGTACCTCCGGTCGCGACCGCGCGTTTGAACTTTGTGCTGTCGCCCTCCTCACCCACCCCTTCCGCCAGTGTCAGCAGAAGCTTGTCGCATTCGAGGGTAAATTCAGGGTGCTCGATCACGACGTTTTGGGTGAACGTAATGACCTTAGTGATATTATTCATCTCTGATTCGCTCGAAAAAATATTGACTTCATTCTTGGGGTTCGATTGGAAGCCACCCTGCGCATCGACCTGATAAATTGGGACCAGTGGAGCAGGTTCGGGGATGTCACCGGGATTCAAGTAACGGGATTCAGGAATGTCTGACACTGTATTTGGGGCCGTGGCGATCGGGGTGACTTCAGTGTTTTGCATGATGGGTTTGTTGGACAGGGTAGCTGCCGGCTTAGGAATCGGAGGAACTTCTGCGTTTGCAGGTCTGAAAGGGGGAAGACCACCGACGCTATCAACTGAGCGAGTAGCGGGAACGTCAGCTCCGGTTGCGGCAATGGGTGACTCTCCTTCAAGTGTTGCGGCGGCGGGTGAACTGCGATTGAACTCCTCAATGGCGGAGTTGGCCGTCGCTTGGATCTTCGATTGATTTTTCTTTAGGGCCTGCGCTGCTTGTTCAATCTCCTTCTGATTCTCCTGAAAAACCCGCGTCGCTCCGCGGACAACATCGTCTGCCTTGTCGGAGTTGGCTTTAATGTTTTCGATCACTGCGGCAGCTGCCGTTTCAGGGGCTTCCTGCGCCTGTTGTAACATATCCTTCAGGCGAGGGTCATTGAGCAGGTTTGCACCCTCTTCTATCAGTTTTTCGGTTGAGGAATCTTGCGCCTGAAGCGGAAACGCCAAAATAGCGAGCAGTGATAGGGTCGGGCAGAGATGGTAGAATTTCATGAATTAAATCAGTTTGGCTATAAGATTCCGTGATGGTCACTTTGAAGATGGTATCCCCATGCTTGGGCCTAATTTATTTGCATCAGGAATAATTACCCTGACATTGCCCTTAAGTTTGCTGACTTGAGATTGCTGGTGAAAAATCATTTTGTCGCCTGTCATTACAAATTTGGATTGTTCAATTCTTGATGGGGTCTTGCTGTGTAGTTCACCGGTTTGCATGTCGTAAGCAGCTTGTTCCATTGAGATAGTGGTTTCTGCCTTCTCACTGCTGTCGTACACAAGCACAATTAGATCAGTGAGATCGAGATAGCGTTCATCGACACGGGTCACCGATGAAGCTCGCATCAGCGATTTGAGATTTTCTCCTGTGTAGGAGGGAATAGCGACGCCCTTGAAAATACGTCCGACTGGAAACATTGCTGTTATCTCTGGCGGGAATGCTGCTTCTACAGCCAGGCTGGCGCCTTCAGGAGCAGGATCATCCTTCGATACAACGTCGTGAGGCATTAGGCAAATACAGGATATGCCTATTATTCCTCCAATATTCCAAAAAAAATGCCTCATGTATCAGGAGTGCGTCTGACTAGACTATAAAGTGCTTTTAGTTGAGCGAGTACCTCGCCAAGTTGCTCAAGGGGAACTTGGTTCGGCCCGTCGCTCAGGGCCTCCTCCGGATTTGGGTGAGTTTCTAAGAATACACCATCGCATCCAGCGGCGACTGCGGAACGCGCAAGAACGGGAGCCAAGTAGCCGTCGCCTCCGCTTGAAGCTCCCTCGCCACCGGGTCTTTGCACTGAGTGGGTGGCGTCGAAAACGACACGGAGGCCGTCTTCCTGCATCCAGGGAATGGATCTCATATCAGCTACGAGGGTGTTATAACCAAAGCTGGTTCCCCGTTCAGTGAAAAAGTAATTCTCGGAACCAAACGCATCCAGCTTGTCTGCTATATTTTTAACGTCCCACGGGGCGAGAAATTGGCCTTTTTTCACATTCACAACTCTCCCGGTCCGCGCAGAGGCTTCGATCAGATCAGTCTGTCTGCAAAGAAAGGCTGGGATTTGAAGAATGTCGATATACTCGCCTGCGATTGCTGCTTCGCCAACGGTATGAATATCGGTCGTGACGGGAACGCCTAGTTCTTTGCCAACGCTGGAGAGAAGGCGACAACCTTCTTCGCAGCCAATCCCGCGGAAAGAAGAGATAGAACTGCGGTTAGCCTTGTCGTAGCTAGCTTTAAAGACAACGTCGACTCCCGCATCATCAGCGATTGCTTTAATTCGTAAAGCTATCTTTCGGATGAAGGCCTCTGATTCAATAACGCAGGGCCCCAAAATAAAGAGAGGGCGTTCACCACCGAGCTGATAGTCCCCGACTGAGACGGTTCCAGATTTTTCTCCCATAAGCACTGCGCAAACTTAGCGCGGAGATCGGCTGGAGGCAACCCGTTGAAAGATTTATCGTGATTATCAAAGGAATTAAAATATTGAGCTGTGAATTGACTGGACCTGTAAACCGCGGGGGATAAGCTTAGGACGTAAGGCGCTCCTAGACAATGGGTGTCTATCCCGTTCTATGCAAAATTCACCTGAAAAGGTGCCCTCGATCAGCCAGTGCCCCGATTGTCAGCACTCGCTTGATGTATCGGGGCTGCCCCCATACATGAAAATCGAGTGTCCTCATTGCGGGGCTTCGATCCGAGTATGTACTCGGATGGGTCAATACCAGATTACCCAGTTGCTGGGAGAGGGGGGGATGAGTCAGGTTTTTAAGGCTATTGACGTGCACTTAGGGCGGGAGGTTGCCCTGAAGGTGCTTCACCAGTCATTAAGCCGTGATAGCGCATTGACTGCGATGTTTGAACGCGAGGCGAAACTCACTGCATCTATTCTCCACCCCAATGTCGTGAAGGTTTATACAGTCGGTAACGAAGACGGCTATTTCTTTATCGCGATGGAGCTGGTCGAAGCAACTAGCCTAGAGCAGATGATCACTACATCAGGAGCTCTTTCCGAAAAAGATGTCCTGCATGTCGCCCACGATGTAGTGGCTGGATTGAAAGCAGCGCATCACGAAGGTCTAATCCACCGTGACATCAAGCCTGGGAACATGCTGGTAACTGAAGAGGGCACTTCGAAGTTAGTGGATTTTGGTCTTGCTGTTCAGCAGGGTGGTGATGATGAATCCGAGGATCTCTGGGCGACACCCCACTATGTTCCTCCAGAGAAGCTGGATGGTGAGATTGACACTTACCTTGGAGATATTTACAGCCTTGGGGCGACTTTGCATCACGCGCTGACCGGCAAGCCACCATTTGAAGCTAACACGCCCTCGATGGAGGAACTGAAGCAAATAAAGACTGCTGATCTGAATCTCAAGGCCGAAGCCCCCGCCTCTTCAAAAGCAACCGTAAAACTAATTGAGCGCATGATGGCTTACAGGCCAGAGGCTCGCCCACAATCGTATGATTTGTTGCTAGCTGAGATCATTGATATCGAGAAGAGAGCGTTTGGCGTCGATCGTAACAAATCGAGATCTTCGAGAACAAATCAGAGAAATCCCTGGTTGGTGGCAGGGGCTTTTTCAGGGCTCTTGGCTGTTGCTGCGGTCCTTTGGTTTAGCCTTAAAGAGAACAAGTCATCCTCGAAAGCTGATGACTTCACTGTTGGGGCTGATGAGGGCGGGATCATAAGTGCTGGAGCCGAATCGAATGCGGCTCAGTTCCTCAGGGGAAGAGAGCTACTTGTGAAAGGTGAGTTCAGGAAGGCTTTCAATATCTTCAGCGAACTGACTAGCGCATCGTCGCTATCACCGTCCACCCAGATGTGGAGTCATTTTTTTGCGGGAACGCTTCAGCTGCTTCTGGGTGAAGAAGCTGATTCAAGGGCGTATTTCGCGGATATTTCCTCAATCGATCCCGCCAAGGAAGAGGGAGTCGGGGACGTTGTCGCTTTTTTACAGAGGGCATCTGATCTGCTCGCTTCAGATCTTCCTCTCATGAAAAGCACAATCCTTTTTGAAGCCGACGCCATTGATTCTGTGGGTCTTCTTGCTGCCGGGGTAAAGAACTGGCAGATGGGAGACTTTGAGTCCGGCATCGCACTGTTGGAAAAGTTTGCCGTGAGCCAGCCCCCCGAAGGCTTTGTTTGGATTGATGAACTAAAGTCCAGTGTAGAAGTATTTCGGCGGGACCATAAGCGCCTCGAGGAGCTCCCTAACCCAGCACGGAAGAACGGGGCGGATTCGTTGAAGTCCGATCGCAAATCCTTGACTGCCGCTCTCGATGAAATCGAGACGCGTGGGTCACTTCGGCGATTGATAACGTCTCGTCTCATGAGGATCGATGAAATTGATGCGCTGATCGTGGACGAGAGAGAAGCCGTAGACGATCCTCCAGCGGCCGTAGTGATGGAACAACCTGACCCCGGGATTCCTGAGGTTGTTCCAAAGGCGGGCGCGGTCGATCCGTTCGCTGAGCAAAAAATGTCTGATGAAGAGTTGCTGGAAAGAGAGCGGCTGAGACAGCTTCTGTCCTCCTTAGAATCCTATGGCGCGAATTATCAATTTTCGGAAGCAATTGATAAACTTCAGGCCGAACCCCTGAAGTCGTGGTCGGCCCAGGAGATAAGGAATGAGCTCGTGCTGGGCTTTGGTCGGGCCGAGGGATTTTTACGGATGCTCTCGGCTCAGCTGAGAGCATCTTCCTATCAGGGAGTAATTCGCCGTAGGGAGGGCATTGCCTTGGAGGCAGAAATCACTTCGGCGGACCCTTCTGTCTTCGTGGTTGATCTCGGTTTTGGGCCCAATGAGGTCGCGGTTTCTGAATTTGCTCCTGACTGGCTTGTAGAGGCAGCTGAAGAGTTGCTACCGCCCTTTACGCCGGCGACTCAAGAGGCGTGGGAGAATGTTCTATTTTTTGCGCTATCAACGGGTCAAAATGAGCCGGTGAGCCGTATTTCCGAAGTTATTCGGGCGGGCTCTCCAGAGTTTGAAGAGCGTTGGGTGAAGCTGATGGTTCTCTCGGCTCCGAGTCCCTAAGCTCCCTACAAAAAAAGAGTGTGGTTGTAATCGTGGGAGCCAAAGATGGCAGTAGCGTCGTATTATTAGTTGTTGATTTTAGTTATGTCAGACAAAGACGAAGAGATTCCACCCCCGGGATATCCTGATCCTAATGAGATTTCCCGAAAGCTTTCTGATTTTCTGAAGTCGAATTTTGGCGATAACGTGTCCTTTTCAGCGATGCCTAGTAGCGGAAGTCCGTTTCCTTCTGAGCCAACCCCGGCTTCAAGCGGCGAAAACCATGACCCGAAAAAAGAAAGGGCCGATGTTTTTGATTTTGATCTTCTTCCGAGACAGATCAAGCATCACCTCGATCGATTTGTGATAAAGCAAGACGAGGCAAAGAAGGCATTGTCGATTGCGGTTTGTGATCACTACAATCACGCTCAATACCTCCGCCGACTCGTAGTTGGCGATTCTCAGGCAGCAGAGAGAATCGAATTCGCTAAGCAAAATGTAATTGTGGTAGGGCCGACCGGTGTTGGTAAGACCTATCTCGTAAAGCACATTGCCGAACTAATCGGAGTCCCCTTCGTCAAAGCGGATGCGACGAAATTTTCGGAAACGGGATACGTTGGCGCTGACGTCGATGACCTAGTCAGGGAGCTGGTTCGAAAGGCTGATGGAGATGTGGAACTGGCCGAATACGGTATCGTCTACATCGATGAAATCGACAAGATCGCGACGTCCTCTGCGACGGGCGGCCGTGATGTGAGCGGTCGCGGGGTGCAAACGACATTGTTGAAACTGATGGAAGAAACGGAAGTTCAAGTGCGCAATCCACAGGATATCCAGTCGCAGATGCAGGCGATGTTCGATCAGGGGCGAGGCAAGCCGAGCAAGGACACGATCAACACGCGTCACATTCTCTTCATCGTGAGCGGCGCTTTTTCCGGCCTCGAAAAAATTGTCGAGAAACGTTTGAGGCAGGGTGCTATCGGGTTTGGGGCAGAACAGACAACTGAAGCTGAAAAAGCGGCACTCAAAGAGGCAGTTGGGACTCAGGATTTTATTGAGTTTGGATTTGAGGCCGAATTTATTGGCCGACTTCCGGTCCGGGTAGTCTGTGAGCACCTTGAAAAAGAAGATCTTTTCGAGATCATGAAAAACTCTGAGGGAAGCCTTATTCGCCAGTATGAAAGAGAGTTTGAAGCATTTGGAATTCAGGCGAATTTTCAAAATAGTGCACTCGAGATGATTGCAGCAGCGGCGGCTGAGGAGAAAACGGGTGCCCGCGGGCTCATGACGGTTTGCGAACGATTACTGCGCAACTTCAAATTTGAGTTACCCGGGACCAGTGTAACCGAATTGACGGTAGATGGTGATCTCGTAAACGAGCCTTCCGAGGTTTTGGCCACCATTCTCAGCGAAGCTGAAACCTTTGCGGATTCGCGGGTTGTCTCAGAGCTGGCGGCTTTTAAACGTAAGTTCGAGCAGGATTATGGCGTTAAGTTGGCCTTCGAGAGCGATACGGTAACTCGCCTGGCTAGTCTTGCTGAAGAACGGGGTCAGAGTGTCCTCCAACTCTGCGATGAGTCCTTCCGGGACTACCAGTTTGGTCTAAAATTGATCAAAAAGAATACGGGGCAGGATTCTTTTCCGATTCCCTCGAGCGCTCTCGAAGATCCAGATAAGTTTCTCAGTGGCCTTGTTGTAGCCAGCTATGAGAAGGAAGAGTCGTCCCAAGTAGAATTGGATTTAGGAGATTCGGATTCTCAAGAACCGAGCTGAAGCGGAAGCGATCTAATTCATTGCTGATACTTTCGCCCCCGGCATCATCGAGGGTCCCTCTATTTCCCGTGTCGCATCAGGGTGCTTCCCTAGGTCAGATCGATTTTCGGATCTCGGCTAACCTTTGGATTCTAGGGGTGTGATAGTCGCGGCAGTCCGACTCATGAGAATCGTCGGAGAAGGAATAATTTAGTCATAAGATAGCAGCGAGAGGCGCAAATTAAGGTTGTTCTCGCGGTTATCTACTGCGCCGTTTACCTGAACCAAACAGCGATTTTTTACTGCCAACTGAAGAAGGGTTAGGCCGTTAAAGGTCAGATCGTTGGTCCGTAAATAGTGGGATTTTCGTTGCAGCCCGGGTTTCTCTGTGAGATTAACGGCGCATGCGTTCATTTGAAGATCGAGTTGTCGTCGTGACCGGGTCTGGTCGGGGCATCGGTAAGGAAATAGCCAGGGCTTTCGTTGGTCTTGGTGCCAAGGTAGCTGTCGCAAGTCGAACAGAATCGAATTCTCAAGTCGCTGCTGACGAATTAAATGCCGCCGGCCCCGGTACGGCGAAAGCTTATGCGGTCGACATTTCCGATTATGACAGCACGATCGAGTTCGGCAAGTTGGTGACTGCCGAAATGGGGGCGCCAAGTATTCTAGTGAACAATGCGGGTGTGACCCGCGATGGGCTCGCACTCCGAATGAGCGAGGAAGACTGGGATACGGTTTTGGATACGAATCTAAAGGGAGCGTTTAACGCTGTGAAAGCTTTTCAAAGAGGCTTGTTGAAGGCAGAGAATGCTAGAATAATTAATATTAGTTCTGTTATTGGCTTGATGGGAAATGCAGGGCAGACAAACTACGCGGCAAGTAAGGCCGGCCTGATTGGATTTACGAAAGCGCTTGCTAAGGAATTTGCCGGTCGCCAGGTATGTGTCAACGCCGTGGCGCCGGGTTTCATTGTAACCGATATGACCGGCGAACTGACTGAAGAAGTTCAGGAACAGATCAAGAAAGAGATTCCGCTGGGATCCTTTGGTGAGACTCACGATATTGCAAACGCGGTAACTTTCCTTGCCAGCGACGGAGCTCGCTATATCACCGGTCAGGTCCTGACGGTAGACGGTGGCATGGTCATGTAGGAACAAGCGAGGAAGGCTGATTTCCTTTTAATCCTATTTTTTTCATATTACAAAAGCCTCATTTCCATCTGGAACTGGAATTTTGGGGCCTTCTTCTTCTGGAATTTGAATTGCCAAAGCGCGGGAGATTTTGTAAGCCAAAGCCATGTTTTCGTCGAGAATGATGGTGCCTGCTGACTTCGATGAAGTTGCCGAGTTGATTTTCCTTTCTACTAATGGCTGGTATCAGCAGCATTCCGGTCATTCTATCTTTCAATGCTCCCCGAAGGATTGCCGTGTCTTTCCAGAAGTCTACGAAGATCTAGATCCGGAGTGTGGTCTCGTCGTCGAGCATCCACAGACCCAGATGGTCATTGGGTCTTGTTTTTTTCACCCGAGAGAAACTCACGTTTCCCTCGGAATCATGAACGTGCATCCTAATTACTTCGGGCATGGCATCGCCGGCTTACTTCTGAGGCATATTATCGAATACACAGATTCAAGGGCGTTGCCGTTAAGGCTGGTGTCCAGCGCACTCAACCTCGATTCATATTCGCTTTACAACCGATCTGGATTTGTCCCGACTTCGATTTACCAGGACATGGTGATTGACGTTCCATCTAACGGAATAGAAATACAAGAAGACAACTCCTTGCCCACTGTTCGTGAAGCCGGTCCGTCGGATTTTGTCGCGATGGGGCAGATCGAGTTTGAGATCAGCGGGATATCGCGTGAACGCGACTACTGCTATTTCATCGAAAAAGGGGACGAAATCTGGCACACGGTTATCTCAGAGGATGAGGATGGAAATGTGGATGGGTTTCTTGTTTCGGTCGATCACCCGGCATCCCGAATGATCGGCCCGGGAGTGGCTCGCAGCGAGAAGGCGGCCCTAGCCATGCTGCGTAGACAGCTCGGGCGTTTCAAGGGTAAGTCCGTCGTTTTCTTAGTGCCGGCGTCTTGTAACCTGCTGGTGCAGGCTGCCTACGAAATTGGAGCGCGTAACTGTGAGCTACACTTTGGCCAAGTTAAGGGAGAGGCGCAGCCGGTCAAAGGTGTGGTGATGCCGAGCTTCTTGCCTGAGTCCGGCTAGGCAATCGAAAGAGTAAAGGGTCTCTCGTTATTGAGCCCCTAATTTCTTCGCTTGTGCTTGGCTGGCGGCATCGAGGTTCGCCAACGGATAAACGAATTCCGAACCATCATCCTTGCGTAGTTTTACGTGAGTTGCATTCACAGCTACGAAGAATGCCTTTAGGGAAACTCCCTTCGTATTATTCCAATCAAGCAATTCAGTGGCAGTGGCAGTGGCAGTGGCAGTCGTTTCTGGGGCAGGATCCGGATCATCAGCTGAAAACTTGGCGCCCTCAGCGATCCACCGCTTTACCAGATTCAGTTCAACTGAGGTCATGCCTTCGGCCCCGCGCGCGCGAGCAGGGGGCGGTGGCATTGCATCTCCATCAGTGCGAGGGAGACCAGCCTTGATGGTGAGAAGACTGTTAGCCGGATTGCCCGGGATGATGGCGGGGTCGTCACCGCCAATCCGCTTACTAAGACTATCTTGAGAGTCCATGCGAAGTTTGCCCTTGGCTCTTGGGCCACTGTGGCACTTATAGCACTTCTTGTTTAGAATCGGTCTGATCTCAGTCGTGTAGTCGACCGCTACTGCATCTCCATAGGAAAAGGGGAACAGAGTCAGGAACGCTAAGAGAATAGTGGGTTTCATTCGCAATATTATTTCTGGGATTCGCAATGGGTCGGAGCGGTAAACCAATTCAGAACTTACCAAAATGATTTCGGTAGTCAATTCTCCCAAAAGAGAATACGACGCGGATGCGCCGTAGGAGTTTCCTCTTTCCGAATTGATTCACTTCAAACCGGCGTGTAAAAAGGCGCCATGAAGATTCTTTCAACTATCTCTCTGGTAATTGTCCTGTCGATCATGACGGCTGCGGCAGAGGACACGCGTCCCAATATTGTTTTTATCTTTACTGATGATCACTGTCAGCAAGCACTGAGTGCGTATGACGCTACCCGTATTGCTACGCCGAATATGGATCGTATCGCAGAGGAGGGCATAAAGTTCAACCGGTGCTATGTGACCAATGGTATTTGTGGCCCGAGCCGTGCGGTCATCCAAACTGGTAAGCACAGCCACCTGAATGGATTTATTCGAAATGGAAACACCTTTGACGGTTCTCAGCAGACTTTCCCCAAGCTTCTCAACGTTGCGGGGTATCAGACTGCAGTGATCGGAAAATGGCACCTGAAGTCGACGCCTCAGGGATTCGACTACTTCGACGTACTTGTGGGTCAGGGCCCTTATTACAACCCTCCGATGCTCTATGGAGGCATCGAGGCGGAAGCCAGCAAGCGTAGCCACGTTGGATACACAACAGACATCATTGGTGAGAAGACGCTCGACTGGCTGAAAAGTGATCGCGACCCAGAAAAACCTTTCATGCTGATGTTCCAACACAAGGCGCCGCACCGAAACTGGCAGCCGGGACCTAAATACCTTACTTGGCTAGATGGTCAGGAAATTCCCGAACCAGCGACACTGTTTGATGACTATTCTAATCGTGCCAGTCCTGCCGCTAACCAGACAATGGAGATCAAGACTCATATGAATGAGAAGGATCTCAAGCTTGTAGCTCCAAACAATCTCACTCCGGATCAAGCAAAAGCGTGGAATGCTGCGTATGAACCCAAAAACGAGGCCTACATCGCAAAACGTGGCTCGATGTCTGAGAAAGAGATTATCCAGTGGAAATATCAGCGCTACGTGAAGGATTACCTGCGCTGCGTCAAGTCTGTTGATGACACTATTGGCGACGTTCTCGATTACCTCGAGGAGGAGGGCCTTGCTGATAATACCGTCGTGATATACTCCAGTGATCAGGGGTGGTATCTTGGCGAACACGGCTGGTTCGATAAGCGCTGGATGTATGAAGAGTCACTCAAGGCACCTCTGCTGATCAAGTGGCCCGGTGTCATTGAGCCGGGTTCGGTCAGTAATGATATTGTTTCTAATCTCGACTTCGCTCAGACCTTTCTCGACATCGCTGGTGTTAGGATACCCGATGACATGCAGGGGGAAAGTCTTGTTCCGCTTCTCAAGGGGGAGACACCCAGTGACTGGCGTACCACCTTTTACTACCACTATTACGAGTTTCCCGGTGCCCATAGCGTAGCCCGTCACTTTGGAGTGACCGATGGCGAGCACAAGTTAATCAAGTATTATCATCTTAATGAGGGGGAACTTTTTGATCTCAAGAAGGATCCAGGTGAAATGAACTCGATCTACGATTCCCCGGAATACGCGGGTAAGCGCAAAGAGCTTGAGGCTGAATTGGAACGACTGCAGGCTTTTTACCAAGTCCCTGAAGACCCGATGCGCAGGTCGGATCAGCCGAGAGGGAAAAAGGGAAAGAAAAACTAACCTTCCTCCGAGAGCGGCGAGAGGTTGAATTTCGCTGCGGGTAGCTTCGGAATAAAAGGTAGCGTTTTATCTTAGCCAAGAGGAGCTAACGCTTCTCAACTGCGATCAGAAACGGGGGCGTGTTGCATTGGTTCGTAAATTCATACCTAACCGTGTTGAACACGTTCTGGTCCAGGCTGGAAGCCCAGTCAGCGACAGTATTGCTTTCTCTGAGTCCACCTTCATGACCGATGTAGGCAACGATTGTCAGAAGACCACCTTCTTTCAGAACTTTAACGGAATTCCTGAGAGCAGCCATCGTGGTCTGAGGTTGCGTGGTGATTGATTTATCACCACCGGGAAGGTAGCCAAGATTAAAGGTGATGGCGGAGATAGATTCAGAAATGTATCTGTCCAAAAGGTCATGGCTGAGGCACCGCAGGGTAATATTCTCTCGGCCCGCAACACGTTGGCGAGTTTTTTCGATGGCGATCTCCTGCACATCAAAACCATAAACGTGTCCCTTCGGCCCGACCTGCTCTGCAAGGAAAAGGGTGTCATATCCGTTGCCTACGGTTGCGTCTATAGCTTGGTCCCCGGGTTGTAGCTTCTCCCGAAGGAGGCGGTGAGCCATCTCAGTAGGGCGGGGCAGGGAGGTTGAATTGACCATCGAATCAAAAGAAGTTTGAACGAATGTCACTACACTCTGGCAAAGGGACTTCGTCGAGAATGTAATCGACTAGGCGATTAGCATGCCACGGACCATTGAGCACACCTTTGGAACCGAGGCCGTTAAAGAAAAATATACGTGACTGAGAGGGATGTCGTCCCATGAAAACCTGACTGCGACGGATGACTGGTCGAATGCCAGTCCGCTGAGAAGAGACTTCGAAGGGTGCCCGGGTGAGTTGGTTTACTTTCTTAATCACTTCCGTACGTCCTTCATCGTAGCCGTAGGGATCGTCCAGATCGTGGCGGTAAGTCGATCCTGCGCGAAAAGCACCTTCGCCTTTTGGAATGAGCCAGCCACCGGAATTGATGATGTGAGAAACGTCGGAGATCTCTGGGATAGTGAGGTCGAGAATATCACCAGCCGTTGGCCTAATTGGAATCCAGTCAAAAAAACGATTCTGATTGCCCTGCCAGCCCTGAGCAAAAATGATGCCGTCAGCCTCGATATTTTTCCACTTCACAAAATTCTCCTCGACTTCAACTTCGTCGGGGTCAATAAGCCCAATTGCATAGCCGAGTCGCTCCAGCAAGTGATAGCGAGTTGCGCTGAGGAATTTGGGAAGATCCATCCAGCCGCCACCTTTCATTTCGAAACTACCGTGGGGAGCTAAGATCTTATTATTTTGGAGTGAGGAAGGACCTGAGAATTTTTTATAAGCTCCCGGGTCTTCGGCAATTCTTGCCTCCCACGTTTCTCTTTCATCTTTTGAGCGGAAGAGGCGGGCAATGCGCTGGTGATGGAAAAAATGGCTCCTTGTGGTTTCTTCGGCACTCCAGTAGAAGGAATGGGCATAGTCGAGGCGCTCGCTTAGACCTTTAGGAATGTTAAAACGATTCCCGGCGAGAGGAGTCACCAAACCGGCAGCCACTTTTGAGGAAGTGACTTCTTCCTCTGGATCAACGACAAGAACTCGTTGACCTCGACTCAACAAGTGCCAAGCAAGGAGCGAGCCAGCAAGGCCTTGTCCAACGATGAGGTAGTTTACTTTCAAAATCTCAAGTCGAGAACTTTTCCCGTTACACTAGGGTGTGGAATTTTGCTAGATCATTAAGTTTTTAAAATGGTTAAGTTAAAAAAACGAGTGCCACTACCGTAATCTCCAATCGCCATTTCGTGCGTTAGGATGAAGAGAAACGTTTACTGAATTAAGCTTTCCGCTTTTTCAGAAAGATTGCTCTCTAGTTTGGTAGTCTGGGGACTGTTTCTGTTTAGTCGTAGCGATCCCTAGAACGTCACGCAGCAAAATCTTGAGGGGAAAGGTTATGGAATCTCTCCACGTAACCAGTTGCCTGCGGCTCGCGCTAGAGACCTGGAAAGTATAGATCTTTTCATACAGACCGGGATCGATATTGATACCCTAGATAGCTTTGGAAACACGGCCCTGATCAAGGCCGGCTCAGAGGGTCAGATCGAGGCGGTTGAAAAGATTTTCGGTCTTGGTGCCGAT
>PBSY01000059.1 GCA_002726915.1 Verrucomicrobiales bacterium | reverse complement strand
GATGCTCTCGCGAACGTCAACTTCGCTGATCGTGAGGGCGATAGCAGCATCATCAACACCGACGTGGCTGGTACAACGATCAGCACTTCAACCCGCTTGGGCTACCGCTGGCTGAATGGAGACCGCTCTTGGATGTATGGGCTGAATGCTGGTTATGACAGCCGCCCGATGAATACAGGCGGAACCGATACCGGTATTCCGTTGTTTGGCACAGAGAAGAGTGCTTTCTTCCAGCAGGTGGCAGTCAATGCGGAAGCTGTTTCCAATGACTGGAACTTCAATGCCTATGCCTTACTTCCTGTTGGTGATACCGAGCAGAGGCTCAACTGGTACTACCAAAGCGGTGCACTCGACACCTACGGGCTTGATATTGGTTATTTCATCACTCCAGCTGTGAATGCGTCTGTTGGGTATTACTACCAAAATGGTGATCTAGGAACTGCTGATGGTTCTGGCGTACTCGGACGCTTGGCCTACGAAATGACAAGTGGAGTTACAGCAGGTGTAAATATCTCCTACGACGAAGCATTCGACACAAGAGTTTCAGCAGACCTTAAAGTTCGCTTTGGTGGTCCAAGTACAACAGCACTACAGAAGGAAGTTCAACAACTTCCTGTGATTAATGCCTTGACATCAACGCCAAGCAATAGGAGCTTAAGAGTGCACGATGATACCGCTCGTTGTGCAGCGCAAGTCTCTGGCTTAGCTGGCTATGATGTAGTGGCTCTTTTTACGTTAGGAATTTTTCCGCTAGTTGATGGACTTAACGGATGGACAGAGGAGAATAAATTGAAAAAAGGATATGATGAAGATTGCTCATAATTGCTATTGAGCGCAATAAGCAGTCATAAGATTAATCATCAATTGATTTAAGTCATGCATCTGTACAACTGGTAACTCCGGCCAATATTCGTTCAGCGGCAGTAATCAACTCCGATTCCCTGTCATAATTGTGCCGAAATTAGATAAAACGAGATCGCTAAAATAAGGGTGTCAGCTAGGGACATTGCAGCCCGCCACGAGCGGGGTTTTTGTTGCTTGCTTGGGAGCGCATTAGGTGCGTTAAAACCAAAAAGCCTGCAAACAGCTCCGAGCGCCAACGAGCGACAACAAGTAAAGGAACGACCTTCCTTGTGCCCCGAACCCCAGAAAGCCCTCAGATCCCATGCAATAACAAGGGTTGCAACTGCCTTCTAAGCAGCCGGTCGTCGGTTCGAATCCGCCAGGGGGCGTTATAAAAACCCAGTATTTTCAGGGTTCTTGCGGCTAAAAGCCCCAGCGAGCCTTGTGCCCGCTACAAGCAGTTTATTGCTTCTTGTGCCCACTTGTGCCCTATCTTGTGCCCGGGCATCATGTCTTTGTGCCCTAGCGCTCAATGCCAAAGCTCAAGCAACAACCGAAGTGGGTTCTGGATCTCCGCGAGGACATTAAGGATCAGCAGCGCTTCGGCTGGAGCGTCCGGGAGAAGAAAGGCTCCGTTGAGGTCCTTCGGTACTGGGCCGACACAGGCAAACGTCAGTCAGCTGTTCTGCCACTTGAGTGGCGGCGAGAAAATAAGAGAGACATCCTCAACGCCCTCCACGGCATCAATGCCGCACTGAACAAGGGGCTGAGCCTGAGGGATGCGGTCAATCTGAACTTTGAGGTCAAGGCAGGACCGAAGCCGACCACCAACTGGATGGAGATCTTCCAACGCTGGAAGGCCTTCAAGCTTGAGAACGGGAAGGTCCGCAAGGAAGCCAACTTCGATAAAAACGATGGGCGCAGGGTGCAATTGTTGATCGAGAGGCTGGAAGCGCAGGACGGTCCCACTAACGGCAACGGTGCAGTGGAAGCGATGCGCTTCAACCGTGAGGGCAAGGGTGCGCCAGGCACTCGAGAACGGAAGCTAAGGATTGAAGCGACGGTTCAGTTCCTCGACTTTGCGATCAGCAAATGCGGAGCATCGAAACGGTGGCGGTCTGACAGTGCTGTCGTCAAAGAGAATATTGGCGACAGCGACCCCAACTCAGAACAAGCACCGCAGGCCAAGCAGGCCTTACCGCTCACGGATGAGCAGATCATCAAGCTGTTTTCCTCTATTAGCGACAACAGATGGAGCAACGTCATCGCAATACTGGCCTGCTTTGGACTGCGAGGTGTTGAGCTGAAGTATTGCAGTCCTTCCTACGGACAGAACCCCAAGGAATCCAATGCTGACGGTGATTACAAGGGGTTGTGGGTCACTTACAGGAAGCACACCTCCAAGGGCTCAACGCCCGAGCGATACGTTCCTATTTGCTCTCCCAAAGGCTGCTCCATAGCCTTACGTACAATGCGCGAAATGGCATTGAGCAGAGAAATGTTCTTGCCACCACTAGGAACAACAGATAGTGCCGTTAGCGGTGCGATCAGCACTTACCTGAATCGCAACAATGTCTGGAAGGAGTTCAAGACTGCTGCGAAGGAAGCAGGTCTAGGTCGTATCAGCGTCTACAGCTTCAGACACGCCTATGCGCTGAGATCAGCTGCCAGAGCCATCCCACCGCGGCGAGCTGCAAACGCTATGGGCCACAGCTACAAAACCCACTGCGATACATATTCCAAATACGTAGACCTTGAAGGCACCAGCAGGGCGTACGAGGAAGCTGAGGACCGAGTAAACGGCGCCAGCTCCAAACTGATATTTAACCCCTGAGCCTGGCTAGCTATTAGCAGAAAACATTCGAGTACTAATGTAGAGCTATTAAGGAAAGATTTTTAGTCATAATTTGAAACAAAGTACAGAGTCGCTGCGGTGACTAGCGCGTGGACTCTGTATAGATCTTTAGAGTAATAGTAGAGTATTAGAGTAATACTTTATAGATCTAATTCTGCGTAAATGTTGTTACTGTCAATCAGTAAGCCGCAACAACCAACATGGAACAGCAGCAACGGGGACCTTTTCTACCCACCGCAGTTGCAGCCAAGATGTTCGGAATTTCGCCCTACACGTTGAAAAAATATGGGCGGCCGTCAACTGGCTTTCTACGTGAAGGCAAGCATTGGGAACGAGGCATGACTTCCACGGCTTCGAAAGGCTGGTACGTCGAAGAATGCCGTCAGGCACTAGCAGATCAAGGATTTATCTTCTTCGATCAGGTTAAAGATGCCGTAGCATTTTCTAGTGATTGAAAACGATAATATCTCATTATTCTTCTAAACTATGTGTGACGCCGCCATCGTCAAAATGAAAACGACAGTTCGTGAATTTGCTGAAAAGGAGTATCTCTGTGCTCCTCTCAACACCATGTTGCATGCTCGTTTTCCACGGGAGTTGGCCGTGTTCCTTCGCACGGCTGCTCTGACGGAAGGCGTGACCGAATCCACTGTGATTCGCTTTGCCTGTGAACAGTGGGCAAAGACCCAGGGCTATTACCGAGGACTCACATAAAAACAAAGACCACCTGTTGGAAGGTGGTCTTCTGTTAGGTCCCCGACGCCGCCAAGCATCTATGACCCCACGATTTAATTCTAATGGTTTCACTAACACTTAAATCCCGGGATTTTCCGGAGACTGTTTCCGATTGGGAGCACTTCTACAAAGCTCTGGCAGGGCATTTCACCATCGAAAACGTGAACCCTCTGTGGCCTGACCGGGGAGCCTTCCTCCATCGCTACACCCGTATGGGTCGTATCGAGGACTGGAACATTGCCCAGCTGCGCTGGCGCGATTACGCCCGGTGCGGCGGGCCCGAAGAAAAGCTGATGCATGGAACATTGCAGCTGCCGATGGACGTGCTGCAGGCCGCACATAAGCGTCTGTTTGGTGATTACACCGATGCACCCAGCTCGATGGCGATCAGGGCGATTGGGTTTGCTCTGTTCAACCCCGTTGGCGAGATATTCGACGGGAAGCGAAGACTGACTTGGGATCAGGTCTGCCGTTACGCCAACGTCGAACATCACAAGCGCCAGCGCGTCCCCAGCGCCCTCGAAGACCTCCTGACCGAACTGGATAGCTAATGCCTCAGTCCATTGCAGATGAGGCGCTGCTCTTGATCAGAGGGCGGCGCCAACAGCGTGAAGCTAAGGATCCGAAGGAATCGGCTCCACTGATCGACACCGTGATGGCGGCGAAGATGCTTCGCCTCTGTGGCATTGGTGCGACGGATCCAGTGATTCTTTGCGCTTACGGCGACACCAATAAGTTTGTGCCGGCCCGTGCCAGAGGTCAGAAGAATTACGACTGGGCAGCCGTCACCGCTGCAGCGAAGAACGGTGAACGTCCTTGGGCAACGGTTGAAGCAAAGCTCAATTGCGACACTAAAAATCTTGGGTTCATCAGTTGCCCCGGCGGCACCCGGGTGAAGTGCAAGCCGGGCCGCGATGACATCCAAGAAATCACCGAAGGACAGGTGCTGTTCTTCGAAGTCGACAAGGGTCTGAGCAGGGAAGAACAGATTGCAGCCCCTGCGAAAGCGGGACTGCCTGAACCGACTTTCATGCACGACACGGGCGGAAGATCCGTCTGGTCGTATTTCGTCCTGGACACCACGTATCCAGTGGATGACGTGATGCATGGACGCAGGGCATTGAGCAAAGCCATCGAGGATGCTCACCCCGGCGTGAAAACAGACCACTCGCTGTGGTCACCACATCAACCAGCAAGGCTGGTCGGTGGCATCCATCCCAAAACTGGGAAGCGAGGTGCTCTCATTAACGTCACCGGCAAGCGGTACCGGCTGGATGAAATTCTCAATCGTTGCCCCGATTTAGACGAATCACCCAAGGTCAAAAGCAGTGAGAGCATTTGGCGTCAGCCGAGCCCTGGTGATGAGGTCATCGAGGGCATGTATCCAACCCCAGCTGAGCTTTCAGTTGCAATTCCGCTAACTCTGGCGATCGCCAAAGCCAATGTTGAACGCATCACAAATGGACAGCAGTCCGGTGAGGGGACAGGGCGACCGCTTCGTGCGTATTACTTGAGTCGGTGTCTGCAGGCTGGTTATGCCCAGCTACAGGAACTCGGATACGACATCGACGGCACACCCGAAGAGCTGTTCGACACCTTCTGCATCAACAGTAAAAACCTCGGCCTGGAAGGTCTTGATGACTGTCGTGATCGGCATTATGCCGAGGCTTCCGACATTGGGACCGGCGATAAAAGTAAGCCGGTGCTTCTGCAAGACATCAGGCATTGGGCAGAGAAAAATAACCACTGGCGTTGGTCATTCTCAAAGTCAAAACAGTTCAAGGGCTTCGGGGCAAACCCATCGCAGTGCAAAGGATCCACCCGTTCCAAAACTCGGAAAACTCCGAGCACAATCAGCTTCAGGCTGAAAGTCCTAGACCGCTATATCGGATGGTTCGGACTCAAGGTCCGGAACACCCTTCACCGCACTGTGATCTTGCGGGACATTCGCAAACGGCTGGACCTTAAGGAACACCTCAAGGATCCTGAGCTTCAGAGCAAAGTGCTCGAGGCTCATGACCGTCTGAACGGCAACACTTACAAGGCGTTGAACCATCAGGACCGGGCGGCGATGCCGACGCCAACGGTCGAATGGTGCATCCCTCAACTGATTCCAGCGAAGGACGCCACATTGATTGTGGGCGCACCCAAAGTCGGGAAGACCAGGGCAGCCATCGCAGTCGTCAAAAGCCTTCTCCTGAGCACTGATTGCTTGGGTTGTAAGCCCTGCGGTCAGGTGCCCTGGGTGATCTTCGTTTCTGACGATCAAAGTGCTGGTGACACCGTAGACATGATGAAAGCGGCAGCCATCTACGAGCACCCAAAGCTGCTGTGGTCACAGCGTTTTCGACTGACTGCAGACCAGCTGGATCAGCTGCTGCGAGACGTTAAGACTCACCCAGGCGCGGTGATCGTCATCGACAGCCTGCGCTCGATCAGTACAAGCACTGGTGTCGATGAAAACTCGGCCCAGATGGCGACCCTGGTTTATGACCTCAAGCAAACTGCAATCGATGCCGGTGGCACCTTGGTGTTGGTGCACCACGGCAGCAAAAGCGGCGGAACAGGCAAAGACGCCTCTTCAGGCCACAACGGCATAACCGGTGCCACCAATGGAGCCATATCAATTCATCATCTCGAGGATGAGAACGGCATCCCTCAAAAGATGAGCCATTACAGGCGCGTCGTTCGAGAGATGAGATCCGGGCCCCCCTTCGACATCGTGGCTCTGATGGAATCCGATGGATCCCTCAGCAAGGCGGCCACATTCGAAGAATGGTCGCTGAAGAAGCTTGAGCAGAACAAGCAGGCCGAGAGGCAATCAAAACTGCAAGAGCCACCGAAGTCGGTGGCCGCAATGCTGATCACCATGGCTGAGCTGTTCGATAACAAAGAAGAACCCCACGCCCTGCTCGAACTGATGAAGGCGGCGAAATTATGTCGGCCAAAAGTGCAGGTTAAAAATGACTGCAACAACCGGGAAACCGCCGACTACAACAACTGCATGATTTGGGTGACCAAGCTGGGTGATGAAGGCTTCATCACTGCTCACCGGGATGATTCGGGAACCTCAGGCGCACAGCGCAGACGATTGTTGGAGTTGACCCAAGACGGGCGCAACTACATCAGAGGGCTGAACGGTGCTTTCTAAGGATTCTTTCGGACTTTCCTGCGCTGCAATGCATCTCGCAGAATGGCCCTGTCCTGTCTTTGCATTCTTTGTCCCCCCCTTAGAAGGGGAAGAATTGAAAGAATGGATCCAAACGGATGAAACCTTTCTGCGAAACGCCCTGCGCTGCATGGAAGTAAGAGAAGAAAGGAAAGAAAGACCTTTATTTCTTTCTTCGCGAGAGACCACAGGGCGTAGGACTGAAAAATCGAGATTCTGGTTTCGCCGTTCATCAGGGGGAAAAACCTGATGGACAACAGTCGTGAATTAGAGCGTTTGCTCCGTAAGGCAAAGCAGGTCGGTAAAGCAAGGAGGCCGCCGACCATAACGACGGCTTTATGGCATGAAGGCGATGAAGAACCGCCTTATGCAAAAGACAACGAATGGCAGCTGCGGATCATGATCGAGAGATCAAGAGAAGAGTAATAAAAAGGCCCCTAATGGGGCCATTCATAGACTGTTAACGGCAGCTCTCCGTTGTTTAGGAGTGCAGCCCAGATACTTACTCAAACAATCCAAGCTTTGGTGCCCGGAGATTTGCATGACATGCCGAAGTGGAACGCCGTGATCAGCCAGTTTTGTGAGACTGGACCGACGCATGGAATGCGTTGATGCGCCCTTAATAGAAAGTCCATTAAGAGTGCGCCGTAAAACACGGTCGTAACTTTGGCGTTTCATGTGATCACCAGCAGTCAAGCCTGGAAACAGAAAATGATCTGATTCCGGCAATGAGCTTGGATTTAAATTGAGCCTTTCATGAATGCTCCTACCATTCAATTGATAATCGGACCATTCGGTTTTCCACTGGGTTAGGGCCTGAGCCAACACTGGATGAATATCGACTTCTCTGGTCTTGCTGGTCTTGGTGATGCCAGCGGGAAAGAGGATTACATCGTCAGAAACATAACCCCACCGCAACTTCAAAGATTCTGTAATCCGACAGGCTGTGTACCTGCAGATAAGACAGATGATCCGATGCGGTCCAACTGGTAACGCTTCTACCAGCAGGTCGAGCTGTCGGTCATCAAGTATCTGGCTTTGGCCAGAGCGATCGACCTTCATAATTAATCAGATTGTCTAGGTTCCGAGCCAGTCTTTAAGAGGACTGTGCTCATTTACTTATTAGAGCAGCTCCAAGCCGCTTATTGCCACTTGGTGACAACTAATTAGTATTGCTATTTCTGCAATTATGCAAAATAATTATCACTATTACTTTTATTAATACTCGGTATTTTTTATGTATTTAAGATAAGCATTGTTGTTATCGCATATCGCGATTAGACGGGGGGCGGTGTAGCAGATTTTCTTATCTTAATCGTACCGCCTAGAACTTACTGAAACACCGTAACTTCTAAGTGAGTTTAATGTAGCACGCTCAAGACTTGTGGTAAGCATTACTATTGACTCAGATCTTTCTATTTACATTGGAAGAAGGACAGGGCGAATGGAATCTCACTCCTCAGGAGTGGGCATTGATGAGCCAATGCAGTTCCTGTGCTCGCATGTTGTATCCGTATAACAGCAAGTCTCAGGAAAGCTGGGCAATACGTGCATTCCGAAAATGGAAGATGGAGGGAGTAAAACCTGCAAGTCTTCGACATCAGCAAAGTCCTGGCATAAAAACTCTCTTCTACCAACGTCAGCCGAAATTCTGATGTTGACTACAAGTGATCACCTTCAGGCATTTGTCAGCACTTATCAAAGCCTATTTCTAGGCGAAGAAGTGCCTGCTATGCCAACCAAACCAGAAGACCTGTCGATGACGATCTCACTTGCTATGCGTGAGCGCAATACAGGGCTTTGGCAGAACATGTTTGGAGGCCACGGTGCACCGCTTCCTGCTGATGTTCAGCAACGATTGCTCACCGGTAAGGTAAATCCAGAAGACGCATCAGCGCTTCGAGCTGCACATATGGATGCGTATGCAGCCGAGGCTGACAAGACGCGAGAAAGCATCATTGAGCGCTCTCGCGAAGCCACCAGAGCCAGGGAAAAAGCTCAGTACGAAGCCGAACGGGCCCGGCACCAACAGTTCAACGAAGCATCACTGCTGGAGCGCTTGGCAGCGTCGCCACTGTCAGATCAGGCAATCGCTCAAGCCCGTGCCCAATGGGGCATCACAGGGGAATGATGCTGTCCATGGCAGAGAAACCACTGCAGCCGAAATTGCTCACAGCATTGACACTGGTGGCCTCCGGCAGTGATTGGGACAGTGCTGCTGATGCTGTGGGAATAACCAGCAGCACACTGCGTCGCCACTTCAATAAAGACTCCAGGGCGTCGGAGTTTGTTGAACGTGTGGTCAGGGAAAACCTGAACACTGCCAATAACGTCCTGGCCAACGCAGCACCGCGGTTAGCGGATGAGTTGGTTCAGATTGCTCTTGATCGCAAGAACAAGGCCTACGCCAGAACAGCAGCGATTGGCGAATGCTTCCGGATCATGAACACCAACTTGATCGAGCAGCAGCAACGTAAGCAAATGGCTCAGATCAGAGAGCATCTCGCTGCTCTTGAGGATGGCACCGAACCAAATGTGATCGACGTTTGATAAGAAGCCTCAGTTAGCAATCATTAGGTTGTGTAACAGACTAAATATTCACTAGCCCCGCCACGAGCGGGGTTTTTTATTGCCTTCTGAAGAGAAGCAAAGCTGAAACTGCCTACTGCAGCTGGCAGCAGCAACACAAGCAAGGCATCCTTGACGCAATAAATCAACGCCCCATGCTGCGTCGTCTCTCCCTAGGGCTGTTGGCTTCTGCCATCTCTGTTGCTTCTCTTCCTGCCATTGCTCAAGAAGGCAGTGCTGATGACCTTGGGGTGATGAGCATCAGCCTTAAGGATGTGGTCAAGCCAACCATTGGGTTTCAAGGCGCATTGCAAGGAGCTGGAACACCGAATCAAGCCGGTATTGGCGGGTTCTTGCCTCTTTCTGTTGGAGACAACAGCGTCTGGTTTCTTGATGCTCTCGCGAACGTCAACTTCGCTGATCGTGAGGGCGATAGCAGCATCATCAACACCGACGTGGCTGGTACAACGATCAGCACTTCAACCCGCTTG